>CAMHMJ010000004.1 GCA_946186185.1 uncultured Treponema sp. | reverse complement strand
CAGAAGAACAGATGAAGAACGTAACAATCGCTTACGAACCAGTTTGGGCTATCGGAACTGGTAAAACTGCAACTCCAGATGATGCTCAGGCAATCCACAAGTTTATCCGTGGTTACATTGCAAAACTCTACAACCAGAAAGTTGCTGACGAAGTAATCATCCAGTACGGTGGATCTATGAAAGCTTCTAACGCACCAGAGCTCCTCGCTCAGCCAGATATCGACGGTGGTCTTATCGGTGGTGCTTCTTTGAAGGCTGAAACATTCGTTCCAATCTGCGTATTGTAATTTTACTCAAGATTGATAGATAGGCGCCGTACTTTTGAAGTGCGGCGCTTTTTTTTCTTTTTTGTCGAGAATTTTGCCTGCACTTCATAAAAATCACTTCAAAAAAATCTGTTGAAAATCCCTCAAAATCGTACTAAAATAAATCGTTATGACCACAGAAGAACTTGATAAATGTATCAGACGGGTTCCGGATTTTCCTAAGCCGGGAATCCTTTTTTATGATGTAACCAGTATTTTTACAAATCCGGAATGCTTTGGTTTTATTGTTGATAAGATGGTTGAGCTGTACAAGGACAAAAAGCTTGACGGCGTCTGTGGCATCGAATCCCGGGGTTTTATTCTTGCCGCACCTCTGGCAGAACGCCTTGGAATTCCTCTCGTTTTAATCCGAAAAAAGGGAAAACTCCCTGGTGATGTTTACCGCTGTGCCTACGCCCTTGAATACGGAACTGCTGAAATCGAAGTTCACAAGTCTGACATTCAGGCTGGAAAAAAATATCTTGTGGCAGATGATCTGATTGCCACAGGTGGAACACTGGAAGCTTCAAAAAAACTTCTTGAGATGGGAGGCGCTGAGGTAAGCGAGTTCTTTGGAATTATCGGCTTACCGTTTTTAAATTATGAAAAAGTGCTTGCCCCGGTGAAGGTTACTACGCTTATTAATTACGATGGAGAATAATTCAAATGAAATATAAATCAATTTTGGGTCCTAAAGAAACTGAACATGCAATTGTAGCAATAAAAGACTTCTTCCAGCTCACTCTTTCTACTGAACTGGATTTGACCCGCGTTACTGCTCCTCTTTTTGTTCCTTGTGGAAGCGGTTTGAACGACGATTTGAACGGTGTTGAGCGTCCAGTTTCCTTTGAAGTAGGAAATATGGGTGGCCAGAAAATGGAAATTGTTCAGTCCCTTGCAAAGTGGAAGCGCGTAAAGGTTACCGAAATGGGACTCACTCCTGGTTTTGGTATCTATACCGATATGAACGCTATCCGTCCGGATGACACCATCGACAACATTCATTCAATCTATGTTGACCAGTGGGACTGGTGTATGGCTATCGACGAAAAGGACAGAACTGTTTTTTACCTTATCGACATTGTAAAAAAGGTTTACAGCTGTCTGAAGAGAACAGAATTCTTTATCTACGACCGCTATCCTCAGATTAAGCCTATTCTTCCTGATTCAATTAAGATTGTTTATTCTGACGATTTGCAGAGAAAATATCCAAAACTTTCTCCAAAAGAAAGGGAAGATGCAGTTTGTAAGGAATACGGTGCTGTTTTCATCGTGGGTATCGGCGGAAAACTGCCAGACGGTACAATCCATGATGGCCGTGCACCTGACTATGATGACTGGATTACTGAAAGCGGCGACGGCCACACAGGCTTGAACGGTGACCTTCTTGTATGGAACCCGGTTTTGAACCGCGCCTTTGAGCTCAGTTCAATGGGTATCCGCGTAAGCCCTGAAAGCCTTAAAAAACAGCTTGAAGAGCGTGGCTGCCCTGAGCGTGCTGAACTGCCGTTCCACAAAAAGCTGTTGAACGGTGAGCTTACCCAGACTCTGGGAGGCGGTATCGGTCAGTCCCGGCTTTGTATGTTCTTCCTTAGAAAGGCCCATATCGGTGAAACTCAGGTTTCTGTATGGCCGGAAGCAGAGCGAAAGGCCTGCGAAGAAAAAGGAATTACGCTGCTGTAGAATTTGTTTTAAGCCCGCCTTGAAGACGGGCTTTTTTATAGAGTTTTGGAAAGCAGGCGACTTCTGCTTATACTGATTATCCGGGGGTTAAAATGGAAAAACAGTTTTCGTTTACGAGTGAAGAGCTTGAAAAGCAGCTGAAAAAATGCCGCGAAAACGGGATTACTGAGCTCACTGTACACGATACGGTTATTTCCCGGGATAAGCCGCGGCTTTTAAGCTTTTTGAAGGCTGTTCAGCGGGATGCTCCGGATGTTTTTGTTTCCATTAAAATTCTTCCTTCTATTATAGATATGGAAGTTGTTCGCGCCCTGTGCAATATCCACTGCAGTATTGAAATGGATTTTGAACTTGCCAGCCGGGGCTTTGACAAAAAGCTTTACGCAAAAAAATGTGCCCTTTTGAATCAGGCGGGGCTTGTTTTTGGGGTGAACCTGTATTACGCGTGCCCTGCTGTGGGGGCTGCGGGTGTGACGGCAGGCGGTGTTACTTCAAAAAACAAAACGGTGTTCTCCGGTGCAAGCGCTGGTAACGCTGGTTTTGCTGATTCCCTTAAGGCCTTCCGTGAACGGCTTGATTTTACCATTGCCCAGTACCCGAATCATATCGATTTTCCTCAGCTTGAAGCAGATGCTGGTGCAGATGGCGGGAATTCCGCAGGTGCTACGCAGTCCAAATGTTCATTTGATTTTTCTCCGGTTGTTTCCGGTACTTTTTCGGCCCAGGATATCCGCTTTGCCCGGGATATGGCCTTTGCCTGCCGGACTTTCTACTCGGCGGGGCGCGCTGTGGGCTGGTTCAATTCTGTTCTGGCGGCATTGCGCATTCAGGCAAGCGCATTTTTTGCGGATTTTGCCGAATGGCAGCGGGTGAATAACTGCGATTTTAAAAGCGGCTATATCCCGGAAGAGGAAGCCCACATCAATATTGAAAAAATGCAGGTTCTGTTCCTTGATATGAAGCTGGAAGAAAAACACAAGGGACAGCTTCTTAGCGCAGTAAACGACATTGTAAAACTGAACGGCGCTTTCAGCCGTCTTGTGAGTGAAGGGGAAGAGTCTACAATTGAGACGGACTACAATCCGGACGATCTTCTGAGTCCGGAAAGCATGGATATTGTTTCTTTTGCCAACGATGTCTGCATGGAGCACAGCACGGTTCAGATTTTTCTGAACGCTGACGGTGACCCGGACTATAAAATCTGCTAGAAACCGCTCTGGAAATTGCTGATTGGCCTGTCTTTCGGGTTTGGAAGTTTAAATTCAAATCCGGCTGGAGTTTAGCGGAATACAGGGAGAAAAAATCTTGATTTACAATTTTTCTACATCGGAAAAAATACGACTGGATGAATTTCTGCGCCGGGAGCTTCCTCTGAAGGTGAAGGGCGCCGGAAGTGCGAAGGCGGAAAGCGATGCTTCTGGAAAGTCTGAAGGGCGCCCAGAAAACCCTGTCCTCAGTAATTCCAAAATCCGGCGTCTTATTATAAGCGGTTCTGTCAGTGTGAACGGAAGGCAGGTGGTTCGACCGGCTTTTGAGCTCCGTGGAAAAAGCAATGTAACCGTTCAGTTTGATGAAGAAAAGTTCTTTTTTGAAAAGCAGCCGGAGGATATTTCCTATGATGTCCGCCCGGAGGATGTGCTTTTTGAGGACGAATACCTGATAATCGTAAATAAGCCCGCTCATTTTCCTACTGAAAAAACAATCGTCGGGGACGAAAAACGTGATAATCTTCATGCGGCGGTGGTGCGTTATTTATGGAAGAAAAATCCTGCCTTGCGAAATCCGCCCTATGCCGGAATCATGCATCGTCTTGACCGGGACACAAGCGGCGCCATTCTTTTTACAAAACAGAGAACTGTGAACAAGGCAATCAGCGAAATGTTTGAAAAGCACGATTTTACAAAAATCTACCAGGCACTGTGCACTCAGAGTAATTCTCAGGTGACCGGTAAACAGACAGTCGGTCGCGGCAGTTTGAAAACAGGAGATACTTTTACTGTTGAAGGCTATATGTCACGCTCAAGCTCCAAAACTCAGGCTGCAAAATGGGAGCTCTATAAAACTCCCGCCGGAAGAGGAGATGGCGCCCTGTATTCAAAGACAGACTTTAAGGTTCTGGAAGAATGTACTATAAATAGTAGAAAGTGTTTCCGAGTGCAGGCAAACCTTTTTACCGGCCGCACCCATCAGATCCGTGTACATCTGAGCTCAAAAGGCCTCCCGATTTTAGGAGACACCCTGTACGGCGGCGAAGCAGAAGAGCGCATTTATCTGCATGCCAGCCTCCTTTCCTTCAAGCACCCCGTAACCGGAGAAACAATCACCGCAAACGCCCCACTCCCATTTTAACTATTCAGTTTTGAATTATCTTTAATTTCGAGTTTGAAAAGTATAATCAAAAATTGGCGGGAGGGAAGCGGCATGCGGGCAAAAAAACTCTGTTTGTGGCAAAGAGAGTCTGTTTTGAATTAACTGTAATTTCGAGTTTGAAAAGTATAATCAAAAATTGGCGTAAGCGGGGTTCCTGTTTGGAAAATAGTCTTAATTTCGAGGTTGAAAACTATAATCAAAAATTGGCGGAAGGGAAGCGGCATGCGGGCAAAAAAACTCTGTTTGTGGTTGCCGCGCAAGCGGCAATTAATAAAGTTCCCTTGCCACAAACAGCGTTTAGCGCGCTAGCGCGCGGTTTTGACCCGCAGGACGCGACCGGTAGCCAATTTTTGATGCATATTTCATAACCTCGAAATTAGAGATAAATTTAAAAAAAATTGCAATTTTTTTTATTTTTTTATTGACGATTGAATTATAAAATTAGTATTTTTATAGTAGAACAAAGAAAAAGGACAATTAGATGTCGGAAGAAACAAAGAACGAAAACACAGAATCTCAGGATGAGAAAGAAGCTCAGAACGCAGCAGAAGAAAAAGCACAGGAAGGTGCTGAACAGGCTGCGGCTGAAGAAAAAACTGTATCTCCTGAAGAGAAAATTAAAGAACTTGAAGGTCAGATTGAAGAACTGAAAAAGCAGATGCTCTACAAGGCTGCTGAAAATGACAACTGGCGAAAGCGCATGAAGCAGCAGAAAGAAGAAGCTGTAGCTTATGCAAACGCTTCTCTTTTGAGCGACTTGCTTGAAAGTCTGGATAATTTTGACCGCACAATTGATGCGGCAAAAGACGCAAAGGATGCAAAATCAATTGCAGACGGCGTAAAGATGATAAACAAAGCTCTTGTAAAAATGCTGGAAGACAAATATGGTCTTTCAAGCTTTGGAAAAGAGGGCGATGAATTTAATCCGGAACTGCACGAAGCAATCGGCCGTACAGAAGACGAAAAAGCAAAGAAAGAAACTTTGCTTCAGGTTTATATGAAGGGCTACAAGCTTCACGACAGAATTATCCGCCACGCTAAGGTAATGGTAAAAGTTCCGAAGAACTAAAATGCCGCTGGCGGGCACTGATTAATCGGAAAGCGTTAAAAAAATTGCGAAAGCAATTTTTAGCTTGTCCGCCTTGCGTGCCGAAATCGAACTAAAACGGGATTTTAAGGGCGGAGCCCTTAGGCGAGGGGGTAGGCCGCAACAAAGTGCGGCCGAGGGGCAGGCGCCCCTTTAAATTGTCTATATTGAGAGGTATATAAAATGGGTAAAATTATTGGTATTGACTTGGGAACAACAAACTCTTGTGTTGCTGTAATGGAAAATGGTGAAGCAGTTGTAATTCAGAACTCTGAAGGTGGAAGAACAACTCCTTCAATCGTAGGTTTTAAAGACAACGGAGACCGAATTGTTGGTGCTCCTGCTAAAAACCAGATGATTACAAACCCAAAGAACACTGTATATTCTGTAAAGCGTCTTATTGGTCACCGCTTCAGCGAACTCCAGGGTGAAGCAACAAAGCTTCCATACACAGTTCTTGATAACGGTTCAGACTGCCGTGTAGAAATCAAACAGGGAAACGAAACAAAAAAATATAGCCCACAGGAAATCTCTGCTTTCATCCTCCAGAAAATGAAGAAAACTGCTGAAGATTATCTTGGAGAAACAGTAACTGATGCAGTTATCACTGTTCCTGCTTACTTTAACGACTCTCAGCGTCAGGCTACAAAGGACGCTGGTAAAATCGCCGGTCTTAACGTTCAGCGTATCATCAACGAACCTACAGCCGCTGCTCTTGCATTCGGTGTAAAGGATCAGGACAAGGAAAGAACAATCGCTGTTTACGACCTTGGTGGTGGTACATTCGATATTTCTATTCTTGAACTTGCTGACGGTGTATACGAAGTAAAATCTACAAACGGTGATACTCACCTTGGTGGAGACGACTGGGACCGCGCAATCATCAACTGGCTTCTCAAAGAATTCAAGTGCGAAACTGGAATCGACCTTTCTGGAGATGCAATGGCTATGCAGCGTCTTCGTGAAGCAGCTGAAAATGCTAAAATCCAGCTTTCAAACCAGACTTCAACAGATATTATCCTTCCGTTCATCACTGCTGATGCAACTGGTCCAAAGAACCTTCAGAAGACTCTTACCCGTGCACAGTTTGAACAGATGACAGAAGACCTGCTCGAAAGAACAAAAGAGCCTTGTCGCAAAGCTTTGGCTGATGCTGGTATTTCTTCTGACAAGATTGACGAGGTTATCCTTGTTGGTGGTTCTTCACGAATGCCAAAGGTACAGGAAGTTGTAAAGCAGATTTTCGGTAAGGAAGGAAGCCGTGCAGTAAACCCTGATGAAGCAGTTGCAATCGGTGCAGCAGTTCAGGGTGCCGTTCTTAGCGGAGATGCTGGTGTAAAAGACATCCTTCTTCTGGACGTAACTCCACTTTCACTTGGTATCGAAACTCTTGGTGGTGTATTCACAAAGCTTATCCCAAGAAACACAACAATCCCTGTAAAGAAGAGCCAGGTATTCAGTACTGCTGCTGACGGACAGACTGCTGTAAGCATCCACGTACTTCAGGGTGAACGCGAAATGGCTGCTCAGAACCGAACCCTGGGTAATTTTGACCTTGTTGGAATCCCTTCTGCTCCACGCGGTGTACCACAGATTGAAGTAACATTCGACATCGATGCTAACGGTATCGTTCACGTATCTGCAAAGGATATGGGAACTGGTAAAGAGCAGCACATCCAGATTACATCTTCTTCTGGTTTGAGCGATGCTGAAATCGAAAAGATGGTAAAAGATGCTGAAGCAAACGCTGCTGCAGATAAAGAAAAGCGCGAAGCAATCGATGCTAAGAACGAAGCAGACAGCCTTATCTATGCTACAGAAAAGAGCATCAAAGATTACGGCGACAAGATTTCTGACGCTGACAAGCAGAAGATTGAAGACGCAATTGCTGCCCTCAAGCAGGCTGTTTCTTCTGACAACACTGCTGACATCAAGGCAAAAACTGAAGAACTCAAACAGGCTTCATATAAGCTTGCTGAAGAAGTATACAAGAACTCTGGTGCACAGGCTGCTGGTGCCGGAGATGCAGGCGCAGGCGATGCCGGTGCAGATGCAGGTGCTTCTTCTGATTCCGGCGCCGGTGCAAAAGGCTTCGACAAAGGCTCCGCCGACGACGTTGAATACGAAGTTCATGACGACAAATAAGCTAGTAAAACTATAAATAGCGCTAACTTCGAGTTTGCAAATATAATACAAAATTGGCGCTAGGGTAGCGGAATGCGGGCAAAAAAACTCAGTTTGTGGCTGCCGCGCAAGCGGCAATTCATGAGTTCCCTTGCCACAAACTGCGTTTAGCATGCTAGCATGCGGTTTTGACCCGCAGGACGCGACCGATAGCCAATTTTGAAGTAGGATTTATAAAACTCGAAATTAAGGCTAAATTAGTGAAAGACCCCCTTCGTGTATTTGCAGAGGGGGTCGTTTTTTGGTAATATAGAGACAAGGATTTAACAGAAATGGCAAAGCGTGATTATTACGAAGTATTGGGTGTAGACAAGAGTGCATCGATTGAAGACATAAAGAAGGCTTATCGAAAACTTGCAATCAAGTATCATCCGGATAAGAACCCGGGAGACAAGACTGCTGAGGAAAAATTCCGTGAAGCAACGGAAGCCTACGAAGTTCTTTCTGATGAAAAAAAGCGACCTCTTTACGACCAGTACGGCTTTGCTGGTGTGGACGAGCAGATGGGTGGCGGTGCCGGTGGCGCTCAGTACTCTCACGCGTTCCACGATTTTGCTGATATTTTTGGCAGCATGGGCGGCGGCTTTTCCGATATTTTTGACGGAATCTTTGGTGGCGGAGGTGGAAGATCTTCCGGCAGAAAAAGAGGCGGCCCTTCAGAGGGTGCAAGCCTTCGCTATGACCTTAACATTTCTTTTAAAGAAGCTGTTTACGGTACAAAAACCGAATTAAGATACAGACACAACGAAACCTGTTCAGAGTGTAAGGGAAACGGATGTACTCCGGGAACTTCAAAGCGCACCTGTCCGACCTGTAACGGTATCGGTCAGATTCGCCGCAGCGCAGGTTTCTTTGCGGTTCAGCAGCCGTGTCCTGACTGTTCTGGAACCGGAATGAAAATTGAAAAACCGTGTAGAGCCTGCGGCGGCCGCGGTGTTGTAGAAAAGAGCAAGCAGATGACCCTGAATATACCTTGCGGCGTGGATAATGGAAAGCGTATTTCTATTCCGCATCAGGGCGATGCCGGCGAAAATGGAGGACCAGCAGGCGACCTGATGGTTATCATCCATGTTGAGCAGCACCCGTATTTCGAGCGGGACGGACAGGATTTGTACTGTGCAATTCCAGTTTCCTTTACACAGGCTATTCTTGGAGCGGAGATTTCCTTCCAGGCGCTGGATGCTCACACGATTACCTTCTCCGTACCGGCTGGAACTCCAAACGGAAAGCTTCTTAAAATCCGTGGAAAGGGTGTTCCGTATACTGCAAATCCGGACAAGGCCGGCGATTTGTATGTAAAGGTAATGGTTCAGATTCCTTCCAAGATTTCTTCAAAGGAAAAGGACCTGCTTGAGCAGTACATGAGTCTTGAGCGCCCAACCGACCGTCCAAGCCTTGTAAGAATTGATTCACTTGGTAATTAGTTTTGTTTGCAGCGGCGTTTAAGAGACGGCGCTGCAGAGCCTTACCTTGAGAAGATGCCCTGCAAGCGGTATTTTGATCAGCAGGGGCTGTGGTCATTACTCCGCTACGCTCCGTGCGCAAGCGGGCGACAGGTTTAGCCACCACATGAACTTCTTTATAGACAGCCCCTGAAAATTCCCCTTTTCTCATTTTATTTTTCTAGACAAATCACAAAAAATAGCATATAACAAATTTGTAATACTTTTTGGGGGAATGATATGAGAAGACTTTTTGCGCTTTTAAGCCTTGCGCTTTTGTTTACGTTTACTTCATGTTCTGGTTTTAATGAAAATAGTGGTTCTGTAACTTTCAGCCTTACTTCTGGACAGGTTGAAAAAGCTGTTGCCAATTCGGCAGCTTCCCGCTCCCTGGCTTCCCGGGTGGCATCGTTGAGTAATGAAACGCTGCGTAATGCTTTGTCCGCTAATCCTGCTTCCCGCTCTTCGAATTCAGATGGTACTGGTATAACAAAAGACGATGGTACTACCGGCATCACCGTGGAAGGAGAGGATTCCAATGGAAATCCGATTGATGTCAAAGCCCTTTCGGACAGTATGAATGTTACCGTTAAAATTATGCTTTCTGTAAAGCTTACCGGCAGCTACCAGCAGACAAAGAAACTTCAGATGTTCTCCTTCGATTTGAAAGATTATAATTTTTCTGGCGAAGATATTTCGGATTTTAATGATGGCGTAACTGATGATAATGAAGAGTACCTTGATAGTCTTGAAGAAGAGATTATGAAGAGGTTTCCAGAGAACGCTGAAGATAAGGTGTACTCTATAGCCTTTGATTCAATTCCTGTTGGTTCTACAATAAAAGCAAATGTAAAGCTTTATTCTTCGATTTCTGTTTCGGTGTTTGGATTTAATCACACGGAGGAAGAGGTTTTTGTTGAGGGAACTTCTGAAGAGTGTGTAATTAAGGGCGGTCCAAATTCTCTTGATGTTACACTTAATGCACCGGAATTCGAAGATGATCCGGAGGATGATGAAGACGGAGTGCCATATACAGTAACCTTGAGTTACGACAGCAAAACAAAGGTGCCTGCTATTGATCTTAGTACAGTGGCTGTATATGCAGTTGACGCGTTAAAGGTTGATGAAAAGATTGCCGGTGATTATGTAGAATTAATGAAATTAATAAATAAGCTTTCATTTGATGAAACAGAAATAATTGGTTCCTGGTATATGGATTCAAAAATCGATCAGAAAAATATTTCTGTGGCAGATGACGGAACCATTACTGTAACGGGTGCTTCAAAATATCTGGAGACGGGAAAAGAATATTATTTCTATTCATTTTTGCAATACTATTCAAATGAAGGAACTGCCTTTGGTTTCGGAAAGCCGGTTAAGAAAACCAAGATTGCTGACAAGAACGATGTTGAGCTTGTAATTACGATTTATAGCGAAGAAGAATTTGGCGGAGACGACCCGGAAGAGCTTGATGAGCCTTGTTTCTCTATAGACGGTCATTCAAAAACTACTGGCTGGTCGAACGGTCTGTTTATTCTGGATATTTTCGATAACGAAACCTCGGACTATGTAATCAGGTACGAGATGCCAAATACTTCTTCAGGTGACGGAACGGGTACAACGGAAGTTTCTGAAGATGATGACGAAGATGAAACAACTTCTTTTGTAATTTCCAGGGGAACCTGGTCTAAATCCAGCTCGAATGTTTCTGAAACCTCGGAAGTTTCGGAGGAGGATCAGGACGAGGATGAAGTGCTCAGCGTTACGGTTAGTGAAAATTATTTCTTCAATCAGAAAACAGAGGAGCTTGAAGAAGCCGGAAAACCGAACATTTTCACAATTAAAAACCTGTATGGCGAGTTCACGGTGGAAAGTATGAGTGGAATTACTATCACTTTCAATGAAACTTCTTCAGGTAATGACGACCCTATTGATGAGCCGGAAGATCCGGATGATCCCACAATCTACTTCACAATTTCCTTCTTTGTTTCTGATGATGCAGATGCGAAGTTTGAAGATTATGAGCCGTTCATGATTGAAGGCAAGGCGGCTGTAAAAACAGGTTCCTTTAAGGCATCTGAGGGAAGCACTACCGGTGTAGAACTGATGCGTTCTGCTTTTAATTCAGTAAGCGATGTTCTTTATGCGGCAAACTATACGCAGGAGTTCCTGGATGATACTGAGAGTGATGACCATAATCTTGTTCACAAATACTACTTTGTTAAAAAGCCGAATGCCGGTTTTGAGGTTGAATTTGAAATTGTACGGCCTGATGATTATACACAGATGATAAACCTTCGCTGGGATGAAAATACAGGTGCCTTTGCCTGTGAATCAGGCTTTACTTCTTATACATGGTTCCTGGATGGAAACGAAGTTACCGCTGAGACCGGTGCTGCTCGTCCAACTACCACCTATATTCCGGATTTAAGCAGATTGAATTCTGGAACTCATACGGTTGCGGTTACAGTAACGGTTGCCGGTTCTGATGATAAGGTGGATTCTTACACAGCAACAGGAAACTTTAAGGTTTACAAAGAGTAGCCGGTGGAAAAATAACTGCGGTGCAGTAGTGCGCCGCAGAAAAATATCAGGGATGCGGTAGTGTACTGCATCCTTTTTTTTTCAGTAATCCTGTGGAAATATATATGAACAATTAGTTCTGCTTTGCCTGAAGTTTTTCAGCCAGAGCGTTATTCAGTTTTTCCAGTGAAATTCCAGTGTCCCGGGCTGCCTGTTCTGGGGTTGCATTATATTTTTCGATGAGCATTATTGCATCCTCGAGCTTGCTATATTCTGCTCCTTGTTCCAGTCCTTGTTTTATTCCTTGTTCCACACCGCGGTCGTAGGCTGCATTTTCTAAATCTTCGAGTGTCATATACATGTGCCTCCACTGTTCGTTATGCTTTGCCTGTTCTACAAGGCGGGTAATTTTATCTGCAAATTTGCCTTTTGCGGGACGGCCGAGCATAAGCTTTAAGAAAGCTTCCTGGTCTTCGTTCAATATTTTATCATAGTTTTTAGCGATAAAAAAGTATTTGAAGGCACGGTCGTTTAATGCGATTTCTGGATTTTCACGGCAAATATTTTGAAAGGTGTATTTTCCTAATCCCCTATTAAAAATATCATCGATACAAATGAAAATAATGTAAGAGGTTTTCAGATTCTTGTATTTTTGTCCTGATTTTAAACTGTCCACATCAATCATTCCCTGATAATAGCGGGCGCGCTCTGGAAGCTCATGAGTATCAGTAGTTTGGATTTCAATATCAAAGGCTTGTGAAGAGTTTTTGGCATATACATCAAGTCTAATGGCATGGTGTTCTGCATCAATCTGAATAAACTCCTCGCCCTGCATTTCTATACGGTCGATTTCCATTTCTAAAAGGATTTCAAGCAGTTCTTTGCATACATCCTGATTATGGCGCATTACCTTATAGAAAATAAAATTGTCGGCAATAGTGGCCTGATTCCACTTTTCTTCCGGGGTAAGTTTTTTTGTTTCTGGCATAGGTACCTCTTTTGTTTTGGTGTATATCTATATATTTGAAAAAAAACTTCGAAAATTACCCATTTTGGTGAATAAATCTTCAGATATAACAGAAAGTTAGCAGCGGCGGGGGTGTAGTGGTTTGCGACCGGAGGGAGCAAAGGCGAGAGAGGAGCGAAGCGACGAAGGAGACCGAGCCTTAGGCGGGCCACGAAAGCCCCGTAGGTGGAACAGGGAGGGAGAGGTGCAAACCCGACCGACCGTCTCCGCCCCAAAAAATAACTCTTTATTAATATTTAAAACTGTGTTTTAATTCATTTTGGAGAACCTTTTGGTTTTGAATTTTGAAAACTTGCTTTGATGTGCAGTTGGCCTGCTTTTGACAAAAGCGTCAGGTGCGGTCAATTTTGATATTTATTGAAATTGGAGTGTTTATGGAAAAATCGTTGGTGAAGTTTTTGAAAGTGAAGTTTCTGGCTGTGATTTTTGTTTTTGCGGCTCTGCTTGCATCTCTTTCATCCTGTTCGGGACTTTCTTCCGGGGAAGCAAAAAAAGAAACCGGTCTGAAGGAAAAGAAAACTCAGCTTGTAAAGGTACAAATGTCGGTGGAGGGCATTAATGGAAGCGGCTCGGCTGACAACGACCCTGCTGATAAATCGTCTTCTGTATCGCGAACAATTAATCCTTCAAATATGGAAGCGGACGACATCATAAAGGTGGTTCTGTGGGCCCAGAAGAAAACCGACGCCGATGATTACCAGGACTACCAGTTCATTTCAGGTACAACGGAACGCGTTTCCTGCCTTGAATGGATGGACAAAACCGTAAGCGGAAAGACTGCCTTTGAAGCCTTTACTTCTTCAACTGTTATTCTTGAGCCGGGAACTTATAAGTTTATGGCGGAGTTTATCACACCCCGCACTTCAACTGAATCGAATGAGCACGTAACTCAGATTGCGGAAACTGAGCCGGTTGAGATTAATCTTAAAACGACGAAAATCAGTCTGGGAAAGGCTCATTATGCGGATAACGGAGATTTGAGCATCACTTTTGAATGGCTGGCTGACGGTTCTGACCAGAGCCCTATTGGAAAGCTTGAGGCTGGTCTTTTTACCTACGAAAGCAGGGGAACGGTTCCTTTTAATGCTGACGAATATGATGAAGACTACGACGGCTACAATGAGGTTACATATAATTCAGACTTCGATAAAACCACTCATACTTTTTACGGCGAATATTTTGAACCAGAAGTTCCTAACGGCAGCTATTACATCAAATTCCGGGTTTATGCTGATGACAACGAAACCGTGATGAATTCCTTTATTGACCTTGTAAAAATTCACGGATTTAAAACTGAGCAGAAAATCACTTTTGACCTTGATAAAATCAACTGGCAGGGCGGGGCTGCAATAAATGTAAGTATCCCGGCAGGAAATTACACGGATATTGAAATTTCCGATAATTTTGACGAAGACTTTACCGGTACGCAGCTGGAGTTTACTGCTCCTAAGCTGGAGGGCTATTACTACGACTGGTATGTGGATGACGCAATTCAGCCTAAGGCTCAGAATCAAAACGTTTTTGAAATCGATGCAATCGACTGGCCAACAGGGGTTTACGAAATTTCAGTTTTCATAACCGATGAAAACGGGGAAGGATATTCTGCCTTAAAGCAGATTCAGTGGAAGAAAAAATATGCCGTTTCCTTTGAAGCAAACAGGGCCAGCGGGGCTTCCGGCGAAGCGGCGGTGGTTCCATCCCAGTACTTCTTTGAAGGCGGAACAGAAGTTGTGCAGAATCCTTCCGTTCAGAATCCGGATATGGCACCTGATTTTGGCTGGTATCTGGATGCAGATTTTAAGGAGCCTTTTGATTTTGAAGATAATGTTGTTCCGTCTTCAAGCTTTACGCTGTATGCCTGCTGGAATATTACTTCCATTTACGTTTTTTCGACAGCCTCTTCTGAAGGCGGTGCGGGAAGCGCTGGTGGAAACGGAACTTCTGGTGGAGATGGTACTTCAGGCGGCTCGGGCAATACTTCTTCCGGAAACGGAACTTATTCAAAACCCTTTGGTTCAGTTTCAGAGGCTCTTGACGTAATAAAATCACAGGCGGCAAGGGGCGAATGCGATTCTGCGGGAAATGAACTTAAAAATGCTGACTACACAATCTATATTTCGGGATACATTAACGAGAAGGTTTCGATTCTTCCTGACTTCAACGATAGTGCAAAATCTGTAACACTCAGAGGTCTGACTGAAGATGAGTACGCATACGAACCGTTGGATTCAATTGGTGGTCCTTTCGACGAGGCTGGTGGTGTAGGAGTTGCTTTCAATCTTGCAACAACAGTTCCATTCAAAATTGAAAACCTGGGTATTAGAAACGGAAACTTTGGTATTATTGCCGGTAATTATCTTGATGAAGCAGCGGGCGTAACAAAAAATGTTGCGGTTAACCTGACCCTTGGAAAATATGCATATATCGAAAAAAATATGCCGAACTCTGGTATTACAATGTGTGATGGTGACCTTAAAATTGACGGTGCTGTTATTAAAAATAATAACGGAACAGAAGGCGGCGGTCTTGTAATTCGGGGCGGAAATGTTGAAATGTGTTCCGGTTCAATCCAGGAAAACTGGGCTTCTGACAGCTCTAATGGCTGTGGCGGCGGTGTATGTGTAGACGGCGGTTCCTTTGTGATTTATAACGGAACAATCGACCATAATAAATCTACCTATTACGGTGGCGGTGTTTACATCAGTCCTACCGGCGAGTTTAATATGCACGGCGGTACAATTTCATACAATACGGCGGATTATAAAGGCCGGGGTGTATATCAGGCGATTACAGATGCTTCTGCTCCGGCAATGTATTGCGGTGTATTCAAAATGGGCGGTTCAGCCTTTGTTGCAAATAACAATGAGGTTTATCTTTCCGGAAAACTCACGATTATCGGAAAGCTTGAAACGGATGTTTCTTCTAAAGGTCCTGTTGCAACCATTACTCCGGCTGTTTATCCTGTAGGACTTGAAATTGGCGGTATGGCTGCAGATTCAATTCTTGAAATTGGCTCGATTGAAGAGGGCTTAACTGGAACAGAAATATCAGCGGAATATAACAAGTTTGCCGTTTCTAGTCAAAGTGTTTCGGGTAGTGATGAAATCAACTGGACGCTTTCTGAAGACGGACAACTTAAGAGGGCAAAATAGGGAGGGATTTATAATGAAGAAAATGTGGAATTTCAGAAAAAATAAAGGTTTTTACGGATTTTTGTCGCTTTCTTTGACGGTTCTGCTTGCTTCCTGCGGAAACGGTCTTTTTGGCACCGCAAATGAAGCTTCTGGAAGCGGCTCTTCAAAGGCGGAAAAGGCATATATCATCGTGGATACGGCGCTGACCTCACGAACGGTTTTTCCTGACCAGAACGAAGTGCCGGATGTAAACCTCCTTCAGAACCTGGTACTTACCGGTTTCCGTTCAGAGGATATAGAGGTAGAAGAGCACACCCTGTTTTCTGCGGAAACTCTATCAGAGCTCAGGAAGCATCCGATTCCGGTAGCTCCGGGAAGCTGGACTTTTACCCTTAAGGCAGACCTTAACGGCGTTCTGTTCAGCGGAACTACGGAAGAGGCTGTTGAGATTGTACGGGGAACTACAACACAGATTTCTTTTAATCTTCTTGCGGATGAAGATAAGGGTGGTTTGAGGGTGAAGGTTTCCTTCCCAAAGGATGATAATGTTACCAGCGTAGTTGCAACTCTTACAAGAACGGACGCTGAGGCGGGGTCTTTTACTCCTGTGACTGAGTCCTGGACGGCTTCTTATTTCACTCCGGAATATGAAGAGGGTACGGGAGCTGGCGGCACGGCTGGTTCTACCGGCGGCTCAACAGGTTCGTCAGGGGGCTCTGGCACCGGTTCGTCAGGGGGCTCCGGTACAACTTCTGAAGTGACCGGCTATTCTGTAACCTTTGCCCGTTCTGTTACTAAAGAAGCTGAACGACTTCCTGGGGGATACTATAAGCTGGTGTTCGAGTTTTATGCGGAAGGAACCAGCGTTGCCATCAATACGATTCCATATACAGTTTGCATTGCCCGTGGTTTTACTTCACATTTTGAACAGACGGTGCTTTTGAATGAAACTTACAGCATTGAATACGAGGATAACGGCGGCGTTCTGGATTCTGACGGTGTTCTTAATTCCGGAAACTCAAATATCAAACCGATGAAATATTCCAGAAAGAGCGAGACCCTGCCTCTTCCAAAGATGAAGAAGGACGGCTACGGTTTTGCGGGCTGGTTTGAAGATGCTGACTTTACAAAGCCGGTTTTCGAAATTCCAGCCGGCAGCACCGGAAATAAAAAGTTCTATGCGGCGTATATCAAGGCTGTGGATGGGGATGTTTCCATTGATAGCAGGGCGATGAATATTTGCCTTAGTGAAGATTTCCTTCAAAATCTAAGAGGTAATTCAATTTACTTTAGTGTTAAGGATGCAGAAGGAAATGTTGTTACGGAGCCAGTAGAATATTACGCAGAGCTTATGTATCACGGAATTAAGCTTGATAATTACAATGGCACTCCATATTACATTTTTGATGAAGATGACGGCGACCACATCACCCTGACTCGAAGACTTCCAAGGCTTGGAAATTACCAGCTTTATGTGACTGCAAAGCGCAGAATTAATTCCATCTACGGGGCTTATGTTACAAGCAGCCAGACTTTTGAATTACCTGTTGTAGTTGGACGACAAACAGCGCTCTATAATGGTTCTTCTTATTATCTGGTTGATTCGGTAAGTGACTATACTTCTGATATGACGCCAGATTTCAGATCTTTAAGCGAATGTTCTGGTTTTGATAACGACGGAAAATTCTATGCGTTGAAGAAGACAAGAAAAACTTCATATAATTCTACTGATGAAACATGGGACAGAACTTTTACGCTAAAATCAAATAATTCAAATATTTCCGAGGATGGTATTGAACTTACTGACCTGGATTCATTCGAACGCTCTACGGACTATGATGGAAATGATTTAGCGGGTTACGCAGGCTTTACAATTGATGAAGCCACAAATATCTTATATGCATATGGAAATAAGTCAGAACTAAATAGTGGAGTGGTTTCTTTTGGAGACTCTTTGTCTGTTTTCAAATATCCGTACCTTATTTCTGACGGAAATCTTGATAATCAGGTTTCCTATACGGTTACACTTACAGGTTACACCCCATTGCGGGCAGTTGTATATGACGGAGTTTTGTACTGCGTAGCAAAGTCTGTAACTTCAGGGAACTATTCATTCAGCCTTCTTACCTTTGAATTGGGTAATGCAGGTGGTAATGTTGGTGAAGCGAAGAAGACAGTTTCATTAACTTCTGGTATTGATTTTTCTTATGCTGCTACAATCAGTGATTTTGTATATTGGGACGGAGCGTTCTATTTACTTTTGCTGGAATACGATGTAAAGGGAGATCCTGCTACTCATGACGACTATGGAATTAATGACAATACCTATTATGAAGATGTTGGTACTCAGAATCGATACAGCCGTGGTATGCTTATAAAATATGATGAGAGGAATAATGATAATCCTGTAAAAACAACCGGATTGAAAACTGACAGCTTTAAACCGGAAAGAATGTATATAACTGATGGAAGCGATGGATATACCTTCTATGAAGATGAGACTTATACGAAGTTGAAATCACTTCCAGGAATTGTGGATTTAGTAAAAATTCAAAGAGATGCAGAGGACAATATTGTTGAAACTATTCGGATGAACAAAACTCTGTCTGATTTCTTCCCAACAATGTACAGTATTTCTGCTTCTGATGAATTGATTTTTGCGGGACCTAGAAAAATTATTGCTTTAAAACCAAAACAGCTTGTTGTTTCTGACAGCGGTATCTGGTTCTACACGAATGCAGACGGTGCTCTTGCTTACAGAAATGTAAACAGATTTGTTACAATTGATCTGGAAAAATTTGCGGTTACGAAAGTTTCTGATGCTCCAACGACTTTCACAACTCGACTTTCTGGAGACCCGTATTATATGATGCTGAACAGAATTTATTACGATGAGGAAAAAAATACGCCATTGTATCAATTCTTGCCAAGCGAATATTCAACTACTTACATGCAAATGGGAGATGATGTGTCTACAAGAGATCCTTATGGATGGATTGGGGGCAGTGTTTACTTCTATATGAAGAATGAAGACTAGGAGAGCAGGAGAATCAACTATGAAAAATTGGATGAGAAAAATTAACGGGGTTAGTGACGTTCTGCGGGGTGGTTTGCGTGAGGGCATTTTGCCTGGTGGCAGATTACGGGGCGGTGCTCTTCTTTTTATGGCTGGACTTGTTTTTGCGTCGGCTTATATCTTTACGGGCTGTTCGGATGACTCTGCCGGCGGAAAGAGTGTTTCAGAAGAAAAAAACGGCGCTCAGATTTCTGGCGGCTCCCTGGCTTCAGGCGGTAATGTACGCGGAAAGCTTTTGATTGCGGGAATGGCTTCTGACGGTGCGGTTACCAGCGGTGCTGCTTCCCGTTCTGCAACCTCGTCTTTTAATCTTGAGGGAAAAGATTCTTCTAAATACAGATGGGTTGTGAATGCCTATTACAAGGAAAATGAATCTGGTGAAGAATTTGTTGAAGGCTCAATCAATACCGAAAATATGACATATTCAGTTGCGCTTCCAAAGACAGGGGAGTGGATTCTTAAGATTTATCTTGAGATTTCCACAGATGCTGATGATGAGGATTTTATTCGTGCACTTTCAAATTATGACAAGGACGGCAAGGACGGCACCACTGTTACAGTTAAGTCGATTGACAGCGTAATTGAGCAGCCTGTTGTTTTGTATCCGTTTTTTAATGAATCTGTATCGGGTGAAATTAATCTTACAATCTGGGATTATACATTTGACCGAGAGAGTTTTACTAAACTCAGCAGTGTAAAATATTCGGCTGTTGATTTAAATGAATCTGATAACAAAATTGATGAAGAGGAAGAGTTTTTTGGGAACGATACTATTGGTGAGGGAAGTGATTCAAGGTCAGTTGGCTACGCTGAGATTAAGCTTGATGGCATAAAGCCTTCAACCTATGACTTCACTTTTGTGTTTATCGATAACGATGGGTTTGAACGGTATATCTGCCATGAAGCCATAACTGTGTTTCCGGGGCTTACCACGGACACCTGGTTCGGGGAAGGCAGCCATCTGAAGAAAAATGCTGAGACCGGAAAAATCGAATTTATTATAACCGACGAGCTTCTTGATTTGAATGGACTGGAGTTTGTTCCCCAGACTGATACGGTTCTGTTCAATCTGACTACCAAAGAAGTGAACGGCGTGGATGTTCCTGTTTATAAGTTTTATAAATGGAACGAGAATTCTTCAAATACAGACCCTGATTTTGAAAGCGAAACGACTGACTTTAAGAGCTTCTGCTTTGATAACGAAGGCAATGTCTATGCCATAACGAAACTTTGGGAAGATAACGGCTCTGATATGACGACTCTGTTTTCTGATAAATATGGCTTTGGCTCAGACGGCGAGGCGGAAGCTTCCTTCTATAAGTTTACAAATATTTGCTATGACCGTACAAAAAAATATTTGTATGGAACAACGGATAAAACCGGTGGATCTGGCGGCAGCGAAACTGACTGGTATTACTGGCTTTGCCGTTTTGATGCCTCTTCAGATCTTGACTGGTGGCAGCAGATTCATCCTGCCGGAAGCAAGGAGCACTGTCTTTCCTGCGTTCACAACGGAATTTTGTATGATTTGGGAAAAGAGTCGTCCTACAATCACGAATATATTCTTTCTGTTATGAAGCTTCCGGAAAATTACACAGATCAAGTTTATGAAACTGTTCAGGAAACATACCTGATTGATTTGAATAATTATAAATTCGACTTATCCGACGCTTTCCATTTTACCGACATGATGTACCAGGACGGAAAGATTTATATTCTTGGAAAAGAGTATTTTATCATGTATGGTGACGGAATAAGTAATAAGGCATTCAATAGTCGTGGTATTTTGATTGAAGTAGATTTGTTTGACGGCAATATCAGAAGACTAGGTTTTATTGATGACCGTAATTCTGGTTCAGAGACAGATGAAGTGACACCGTATACAAAGTTTACATTTAATTCAGAAAATGCCACTGGAGGTAATTTTAATTTATTTACTCCAGGAGATATTTCTGGTGATACGAAAACCTATCCGTATATCGTTTATGGAGGAGAAGATTCTGACAACAATAGTATTTTAACCAAGGAAGCAACTAAAATTTTTGGTTATATTAATTCTTCTTCTGGACCTATAAACCGCGTGTTCTGTATTCCTAATATGGACAGTATTGACCCATCGAAAGCTGAAGAAGCCGTGTTCCTTGGTCCTGAAAAATTTGTTGCCCTAAAGCCTAAAAAGCTTGTAATTGCGGATAATGGAATTGCTTTCTACACGGATTCAGAGGGTGTGTGGGGCTACAAGAATGTGAACCGCATTGTTACCGTTGACCTGGAAGAATTTGCAATCGAAAGCTCTAAGGATGCGGGTGTAAAGTTTAATTCAGATAAGAAGGATAAGTTTATTATTCGAGGTTCGAGCTTTGATGTTTCAGTTGATTCTCTTTTGCTTCGTGATACTCCACAGGGAAGTATTTTCTTGTTTGCTCGAACAGAGGCTTCTACTACATTGGTTCAGTATAATGGAGATAAAGTATTCGTCGGCTTCGAGTGCAAAGACGAATAACCCGGCGCAGTCCGCTTGAATAGAGACCTTTTACACCATGAAGAAATCCCGCAGCGCGCCCTTAATTTCTGTCTGTATTCCCGTTTACAACACCGAGCCTTTTCTGGTTCAGTGTCTGCGGTCCGTAATCACCCAGGATTTTGATTCCTTTGAAATTGTTGTGGTAAGCGACCATAGCCCGGGAAAGGACGAAAAAGGGCGGAACGCTAAGAAAATTGTTCGCCTTATGCAGAAGGAGTGCAGGCGCTTCCGTTCAGAGCGGGGACTGCAGCCAGTGGAACTCCGTTTTGTTGAGCACCGGGAAAACCGCGGTCTGATTGAAGTGCGCCGAACCCTCTGCTTTGAAGCCCGGGGCTTTTATATGACCCAGGTTGACAGTGACGACGAAATGGAAGCGGGTGCCCTTAAAGTATTGTACGAGGCATCGGGAGTTTCTTTGTCCGGGGCGGCTGAAATTGAAACTGAGTTTGCCGCAGATTTAGGGGCGGCTGCACCTTCTGCGTCTTCCGGGGCTTTTGACATCGTTCACGGAACCAGCACTGCGGGCATCTTTGACAACCAGGGGAACTTTACTCCTTCAAAAGAAAACCGCTACGGAAAGATTTTTTATGGCGATATTCAGGGGCATCAGGTTTTCCGGCGCTGGCTGGTGGACGGGGATTTTACGGCTAATACCTGGGGAAAGCTTATCAAGCGGGAGCTGTGGCTTAAGGCCTACGAAAATATTCCCTATACCGAATGCAACATGGCGGATGATATCCTGCTGTTTTTCTTTCTGGCGCAGTACGCAGAAAATTACCGTGGAATTAAGGCGCCGGTTTACCGTTACCGGGTGAATACCGGAATGACCAGCCACAGAACAATCGACACAATTCACAAATGGAAGATGGTCTGCTCGGCCTCCAGCGTATTCAGCGTGATTTCCACCTGGGTAAAAGAGAACAGCAGTGAACCGGAAGGGGCGGGCTCAACTGATGGGGAAGTGGTGAGAGCGGAGTGCAGTGTTTCACGAACTGCCACCCACGCACTTATTCTTCCGGACGAGGTGGAGCGGCTTCGTGCCATGACCCGGCTTTACCTTGTTAACAATATCCGCCAGATGCGGGACCGGGTTGTTCCGGAACTGCAGGAGGAAGCCCGGGCTCTTTTGTGCGACTACTGGGGCGAAAGCTTTGTAGCGCTGGCAGAGAATTCACTGGCGGAAACGGAAAAGCCGGCAGAAGAACCGTCTGCAAACTAAAGCGCATCGCTTCTTTGGGCTCTGCCAAAGTTGGCCAGTTCCATCCTGTCAGAGCAAGTCACAGAGCTATGGGTTCTGCCCGGCCGCTTCTTTTGCGGAAACGGTGAAGTAAGCTGTTTCGCTCTGCCAGGTGAAGAGCATGTTTTCTGCGGCGTTCTGCAGAAGGGAAATCAGTTTTTTCAGTTCCAGAGTGCCGGTGCGCTCCACAAGGAAGTTGGCGTAGGAGGAGGTTGCGGTATCGAACCACTTCTGGATTTCCCCCTGGGTGATGCGCCGCTTTTCGTTCACGATTTTTGAAGCGGAGTTTACCGTAAAGCCGTGTTCTTCAAATATTGTTGCGATGGTCTGAGTGTTCCAGTTAAAGAGGCTGTTCTGCTCATCATTGAAAAATGCGTTTTCCGCATCTTCCATTTTAGAAAGAATTTCTTCGTAAGGGGCGGCGGAGGCCGGGGTCAAAATCTGCTCCCGGATGAGGCGGGAAATGCGCTGCCCGGTTGAAGGAATTTTCTGGCTGATTACGATTTTCCAGCCTTCAGCCAGCGGGCTTTCGATCTTGCTTCCGCCACCTGCCGAGCCGGAATAGCCCTGATAACCGTTTGTGTATCCGTAATTTGCAAATGTCCCGTTTTGTGTCTGAGTTGCCTTTTCATTTTCGGCGTCGTATTTATCGTAGTCGTCGGCATCGTATTTTATGCGGTCAGTATCTTCTCCTTCCTGTGCAAAAACCTTCAGCTTTTCCGGGTTTGCAATGCACATAAAGGCTTCCGCCATTGCCTGAATGGACTGGATATTGATAAAGGGGTCCCTGAAAAATATGCGGTCAAAAATCGTTCCTTCGTACTGGAACTTGAAAATCAGCCTGTAAAATTCCCGTGGTGAAAGCATGGCGTGGTTTTCGCTTTCCGGCCGTGAAAGGAGCACCGGCTTATCCAGGTCTCCCAGGGTGCGGGCGTACTGCATTAGGACTTCCGCTCCCTTCTGGCTTCGGCACACGCCGCAGGTAACGCCTTCCGGAGTTTTCCGTTCAACTTCCCAGAGCAAAAGGCCGTCGTCGGCGTTCCAGATAAGGCTTCTGTGGTGGCGTACAAGTGATGCCATGGAAACCATGGTGTCCCGGATTCCAAGGAGAATTTCGGCCCGGTTGGTGTCCAGTCGGCTTCTCCATTGCTTGTCGGCCCGTTCAAGAGCCCCTTCCCGTACTGTATCCTCCGGGCTGAAGGTGAGATTTTCTTCCTTTTTAATGGTTCCGCCCTTAAAGTGCTCGGCAATCCACCATTCGCTGATGGGATTTGCCCCGAATTCTGAAGTGGCGCAGCTTTTTGCGGTGGCAGAGCGTTCCGGGGCTCCCGGTTCAGGCAGGTTGTAGTCTGCATTTTTTGAGCCGGTTTTTGCGCTGTCTAAAGGCTCCGGATGCTCTAAAATTGCGGCAATCTGAAGTTCCCGACGGCTTAAAACATCGTCCCGGATCTGTTTTTCGTAGCCCTGGGTGCTTGGGGTGTAGAAAACCCGGCCCATAAGGGAATCCGGAAGGTACTGCTGGGCAACCCAGTGGTCCCGGTAGGCGTGAGGGTAAAGGTAACCGGCGCCGTGGCCAAAGCCTTCTGCGTCCCGGGAGGAATCCTTCAAGTGGTTCGGCACTTCTGCGTCTTCTTTTTCAACGGAAGAAAGGGCGTCAAAGAAGGCCATGGAGCTGTTGGATTTTGGTGCAGTTGAAAGGTAGAGGGCTGCGTGGGCAAGAAAGTATCGTCCTTCCGGAAGTCCAACCCGGTCAAAGGCGGCAGCACAGCTTTCTACTATTGTAATTGCGTTTGGGGCGGCAAGTCCCGTGTCTTCGCAGGCGGAAATCAGCATTCTGCGGAAGATAAAGTGCGGGTCTTCTCCAGCACGAACCATTCTGGCAAGCCAGTACATTGCGGCATCCGGGTCCCGGCCCCGGAGGGATTTTATAAATGCGCTTATGATGTCGTAGTGGTAGTCCCCGTCCCGGTCGTAGAGCACTACTTTTTTCTGAATGGATTCTTCAGCGGCTTCTTTTGAGATAAAAATTGTTGAGCCCGGAGCCGGAACCGGCGGATTTGCTTCCGGATCCCATTTTTCCGGTGTGGTTTCAACGGCAAGCTCCAGGGCGTTTAAAAGGGAGCGTGCGTCTCCGTTGGCGGTCTGAATCAGGTGTTCAAGGGCGCCTTCTTCAAAGGTAACCTTCCATTTTCCGTAGCCCCGGTCCAAATCGGTGAGGGCCTGGGTGGCGGCTTTTTTAAGGTCTTCTTCAGTGAGGGGCTTTAGCTGGAAAACCCGGGAGCGGCTTACAAGAGCCTTGTTTACTTCAAAAAACGGGTTTTCCGTGGTGGCGCCGATTAAAATCAGGGTTCCGTTTTCAACCCAGGGAAGGAGGGCGTCCTGCTGGCTTTTGTTCCAGCGGTGAACCTCGTCTACAAAAAGAATCGTGCGCCTTCCGTAGAGGTTAAAATGGTCTTCTGCCTGTTTTATGGCATTTCTGATATCCTGAACGCCGGTTAAAACTGCATTCAGGGTGATAAAATTCGATCTTGTGTGGTTTGCAATTACCCGGGCAAGGGTGGTTTTTCCTGAGCCCGGCGGTCCGTAAAAAATAACTGAGGTCAGCTGGTCGGCCGCAATTGCCCGCCGCAAAAGACGCCCTTTTCCAACAATGTGGTCCTGTCCGATATATTCATCCAGATTGCGGGGCCTCATGCGGGCTGCCAGGGGTTCACGAGAAAATGCTGAAGAAAAAAGAGTGTCGTTTGCCATGGGAAGATTATAGCACATTTTTGAAATTTTTAGTATGCTATCCGAATTAAGGGGTGTATATGGCAGTTGAACCAAAAGAAGTTGCTCAGTTTATCGATCACGATGAGCTTATAAATTATCTTCCTCACAAGGGAAAAATGTTCCTTTTAACACGAGTAACTCAGCACGATGTAAACAATCACACGATTACAACAGAATACGATATTACAAAAGACTGTATTTTTTACGAAGAAGAATTTGACGGCGTTCCGACCTGGGCGGGCTTTGAGCTGATGGCACAGGGAATCAGCGCTCTTACCGGAATTACAAATAAAATCAAGGGTCGCGAGCCCCTTCCGGGAATGATTTTGAGCGTTGTGGATTTTAAGGCTAGCGTTGGCTTTTTGAAGAACAACACTACCTGCCAGATGAAGATTGCAGAAGACTACCGGGACGAAGAAACTCACACTTACCGCTACATCTGCTCTCTGTTTGAGAAGGTAGGAGATACTGAACCTGCTGCAACGGCAAAAATCACCGTAATGGAAACTGAAGACATGACAGGAATGTTCAAGGCGCTGTAGAGCCCGCTGGGGCTGGTTCTTCAGTAAAAAAAGTTTTTTAAAACAGTAGGAGGGAAGAGGAATCCCAGGCTAACAGGGTCTTGCGGAAAAACTTTATTCCCTTTACAATAAAATGACACTTTTTCAAAAAGTGTCAAACTACTATCATCGAAAATCAAAACGAAAGAAAATTACGAGGTTATACTATGGAAAACATCAATGCGGACAAAAAGATTCTGGTAACTGGTGCTTCCGGCGGAATCGGCCGGGCAATCGCTGTTGAAGCTGCAAAGGCAGGCTATTTTGTAATCTGTCACTATAACGGAAGTCAGGCTAAGGCTGAAGAAACTTTGAATCAGATTAAGGCTGTGGGCGGAGACGGTGAACTTATTCAGTTCAACATCGGTGACCGCGAAGACTGCAAAACAAAGCTTAAGGAAATGACAGAAAAGCACGGAATCCTCTGGGGCGTTGTAAACAATGCAGGTATTACCCGGGATAACACTTTTGCAGGTCTTTCTGGAGAAGACTGGGATGCTGTAATCCGCACAAACCTTGACAGTTTCTATAACGTATTGAGCCCACTCATCATGGGAATGGCAAGCCGCAAAAATAAGCGCGGCGGACGAATTATCACTGTTGCAAGCGTAAGCGGAATCATCGGAAACCGCGGACAGACAAACTACTCTGCTTCAAAAGGCGGAATCATCGCTGCAACAAAAGCTTTGGCAGTTGAACTTGCAGGAAGAAACGTAACTTGTAACGTAATCGCTCCAGGTGCCATCGAAACAGAAATGACAGCAAAAATCATTCCTGAAGCAAAGGAAATTATGCTTTCAACAATCCCAATGAAGAGAATGGGACAGCCTGAAGAAATCGGTGCAACTGCCGTATTCCTCTTAAGCGAAGGTGCAAGCTATATCACCCGTCAGGTAATCACTGTTGACGGTGGTATGATCGGGTAAGCGAATCTGAATATAATGAGTTGACCGTGAAAATATCTTCACGGTCATTTTTTTTATTTCTTGTGATATAATAAATCAAACCAAAAAATATTGGAAGAAACAATGACCGACTCAGAACTCAAAACACTAAAAGACAACCTCTGGCACGCCGCAGACGTACTTCGTGCCGGAGCCCACTTAGCAGCAAATAAATACGGACAACCAATTTTAGGATTAATCTTCCTACGCTATGCAGATATTCTTTACAAACAGCACAAAGCAGAAATAGAAGCCGAATACAATAAGTTGAGCGAGCGAGCTCGTAATAGTAACAGTCTAAAAGAAATATCTGTAAGACTTTGCGGTTTTTACCTTCCACCGGAAGCCTATTATACAACAATCAACGACGCGCCTGATGACGCAAATAAAGCAACCCTCGTAAAAAAGGCAATGGAAGCCATAGAACGAGAAAACGAAAAAATGGATGGAGTTCTTCCAAAAGAAGTGTACGGTCAGCTTGTGCCCGAAGAAGAACCGGAACTCCTTTCAAACATTATGCGAATCTTTATGGATATTCCGGAAAACATCAGCGTAGATCTCTTTGGCGAAATCTACGAATTCTTCCTTGGCGAGTTTGCCCTTCAGGAAGGAAAAGACGGCGGAACCTTCTATACACCTGCAACCGTAGTCCGTTACATGGTAGAAGTTCTCCAGCCACAGAATGGCGAAAAGAAAATCTTAGACCCTGCATGTGGTTCTGGCGGTATGTTTGTTCAGGCAGCCCGCTTTATGCACCGCCATAACAAATCTTCAGATGAAGTAATGAAGTTCCGCTGTTACGGCGTAGAAAAAGAACCCGACACCGTAAAGCTTGCAAAAATGAATCTTCTTTTGAACAACGTCCGCGGCGAAATCGTAGAAGCAAACTCCTTCTATTCAGACCCTCACAACGCAGTAGGCAACTTTGATTACGTAATGGCAAATCCACCTTTCAACGTAGATGAAGTTGTCTACGACAAAGTAAAGGACGACCCTCGCTTTAACATTTACGGCGTTCCAAAAAACAAATCAAAAACCGCCAAAAAAGGCAGCGACAAAAAAGAAACAGTTCCAAATGCAAACTACCTCTGGATAAGCTACTTTGCAAGCTCCCTCAACGCCACAGGAAAAGCAGCCCTCGTTATGGCAAACTCCGCAAGCGATGCCGGCGGTTCAGAACTCGAAATCCGCAAAAAGATGATAGAAGAAGGAATCATCAGCCAGATGGTAACCCTTCCAAGCAATATGTTTTCTTCCGTTACCCTTCCTGCGACCCTCTGGTTCTTCGACAAACAGAAAACTAAAGGACCACAGAAGAAAGACAAAATCCTTTTTATAGATGCCCGCTCTATCTTTACCCAGGTAGACCGTGCCCACAGAAAGTTCAGCGACGAGCAGATAAAAAATCTGGGCATCATCACGCGACTCTACAACGGCGACACCCAGGCTTTTAAAGACCTCATAGCAGAATACACCGCCGCCCTTAAAGCAGCCCCTCAAGCCAGCGACGATAAAGAAGTAAAAACAAAAGCCTACTGGCAGTCTCAGATAGACTGGCTCACCGAACGCTTTCCAAACGGAACCTACACCGATGTAATAGGCCTCTGCAAAGCCGCCAGCATAGAAGGCGAAGACGGCATCCGCGATCAGGATTATTCCCTCAATGCCGGCCGCTACGTAGGAGTTGTAATCGAAGACGACGGCATGACCGAATCTGAGTTCAAAGCCAAAATACTGGGCCTCAACACTGAACTTGAAACTTTGAGCAAAGAAGCCGCAACTCTCGAAAAACAGATTGCAGATAATTTGAAGGAGTTGTTTAGTTAGGGCGTTCCCGCCGCTTCGCGTCGGTCGGGCTTTTCGGGGTTCCGCTATCGCTTCATTCTCGCTTCGCGAGAACGGCTGCGCCGCCCCTACAATCCCTAACGCATATAAAATTACCGTCATCCCGAACTTGTTTCTGGATCTATGAAAGAGAATTAGGAAAGAGAAAGTGAATAATTGGAATATATATAGAATTAAAGATATTTGTGAAATAAAAAGTGGAAAAAGACTTCCTAAAGGGTGTGATTTTTCTTCTACGCAAACGCAATATCCATATATAAGAGCGCGTGATATAAAAAATGGAAAAATTAACACAAATGATTTAGCTTATATTTCACAAGATGTTCAGTCCAAAATTAAAAGATATATTGTTAATGAAAATGATATTGCAATAACTATAGTTGCAAATATTGGAGATGTTGGTTTTGTTCCTAAAGAATTGGATGGATTTAATCTGACAGAAAATGCGGTTCGATTAACTAATTTTCATAAGAATGTGAATTCAAAATATTTATGCTATTATTTAAGTCAGCCAAACTTAAAAACTTATATGGAAGGGTTTGCAGTTGGTGCTGCTCAGGCAAAATTAGGAATTTATAAGATTGAGAAATTAAAGGTACAACTTCCCCCTCTCCCCACACAACAAAAAATAGCCTCAATACTATCAGCCTACGACAACCTCATACAAAACTACAAAAAGCAGATAGAAGCCCTGCAAACCGGTACATGCGAACTCTACAAAGAATGGTTCGTCCGCTTCCGCTTCCCCGGCTGGCAAACCACAAAGTTTGAAAATGGGATTCCAGAGGGATGGAAGTATTTGAAGCTATCAGAATTTGGATATGAAGTTGAATCAGGGATTCGACCTTCTGGAGGAATTGATGATTCCCTCGAAGACGGAATTCCAAGTCTCGGAGCAGAATCTATAGATAAACTCGGTTATTTTGATTATTCAAATGTTAAACTTGTACCAAGAGAGTTTTATGATAAAATGAAACGAGGCCACGGAAAAGATAATGATATACTCTTATATAAAGATGGTGCCTATATTGGAAAAGTAACATTATTCAGAGATGACTTTCCATTTAAGGAATATGCTGTTAATGAACATGTCTTTTTATTACGTTCAATTAATAAAAACTACCAAAATTATTTATATTTTACATTGAATATGCCTCAATACTTTACTCAAATGCAAAATTTAAATAGAAATGCTGCACAACCAGGACTTGCCCGAGGAGATTTGGATAGAATTAAAATTCTTGTTCCAGATGTACGAATTATCGAAAGATTTAATAAATTTGTAAATCCTATGATGGATAATATTTTTTCGTACTCAAAACAAATCACTAACCTAACCCAACAGCGCGACCTCTTGTTACCACGTTTAATGAGCGGCAAACTGGAGGTGGAATAACGCTTCATGCATGAACTCGTTTCCCAAAATCGAAAAATTTTTAATTTTGAGTAATAAAAAGCAATTCTATTACTCAAAATTAAATTTTTATTGATTTTGAGTAATAGTCATGTTATACTTACAGCATGGAATATATAGAACGACATGAATATCTTGAAAAACTTGCAGGCACAATAAACACAGAAGACATAAAGGTAATAACAGGAATTCGCCGTTGCGGTAAATCCAGTCTCATGGAATCCTTTATTGTCTACATAAAAAAGAATATTCCACGGTCAAATATAATTCATATCAATTTTAACGACATTAGCTATGAAAATCTTTCTGAATACCATGAACTAAATAAATATGTTCTTGAGCATTATGAAAGCGAATTAGAAAATTTTTTGTTTGTTGATGAAATTCAGCTTTGTAAAGGTTTTGAAAAGGCAATAAACTCCCTTCATAATTCAAAGAAATTCCATATTTACATTACCGGTTCAAACGCTTTTCTTTTATCAAGTGATTTGGCAACCCTTTTTACAGGGCGAACCTTTGAAATACCTGTTTTTCCATTCTCTTTTGCAGAGTATAAATCCTATTTTGGCGGAACAGACAATGAAGTCCTGCTTTCTGATTATGTTAAGCAGGGTGGAATGGCGGGTTCTTTTACGTATTCCACAGAACAGCAGAAATATGGATATATAAAAGATGTATTTTCGGCTTTGATTATTCGGGATATTAAACAGAAATATAAAATCAGAAATACAGATTTGCTTGAGAAGCTCAATAATTTTTTAATGGACAATATTTCAACAGAAGTTTCTACCCAAAAACTTGCAAATACATTGGTTTCAAATCAACAGAAAGCGAATAATAAAACTATAGGCTCTTACCTTAATTATCTATGTAATGCCTTTGCTTTTTATAAAGTCCGCCGTTATGACATTCGCGGTAAAAAGTATCTTGCCAGCCAGGATAAGTATTATCTTGCAGATCATTCTTTCCGCTATGCAATCCTCGGAACCAAGAATATGGATTATGGCAGAGTTTATGAAAACATGGTTTGTATAGAATTGCTGCGCAGGGGCTACGAAGTTTACACAGGAGTTTTATACAAAAAAGAAATAGATTTTGTTGCGATAAAACAGAGTGAAAAAATCTATATTCAGGTCAGCGATGATATTTCTTCTCCTGAAACTCTTGAACGTGAAGTAACTCCATTGTTGAGCATAAAAGATGCTTACCCTAAAGTATTAATTGCGCGAACAAGACATGAAAAATATTTGTACGAAGGAATAAGTATAATAAATCTGGCTGATTTTCTTTTGAATAAGGAGTATTTTTCATAATATGCAGAAAATACAAAATATAAAGGTAAACTATTATTTTGATGAAGCCGGCGATACTTCAATTCTGGGACACCACGGTGTAAACTTGCTCGAAAAAGGAACTGCCAGCAAAACTTTTATGGTAGGTTATCTTGAATGTAAGAATCCAAAAGAGTTTACAAAATCTCTCAATGCTTTAAGAGCAGAACTTGCGGGTGATGAGTACCTTTCAGCAATTCCTTCTTTTCATCACAGCCTTGAAATGTTTCATGCGAATAAAGATTGTGCAGAAGTTCGCGAAAAAGTATTTAAACTCTTAAAACAGCAGGATTTTTCATTTTACTGCATTGTTGCACGCAAAAATGAAAGTTTATGGCGCAAAAAATTTAATCTGAGTCAAAAGCAGGTTTATAAGTATCTTGTGTCAAAACTGTTAGAAAACAGACTTCATTTGTATTCAAAAATAGATTTGTATTTTAGCGCAATGGGAAGTACTGTTCATCAGACATCTATGCAGGAGGCTGTTAATAATGCAATTTCAGTTTTCAATGAAAAGTGGAATACTGAAAATCAGAATGAAATTCGTATTTTTATTCAACAAAATTCAGAAATTCCTCTCCTTCAGGCTGCAGATTATGTTTTATGGACAATTCAAAGAGCCTATGAAAAGGGAGATTTTAGATATTACAACTTTTTAAAGGAAAAAATAAATCTGGTTCATGATATTTTTGATTTTGAAAAGTATCCAAAGAATTATTATAATCAAAAAAATCCGCTGGAGGCAAAAAAAATAGACCCTGTATAAGACTAGGTTACTTTCGTAACGCATGGCACGACGCCCACTTTCATCTTAATAGGACCTATCTATTATAAAATAACATGGAAAAGGGCATTTGTCAAACTGGAGGCTGATTTTATGGCAAATTACATTACCGAAGATGACATTGAAGTTTCTCTTATAAATATTCTTAAAAGCGATGAGCTTGCGTATAACTTCATCCAGTGTGATTCAGATCCTGGACGTAAAGAAAACTTAAACGATGGAACAGGCCGTACTTCTAAAAAACAATGTGTTTTGCCAGAAGAGATAAAAACTGCTCTTTATAAAATTAATCCTAGTATCCCCGCTGAAAATATAGATTCTGTAATCCGCGAATTGTGCCGCGACTTTACCGGCAGCGACATGGTAAAGACCAATTACGACAACTACAATTTGATTCGCAATGGCCGTAAAGTTGAGTTCAAACAAAATGGCAGGCAGACTTTTGATTTTGTTAAACTCATTGATTTTGAAAATCCCCAAAACAATATTTTTACAGCAGTTTCGCAAATGTGGATTCAGGGGCAGTATTACTGGCGACGACCGGATGTAATCATTTTTGTAAACGGACTTCCTGTAGTTTTTGTTGAACTTAAAAATGCAATAATCAAAATAGAAGAAGCCTATAATAAAAATCTTACTGATTACAAAAAAGATATTCCAAACCTGTTTGCCTTTAATCAGATTTGTGTTTTGAGTAATGGTTTGGAAACTCGTCTTGGTGCCTGGAATTCGGATTTTGAGTTTTTCTTTGAATGGCTTAAAGTCGAAAGCGAAAATGAAAAGCCAAACCGCAAAGATATTAAAGCACGCGGTGTATCCATTGAATACTTTGCCCGAGGTCTTTGTAAAAAAGAACACTTAATTGATTACATCGAAAACTTTATTTTGTTCCAGAATCAAAAAGTCAAAATTATTGCAAAGAACCATCAGTTCCTTGGTGTTAATAATCTTATGCGAAATGTTGAACGCCGCGAAGAACTTAGAGGAAAGCTTGGTGTTTTCTGGCATACTCAAGGCTCCGGTAAATCTTATTCTATGGTTTTCTTTGCAAGAAAATGTGCCCGTAAGTTAAAAGGCAATTTCACTTTCTTTATTGTTACAGATCGCACAGACCTTGATACTCAAATTTATAAAAACTTTGTACGCACGGAGGTCATCGGCAATAAAGAAGAATGTCAGCCTAAAAACTCGGAACAGCTTCGTGAATATCTTAAGAGCAACAAGAAATTCATTTTCTCTATGATTCATAAGTTCCGTTATGACAAGGGAAAGAAATATCCTGTTCTCAGTGAGCGTAATGATATTTTTGTTTTGATTGATGAAGCACACCGAACCCAGTATAAAGACCTGGCAGAGAACATGCACACCGCTTTGCCAAATGCAAACTTTATTGCCTTTACAGGAACTCCGCTGCTTGGTTCAAAACGTCTTACAAATCAGTGGTTTGGAGATTATGTTTCTGAATATAATTTTGCTCAGTCTGTAGAAGATGGTTCTACGGTTCCGTTGTTCTACAGCCGCCGTGTGCCTGAAGTCGGTCTTACAAATAACTTCCTTGATGATGATATTGTAGACATTATTGAAGATGAAAATCTTAATGAAGAAGAAATCAAAAAACTGGAAGATTCTGGCAGTAAGATAATTGAAGTTCTTAAGCGCGATGAACGTCTTGATAAAATTGCTCAAGATATTGCGCATCATTTCCCTCGTCGAGGCTTCCTTGGAAAAGGAATGGTTGTTTCTGTAGATAAGTTTACAGCAGTAAAAATGTACGACAAGGTTCAACATTATTGGGAAGAAGAAAAGAAACAGCTGATAAAAGACAGAAATAGTGCTGCTACAAAAGAAGAGCGTGACGAAATCAAAGCCCGCCTGGATTACATGAACAATGTAGAAATGGCTGTAATCATTTCTGAAGATGCAGATGAAGAAAAGAAGTTTGCAGAACAGGGATTAAACATAAAACCTCACCGCGACAAGATGAATAAGATTGTTGACGGAGTAGATATTGAAGACCGATTCAAAGATAAAAATGATCCGTTGCAGCTTGTTTTTGTTTGCGCAATGTGGCTTACAGGTTTTGATGTTCCAAATCTTTCTACGCTCTATCTTGATAAGCCTATGAAAGGTCATACCCTGATGCAGGCAATTGCACGTGCAAACCGTGTTTATCCTGGTAAGACAAGCGGTATCATTGTAGATTATGTAAATGTATTTAAATACATGCAGCAGGCCCTTACCGATTATGCAACCGGTGATGACGGAGATGAATTCCCTGCAAAAGATATTGAATATCTTCTTGAATTGATTGGTCAGAGCATTGATGAGGCTGATGAATTTTTGTCTGACCTCGATATAAGTCTTGATGAAATCAACAAACTTCCAGGCGACCTGGAAAAACTTGAAGCTTTACGAAATGCTCTGGAAATCATTTACCAGAAAGATGAAGGCAAAGAAAAGTTCCGCGTTATTACAAATACAATGCTTAATCTTTATGAAGCAAGCAAACCAGAGATTTTCGAGATGGGCTGGCAGAACGAAAAGTTTAAGCCATTAAAATATCTGAATGATTTGATGAACAACAATGTTGATGATGAAAAACTTGATCGTGCAAAGGCCAGAATGCAGGCATTGCTTGATACATCAGTCAGTTCAGAAAAACCGGAAGACACCAGTGACCCGAATGGTAAAAAATCATCTAACTATCTTATTCACGAATTCAAAGTGATAGATCTTTCTAAAGTCGATGTAGAAGAGCTTCGTAAAGAAATACATAAAGCACAGTACAAAGCAATTGAAATTGATGATATGAAAGAATTCATTCAAAAGATGCTGCAGATTATGATTAATAAAAACACAACAAGAATTTCTTTCAGCGAACGCTTCAAAAATATCATAGACCAATACAATGCCGGTGGCAGCGAAAACGAAGATTATTACGAACAACTCTTACAGCTTATTGAAGATATGAAAAATGAAGATAAGCGAGCTGAAACAGAAGGTCTTACAGAAGAAGAACTTGAAATGTTTGACCTTCTCATAAAAGGCCGAAAGCTAACAAAAGAAGAAGAAAAGAGCGTAAAACTTGCTGCGAAAAATCTCTATAAGAAACTCACAGAAGAAAAGAAAAATCTTTTTGTTGTTGGCTGGTACAAAGATGAACAGACGTCAACAATTGTAAAAGATGCAATAATTTCTTCACTTGATGCAGACTTACCACAGAGCTTTGATAAAGATGCATTTGATTCAAAAATCAATTTACTTTTGAATCATTTTGTAGATATGTCTGTTCAGCATTACGGCTGGCTTGGTGATGTAGCATAAAGTTTCTCAAATTATTTGTAATGTAGATTTTTTTTCCGTATTGCATTAAACTTCAATTCAAACGCCAGATAATAGCAGGCGTTGCGGGCGGTGATTGAGCCCGCATGAAGGGGTAGGCGAAAACCGAAGGGTTGAGCCGAGGGGAAGGCTTTCCCCTCCTGAAAATGGAAAGAAATGGTGGTTTCGATACGGCTCCGCCTACTCAACCACCGTGGAAGGAAATAATATGGAATTTACAAAACCAAACGGAAAGCGCCGCGTTGTAATTACTGGCGCAGGAATGATAAGCGGTCTTGGTCAGAACTGGGACGAAGCTTACGAGCAGCTTAAAAGCTACAAAAACTGCATTAAAAATATGGAAGAATGGCATGACATTCAGGGAATGAACACTCATCTTGCCTGTCCTGCAAAAGGGGAACTTCCAAAATATCCAAGAAAACTGGTTCGCGGAATGGGTCGCGTTGCCCTTCTTTCTTACCACACTTCACAGATGGCGTTAAAGATGGCAGGCCTTTTGAAGGAAGACGGAGACGTTATTGATGAACTTAAAAATGGACGCACTGGCGTAGCTTATGGTTCATCTATGGGTTCTTTTGATTCTATTCAGGAACTCACAAGCGTTATGCAGGACCGCTGCACTGCAAAGGTAAACTCTTCTACTTACATCAAATGTATGCCACATACTTGTGCTGCAAATATCGAAGTAACTTACCAGCTGAAAGGTCGAATGATCGTAACTTCTGAGGCTTGTACTTCAGGAAGCCAGTCTATCGGCTATGGATACGAAACTATCGAAAACGGGCTTCAGGACATCATGATTTGTGGTGGAGCTGAAGAGCTTTGTCCACCTGATGCTGCAATTTTTGACCAGCTGGGTTCAACTTCTATTCGAAACGAACATCCAGAAACAGCTCCAAGTCCATTCGACAAGGATCGCGATGGTCTTGTAATCGGTGAAGGTGCAGGAACATTGATTCTTGAAGATCTTGAACACGCTGTAAAACGCGGTGCTAAAATCTATGCTGAAATCGTAGGTTTTGGAACAAACACTGACGGAACTCATATTACTTCGCCAAACAGCGAAACTATGGGAATCTGTATGCAGCTGGCTTTGGACAGCGCAGGTCTCAAGGGTGACGAAATCGCTTACGTAAACGCTCACGGAACTTCTACTCACCACGGAGACATCGCAGAAACTACTGCAACTGCCCGGGTATTCGGCCGCAAGGTTCCTATTTCTTCTACAAAATCATACATCGGACACACTCTTGGTGCCTGTGGTGCCGTAGAAGCATGGCTTACAATCAACATGATGAACGAAGGCTGGTTCCATCCAACACTTAACTTGAATAATATTGATCCTGAATGCGGCGACCTCGATTACATCAGAGGCGAAGGTAGAAAAATTGATGCTGAATATGTTATGAGCAACAATTTCGCGTTTGCGGGAATTAATACTTCGCTCATCTTTAAAAAGTGGCATAATAACTAACCTGCCCGGTATTGTTCGGCTGATGAATCCCGTTCTGCGAGATTTATCGCCTTATAACAGAAGGCCATCTGAGGTAATCTCAGGTGGCTTTTTTTATGCCGGAGGTACCAGTTTGCCGGGGATGAAAATGCGGATAAAAATATTCGTTGACGGATGGGAAAATTGACTTGATAATTAATCAGAAAGCTTTCGGAAACTTCCACCCTGCAGTCCAAGGAAATCGGTGAGCAGCTGGGAAATATTCAGGAATCCATCCGGGAAATCATTTCTTCTTCCAATGAATCTCTGGGAACCATGAACAACAGTACCCGGATAGTTCTTTCTGCTGTAAACGAAATGTCGGTTGGAAATTCCGCCATTCTTAAGGAAATACAGAATCTTCAGAATTCGACCCTTGAACTTAAGGAAATGCTGGAGCTTAATGAAAAAATAAAGGGATAAGAGGTCTTGCGGCAGATTTTACTGACTTGAGGAGCAGCATGTATGAAAAAACGGTTCAGTATGAAGAAATTTGCAGTTTCTTGTGTATTTTTTTCTCTGTCTCTATTTTCCTGCACAACTTCCCTAAAAGAAAAGGGGAATGTGGGACAGGCTGGGATAATACAACATTCCGGCGGGCAGTCAGGCTCTGTTCAGGCTGCTGAAGAGGTACACTCTTTTGCTGAAAAAAGAGCGGAAGTGTCGCCCGGGGATTATTTTCTTCCCTTAATTGAAACCTCTGACCTTCACGGAAATATTGCGTTCATCAAAAACGGCCAGGTGCACTACAGACTTTCCTATATTGCAGACAAGGTTCGGGATATCCGCGGCCACGGAGCCGGCTACGACAGCAAAAAACTGGTGCTCCTGGATGGGGGCGATATTTATCAGGGAAATATGCTTTCTAATCTTCAGAAGGGAAAGTGCATGTACGTGGCTTTTGACAAAATGGACTACGACGCCGTTGCCCTGGGAAATCACGAGTTCGACTGGGGTTTTGAAAATCTGGTTGAAAAGGACGCAACCCTTCCTGCCTATAAAGCCGCCGGAAAAACATACCCGAATCTGGTGCCGGTTGTTGCAGCAAATTTTTATCAGAGTAAGGCTGCCGGTGAAAAAGCTTCCGGCCGTTCTGTAAAGGACTATGTGATTCTTGAAAAAACTGCCCTGAATTCCGCGGGGGAAGGGCTTCCCGTAAAAATAGCGGTTATCGGTTATGTCTGCGATTATTCAACCAGCATAAAAACTTCTGAGTTTGTGGGGAAGGGCTTCAAAATTAAAACTGATTTGCGGCCTATAAACCAGCTGGCCAGAGAACTAGAATCCAGCGGGCTGTGTGATGCAACGGTGCTTTTGATGCACGCGGATGCTCAGGAGAGGGCGGGAAAGCTGGGGGCAGATTCGGTGATAGATCTTGTTCTGGGTGGACACACTCACATGAACAAGGCGGGAAAAACTTCCTGGGGACTTTCCTATATTCAGCCGGCGGCTCATGGTACTTCTTTCTGCTACGGTGAACTTAAATTTACTTTGGATGAAGAGGGCAGGGTCAGTTTTTCCGGAGTTTCTAAAAATCAGACCATTGGCGTGGACGACAAGAAAACTACAAGAAACTTTGCCGGGGAAAACGAAAGTGATCTGGACGAGGAAGTCTTAGAGCTGACAGACCGGGCCATAAAGGAAATTAAGCCCTATAGTGAAGAAGTTGTGGGAAAATTAAAAACTGCGGTTACAAAAAATCCGGTAAAGGAAAGCGGAAACCGGGTGAACCTGAAGGCAAACTGGATGTGCGATATTGTGCGAAGGGTTGGGAATGCGGATATTGCATTTCAGAATTCCGGGGGCGTCCGGGCCGGTACTTTTACACTGAACGAAAAAGGAGAATGTCCGGTTTCGGTTTCCGATGTTTACGAGCTGTTCCCCTTCAATAACCGGATTTATGTTTACCGCCTGACCTTTGAAGAACTGATGACGCTTTTTGAATATTCCATGACGAGCAAAGGCAGCAGTCTTTTTGCCTGTCAGGTGGGAATTGAATGCTGTTTCAGAGAGGCTCCAGCTATGGAAGGCAAGGTTATCGGCGTACCTGAGGTGCAGTCCCTGAAGTTTAACGGAAAGGTAATCTACGAAGACGGAAAGTGGACTCCCGGCTGGAAAGAAAAAAGTGTAACCGTTGCAGTGAATGAATTTGCCGCAACAAACAACCGGGTGGACGGTGCAACGGGAATGCCAAATCCCTGCCTTGAATGGAACAATACTACCCGCCTGATTGATTCCAGTCAGATAGACAGCGAAGGCGCCCTGAAAGTACTGAAAGCTGAGTCGAAGAAGAATGGCGGCTACATCAAGGTAGACACCACCCCGTACTATGTAAAGGTGAAGTAGAGCAAAGCCTGAGATTAGCGATAATTGTCAAAAATTGGCGGGAGGGTAGCGGCAGGCGGGCAAAAAAACTCTGTTTGTGGCTGCCGCGAAAGCGGCATCTAATGAGTTCCTTTGCCACAAATATAGGGAGCGACGGCTGAAAGCCGGCAAAATGTTCCAGTGGAACATTTTGAGCGAGTCTCCGAGCAACTGTGTTGCGAAGGCGACTTAGCGCGCTCTTCTCGCGGTTTTGACCCGCAGGACGCGACCGTTAGCCAATTTTTGACTATGAATTACAAAACTCAGTCTTTGCTATGCATTCCCTCCTTAAAAAATAATTACCAAAAAACAGAAACCTCGGTTATAATTATTCTACGTGAATTTTAAATGTAAGCGCTTTAATTTTTTTAATGTTCTCGTTTTAATTTCGTTGCTGCTTCTTTGTGCCGGCTGCGGGAACAGCAGCGCTCATTCTGAAAAAAAGGGCAGAAATTCTTACAGAATCACTCCTATTCAGCGGCTTGAAATCGGAAAGGATTTCTACTACTGGGAAGCCGATGAAAGCTCAACGGTAAATGACGCAATAGAAAATTTTCAGAACTTTAAGAAGCTTGAAGATAAAAAAGAAAACAACCTGATGAATATGTTCGGCAACAAAAAACGATTTGTCTGGATTCGTGCCGACTTTATGATTCCGCAGGAGTTCAAGTATCTTCCTCTGGGACTGGTAATTCCCCAGCTTCGAAGTGCCGAAAAGCTTTACTGCAACGGAATCTTTGTTTCCCAGTATGGTTCCTTCCCGCCTAACGAGCGCTTTACTCAGTTTATGGCTCATTTCTTCAGTCTTCCTGTTAGCATTCTGAATCAGAATGGAACTAACACAATCCTGATTAAGGTTTTCATTCACGGAAACTCAGGAATTTCGACTCATGCTTTTATTCAGCCGGCCACTCAGGCCTATCCTGCCTTTGAGCGGATAAATTTTTATCATTCAAGGATTTTTGCAGTTCTTTTTGGCGTAATGTTTTTTACGTTCATTCTGTATCTGTGCTTTTATCTTAATCTAAGAAAATTCGGCTTTGTGGTTTTCAGGGATTTTTCCCTTCTGAATTTCTTTACGGCGCTGTTCCTGATATATTTTTTTGCAACGGAACTTCCGTTTTATACCGAAGGAAGAATCCCGTTCCTGATTTTTGCAAAATATACCTTCATAATCCCGGGTTATTTGATTATTTACATGATAGTTCGCTTTGGAACCCGCTTTTTTGGTGCAAAGCCTTCTTTTTCGGTAAGACTTGGACGGAATATCATTGTTCTGATTCAGATTTTGATGACGGTGTTTGCGCCGGATTACGATTTCCTTCTGGATATTTCCCCTGCGATGATGACGCTGGTTGGTATTCAGCTTGTAAGCGGAATTCTTGAACTGATAATTCATATAATCAAGAGGGAAACCCGGGCCAAGGCTATAATTTTTGCCATTGGTTTTGCTCCTTTTGCCACCGGGGGCATCCTGGATGCCGTTACCCGGGTGCTGAATCCAACGAATTCAATTACCTATTTTATGATTTTTGGATGGCAGGGAACGATTATTGCATTTATGATAATGCTGGCCTATCGTTTCGGGCGGCTTTATCAGAGAAATGACAAGCTTACCAATCACCTTCAGGAAGAGGTGGATGCCAGAACCGAAGAACTCAGAAAGGCCAACGATGAGCTTTCGGAGTTGAACAGACAGCTTGAGATTGCAAAGCTTCATTCCGATATGGATCTGGAAATGGCGTTCTCCGTTCAGAAGAACTTTTTTCCGCAGCCGGTTAAGCACTTCCGGGGCTGGGAGCTTGCGGTTTCCTACATTCCTCAGGCCAAGGTCAGCGGCGACCTGTACGACTATTACAGCTACAACGATATTTTGAACGGAATTGCGCTTTTTGATGTTTCGGGACACGGTCTTTCTGCGGGACTGGTTACCATGCTTTCAAAGAACATTATTTCCCGGCTTTTCCAGCGGGGCTACAGAAACCGGGAGCCTATCGATAAGATTCTTACCAAGATAAACAGCACGATTATCTACGAGAAGGGTGATATCGATAACTATATGACGGGAATTCTTTGCCGCTTTGAGAACCTTGAAGGAACGGACACATGTCTTGTGGATTTGGGAAACGCCGGTCATCCGCACCCGTTAAAATTTTCAATTACGGATAAGGATGTAAAGGAAGTTCTTGGAATTGACGGAAAAAAGCATTACGGTGCAATCGGAATGAAGGGAATCGACGTTTCTTTTGCCAGTTCCAGCTTTGTGATGAAAACCGGAGACATTCTGGTATTCTTTACGGATGGAATCAGTGAAACTTTGGATAAGAGAGGGGAACAGTTTGGAACGGAGCGGATAAAAGCGATTCTGAAGGAAAATTACGAAAAATCGGCTCAGGAAATCAACGATGCAATTATCGATAGCCTGATTCGTTTTGCGGAAGGAAATGCGCTGCAGGATGATATTACTCTGGTTATTGCCCGCCGTGTTGACCCGAAAGAAGAGGTTTCCGATGAACAGTTTGAGGAAGACACCGAAGCCCTGGTAGAAGAACTGAAATCTGTGGACTAAGGCTGATTGAGGTGATTCACCCTTTTTTTCAGTTCCCTTTGACACTCAAATTGTTTTATAAACACATTAAATTGCTGCGACGGAGTTTTATGAAAAAGATTTTCGCTTTTGTGTGCTGTGCTTTCTGCTTTTTTCCGCTTTTTGCACAGAATTCTGTAAAAGATCATCAGGGATTTTCAGTCGGTATTCATGGGGAAGGAATTTTTCCCTTTGGAGAGTATACAGATTACGAAACCGCGGGTACGGGAGGCGGACTTTCCGTTGAATATACCCTCCCGCCACTTTCACAACGTCTTTCCCTGGGCTTTTCTTTGCGTTCAACCTACAGATATTATTTTTTGAAGGACGACATCCCCCTTTCTTCCCTGAATGACATCGACACTACCGCCGGCTGTTTTCTGCGGCTTCCTTTTGCCCTTGGAAAACTGAATATGGCTTTCCAGCCGGAGCTGGGCTACGGAGTTTTGATGCACCTTGCAGGAAGCAAAAGCGGAGTCGATATGGATGCACTTTATGTGAACCAGCTTGCCGCTTTCAGTCCTTCCCTCCGGTTCCTGCTTCCGGGAAATGATTCTTCTGACGGAAATTTTGAAATTGAACTTTCGCCGGTATATTCGGCAGTTTTTGAACAGGACAATATTCAGCACAGTCTTGGCGCACGAATTGGATTTATCTGGGATATTTCTGATTTTTGCCGCAATAAAAAATAAGAGGTGAGTATGAAAAGAAATTCATTTTTAATTCGGACATTGTGTGCGTTTTTATGCACGATTTTCTGTACTTTTATGATTGTTTCATCATTTTCCTGCAGCAGCTTTTTGTCTGATGTAAAGGAAGAAGACGAAAAAATGCACAAGGAGCCTGAGCCTGCTCCAGAACCGGAGCCGGAGCCTACTCCGGAGCCTGAGCCGGAAGAGCCTGAAAAGCAGCCTCTTTCCCTTTCAAATTTTAAGTTTGATTCCCTTGGTCTGGTGATTTCTGCGGATACAGAGGCAAAAGACGGAACTGAGATTTCGGTTATCTGTAACGAAAAGAACAATACAGCAAAGGCCTGTGGCGGAAAAATCAGCTGGAATGTTTCTTCCTCTTTTGGAAAAGGAGTGAAGGGCGGTCTTTCCTATGAGGCTGTATTCTCTTCTTCCGATTACAAGGGTGAGGTAAAGAAGAGCCTTTCATACTGGCCGAAGGCTTCCTACGAGCTTTCCTGTGAAAAAATCATGACCATTTATAACGGCAGCGTAAAGAATTTTGTTTCACCGGAATATTCCATAAATTATGACGATGCCTGCGTAACCAAGAACATGTGGTTAGAGGCCTACGATTCTTCTGATAAGAAAATTACCCAGGACACTTCGAACTGGAAGCTGGAGGATATGCTTTCCTTCCTTGGAAAAAGCGAAAATGACGGTTCCAGAGTTGAAGTTCACTTTTCCATTACACCTAAGCTTCCTGACAGTTCGGCAGGTGCAGGCGGCTCTTCAACCACAGGCTCTGCAGGTGCAGGCGCTTCTTCTGGCGATACAGCAGGAACCCAGACGGCGGGCGTTCCTTCCGCAGAAGAGCTTGCTTCCCTTTCCTGCGAGGGCTTTGTTACCTACTTCTGTAAAAACGATGTACTTGTAAAATCTGCTGTAATCAGGCAGGTTTTTGACCGCTACGAAGTATTCCTGTACGGCGCAAATGGTGAAGAAGCCGGCGGAGACATTTCCTATCAGTGGGAGCGCTCTCCGGCTTCATCATCCGGAACTTCAGAGGCTGACTGGACGAAGCTTTCTGATGTTACAACAAAGACCTATGCAGTTTCTGAAGAAGACTTTGGAAAGAAGCTTCGGGTAAAAGTAACTCAGAATTACGGGGATACACCTCAGGAAAGCATTGTTTCAAATGAAATCCAGCTTCTGAATATCATTTCCGATTTTGATATTTATTACGACGGCACGGTTCAGGCGGGTTCTTCCGTGGATTTTGCAAATTTCAAGGGAACAGTAATCAATTCCTTTGGTAAAACCGGAACCATCGGAACCGGGGCAGAGGATTTTAAGGTTTCCAAGAATGATTCAATGGCTGCAGATGACTATGTATTGTTCTCTTCTCAGAATATCTACATTAAAATCACGGCTGCGGGCTACGAAGAAAAAAATACCGCTGTTTTTGTGACGGTTCAGGCAGTTCTGGATAAAACGGAAATTCCTGCCCTGTCAAAGGATGTTTCAAAAATCGATGAAGGAAATGTTCTTTTTGAAGGTCAGAACGTGCTTCTTGAGTTCTCTCAGGATTCCGGTAAAAACTGGAAAGAGCTTCCTTCCGGGGAATTTGAAGCAAAGGCGGGGGATATTCTGCTTTTCAGAAAGAAGACTGCCGGCACTCCGAATGTACGGGGCTACATAAAGGAATCTGAAGTTGTAGAGGTTGAAGTAAAAACTGAAAATATCGGAACAAAGCTTCCTCCTGTAAAAGAAATTACAGTTCAGGATGTAAAGTTCAATTCAATTTCACTGGTGCTTTCTGCTTCCACCTTACTGCCGGACGGACTTACAATTACTGCAAAATGTAACGGTGCCGAGCACAAGGGAACGGTTTCTGCCGGAAGCGTAAAATTCAATATGGATTCTTCCTTCACTTCAGGTATTCTGGGCGGCTATTCCTACAGCGTTCAGCTTTCTGCAGAGGGCTACAGGGGAACGAACATAACAGTTGATTACTGGCCGGAAGTTACTTATTCATTGAATACTAATGACGAGGTTATAGTTTATAACGGCGGAGTAAGAACCTTTGTTCCGCCGCAGCTTACAACGAATTACGGTGACAATCTTAAAACAAGCATCTGGTTCAAGCTTTTTGTTACTGAAGTTGATGAAAATGGCCGCTACAAAAAAGGTAAGGAAATTACATCGATTGATACTTCTTCCTGGCTTCTGGAGGATATGCTCAAATTTGTTGCAGATACTTCCAATGACGGAAAGACCATTGAAGCACACTTTGCCCTTGTTCCGGTTTGCGAAAAATCTGACCTTCTGAAAAAAGAAGGTTATATCACTTACCATCTTAAGAAGGATGTGAAGGTTGTTTCTGTTGTGACAGGCCGCTTTACTGAATATTATGAAGCCTATCTTCGCGCGGCGGAGGATGACGATTCCGCCTTTGAAACTGCCGGCGGTATCGTAAGCTATCAGTGGCAGTCATCTTCTGACGGAGAGGCTTTCAGCGATATTGACGGGGCAACCAAGAAGATTTACCACCTTTCTTCCCTGGATGAAGGAAAGTACCTGCGGGTAAAGGTTGTTCAGGTTTGGGAAGGCACGGAGCAGGCTCCGGTTATTTCTGACAAAACCGAAAAGATTCTGGATTTTATTGAAGAAAACAATCTTCGCTATGACACGGTTGTTGTTCAGGGTGAAGAAATTGATGCAGCCATTTCTAATTTCTCCGGAAATATTCAGAGTTTCTTTGGAAAAACGCTGGATGCTTCTGAGTTAAAGTTTGCAAAGAAACAGGAAGAGGGGCAGGATGCAGGTTACTATAAGCCGGCCGCTTCAAAACCTGTATATTTTGTTCTTGCCCTTGATGAAAATCCTTTTGAAGATAAGGTTGTACAGACTTTTGTTACGGTAAGAAGCAGTTTTAAGGAAGACCAGGTTCCGGCCTTGAGTGTGGACAACCGCTTAATCAATGCGGGAAAGGTTACCTTCGGCGGATACCATTCTGACATTGAGTTTGCACTGGTTCCTCAGGAAAAGCTTCCGGCAGAGTTTGCACAAAATCCGGAAGAGTATTTACCGGCTTATTCCTCTTTCCCGGAGGGCGAATTTGACGCAAAACCGGGTGATTTAATCTTCCTCAGAAAGAAGGCGGAAGGAAATCCGAATACGGAGGGCTATCTGAAGGAGTCTCTTCCGGCGGTTATTACGGTTAAAACAGAAAATATCGGAATTAAGCAGGACGGTTCCGGAATTATCAGCGGGTTAAAGAAGCCGGTAATCAATCTTACCCAGGAAAAGATGAACGGAATGATTTTTGTTATACCGCATCTTGAAGTTGAAGGCTCTTCCTATAAATATGATTTTGAATGGTCGATTGACGGCTTTGCTTCTCCGATTTTTGTAAATGGAAATTCATTGGTTCCGGGTGTTACAACGAATAATAAGAATGAGCTTGTAATCAACCCTTATCAGCTTGGAAAGGATGTATATCAGATTTGCTGTAAGGTGACCGTAAAAATGGTAATTCAGGACGATGAATATGACCTGGACGATGAATATGACCTGGTAACAGTATCTGATTCAATTTCGGTTGAAATAGAGTAGGGGAGAGGAGGTGACTTATGAAATCAAATAGATTATTCAGAAAAATAAACGGCTTTCTTATAGCTTTTGCGGTATTTTCATTTTCTGCATTCTGGTTATCCGGATGTAATGATGCCGTAGACAGAGCTTTGGTGAATTCCGCTGAGGGTTCGGGAACCAATGGCTCCGGGGGTACACAGGGCACGGACTCTTCCGGTGAAAACGGCGGAGTTCGTGCTACTGACAGTGCTGCAACCCTTCGCCTTGGAATGAGTGTGGAGACTGCTTCAAGAACGGCGCTTCCATCGGTTAGTCTTGAGGATATTACCTATATTTTCCTGTCGTACCAGGGTACCGGTTCCCAGAGCAGTATTGATGATTTGGAAATCGTAGACGGCTGGGAAAGCATCAGCGATATGGAAAACGCCGTTATTCCTTTTAAAATCGGCGAGTATAACTTCACCATTATTGTAGTGACCAAGGGAATGATGTTCACTGAAAAAAAGACCTTTACGATTGTAAAAGGTGTGAACCGTCTTTCCTTTAGTCCGCGGCTTGAAGTTTTGAGCGATGAATTTAACGGAAAAGGCGACTTAAATGTAAAAATCCGTTTTGACGGCGAGAATGTTAAAAAGGTAACCGGAGGTCTGTACAGTACGGAAGGTCCTAGAATTCCGGGATACGGAGACGAAGAACTTGAGGTTACTGGCGGCGGAAACTGTGCCTACGAAAAGAAAAGTGTTCCGGGAGGAACCTACATCGTTGTTTTCAAGTTTTTTGCGGATGATGAAAAAACAAAGCTTCTTTCAACCTACAAGGAATATGCTTCCATTGTAAACGGCTTTGAAAGCTCATCGGAATGCGTTATGCAGACCATGGGAAAACTCTTTAATATCAATTACGAGCTGAATGAAGGGCATTTTTCAGGAAACTTTACGGCGCCGGGAACTTACACCCGCCAGACTGCAAAAATAGCTCTTCCAACTCAGGAAAATGTTACAAGAACCGGCTACGATTTTGCAGGCTGGTATGACAATGAAGAATTTCTGGGAGAGCCCCTTTTATATCTGGATTCAGGAAATACCGGCGACAAGGTTTTCTACGCAAAATGGCTCAAAAAGGTAAATGTAATATTGAATCCTAACGGGGGAAGCTTCTCTGATTCTGAACCTGCAAAGACTCAGGAGATTTATGAAGGTGCCGAAACCAGCCTTAAGACCGCTGCAGATCTGGGACTCGTTGCTCCTGCAGGAAAAAGATTTTTGGGCTGGGATGAAAATGCAGCCTGGAAATATTCTGCAGAAAATCCGGAGCCAAAATATTCAGACGGAGGCGCAATTACAACGGATAAAAATGTTGCTCTGTACGCAATCTGGGCTTTGGGTCTTAATCCGGAGGGTGAAGGCGACAAAACCGATACCGACAAGGACGGCCTTACCGATTACGAAGAGCTTACAAACTTTCATACGAATCCGGAAAGCGCTGATACCGACGGTGACGGCTGGTCGGACGGCAAAGAAATCAAGGAAATGTATGTTAAAAATACAAATGACTTTAATCCCCTGATTGCAGATACACCTTCACTTAAGGTTATTTTTGCCGGAAAACCGAACATCGAATACAAGTTCTCCAGCGGAACTACCCACAACGATTCTGAAGTTGTAAATTACACGGAAGGTTCAACGGGAAGCAACTCAAATACGAACTCGAATACAAAGAGTGAAAGTACCACAAAATCCGGTTCAATCAAGATTGGCTTCAGCGAAAAATGGGGTGAAAAAGGCTTTGAATTCGGCATGAGCCAGGATTTTACCGGAACCATAAGCGATACCGAAGGTGATAACTACACTTTCTCTCAGCAGTCCAGTGAAGGCTGGTCCAGAAGCTGGCAGAACGGAAGGACCACCGGAACTTCAACCAGTCAGACTGTAAGCGGTGGCGTTATTTCCATTCCGTTAAAGCTTCAGAATACTGGAACTATTGCTTACTCTATAAAATCCGTGGCAATTTCCGTAAGCCGAATTCCGAACAACTGTGCCTACGATGCAGTTCCGGTTGCAACAAAATCCTTCTCCGATATTGGCGTTATTGCCCCTGGAACAGAATCCGGCGTTTACAATTTAAGTATGGATTTGACTGTGGGTGAGACAGAAAAGCTCTTGAAATGGTCCAACGGTCTTAAGGTAGATGTAGCCGGCTATTCAATTACAATGAGTAATAACGATTTTACGGAAGCACTTACTCAGGTTAAGTCAAAAACCGCCGAGGTTTACATTGACTGGGGAAATGAATCAAACCGGAAGGCTAGAAGCTACAAGGTAGCCGTAAAGAATCAGTACAACAAGAATGCAACCACCATAAACGACCTGTTTACTGAGTCAGATTTGAAGTATGTTTTTGACAACATTCTTAACTTTAAGCAAAATCCGGCTGCCGGGGAAGACGGTTACGAGCTTACAGAAACCGGAAACTTAAAATCCATCTGCGGTATAACTAACAAGGATGATAAAAAAGAAGGTATCTGGTACATAGTTCACACCTATATGAAAAACGGTCAGCCATGGACTCATATTTATGTTCCATATGCTGAAAATGCGGAAGAAAGTGCAAAGTGGAAGCTTTCAGACATAAAAATCAATGCCGGCGACAAGGTTTCAGTAATTTACAGCATTGACCGTGACGGCGACGGTGTTCCTCTGAATGAAGAGCTGATTAACGGTTCAAGCGACAGCAAGGTTGATACCGACGGCGACGGTCTTTCCGATTTTGAAGAAATTTACGGCTGGTATAAGGATACCCTGGTTTCATCTTATTCAGATACAGAAACCGGTCGTGCCTATACAAACCCGGTTGTAGCTGACAGCGACGGCGACGACATTCCGGATGCCGAGGATACTGACCCGCTGGTTCCAAAGGCAAAAAATGACACAAGACTGGGAACCTCAAAGTTTTCAGACTACATGGGCGGAACCTTTAAGGATATTAGTTTTAACAGCAATGGCGAGGCAACTATTTCGGACCTTTACGAATATATCTACCTGGATATCACTCCGAAAATCGCCTTTGCCACTGTTGAATACATGGTAAAGGACGCAAAGGATGCCAGTTATGCGGAAATCGACAAGAACAAGGGAATCAAGCTTAATGTTGGTAACAATGAGATTTATGTAAAATGTACCGCTCCGGACGGAACAGAAAAGATTTACACGATTCACGCAAAATCTAAATTCCGAGAGTTAAGGAGATTCAGCGTAAGCTCACGAAAGCTTGGGGGTGGAAAGACCAGCTTTGTCTGGGATTCCTATTCTGATGAGCGTGCGGAAGCCAGCGACGGCGGATACGTTCTGCAGATTCGAAAGGGAAGCAAGGCTCCCGACACTGTTCTTACCCGGGCAGAGGCAATGGAAGCCAGTGACAGCACCTCGGATTTTACAACCATCAGTGAAGTTCTCTATAAGGTTTCAGCTGCTGCTTTGCTGAAGGGCGGACTTTCTCTTGGATTACAGACGAATTCGAAGTACTTCTTCTATCTGTATGCTTATGCCCATTCTGAAAAAGCAAGCACTTATGAATATCAGCTTCTTTCAAGCGTAGAAGATATTTCCACCGGTGTAAATGAACAGGGAACCCTTACCTTCTATGCTCATTACATCTATGATTATGCAGATCAGGACGGCGGTTACGACCCTGAATACTACTGGTCCTTCAACTGTAACGATCTGAACCTTTCTGTATTGAATATCGGTTCCGGAGACAAAAAAGAATTTGACGACGATGACGACAAGACCTACTGTTTTGGAGAATCAAGAATTCACAAGTATGGCAATGATCCGGCGAAGTTCTCCAACTGTACCAAAAAGATTACAAAGACCTTCTCCAGAACCAGGGACTACTCCTTCAACGCAAGCTGGACTGCAACGGAATATGACAGGAGTTCCAGCGATGATAATCTTGGAACGGTTCGCGCAACCTTCAGCTACTCTTCCGCAACGGATACCTGGACCTGTACCTGGGCCAGCGACCACGGACAGAGCGGAGAATCTTCTATAAAGACTGGCGAGCGTTCCGGAAAGCAGAACGGCTCCTATAGCGACGGAAACCGCTGGAAACTCCACAACTCCAGTGAAGGCGAGATCGACTTCCACTGGGACTGGGGCTGGGAGTAGTTTGTAGCAGACGACTATTTAAGTAGTGCAAATATTGAGTTTAGAAAACCCAGCTTAAAATTGGCGTAAGCGGTACTGCCGTTTTTCAAACAGGGTTCCCGCTGAGAGCCAATTTTGAAGATGAAACTTAATAACTCAATATTTGCACGAATAAACGAGGTGGACAGCCTAAAAATTGCTTTCGCAATTTTCTTAACGGCTTACAATATATCAGGAAGCAGCGCAGCTGCTTCTCTCAGGAGACAAAAATGGATATTTCGTACTTACTGTTACTTCAAAACTTCAGAAACAGCATAAACGATGCCCTTACGCCGTTTATGGAATTTGTTTCTCATGTTGCTGTAAGCTGGCTTGTTATTTTCCCGGCTTTTATTTACTGGTGCGTTGATAAGCGTGCCGGGCTTTTTACCATTGGTGGGCTTGAGTGCTCAAGAATCGTGAATGCGGCTGTAAAGCTTACAGCCTGTGTGTACCGCCCGTGGATTCGTGATCCTCGGGTTATTCCGGCTGGAAATGCAATCGTTGAAGCAACCGGCTATTCTTTTCCAAGCGGACATACAACCATGGGAACCGCGCTCTACGGTGGAATGGCTGCGGGCTTCTGGCAGAACAAGAAAACCCGCTTTGTTTCAATATTCTGTGCCATTATGATTTTGCTCACAGGCTTTTCCCGAAACTATCTTGGAGTTCACACCCCTCAGGATGTTCTTACGGGCCTTTGTCTGACCCTTTTAGTGCTTTTTGGAACTGCTAAAATCTTTTCTTATTGTGAAAAGCATCCTGAAAAGGAAAACTGGTTCCTCCTTGGAGGAATTCTTCTTGCAATTGCTGTGCTTATTTACATAAATGTAAAACCATATCCGATGGACTACCGGGACGGAAAACTGATTGTAGATCCTGCAAAAATGCTCAAGGACGGCTTTGGAGATTCCGGAGTTCTTGCGGCTTTCTGTATTGCCCGCTTTATCGAAAAGAAATGGATCCGCTTTGAAGCTACCGGCCTTAATTTTAAGAGTGCTGAAAGCGGTGTGAATGTAAAGGGAATCATCGTTTCTTTAGTGGGCGTAGTAATTCTCTATTTCATGTCTGAATATTTTAAGATTCCATGCCGCAAGCTTTTTGGTGTAAACTGGGGCTGCCTGATTTCAAGAGGCGTAGAAGTTCTGTATATGGTTGCCTTGTGGCCCCTTGTTATAAAGCTGGTAACAAAGAGAAAAGAAGAGAGGTAAAAATGAAGAAGTTACTAAGTATTGTTGTATTTTCAGTATGTTTGGGCTTGAGTTTTTCAGGCTGCTGTGGCGGGGCTTCCGGAAAAAGCGCGGCTGATAAAAATCCAAAGACGGCTCTTTCCCTGTGGAATGATGATGCACCGGCAAAAAAAGCTCTTTCTGAATATGTAAAAACGGTTACGGACAAAAACTCTCCGGATTTTATCCCGGTTGAAAACCGTATTGCCATTTTTGACATGGACGGAACTCTCTGCTGCGAAACTCATCCTACCTATTTTGATTTCCAGATGTTTGTGCACCGGGTACTTGAAGACAAAAGCTTTACCCCGAACACAAAACAGCTTTTTATTGCAGAAAACTTCCGGGACACGGGTTATGTTCCGCCCTTAAGTGCTGAATACGAGCGCATTCTTGCTTCTGCTTACAAGGATATGACGGTTGAAGAGCTTGGAAATTATATCCGGGATTTTATGGAAACTCCTCAGCCGGGGTACAAAAACCTGAAGCGAAAGGATGCTTTCTATAAACCGATGGTTCAGGTGGTAAAATATCTTACTGCAAACGATTTTACCGTTTATGTATCAAGCGGTTCCGACCGTTTTATTGTCCGCGGTCTTGCGGGACAGGCATTAAATCTTCCTCCGCACCAGCTGATTGGTTCAGACAGCCTTGTGGTTTCAAGCAATCAGGAAGACAAGGACGGCTTGGACTACACCTTTAAGGATGGCGACAGGCTGGTTATGGGTGGAAAAAATCTTGTAAAAAACCTTCAGATGAACAAGGTGGTTACGATTATCCGTGAAATCGGTGTTCAGCCGGTTCTGGGCTTTGGAAACAGCCTTACCGACGCAAGCATGGTGAACTACGCCATGTATGGAAACAAGTACAAGTCCCTGGGCTTCATGCTCTGCTGCGACGACACCGACCGGGAATACGGAAACCCGCAAAAAGCTGAAAAGATGCTGGCTTCCTGCAAGGAAAACGGCTGGATTCCGGTTTCAATGAAGAACGACTGGAAAACTATCTACGGCGACGATGTTGAAAAAGAATAGTTGCTGAACGACAAACAGCGGACTTTCCCCTTGGAGAGCCCGTTTTTTTTTGCCCCGCAAGTTGCGACCGGTAGCCAATTTTTTTTATTAAATTCAATTATAATGTGTAAGATTTGCCCCATTGGATTTTTTTTTGTTTTTTTCGTATAATTTGCAAAATTATTTTTAGAAGGCAAATGATGTCAGTTACTGTAAAAGGCGAAAATCTTACAATTGAAGATGTATGCGCAGTTGCGTATAAAAACGAAGAAGTAAAGCTCCCTGAGGACAAGGCGTTCTGGGAGCGCATGGAAAAATCCCGAAAATTCTTAATCGACTATATTAATACCGGAGTTCCGACTTACGGCGTTACCACCGATTTTGGAGACAGCTGCCACAACCAGATTAGTGTAGATAAGGCAGGAGAACTTCAGCGCACAATCGCAACCTACCACGGAATCGGTCTTGGCCCAAAATTTGATCATGAAACAGGCCGTGCCGTAGTTCTTGCCCGCCTGAACGGAAACGTAAAGGGTGCGCACAGTGCAATCCGTCCTGAGCTTGCAAAAATGATGCTCACTCTTTTGAACAAGGATATTATTCCGGTAATTCCGCAGCTGGGTTCAGTAGGCGCTTCCGGCGACCTTACTCCTTTGAGCTATCTTGCAGCCGTTATCATGGGGCAGAGGGATGTTTACTATAAGGGCCGTGTTTGCCCTACAATGGAAGCATTTAAGGCTGAAGGAATTGAGCCTCTTCCGATTGAAGCAAAAGAAGGTCTTGCAATCATGAACGGTACTTCCGTAATGACAGCCGTTGCTTCTCTGGCATGGAAAAAGGCTGAACGCCTTGCAAATATTTCCGACTTTTTGACGGCCGTAACCTCAGAAATCACCCGTGGAAAAGACACTCCTTTTATCACCAAGGTAAGCCAGCTTAAAAATCATCGCGGCCAGATGGAAAGTGCCGTTTATGTTCATAACATCATCATCGATTCAAAAAGAGTCTGGAAGTACGAGGATTTCTTAAAGAATCAGATTGAAAAAATGAACGGAAAGGGCTTTGTTGCCCAGACAAACAAGATTCAGGACAGATATTCCATCCGCTGTGCGCCTCAGATTAACGGCGTTTACCGAGATACTCTGAGCATGGCCCGGGCATGGATTACCGAAGAACTGAACAGCGCCAACGATAATCCGCTGGTTGATATCGATGTAGGACAGGTTTACAACACCGGTAACTTCTACGGCGGACACATCTGCGCTGCCTGCGACTACCTCAGAACCGCCCTTGCAAATATTGCAGATCTTTCAGACAAGCAGGCTGAAATTATCATTGACGGAAAGTTTAACGGTCTTACAGAAAATCTGATTCCATTTACTCCTGCTGACCATCCTCGCGCCGGCCTGCGACTGGGCTTTAAGGCTGCTCAGATTTCAATCAGCGCAATCCGCGGTGAAGTTGCAACCTACTGCTTCCCTGTTTCTTTGACTTCTGCACCAACTGAAGCCCTGAACCAGGATAAGGTAAGTATGGGAACAATTTCTGCCCGCAAATTGAGCGAACAGATTGACCTGGTTTACCTTCAGTTTGCAACTCACCTTCTTGCCGCAATGCAGGCAGTTGACCTTGCAGGAATCGACGATTTTGCTCCTTTCACAAAGCAGGTTCACGCAGAAGTCCGCAAGATGAGCGCCTTTGTAGAAGACGACCGCGCCCTCGACAAGGAAGCTACTGCGGTTGCAGAATGGCTTAAGAAAACTGAACTTTTTGCATAATTTTTGAGTAAAAATATGTTACAAAAACACCTTGCGAATAACGCCAATTGGCGCTATACTTATAGCCAAATGGCGTGAAAAAAAAGAATCGCAAGGAGGTTTTGTATGGCAATGGCAGTAAGATATACACCCTTAAAATGTCGCTCGATGGTTTTAAATGGCGTAAAAAAGAATGATTACAATAATATCGTTCATATTGTTTTCAACTTTACGGATAAAGATTTTGCAGTTATTGCGGGCACCAGCGTACGAACCCTTTCCCGATTAAAACCTGATCAGAATATTCCTTCTCAGGCTGCGGAAGTTACAATTTCCTTAATGAGAGCCCATGAAAAAGCAACAGAAATTTTTGGTTCCGAAGAATCTGCCGTAAAATGGTTAAAAACTCCTAATTCAGCTCTTGGTGATATAACTCCAGTTCAGGCGCTGAGTTCCCGGTTTGGTGCGGAAGAGGTAATGGATATTCTTGGCCGCATTGAATATGGAGTTTATTCCTGATGGTTGTATACCGCATAGCGCGAAAAGAACGAATCGAAGATTTATCCGGTCGAGGAGCAGAGCTGTTTGGTGGGCGCTGGAATGAAAAAGGAATTCCAGCCCTCTATACTTCATCTTCTTTATCTCTTGCAGCTCTGGAAATTCTTGTACATACGGATAAACTGAATCCTCCTGTTAATATGGCATATGCAAAGATTTATGTTCCGGATTATCTTTTATCAATAAAAATTTTGAAATTACCGGAAGATATTGTAGAAGTTGATTATGGTTCAAAATGGCTGAAGGAAAAATCCGGGCTTATGTTAAAGGTCCCTTCTGTCATAATGCCTTACGAATATGAACACGAATACAATCTGATAATTAATCCTTTACATGAAGATTTTAAAAAGGTGTTTGTTGCAGAGGTTCACGATTTTTCTTTTGATCATCGGCTGGTATTGTAACTGCAAAAAAAAATCACATTTACTGGCGGTTTGAACCATAAAAAACAACTTTTAAAAATCAAAAAAATCTGCTATTATTTTCCTATGGTAACTAATGATAAGGCTATTGTTTCTTTTAAGCATAAAATCATGGAAGAGGTTTGCCGGCTGGCATGGGAAGGAAAGCTTTCTGCAGATGAGAAGGAAAAGCTGGTCTACAAAATGGTGCCGGGTCCTAAATCTTCCTACTGCTGTATTTACAAGGAAAGGGAAATTGTAAAGCAGAGGATTCATCTGGCCTGTGCGGAATGCCCTACTGACAAAGAAGAGAGCGATTGCGTGGTTCAGGTGATTAATGCGGCCTGCGACGACTGCCCTATTTCCGCCTATTCGGTTACTTCTATCTGCCGTTTCTGTATTGGACGGCCTTGCATTAACTCCTGCCGTTTTAACGCCATTACTCCGGGTGAAGTCCGAATGCACATCGATTCTGCAAAATGTAAGGAATGCGGAATGTGTGCAAAGGCCTGTCCCTACGGCGCCATTGTTCATCTGGAGCGGCCGTGTAAAAAGGCCTGCCCCGTTGGTGCCATTACCTACGACGAATACGGTTTCTGTCGCATAAACGAGGAGCGCTGCATTCAGTGCGGACACTGCATTCATTCCTGTCCTTTTGGTGCTATCGGTTCAAAAACTTATCTTGTAAATATCATAAACGATATTCTTGCCGGAAAAGAAGTGATTGCCATGTGTGCTCCTGCTACGGAAGGCCAGTTCGGCGAAAATATCACCATGGCAAGCGTGCGCTCTGCCCTGATGAAGATGGGCTTCAGCGACATGGTTGAAGTAGGTCTTGGCGGCGACATGACTGCTGCCTACGAATCCCTGGAGTGGAGCGAAGCCTTAAAGGAAGGTAGAAAAATGACTACTTCCTGCTGTCCTGCCTTCATCAATCTTTTGAAGCAGCACTTTCCGGATGTGTTTAAGAACAATAAATCCAATACCATTTCTCCTATGTGTGCAATTTCCCGATATCTTAAGGTTACCCGACCGGGCTGCGTAACGGTTTTTGTGGGTCCCTGCATTGCAAAAAAATCTGAAGCCAACGACCCGACCATTGCTGACAATGCCGACTACGCCATCACCTACGGTGAGCTCCGTGCCCTTATGCGCTCTAAGGATTTGTCTTTTGAAGCTGTGGAAGAAGAATATCAGGAAGCCAGCGTTTTTGGAAAGAAATTTGCTTCTTCCGGTGGAGTTGCAGACGCTGTTCTGGAATGTATGAAAGAGCGGGGCGAAGATGTGAGCGGCATAAAGCTTTTGAAATGTGCCGGCGGCAAGGAGTGTATGAAAGCCATCGCTCAGTTAAAACTTGGAAATCTTCAGGAAGACTTTGTGGAAGGAATGGTTTGTTCCGGGGGCTGTGTAGGCGGCCCAAGTAAGCACAAGACTGAGGTGGAAATTTCCCGGGCCCGTGAAACGCTTTTGGGAAAGGCAGACGACCGAAAAATCCTTGAAAACCTGAAGAAATACCCGATGGACAAGTTCTCGATGTACCGGGATGGGAAGATGTAGGGGTTGTACCTGGTATGTCATTTTCAGGAATTATATTTTCTATTTGCTAAAAAGTGCACAATGGGTTAAAATAGAGTCTTGTTAAGAGGTAAGCAAATGGAAAGAATGCAATGTGACAGCTGCGGTTATGTTTACGATAAAGATGTAGGAGATCCTGCAAAAGGTGTTCCTGCCGGAACTGCCTGGGCTGATGTACCTGCCGATTACACCTGTCCTCAGTGTGGGGCTGCAAAAGACGTATTTATTGTTGAATAATTTGTAGAAAAATTATTTAGTTTCCTATATAATTAAATCCCGTATGAAAAAGGGATTTGACAACGATAAGTATCTTAAGATACAGTCAGAACACATTAAGGAACGAATCGGGAAGTTTGGAAACAAGCTTTATTTGGAATTTGGCGGAAAGCTTTTTGATGATTATCATGCTTCCCGCGTTCTTCCGGGTTTTGAGCCTGACAGTAAGCTCAAAATGCTCATGCAGCTTGCGGATTATGCGGAAATCGTAATCGTAATCAGTGCAGTTGACATCGAGAAAAACAAAGTCCGGGGCGATTTGGGAATTACATACGACATGGACGTGCTTCGTCTGCGTGATGAATTCCAGAGCCGCGGCCTTATGGTTGGAAGCGTAGTCATCACTCACTATCAGGGGCAGGCAGCCGCTGATATCTTCAGAAAAAAACTCAAGAAACTTAAAATCAAAACATACGTTCACTACACAATTCCGGGCTATCCTTCAAATGTTGCCCTTATTAACAGCGATGAAGGTTACGGAAAGAACGACTATATAGAAACCACCCGGCCTCTTGTTGTCATTACGGCACCTGGCCCTGGAAGCGGAAAAATGGCTACCTGTTTAAGCCAGCTTTATCAGGATAACAGACGGGGAATCAAGTCTGGCTATGCAAAGTTTGAAACCTTCCCGATCTGGAATCTTCCGTTAAAGCATCCGGTAAATGTTGCTTACGAAGCTGCAACTGCTGATTTGAACGACGTGAACATGATTGACCCGTGGCACCTTGAAGCCTACGGCGAAACCACTGTAAATTACAACCGCGATATCGAAATCTACCCTGTTCTGGATGCAATTTTTAAGGGCATCTACGGTGAAAACCCGTACAAGTCTCCTACGGACATGGGCGTTAACATGGCGGGAAACTGTATTTTTGACGATGAAGCCTGCCGTGAAGCAAGCCGTCAGGAAATTATCCGCCGTTACTATGCTGCTTTAGGCCAGCTTGCTGAAGGAAAGGGAACTGAAGAGGAAGTAGACAAAATCGAGCTTCTGATGCAGCAGGCTCAGATTTCTACAAAGGACAGAAAGGTTACGGTTGCGGCCATCGAGCGCGGACAGAAGAGCGGCGTTCCTGCGGCTGCCATTGAGCTTGAAGACGGAACGATTATCACCAGCGAAACATCGGATTTGCTTGGAACTAGTGCCGCCCTCATTTTGAATGCAACAAAGCATCTTGCCGGAATTGACCACAATGTAAAGCTTATTCCAACCAGCATGATTGAACCGATTCAGAATATGAAGGTAACATATCTTCGCGGAAATAACCCGCGGCTTCATACTGACGAAGTTCTGGTTGCCCTAGCAATGCTTTCCCGTGAGGATGAAAACTGCGCTAAGGCTCTCCAGCAGCTTCCGCGCTTTGCCGGCTGTCAGGTTCACACTACGGTTCTTCTTAGCGAAGTAGACCGAAAGATTTTCAAGAAGCTGGGTGTAGAGGTTACCTGCGAACCAGTTGCAAAGAAAAATCGAATAATGAGATAGGCCGCGAATGCCGCGACCGAAAGCCAATTTTATACAGGGTGAATATCCCTGTCTGCGAGTCAAAACCGCGGGCAAGCGCGATGTTTGGCCAGAATAAACTTTGCGGGAGGTTTTATGGATTCTTCACTTTCGGAAAAATTAAAATCTCTCGCACAAAAATATGAGGTCGCTTCCTTTTGCGACAGTGACCCCAGCCAGTTTTTACGCCGCTATTCTGCTCAGGAAGAAGCAGAAGCGGCTTCTTTTTTTACAGCCATGCTTTCCTTCGGTTCCCGTTCCATTTTTATTCCAAAGCTGCGAGCTGCCTTTGATCTTGCAGACAAAAACGGCGGCTTTTACAGCTACATAAAGAACCGGCATTTTACCGCTGATTTTCCCTCATCCGGGGAAAACTCCAAAAAAAAGTTTTACCGCTTTTACTCCTATGCTGATATTGCCCTTTTCTTTGAGGAAATGGCTGAAGTTTTTGATAAGTGCGGAAGCTTAGGGTCGGCTGTTCACTCCCGGCTCCAGAATCAGTTTTCTAGCCAGGACCACTCTTCTGAAGGTGGAGTTTCCGTTTCTCAATGTGAAGAAGAAAGCGGGGCGGTTGCCTTCAACGATGCTAAAGACCCGTCTGCTGCGGGGGGGGAATCGTTCTCTGAAAATACTGCCTTCGATGCTCTCCATGCCTGCCATGCCATCCAGGAACTTTTTCCAAAATCAAAAATTGTTTCCAAGGGCAAAACCTCTCCCCACAAGCGAATCTTTATGTTTCTCCGCTGGATGAGCCGCGCTTCTTCTCCTGTGGATCTGGGGCTGTGGCCATGGCTTTCTCCTTCCACCCTGGTTATTCCCCTTGATACCCATGTGATTGCTCAAAGCCAGAAGCTGGGGCTTATCCCGGAAAAATCTCCCTGCTCTATAAAAACTGCCCTCCTTCTTACCGATAAATTAAAGGAAGTGTGGCCGGAGGACCCCGTAAAAGGTGATTTTGCCCTGTTCGGTCTGGGAGTGAATGAGGATGAGAAGTAGATTTTTTTCAATAGACGCAATTCGGGTACTACGCGAAGCCCGCACTATTTTTGTAACCCCCGCAGCTTGTGTGTTACGCACCGCACGCACTATTTGTGCCGCAAGATTGGTCCGTACACCCCTTCTGGCTCTTTGTTTTTTGACAGGCGGGTTCGGTTTATTTTGCGGGTTTTCACCTGTTTCAGCACAGACAAATCAGACTTCCCTGCCGGTCAATCTTACCTACAGCGGCGGCGGAAACTACACTCTGGTGGAACGCACGGATTTACGGCGCTACGATAACGGGCGCTATGTGGGTCTTGTGAGCCGGGAGGTTCGTTCATTTATTACCCGAACGTCTGCTCCCCGCAATGCTTCTTCAAAGGCCAGTTTTTACGAGGGCAGCTTTTATGTTTCTGAAGATACCCGGCGTGCCAGCGTAAATGTTGAAGAAGGCCTTCACGATTCCATTCCTGCTGCCTTCAGAATTACCAGCAGCGGTGAGCTCATAATGACCGAGGATCACGGTTACCCCACCTTCAGAAGCTTTCCGGCCTTTACGGCCTCCTCTATAAAAATCGGGGATAAGTGGCAGGCAAAGGCGGAGAGGGCAGTTGACCCTTTGAATAAAGGGATTCCAACAAAAATTCCTATGTATGTTGAGTACACTTTTCTGGGGGAGACCCAGTCCCGTGGGCAGGAGGTATATGTCCTTCAGGCAAAATGGGCAACCCGCTACGGAATCAGCTACTACGATTTTGGCGGCGACCGGGATTTGAAGAGCGCTTACGGAACCCACAATGCGACCATGCATATCAATAAGTATACCGGTTACGCAGAGGTTGTTCGGGACAGCGTAGACGAAACCTTTGAATATACGGACGGAAATAAAATCAATTTTAAGGGAACGATTTCACTATTTACCGAATATCCGCCGGCTGTTGACAGAAGTAAGATTATTCCTGCAATTCAGCGTGCACTTGCCCTGAACGACGACGAGGTTCAAAAGCTTTCAGAGCCTCTTGTAAAGAAGGGCGGCGAAATTGCAAGGGCGGATGTACCTGGCAGCAATGTTCCGGGTGGCGGCTATGGAGCAGGCAGCGGATTCGGTAATTCAAATGGCGGCGCATCCGGTGTATCTGGAAATGGCGGTGCCGCTGGCGGCGCTGGGGGAAAAAACGGTGGCTACGGTTCAGGCGGCAGTTCCATTTCTGGAGGAAGCCCAGCCGGCAGAACTTCAATTGCCAGCACCCTTGAAAAGAAAATTTCTCCGGAACCAAACAGTCCTTCCAAAAAATCAAAGGATATCACAGTTGAAAATACTGAGGCGGGAATCCGGCTTACCATGCAGAACCTGCGTTTCAAACCGGACAGCGAGGAACTTATGCCGGGGGAAAACGAGCGCCTTGATTTAATTGCATCTTTACTGAAGGAAATACCACAGAGTCAGTTCCTGGTGGAAGGACACACCGCAAGCACCGGAAATCCACGGGGAGAGCAGAGCCTTTCCGAACTTCGTGCAAAGTCCATTGCAAAGGAGCTTTCACGGCGGGGAATCCAGGCCGGCAGGTTCATCTGTAAAGGAAGTGGTTCAAATAAGCCGGTGGCAGATAATTCAACTCCTGAGGGGAAGGCTCAGAACCGCCGGGTAGAAATTACAATTCTGGAGTAGAGTTGGATTTGGAGGAAAAGCCCCAGGAGAAAAGGTTCGTGCCCGGATTTTAAAAAGCTGAAATCAAATTTTTTCCAGCCCGATGAAGGCTGTTACTGATTTTTCAGGGGCCATTATCAGGCTGTCCATGAGGGTGAGTCCGATTTTTTCCAGGGGAAGAAGGCGGAAAAAGTCCCGCTGCATCTGAAGGCTGATGTCTCCGTATCCCGGACTGTAGCGAGGGTGTGCCTTGAAGCCTTTTTTTTCGTAGTCGGTCTTGATTTTCTGGTTCAAAAGCTCGGTCAGCTTTTCGGCAAACATGGCACCCGTTGCCTGATATACCGCCGCCTGTGCGCTTCCGAAATTCTGGGCTTTCCGGATTGTCTGGTCAACCAGAGGTCCGATGGTGGCGCCAAAAAGTATTACCTTTGTGCAGTTTTTTAAGTTGATTCCCAGATTTTTTGAATTGAAGGAAAGGTCTGCAAAGCGGATATTAAAGATTTCAAATTTTTCAGTGGCTGCGTCTGCGGCGTCCGTGGCTTTTGAAGTTGTCTGACCGCTGCCTGATTGTTGTGTGCCAGCCGCTTCACGCGCTGTTTCATTTTCTTTTGTTACCGTCAGGTCAAATTCCTTGTAGCAGGCCTTTGGTGTAATAATTTTATGCAGTTCTGCGGCACATTTTTGAATCATAGTCTGCACATTTTCCGGAATTTCCGAAGATTTTTTGTAGCCCAGGTAGCGTTTGATTTCATCGTAATCCGGTTCAAGCTGGGTTTTGTCAGGAAAAAAGAAAAGCGGTTGCAGGCAGTCACTCATGCGATTATTATAGAAGAAAATCTTAAAATAGTATATTATTTGCGTAAGATATTAGAGAGTTAATACGCGCTCGGTTTTGTGATATAGAGTTTAAAAGATGTTCGCTTTATATACCCCGGAGCAAAAGGAGTTATAAAATGTCGGATTCTACGGAAAAAGTTTCAAATGAAAATGCTTCAACAGAAAATATTGTAGTAAAAAATACTGATGAAGATTTGAAGAAGAGGGTTCTTGAAGCAATCGAGATGTTCCGCCCTATGCTGCAGGCAGATGGCGGAGATATTGAGTTTGTGAGCATTGATGAACAGATGCGTCTTCATGTAAAGCTTACAGGTGCCTGCGGAAGCTGTCCTATGGCTCTTATGACTCTTAAGCAGGGTGCTGAAAGCTATATTACGGAAGCTGTTCCGGAAATTACGGAAGTTGTTCGTGATACAGAGGAAGGCGAAGAGCCGGATATGTTCGCCGGCTTTATGTAAGATAATTCACTTAAGGCGGGTTCAATGTAAGGCGGTTTTTTGTAACCTGTCTGACAGCAATCTATTTAAATTTTATTTAAGGAAAAGAATATGAAAATTGAAAAAAATAAATTTGTTGAAATACATTACACTCTTACAGATGACGACGGAAATCAGCTGGATTCTTCTTCGGGACGCGCTCCTTTAGGTTATGTTCACGGAAACGGAATGCTTATCAGCGGGCTTGAAAGCCAGCTTGAAGGAAAGGAAGCCGGCGCAAAGTTCAAGGCAGTTGTTGAGGCAAAGGATGCTTACGGCGAATACAACGACATGCTTGTTGCCAGGGTGCCTCGTTCACAGTTTGACGGCGATGTAGACATTCAGGTTGGAATGATGTTCCAGGCAACCGCAGATGACGGAACTCCTTTTGTTGTTCATGTTACCGAGGTTTCTGACGACACCATTACAATTGACGGAAACCACGAGCTTGCCGGAAAGCGCCTTACCTTTGATGTAGAAGTCGTTTCAGTTCGGGAATCTACGGAAGAGGATTTTAACATGGGCTGCGGTTGCGGCGGTGGCTGTGGCAGCTGCGGAGGAGACTGTGGCGGCGACTGTTCCGACGGTTCCTGCGGTTGTTCCGGCTGTTCTGACGGTTCTGCCAACTAAAATAGTTGCGGCGCTTATGACTGTGTAACTGCTCCGGCGGTGTAACTGGTCAGTGGGCGCTTCAAACTAACAGATTAAAAAGAGGAAAAGCGAATGAGCGTTTATATTTCCATTGCTGTGTGCCTTGCTCCTTTTGTGCTCACTTTCATTCTGTATGAAGTTTTCTCAAAAATCAGAATTTCCACTCTGCTGATTTCCAGCGTTGTTGGACTTGCAGCGGTTCTTCCGATTTCTTTCATTCAGTTTCTGCTGGTTTATTATTTTCCTTCGCTTTCTGAATCTGGAACCAACCTTCTTTCAGTATTTCTGAAAACATTTCTGTTCAACGGACTTCTGGAGGAAGGAATTAAGGCTCTTTTCCTGATTTTTATTCCGCGGAAAAAAAGCAATTTTGCCCATTTCTTTATGGCCTGTCTTCTTATGGGGCTGGCCCTGGGCTGTTTTGAATCGGTGGTATATTTCCTCCGGCATCTTGAATCTTCAAATGCCAACAACGGAACTCTTTTGTACCATCTGATTTTTGTCCGGATGTTTTCTTCGGTGCTTATTCACACCTTCTGCGCCGGGCTCTGCGGACTTTTTATCTGGAGCGTAAAGGAAAAACAGCCGGATATGGTTTCTCTTTTGATTGCCGTACTGAGTCACGGGCTTTTTGACTTCTTTGTTTCTTTTTCAACCTGGATTCAGTGGTTTTCCGTGGCAGCAATTCTTCTTGCAATTATCGAATGCAGAATTCATTACGAGAAAAATAAGCCTATCACCGAATACAAAAAATCCCCTCTGCCTCAGGAGGGGAATGCGGATATTACCGTGGAAAGCGCCCTGAAGGACGCTCCGGTTCACAAGTAAAAATATTAGTACAAATGTCGAGTTTTATAACGTCTCTCCAAAATTGGCTGCCGGTCGCTTCCTGCGGGCTTTTCCTCACTGTCACTACGGGGGCTACTTCTTTTTCAGTGCTCTAATTCTTTCCAGCAGGGTCGGGTGGGAGTAGTGCCAGGCGGCATATAGTTTTGACGGAATCAGTTCGCTCAGGTTTTCACTGTTCAGTTTTATAAGTCCGCTGATAAGGGCGTCGGGATTTTTTGCGTGTTCAGCAGAGAATCTGTCCGCTGCGTATTCGTCTTTTCTGGAGAACCAGTTCTGAACCGGTGTAATAATCGTTGAAACTGAAGACCAGACCATCATGGAAAGGAAAAGTCCGATGAACTGCATGGTGTAGACGTTTTCCTGACTTACGGCAAAACCAAAGCCGGTGTACAGGGAGGTTTTTCCGCTGGCGAAGTTCAAAAGGAGCATCAGCAAAAGCTCAACCGGAATTAAAACAAACATTTTTCGGGTGATGTGGTGAAGCTTTGCGTGTCCCAGCTCGTGACCGATAACCGCAACCAGCTCATCTACTGTAAGCTCCTTAACCAGTGTGTCGTACAATACAATTCGCTTTGATTTTCCAAGTCCCCCAAAGTATGCGTTTGAATGACCGGAGCGTTTTGAAGCGTCCATTACGAATACGCCGGAAACTTTAAAGCCTTCGTTCTGCAAAAGCTCGGTAAGGCGGCTTTTCAGTTCCCCGTCTTCCAGAGGAGTGAATTTGTTAAAAATCGGTGCAATTACCAGGGGGTACAAAATCTGCATGATGATGGTAAAGGCAAAAATCAGCACCGTAAGGAAAATCCACCAGATTTTAGGGAATTTTAAAAGTATAAAAACCATGGCGCCCATAAGAACTGCTGAAAGAACCAGGGAAATTGCAAGGCTTTTCAGGGTGTCTAAAATCCACATTTTGAAAGTCATGTTTGAAAAGCCGTATTTTTTTTCCAGTTTGAACTCATCGATAAGACCTTCCGGGAGCATAAGTAGTGTTTCCGGAAGACCTGCCAGCAGAGAAAACAGCATGGCGCAGATCCAGGAATTAAGCCAGGTGTTGGGAGCGCCGGTAAGCCTGCAAACCAGATTAAAAATCCACGGGTAAAAGCCGGAAAGCACCAGGGAAAGGGTCAGGGCAAAGCTTAAAATCCCGAAGGGAAGGGAAAGGTAGTATTTTTCGTTTTTGTAGCCGGTGATTTTAGAAAGTTTTTCGGCATCAAAAACGCTGGAGGCCGGGATGCTCTTTAATTCTTCCGGCAAAGTACCGCCGTGGGTTTTTCTGTGGCGCCAGTTGGAAAAATCCAGAAAAAAATCAACGATGAACGAAAGAACCGTTCCCACCAGAAATACAATTATGTAAGGATTTGAAATAACAATTTTATTCATAGGTTAATAGTACTAAGAAAAGGGCTGTCGGACAAGTAGCCATAGCCTTCGATTTCCTTTATACTCCTTCCCATGAATAAATTACCTTCTTCAAAGCTTGCTGTTAAGCTTATTGCCCTTGACCTTGACGATACACTCCTGAACGGAGAATGCCATATTTCTGAGCGAACTGTTCGCGCCCTGCAGGCTGCCGCAGACCAGGGAATCTACATTGTGCTCTGTTCCGGACGGGCAGAAAACGGAATCCTTCCATTTGTTCACATGCTGGATATTGCGGGAAAGCAGACCGGCCGCTATCTTATTGCCTTTAACGGCGCCCTGATTTTTGACCTTCACACCCGCCTTCCGTTCTATGAAAATAAAGTGGATCCAAAAATCCTTAAATTCGTCTACAACGAAGCAAAAAAGCGGGGAATGCCGTCGATTGTCTATGCACCTTCCATCGTTTATTCCTGGCAGGACACCGAATGGGCGCGGATGGACGCAAAGCTCTGCAACCTGAAGTTTGAAATTGTTGAAGATTTTGAAAATTTCCTTGAAAAAGGCTACCCGAAAATGCTGGTTCCTTCCGAACCGGAAAAGGTTCAGGAGCTCAAAGCCTTCCTTCAGCCTCAGCTGGAAGGAAAAGCCGATTTGTTCACCAGTAAGCCTTTCTTCCTTGAGGTAATGACCCACGGTGTTGGAAAAGGTTCTGCAATTCTCCGTCTGGCAGAAAGCCTCGGTATTTCCCGGGAACAGACCATGTGTTTTGGGGACAGCATGAACGACGAGTCCATGATTCGCGACTGCGGTTACGGCGTCTGTATGAAAAACGGCCTTGACTGCATCAAGGAAATCAGCGATTTTGTAACGGAAAGCGACAACAACCACGACGGAATCGGCGAGTTTCTGGAAAAATACGTGCTCTAGCTGTTCCTACAGCTCAAGGATTTTCGGCCTTATATTCAGTGTTTCCGTGATTTTTGGCCGGCTTTTCAGGCAGGTTTTGTTTCCGCCTGTTCCAGCAGTTTTTCCGCCTGCCGTTTTCTTTGTGCTTCCTGTGTCAGAGTTTTGTGCACCTGCATTTCCGCCCGTTTTCTTTACTGCCCGAATCAGAAGGTTTTTCGGGGTGTTTTCCATATTGATAAATTCCATCAGCTGAACGGAGTAGCCCTGTTTTTCCAGGTAGTCGCAGCGGATAACATCCGTTAAAAGGGCAGAAAAGCGCTCTTTTGCAATTCCGTATTTCAAGAAAAGGGAAAAATCTTCCGGAATCGCAGACTGTTTAATTTCAGAATTTGCAGTCGGCGTGGATTCCGCAGTTTCCGGTGCGCATTCTTCTGCTTCCGGTGTTCCGGTAGCATTAGACCCGGTTCCCGCAGTTTTGATTTTCTTCCATTTTTTTATATTTTCGTCCAGCTGGGCGTTTACTTCGTGCTGGCAGCAGGGAACGCTTAAAATTGCCTTGCAGTTGTGCTTTACGGCGTAATCCAGGGCAAAATCCGTTGCGGTATCGCAGGCGTGCAATGTGATAATGATGTCGGCATTTTCTTCAGATTTGTGTTCCTGAATGTTTCCGGTTTTGAACAGAAGGTTTTCAAGCTTCAGCTTTTGGGCGATGGAATTGCAGTAGTCGATTACATCCTGTTTTAAATCCAGCCCGAAAATCCTGCAGGGCACGTTCCGCAGGGAAGAAAGAAAATACTGAACCGCAAAGGTCAGGTAGCTTTTTCCGCAGCCAAAATCCACGATGTTCAGGGGCGAGAGAGGCTCCATAGTATCCGAAGTGCGCTGCCCGTTGAGCACGGTGGTTTCAATTCCGGTTTCAGTAATGTTTTTTGCTTCTTTTTCTTTTAAAGCCAGCACCTGGGGCAGAATGTCGTCGATGAATTCAAGGAAGCGGTTTATCTGGCGGAATTTATCGTATTTTGAAGCAATTACCCGTCCTTCCGGGGTCATGATTCCAAGGAGTACCAGAAATGGAACCGGGGTTCCTTCCGGAATGATGTAGTTTTTAGAGTTTCCGGATGAGTTTTTTACCCCGCCGGCAGTATTTTTCAGCCGGGAAGTTGAATCAGCGTATTTTCCGCTGCGGTTAGTTTTTTCTGTTCCTTCGTTGAGCGGGGCGACGACGGCACCGGTTTCACCACCTGTATTTCCTCCGGCACCATTAATCTTTTTTACAATCCTGGTGATTTTTCCCTTTTTGTTTGCCAAAATCTGGGTTTCTTCGTTTTCCGTTCTTATGACGCAGGCCTTAAAGGTAATGCCGGCATTTTCTTCGATAAATGCCCACATCTCCTCCTCAGTTTTATTGAAATGAAATGCCTGTTTTTCCGTGAAGGCCTCCAGAAAGTAGGAGGTTTTACCCTCGGTGTTTACAACCTTAGCCTTGATGCGAAGATATTCTTTCCCAAACTTCTGAAAAACGCCGTCCCCCGGCTTAGAAAACGTAGCAGAGATAATCATAGAACAGAATTTACCGAAATAAGTTCAAAATGGGAAGTAGCAGGCCGGATGCATTTAGCAGACCGAATGTCGAGTTTGCGTTAATTAGACACTTGCCGCTTCTTGTACTATAATAGGGGTGAGAAATACTATGAAAAAGCTGTTTATTGTATTTTTTGAGTGTTTGTTTGCGGTTGCGGCTGTTCTGGCATACAGTGCTGATGAACTGGATTTTTCTTTTGCTCCTAAGACCACTTTTACACGCCAGGAACCTTCCGATAAGGCATTTGCCGGCGGTGCCCTGGAGATTCACGGAAGTGAGATTCAGAACAAGACTGAAGTTCCCCTTCCTTCAAAGGCCCTGATGCGTGGTTTTGAGCGCTTTAAAAAAATTGATGCCTTTGGAAATGCCTATCCGGACAGTTATCTTTTCTACCGTTCAAATCTTACTTCAGAACAGCGTTCTGCCTACGATGAATTTTACAAGGCTTTAATGAATGCAGAAAGCGAAGTAACTTTAATTTCCCGCCTGAATGTGGAGGATCTTTTTAATGTTCTCTGGTCAGTTTACTACGATAATCCGGAGCTTTTCTGGTGGGCCGGCGATTATCAGGGCTGGTACAATCTTTCCACAAAATATGTAACTTCCGTAAAGTTCACCTATCTTTTCAGCAAAACGGAGCTTTCCCAGAAAAACAAGCAGTTTTTCAATATGACCCTTCCGATTATTTTTTATGCCAACCTGCTTGATTCAGATATGGAAAAAATCAAGTATGTTCATGACTATCTGTGCCTTTCAATCGATTATGATTACGAGGCTTTCTATTCCGGAAATTACGGCGGAAAGCTTCAGACGGCTTACAGCGCAGTAGTTGAGTACAAAACGGTTTGCGCAGGCTATTCCCGGGCATTTGCCTATTACCTGCAGCAGCTGGGTTTTCCCTGTACGGTAGTTTATGGAAGCGGACACGCCTGGAACATGCTTGAGTTTAACGGCGATGCTTACCAGATTGATGTTACCTGGGACGATGGGGAAGCTTCTCCTAAATATTTTAATTTGCCCCACGCTGAAATGCAGAAGGTAAAGAGTCATCAGCTTTCTGAATTGAGCCTACCTGTTGTTGCTGCTCACCCGACAAAATCTTCCCGCTATCTGTACGCAAATTATTTTGGAAATATTCCTCTGGGAAAGCCCTATACTTACTCCGAGTTTTCAAATATCGCTATGGATATTGAAAATCCTGCTTTTGCCAGCGTTTCCCGGGGTGCAGATATATCTTCCGGGGGCTTCTCTGGTGGTTCCGGTTCTGGAGGGGCAAAACTTCAGGGAAAAAGCTCTAAAATTTCCCTTTCTGCTTCCATGCTGAATGCAGATGGCCGGGAAGCAAGCCTTTTCCACCCCCGGGACAAGGTTCAGTTCAAGATTACCTCTGATACCGACGCGTACCTTGCAATTCTTATGATAGACGCAAAAGGGGTAAAGACCTGGCTTCCAATGAACAGCAATTTTATCGAAGGGCGCAAGGCACGGATTTTTCCGGATATTCCGGGAGCAGTTCTGCGGATTTCCGATGACGGAGTCTATGGCGCAGAGCAGGTTATAATCTACGCTTCTTCCCGGAAGGATGCCCTGCCGTCTCAGACTGAAAGCGGAAAGTATACCAGTACAACCCTTCAGGCGATTATGAAAAAACAGCAGGCTTCCCGAAAGTATTCAGACCTTTCCCAGGGAACGGCAAAAATATCTTATACAATAGGAAGATAGTATGAAAAATAAAGCTAATGTGAGTTTTGATAATTTTAGACTGCGCTTTGCAAATGCCGAAACAAAATCTGCTATTAACGTCTTAGCCGGTCATATTCTGAAAATTTTCTTCCTCTCTGCGCTGCTCCTTTTTGGCTCCCTTCCTTTGTTTTCTGAAGCCAGAAATGCCCTTTTGATTGCTAACAGCAGCTACAAGAACTTTGGAAGCCTGGCCACTCCGGTGAATGAGGCCCGGGATCTTAAAAAATCCCTGGTTCAGCTGGGCTTTACGGTAACCATCGTGGAAAACGGAAGCCGGGAAAAAATGCTGGATTCAGTGGCGGATTTTGAGAAAACCCTTAAAAGCAAGGGCGGAATCGGATTTTTTCATTATGGCGGACATGCGGTTCAGGTGAACGGAAAAAACTACCTGATTCCGGTGGACGCAGATATTCCTGATGAAAGGCGAGTTGCAACCCGCAGCGTTGATGTAGATGAAATTATGGCAAGCATGGTTGCCGATACAAATATCGTAATTCTGGACGCCTGCCGAAACAATCCTCTTCCTGCTTCCAGCGGGCGAAGTGCAACCCGGGGTCTTGTGCTTACCCAGGAAAAGCCGAAGAACTCCATTATCGTTTACTCTGCGGAGGCGGGAAAGGTTGCTCAGGACGGAGTTTTTACCCCTCTTCTTTCCCAGAAAATCCTGGAGAAAAAATCCTTTTACTCAATCCTTCTGGATGTGCGCCGGGAAGTAAACCGCCGCACCAACGGAGAACAGACTCCAAAGAACGACGACGGCCTTATGGACGAGGTATATCTTGCGGGGTATGAAATGCCGCAGACAGTTTCCCAGAAGGAAAACTACCAGAATCAGAACAGCCAGAAGCAGAATAACCTCACGGAACAGAAGCAGCAGAACCAAAATAATCAGAAGTCGCAGAACCAGAATAATAACTCAAATACTAAGACTGGGGAGGAGCTTTATAATTTGGGAAATAAAGCTTTAAGTGAAAAAAACTACAATGACGCCTTTAAGTATTTTAATCAGGCCCTTGAGCAGGGGTATAATAATGCAAGAACAGGTATTGGTGTTTGTTATAACTATGGCTATGGAGTAAAGGTTAATTTAAAAAAAGCGGTTGATTTTTATAAGGCTGCAGCTCTGGATGGGGAACCTTCTGCACAGGGTAATCTTGGAGTGATGTATCATGACGGTACAGGCGTAAAACAGGATTATACTGAAGCCAGAAAGTGGTTGTTAAAATCTGCTGAACAGGGACATGGCCGTGCAATGTATAATCTGGGATTTTTGTACGAGTTCGGACATGGTGTCACAATAGACAAGAAGGAAGCCCTTTCCTGGTACGAAAAAGCAGCTTCCAAAAATTATGAAAATGCAAAAGAAAAGGTTGCTTCCTTAAAGCAGGCAATAGAAGAGGAAGAGAATAAAGCTCAGCAGGCTGAAAAGTATTATAATATTGGTTGCGAGGCTTATGTAAATGAGGACTTCAAAAAAGCGGAAGAATACTATAAGAAGGCTCTGGAAACGGGAGAATTCAGCAGTATTCTGTATTGTAAGATAAATCTTGCCAAACTGTATATCTGGTCATCAGATGGTGATGGTGTAAAGCAGGATTTTAACAAAGCTTTTGAGTTGTGCAGGGATGCCGCAGAAGGTGGAATTGCAGATGCTCAGAGTATTCTTGGACGCTTCTACAACTACGGATGGGGAAACGTAAAAATTGATTATAAGGAAGCCCTTAAATGGTATGAAAAAGCCATAGCACAGGGGAATACGGAAGCAAAATATAATGCAGGATACATTTATTACAATAATCTGGGCGGAAATTTTGACCTTCAGAAAGGAAGAAAGTATTTGCAGGAAGCTTCGGCGGCAGGTGATGGATTTGCTACAGATTTTATAAAAAGATGTGGAGATAAATTTTAAGCTGGTGGAACTATGTTTGACTACAATCCAAAATCATTAAAAGCAGATGAGTTTATAAACGATCAGGAAATTTTACAGAGCCTTTCTTATGCGGATGAGCATAAGGAGGATTATGAACTGATTGACCGGATTCTGGAAAAGGCCCGGCCAAAGAAAACCGGGAACGGCTGGCACTGCGAAGGCCTTACTCACCGGGAAGCCAGCGTGCTTCTTGCCTGTACGGAGCCGGGCCGGGTTCAGCGGATGTTTGAAATTGCGGAAGAAATCAAGCTTGCTTTCTATGGAAACCGAATCGTGCTTTTTGCGCCCCTTTACCTTTCCAACTACTGCGTAAACGGCTGTCTGTACTGCCCGTACCACGCAAAGAACCGTCATATTCCCCGAAAAAAGCTTACCCAGGAAGAAATTCGGGCGGAGGTAATTGCCCTTCAGGATATGGGACACAAGCGTCTTGCCATCGAAGCGGGGGAAGACCCGGTAAACAATCCGATTGAGTACATTCTGGAAAGCATAAAAACCATTTATTCCATAAACCACAAGAATGGAGCAATCCGCCGTGTAAATGTAAACATTGCGGCAACCACCGTGGAAAACTACCGGAAGCTCCACGAGGCGGGAATCGGAACCTACATTCTGTTCCAGGAAACCTATAACCGTGCGGGCTACGAGGTTCTTCACCCGACGGGACCGAAGCACGACTACGCCTACCACACGGAAGCAATGGACCGAGCCATGGAGGGCGGCATCGACGATGTAGGACTGGGAGTTCTCTTCGGTCTTGAAAGCTACCGCTACGAGTTTGCGGGGCTTCTGATGCACGCCGAACATCTTGAAGCGGTGCACGGCGTAGGACCTCACACAATCAGCGTTCCTCGGGTAAAGAAAGCCGACGATATCGACCCGGATGTATTTGACAACTCAATTCCGGATGAGATTTTTGAAAAGATAATTGCCTGCATCCGGCTTTCAGTTCCGTATACAGGAATGATTATTTCTACCCGGGAAAGTGAAAAGGTGCGTGGAGCGGCCCTGAAAATGGGAATCAGCCAGATTTCCGGCGGTTCCCGAACCAGCGTAGGGGGCTACACGGAAAAGGAACGCCCTCACGACACGGAGCAGTTTGATGTTTCCGACCAGCGGACCCTGGACGAAGTTGTACGCTGGCTTATGGAAAAAGACCACATTCCGTCCTTCTGTACGGCCTGTTACCGCGCCGGAAGAACCGGCGACCGTTTTATGAGCCTGTGTAAGAGCGGCCAGATTTCCAACTGCTGCCACCCGAATGCCCTTATGACTCTTACGGAATATCTTGTGGATTACGCCAGCGAAGAAACAAAGCGTCTTGGCTACCAGATGATTGACCGGGAACTGGAAAATATTCCAAAGGAAAACGTTCGCAAAATTGCCCGGGAAAACATCGAGGCAATCAAGAACTCCAACAGAAGGGATTTCCGGTTTTAGTTTATGGAATGGAGAGGAGGCTGGTTCGCGGATTTCGCGGGAGACCAGCCGCGTAAGGATGCGGAAGGCGCGAAGCGGTTTTTGCGAAGTGTAACGGAGCGAAAACGGAGCGGCGGTTAGTCCGCGAACCCTGGAGCAAGCCGGTTACGAACTACCGTTCCGCCCAATTTTTTGTGATTTCTTTTCTGAGTAACCGCCGGCTACTCTTTTTCGACGTACCAGTTTAAGTCGGCGGTGTCGTTGATGCCGTTAAAGCTTAATTTTCGCTCGTAGGCGTTGCCGTCGTCGCTCCTTCTGCACCACAGGTGAAGGACAAGGCCTTCCTTTGTGAAAATTACGAACTCCCGGGCGATAGAGTCGGTTTTTTTGTCCTGGAAAACATACTGCTCGGCGGATTTTATTCCATAATTTTCTGACTTTCGGATCAGATTTTTCTTGAAGTACATCTGACTTCCCTTGTCAAAAACCGCTTCCGTCCACACAAAGTCGATTTTTGCGGATTTTTTCTTTATATCGATAACGCCGCCGATTGCGTTCAGGGTGTCGTCGTAAGCCAGGTCTTCGGTGTCGTCTATGTCACTTCCGTCTCCAATCATCAGAAGCTGGCTTCCGGTTTTCTGCTTTGTGTATTTTGAAGCGTTCTCGGAATCCATTTCCTTGTACAAAAGCCCGCAGTCTCCCTTACTTTTTACAAGGCTTTCGTGGAAGTACTTCGGATAGGCTTCGTTGTTCACATCGTCAATAAAAGGCTGGTACATGTTTTTAAGGAAATCGTCCTGAATACTGCTGTACCCGTCGTCGATTTCATCCATATCTCCGTCACCGATTGCGCCGCCGGTCAGGCTGTCATAGCCAGAATTGTCGCTGTTCAGGGTTTTGCCGTTCAGATTGCCAAGGGTGTAGTCCCCGTAGTCACCGGAATCATTACCGTCTTCGTCGTCGTAGGCCATGCCGTTGTTATTGCCGCCGTTATCGTTCTGAGCATTAACCGTGGCAATTACTTCTTTTGAATGTGCCTGAACAACTGCAAAATCCATTCTGTTGACATTTGCCTTGAGGGCTGCAATCGGGTCAATTCCCATGGCTTTCATTACCGCCAGTGACTGTTCGTCCAGCTGGCTTTCCGCCGTCAGAATTGCGGCACTTATGCTTATCATGGCAAACTTTTCGATAGAGTTGTTTCCGGAAATACCGTTTTTGTTCAAAATCTGAACTACCTGGTTCTTTTTCTTTACGGAAAGCTGGGCGATGTCGTCAAAATCCAGGTCTGAATCAACCCCTGCTTTATCAAGTTCCTTTTCTATTGTAGAAAAATTCTTTGCCCAGCCTTTTACATCGCTGTCTGTAACGCCGGTGAACTGTGTGCTCTGTGCAAAAACCGAAAGCGAAACAAAGGATGCAAGAATGGCTGTCAGAATCGCCGGCAGTGTTTTCTTTACATATGAAATAAGTGTTTTCATGGGTCACCTCTTATTCTGAAAATTATATCACGGAAAATGGCGGCAGACAAATTTTGGCTATTCCAGAGGTGCAAGGCTTCGGGGCAAAATTCCGTTCATTTTTGCGATTGCCATGCCGTAGTTTGTGAGGGGAACTTTTTGCTCCTTAGCATGACGGGCGCGGCTCTGCATTTCGTTTTCATTCAGCATGCAGCCGCCGCAGTGAATTATCAGGCGGAAGGAAGAAAGGTCTTCCGGAAAGCCCTGACCGCTGGAAAACTCAAAAACAGGTTCCGCTTTGCAGTAGGAGCGAATCCACGCCGGAAGCTTTACTGTTCCGATATCACCGCACTGCCGGTGGTGGGTACAGCCTTCACTTATCAGAATCTTATCTCCGTCTTTGATTGAATCAAGAACAGCAACACCCTCAAGAGAGGCCTGAAGGGTTCCCTTGTAGCGGGCCATCAGAATTGAAAAGCTGGTAAGGGGAATTTCCGGCGGAAGTAGGGCATTTACCTTTCCAAAGGCCTGGGAATCGGTAATCACAAGAGAAGGAGGAGCCGAAAGAGCTTCCAGAGAAGATGTCAGGGTTTCCGGTGTACAGCAGAGAGGCAGCGCACCGTGCTCAATAAGCTCCCGCAGAACCATCTGCTGAGGAAGAATCAGCCGGTCTTTTGGAGCTGCTTCATCAACGGGAATTACAAGAACTACAACCCTGCTGCCGGAAGCGCTCAGCTTAGCAACAAGATCCCAGACCAGGCTCTTTTTTTCAAGCCCGCCAGAAAGCTTTGCATAAATTTCTCCGATTTTTTCTTTTAAAAGACGAATATTAAAGCCGGTTTTTGCGCTCACAAAGATAAGATTTTCAAAGGCTTCTCCGGGATAAACGGTTCCATCTGGAGTTTCCTGCGCACAAGAGTTTTCAGAGCCGGCAGCCGTTAATTCTCCGCCATTGTCACTTTTACTGCCGTTGTCGCATTTGTTCACGCACACAAGGTAGGGAAGTTTTCGTTTTTCAAACTGTGCAATAATTTCTTTCTCGGTTTCAGAAAGCAGGGGCGATTCGGTTACAAGAACTGCAATCTGGGTGCTGTCCAGAATCCGCATTGTTTTTTCTATGCGCGCATCACCCAGTTCAGTCTGGTCATCCAGACCGGGGGTATCAATCATGGTAACCGGTCCAAGTGGCAGAAGCTCCATCACCTTTTTTACCGGATCAGTTGTTGTTCCGGGAATATCTGAGACAATGCTCACATCCTGAGAGGTAACTGCATTTATAAGGCTGGATTTACCGGCATTGGTGCGTCCAAAAAAACTGATTGTAATTCGTTCAAGCATGGAACCATTATAGCACACAATCTGACTGAAACCGCAGAAAAAACGAAAAATAAAAACGGGGTGGGAAAAAACAGTTCTGTAAATAAAACCCGGCCCTGTAAGTCCTGACAAAATCTAAAAATCTTGCTATTCTCTCTTTTGAAAAGGTGGAAAAATCAAAAAAAAGGATGAAAAATGGACTACATTAATTTTGGTGAAACAAAGGCCAGTGTTTCAAAGGTAATTCTTGGGCTTATGCGCACCAGCGACATGAAGGTGGATGAGCTTACGGGTTTGTGCCGGGCCGCTCTCGATGAAGGAATCAATTTTTTTGATACCGCAGACTGCTATGCAAACGGCAGGGCGGAAGAGCTTCTTGGGGAGGTTTTCCAGCGGGATTCAGGCCTCAGAGACAAGGTGTTTTTGCAGTCAAAGTGCGGAATCCGGAACGAAGACGGAATTACCTGGTACGATTTTTCAAGGGAGCATATAATCAGCGCCGTTGAGGCCAGCCTTTCCCGTCTGAAGACAGACCATCTTGATTCCCTTTTGCTTCACCGCCCGGATGCCTTAATGGAGCCGGAGGAAATTGCCGAGGCCTTTACAAAGCTTAACAAGGAAGGAAAGGTAAAAAACTTCGGAGTTTCAAACTGTAATCCCTGGCAGCTGGAACTGCTTTCAACTCTGCCATTTAAATTGAGCGCAAATCAGGTGCAGCTTTCTGTGTGTCACACTCCAATGCTGGATGAAGGCTTTGATGTGAACATGAAATGGGACGGCTCCACCGTTCGTGCCGGCGGAATTCTTGAATATTGCCGTGCAAAGGACATTGCAGTTCAGGCCTGGTCCACAATGCAGTACGGTTTCTTTGAAGGAGTCTACATCAATAACGAGCGCTTCCCTGACCTGAACCGGGTGCTCTACCGCATTGCAGGGGAGCAGAATGTGAGCGTGGCGGCTGTGGCCTTGGCATGGATTCTTCGCTATCCGGGAAAAACACAGGCTGTAATCGGAACCACAAAAATCGACCGTGTGCGGGAATCGGCACAGGCAGTGAAGGTGCAGCTGACTCATAAGCAGTGGTACGAGCTGTACCAGGCCGCAGGAAACAGACTGCCGTAATTTCTCATGGAACTGAAATGAAGCAAGAAATTTATGACCTGATATACAAACTGGAAACTTCTCATTCCCTTTCTCTTTCAGAATATCAGCTTTTGATAGAGGGGCGGGATGAAGAAGCGGCCTCTCTGCTCCGTGAAAAGGCGGTGTCGCTTCGTAAAAAGTTCTACGGAAACAGGGTTTTTATCCGGGGCTTAATCGAGTTTACAAATTACTGCAAAAACGACTGCCTGTACTGCGGAATCCGCTCTTCAAATAAAAATGCGCACCGCTACCGCCTTTCTGAAGACCAGATTATTCAGTGCGCCTGCGAAGGCTACGGTCTTGGCTTCAGAACCTTTGTGCTTCAGGGCGGGGAAGACCCCTATTTTACGGACGAAAAGCTTTGCCAAATTATCCGCAGGATAAAAGCTTCCCACCCGGACTGTGCCATAACCCTTTCGGTGGGGGAGCGCAGTTTTGAAAGTTACCGTGCACTTAAGGAAGCCGGGGCAGACCGCTACCTTCTGCGGCACGAAACCGCCGGTGCAGAACACTACGCTAAGCTCCATCCGGAACGCCAGCGGTTTCAGGAACGCATGGAAGCCCTCCGTAATTTACGGAAGGCGGGTTTTGCGGTAGGCGCGGGCTTTATGGTTGGTTCACCTTACCAGACTTCCTCGGACCTTGCACAGGACCTTAAATTTATTGAAGAATTTCAGCCGGAAATGTGCGGAATCGGGCCGTTCATTCCCCATAAAGAAACGCCCTTTGCCGCCTGTCCTGCAGGAAGTGCAGACCTGACCTGCTATCTTCTTTCCATAATCCGCCTTATTAAGCCCAATATTCTGCTTCCCGCAACCACGGCTCTTGGAACCATAAAGCCGGACGGACGGGAACAGGGAATTTTAAGCGGTGCAAATGTGGTTATGCCAAACCTTTCCCCGGTTCAGGTAAGAAAAGACTATTCTCTCTACGACGGAAAAATCTGCCTGGGTGAAGAAAGCGCCCAGTGCGTCGCCTGCCTGAGCCGCCGAATCGAAACCACCGGCTACCAGATCGTAGTAGACCGCGGCGACATCTCCCTCTGACCCCGCCTTTCGCCTGACCCCGCCGCCTCCTCTCTCACTGCTTACACTCACAACCTCCCCGCAAAATAAAATTGACAAAAAAAATATCAGGAATGATAATTAAACATCGAGCATGTAGATAATAATTCAAAATTGGCTTTCAGCGGTACTGCCGTTTTTCACACAGGGTTCCCGCTGAAAGCCAATTTTGGAGAGAGAACTATACTTCTCGATGCTTAATTTTTTATTCAATTCTATGAGGTGACCTATGAAAAAAATACTTTCCAATATGCTTGCAGCGGCCTTTGCTTCTCTGCTTACCCTGTCTTTCGTTTCCTGCGGAAATAGTGCAAATCCTCCAAAGGATTTCCGTTACACCAAGACAGAGGACGGAAGCGGCATAAAAATTACCGCATATCTTGCAAAAAAGAAGAACGTAATCATTCCGGCAGAAATCGAGGGTCTTCCAGTCAAAGAAGTAGTTTCCTTCGACAATTTCAATATGGAAGGGGATTACTACTCCAAAATCTTTAAAAAGCGCATGAATACTCAGTGGAATACCTTCATCAAGAAGGTGGTTTTCCCAGACTGTGTTGAAGTGATTCCTTCTTTCTCCGGCGAACCGGGTTTTGGCTACGAAGGATTTTATACTGCCCTTGAATATGTAAAGCTTCCTGCATCCCTTAAGCAGGGACACAACTATGTTCCTCGCCTTCCGGGGGAGCGGGAAAGCAAGTACTGGTACGACCCTGTTTCAAAGGAAAAGCTTCCGGCCCGGGGCGAATTCGGAATGGATTTTTCAAACCTTGCCAGCCTTAAAACCCTGGTGATTCCGGAGGGCATCCGCTACATCGACAACCTCAAGGGAACCGGCCTTAAGAGCATCACTTTCCCGTCTTCAATCGAGTTTGTGGGCTATTCGGCCTTTGGTGACCGCTATAATAACGAAAGCAACTGTAAGGACCTTACCACAGTAAAAATTCCGGACTCCGTTGAGCGGATCTGTTTTTCGGCAAACCTTTACGACGGCGTTGCTTCCTGGAATGTTGAGGACAAGCCGGATGTGAACAACTGTTTTGAAGGAACCAGCCTTGATTTAGCAACTCAGGAAAAGCTGAAAAAGCTGGGTTATAACGGAAGATTCTAGATTTGTGGCGCGGTTTTCCGTGCCGGATCAGACTAGTTTAATTTGCGCTGGATTTTGTTCCGGCGCATTTTTTTTTTGTGATTTTATTCAGGGCGCGTCCCTGCGGCGAGATCCTCCCGTGCAGGCACGGTACGCTCTCGCCGCAGGGTCGGGTGTTCCGTGGTTCCGCTACGCTCATTCCTCCGCTCCGGTGGTTCGATACGGTCGTTTCACTCCCTTCTCAAACCACATCCGCTCCGGAACGCCTTCGGCGCCACTTCATACCCTCGCGCAGTTTAATGATGGAACAAACGGATTCCGGTGAAGCACATACTCATTCCATATGTATCGGCTGTTTCGATAACCTGGTCGTCGCGAACACTTCCGCCTGGCTGAGCTACAACTGTAACTCCAGACTTTCTTGCTCGTTCGATGTTGTCTCCGAATGGGAAGAAGGCATCAGAACCGATTGCAACGTCTGTGTTTTTGTCCAGCCATGCGCGTTTTTCTTCCCGGGTGAAAACAGCCGGCTTTACTTTGAAAAGCTTCTGCCATTTTCCTTCTGCAAGAACATCTTCGTATTCGTCACCGATGTAAACATCGATTGTGTTGTCGCGGTCAGCGCGTTTAATTCCGTCTACAAACTGAAGTCCCAAAACCTGTGGGCTCTGGCGTAACCACCAGTTGTCAGCCTTCTGACCTGCAAGGCGTGTACAGTGAACGCGGCTCTGCTGTCCGGCACCAATACCGATTGCCTGTCCGTCTTTAACGTAGCAGACTGAGTTAGACTGAGTGTATTTAAGAACGATGAGAGAAATTACAAGGTTCATCTTGTCTTCGTCGCTCATGTTCTTGTTTTTTGTAACAATGTTTGAAAGGCATGAGTTGTCGATTTTAAGGAAGTTGTGTCCCTGTTCAAAAGTAACGCCGAAAACCTGTTTCTTTTCAAGGTCAGCCGGAACATAGTTCGGGTCAATCTTAATTACGCAGTAGTTTCCGTTCTTCTTTGCCTTAAGGATTTCAAGGGCTTTTTCTGAGTATGAAGGAGCAACGATTCCGTCAGAAACTTCTTTTTTGATAAGAAGGGCAGTTGCTTCGTCACATTCGCCGCTCAAAGCGATAAAGTCACCGAAAGAACTCATGCGGTCAGCACCCCGGGCACGGGCATAAGCTGAGGCCATTGGAGTAAGCTCAACGTTGTCTGTAAAATAAATCTTTTTCAAAGTGTCGCTCAAAGGTTTTCCAACTGCGGCACCTGCAGGACTTACATGCTTAAAACTTGTTGCAGCTGGAAGTCCAGTTGCTTCTGTAAGTTCTTTTACAAGCTGATAGCCGTTAAAAGCATCCAAAAGGTTAATAAATCCAGGCTTTCCGTTCAAAACTTCAATCGGCAAGTCCTTTCCGTCTTCCATAAAAACCCGAGCCGGTTTCTGGTTCGGGTTGCATCCGTATTTAAGTTGTAATTCGTTCATGGAAGATAGAATAGCGGATTTTAGAGAAAAAATAAAGTGCGGGCAGAATTGTGGTTGCGTCCCGCACTACAGCCGCGGCACTACAGCTTCCAGCTTACGCCGGCGTTAACTAAACCTTTCTGGCCGAAGTTCAGGTCTGTGAAAAGCCAGAGGTTGCTGACCGGGTTGAACTTAAAGCCGAAGGCAGTCAGGTTCATGGCAAACATCGGCGAAACTTCGTCAGGACTTGTAAAAAGAACTACGCCTGCTCCAATTTCGTGATAGAATTTTGCCTTTTCCCAGCCGTATTCAACTCCAAAGTTTGCAAGGAAGGAAACGATGTTCAGCGGGTCACCGTCAAAAATCTGGAAAGGCTGGAAGGTTCCGGAAAGTCCGGCATAAAGGTTGTCTGTAAAGTGCCAGTTTGCACCAAGGGAGAAAACTCCGTAGTCGTTGAATGCGGATTTTTCCTCTTCCTTTTTTTCTTCGCCTTCTTTCTTTTCAGAATTGGCTTCTGCCATTGCTTTTACTGTTCCGCTGATTATTTCACCAAAAATTGAGGTAAAGCCCACAATAAGGGTGTTTGCAGTCAAATAGCCGTAGCCGGTATAAAGTTCAAGTCCGATGGGCGAAGCTGTGTTTTCACTCTGGCCTGCTTCCATAGATACGCTTTGTGTTTCTGCTATCTGTGCTTCTTTTGCAGCGGAAACTGTGTTTTCTTGCGAAAATGCCCCTGACGCTGCAAGTGCAAAAATAGTCACGATAGAAATAAAAGTCTTTTTCATTGTCGCCTCCTGAGAGAAGCAGCTGCGCTGCTTCCTGATAGATTGTAAGCCGTTAAAAAAATTGCGGAAGCAATTTTTAGGCTGTCCACCTCGAGAAGCAGCTGCGCTGCTTCCTCCTGTACGAAAAAAGATTTTTCAGTTAAACAAGAATAACAAAAAAAGGTTACAGATTTTTATCCGGGTTCCCGCTGAGAGCCTGTTTTGATCCGCAGAGCGCGAACCGGTAGCCAATTTTGAATTTTCATTTATAGAACTCAAAATAAATTTACATCTCCCCCTTTTCGTCATATATTATTTACTATGGAACAGCTTTATAAAATACGAATTATTGCAACTCCAATGAAAGGTTACAGGCGGGACTTCCGCCGTTTTTCAAAAGCCGCACAAAACCTTGAATGCGGGGATGGCGAACAGGCTATTTTTGAAAAGATTGTTGCTCATGGTATTTTTACTGAGGATGTTGTTGTTTCCCAGGGTCAGTGGATTATAGCTGATGAAGACCATATTGAGTTCTGCCTTTCCGGATCTAATCCGTCAGTACTTGTAGATCTGGCGGGAAATCTTGCTAATGTCTGGAATTGTATTGTTCACGGTGTGTGGGCTGGAAAAATCACAGACCTTTCGTATTTTATTCCCTGGTGCTCACGAAATTATTATGAAAATGACGGACTTTCCATTACCTGTGCAACTATGGGGCGGGCTGTCTTTTATGGTGATGAATTCGGCTATTATCGTGCTCCGGTAAAATCTGACAAAACACGTCAGAGCGAATATTACTCCTTTGTCTGGGGGAATGCAAAGGGTGTTGAGGCCATGGCTTCTTTCTTTGAAGACGAGCCTTGCACCGGGGAAGGAGTTGCCCGGGCAAAGAAAAAAAAATCTTCCGATGACGCAGCTGCTCCTGAGAAAGAAACGCCTTCTTCAAGGGACGAAATAACTTATCCAACAGACAAAATAATCGATGAATATGGAAATAAAATCGAGAATACTCTTGAAGCCAGCGTTAAAGGTCATATTGCTTTTGGAAATGAAAAAGTTTGCGCTCTGCCTGTAAGAAAAATGCTGGTGGAGGGAAAATCTGCCCGTGATTTCCTTTTCGGATTCCTTATAAAATACGATAAGTTTTTCGAAAAGGTTCTTTTCAAACATGAAGTAAACAGCGAACTTGATTATTTACGAAGCACATATCTTGCCACCGGAGATTATAAAATTGAATCGGGGGGCTTTCTGCTGGATAAAAAAGGAAATAAAATCACCAGTCTTTCCGATTTTGACCACGCTGTAGATTCAGATGGTGAAATTTTCTACCGTGTCTTTGAAAGTGATCTTGACGGAGATTCCCTGTCTTCAAAAGCGGCAGAAAAGTGGCGTAAAAAACTGGGACTTAACGAGTCTTTTTTGCGGGATGAAAACTTCTGCTATAATGAAGACAAAACTGAGATAATCGAGCTTATAAATAAGAGTGTAAAAAGCCTTTGTGTTGAAGAAGGCATTAAAAAAATCCGGGAGAACGCTTTTAAAAACTGCACTTCCCTTGAAGAAATCACCCTTCCTTCAACCCTTAAGGAGATTGAAAACAATGCTTTTACGAATTGCTCTTCCTTAAAGTCCATTTCAATTCCTGATGGAGTGAAATTTATTGGTAACGATATGGGACCAGGTTTTTCCGGAACATTCTCGGGGTGTTCTTCCCTGGAAAGCGTTACCCTCAGTAAAAATCTTGAAAGAATCGATATTTTTACCTTTAAGAACTGTACTTCCCTCAAAAAAATTGTAATTCCGCGCTCCGTAAAGGAAGTATCGGATGGCGCATTCAGCGGCTGCTCTTCCCTCAAAGAGATTATTGTGGAAGAGGGAAACGAAAGCTACCGTTCCGACGGGGGCCTGTTATATTCTGCGGACGGAACTGTTCTCTACGACTGTCTGGAAACCGTTGAAGGAACCGTAACGCTTCTTGAAACTACGAAAAAAATTAGTGGCAGTGCTCTTTCCTTTAATCAGAAAATTACAAAAGTTATTCTTCCTTCCGGGTTTACAGACCTGTGCCTGGGTGAGTTTTTTGGAGATTTTTCCGGAATGAGAAGCGATCTGGAAATTGTCTTTTCAAATCCCAACGGCTGGTACGGCACCGACGATTACAGAGAGCACTGTGATCACAGGGGCGGCATTCTGATTCCGCCGGATCAGCTTCAGGCAGCCCTGAAAAAGTACTCTTATATGTATAACGCGGGAATCTATTTTGTAAAACCCTCTCTGGAGAAATGATAAATGAAGTTTTTACACACAAGTGACTGGCATCTGGGAAAACTGTTCCATGAAAAATCCTTGATAGAAGATCAGGAATATGTTTTAAATCAGATAATTGACATTGCAAAAAAGGCAGAAGAGAAGGGAGAGCCTTATGCCGCCCTGGTTGTTTCCGGGGACATCTATGACCGGGCTCTTCCGCCGGCAGATGCAACACAGCTTTTGAACCGCTTTCTTGTAAAAGTGGCAGCGGAGCTTCCGGAACTCCACATTTTTATGAACTCCGGCAACCACGACAGTGCAACCCGTCTTGCCTTTGCGTCGGAATTTCTTGCCTTTCACAATATTCACATTGCAACGGATATAAAGAATATGTGTACCCCGGTAATTGTTGAAAGAAACGGCGAAAAAGCCGCTTTTTATCAGCTGCCGTTTCTGACGCCACAGCCGGTAAAAAGTGAAGAGCCGGGGGAAATCTTAAAATCGCAGGAAGAGCTGTACGGAGCCGTCTGCTCTCTGATTTTAGAAAGTCACAGAAAAAATTACGGTGATATGCCCAGCGTAATAAATGCTCACCTTTTTACAAGCGGAAGCGAAACCGGTTCTTCAGAGCGGGCAAATGTGGGCACCCTTGAGCAGGTTTCCGTTTCCCATTTTAAGGATTTTACCTACGGCGCCTTTGGGCACATCCACAGGTTTCAGGCCTGTGACAAGGAAAAGCACTGCTATTATCCGGGCTCCCTTTTGCCCTACAATTTTGACGACAGCCCGGAATGCGGAATTCTTGAGGTAGAAATTGACTGTAGCATGAATTGTTCTGGGGCTGGCGGAAAAAATACTACTACAGACATGAAAAGCGAGTTAGAAAAGCCGCCTGTTGTAAACCGCATTCTTTTGAAGCCTCTTCATAAGATTTCAAAGGTAAAAGCACAGATGAAAGACCTGATTGGTTCCGGGGCAAACAAAGCGCTGATTTCTGAAAATGTGGATAACTATGTTCAGGTTATTCTGACAGATGAAGTGATGCCTACGGAGGCCTTTTCAAATCTGAAGACGGTTTTTCCTTTCCTGCTTTCAGTTACTTCGGAAGCCAGAACCGGCGGCCTTTCAGGTTTTTCCACAGAGCTAAGGCGTCAGGCAATTTTATCCAATGAACCGGAAAAAATCTTCGACCAGTTCATGAGCGATCTGTACGGGGAAGATTTTACGTGCTCTGCCGGGGTTCAGGACCCCTTTGAAAAACAGCGCTCTCTCTTCCTGGAAGAAGCTGTAAAAACCAGCGAGTAGAATTAGCCCTGATAGATGAACGGAGAAAACAGATGAAACCTATAAACCTGCATATGAAGAACATCGGTCCATACCGGGACCAGACCATAGATTTTTCAAAGCTGGACAATATGTTCCTTATAAAGGGGGATACCGGCGCCGGAAAAACCTTTATTTTTGATGCAATCACCTTTGCCCTCTACGGAGTCCTTCGGGGAAACCGGAACGGACATGTTAGCACCATAAAAAGCCGCTATGCTTCCGAGGAAGACGAGTCCTTTGTGGAATATACCTTTGAAGTTGACGGAACGGTATACCGGGTAAACCGAACGGTTCCCTTTTTTTACACAAACAGAAACGGAAAAGTCACCACAAAAACTTCAGTTGCCTCTCTTGAAAGGCTGACTGACGGAAAATATGAACAGATTCCCGGAAAACTTACGGAAATCAACGAGAAATTACAGTCCATAATCGGTTTGAGCGCCGACGAATTCAGCCTGGTGGTTGTTCTTCCTCAGGGAGAATTTGCGAAATTTCTTCATCAGAATTCAAATGAGCGGACTGCGACCCTCAAAAAAATCTTCCCGGTAGATTTTTTTACAAATCTTTCAGCCCGCATAAAAGACAGGGCTGACGAAGCGGAAAAGGAGCTGAAAAATCTGGACGGTCTGGTTTCGACGCTTTCAGCCGGCAAGGATTTTACCAATGCCGAACAGCAGATAAAAGCGTTTTCAGAAGAAATTTCTGCTCTGGAAAAAAAGAACGGGGCTCTGGTTGAAAAACAGAGTGAAATTTCAAAAAAAATTGAAGGCTTAAGGCACGATAAGGCCGACAGCAGCGAGTTTGAAGAAAATTCCCGAAGACTTGAAGTGCTTGAAGGGCGAAGTGAAGAAATTCAGGGGCTTGAAGAAAAGATTTCAAAGGCGGACAAGGCAAAGGGACTTCGGGAATACATAAAATCCTACGAAGATCTAATTGCGGGTCTTAACACAAGTAAAGAGCACCTTTCAGATTCGGAATCCCGGCTTGGTTCCACCCAGGAAGAATTTAATTTGCTTGAAAAAAAACAGCCTGAAATGCTCAGCCTTAAAACGCAGAATGAAGAAGACGGAAAAGAGCTTAAGCTTGTTCAGGAAAAACTTGCCCAGGCGGACCAGCTTGAAAGCGCAAAAAAACTGATGGAAGCAGCATTTGAAAAACGACGGGAGGCTCAGGAAAAGAAAGAAGAAATTGAATCCTATCTTCTGGAGATAAAAGAGGAATTTGGCGGTAAGCAGCCTCACGAATGCCTTGAAAAACTTTCTGCAGAGCTTCAGGAGCTTTCCCTTCAGGAAAAAAATCTTGAAATTGAACTTTCGAATGCAAAAAAGCGGGATGAATACGAAGAAAAAAGCCGGCAGGCAAAGACTAAGCTTGAAAAAATCACTTCAGACCTGACTTCAGAGGAAGAAAAGCTGGAGCGAACCAAAGCGACCCTTGCGGAATTGAAGAAAAAAATTGAAGGACAGCAGCGGGACCATCAGGCCTATTTCGTTTCTTCTTTTCTGAAGAAAGGAGAGCCTTGTCCGGTGTGCGGTTCTACAGAACATCCTCATCCGGCAGAAAAACCGGAAGGGCTTCTGGATTATTCAGAGCTTTTGAAGACAAATGAAGCCAATGAATACTCGATTGAAGCCCTCATCAAGAAACTGTCGGAAGAAAAGGCCGGTCTTACTTCAGATATTGGAAATTTTGAAGAGCAGATAAAGAATGCCGGAACCCTCCGGGCTTCAGAAACTGTGGAAAAGGAACTTTCTGAAATTCAGAATAAGATTTCTCAGAAAGATGACGAGAAACACAGGCTGAGCAAGAGAATCAATGACAGTGAAACGCTCAGTGAGGGGTTAAAAACGGCTTCCGAAAAGTTCCAGGCGGAGGATGTAAACTATAACAAGGCAAAAGCCGCCGTAGAAACTCATGAAAAGCAGCTTGGAGAAAGTCTTGAAAGCCTGAAGACCAAAAAAGCGGCGCTGGAAGAAAAAATCGGCTGGAACACGCAGGCTTTTGACAGCTGGCAGAAGGATTTCAACGAAACTTCGAAAAAACTTTCTTCGGTAAAGACTTCGGTTGATAAATTCAGGGAAGACGTTTCTTCTTATTCAGACCGTGTTGAAAAAGCAAAAAAGGCGCTGGAAGAAAAGATCGCCCGGTCTGACTTTAAGACTGTTGAAGAAGCAAAAGCTGCCTATGTAGAGGACGAGAAGCTTACTGAAATGAGGGCAGAGGTTTCTGATTACAAGGAAGAATTAAAATCTGTAAAAGATGCGGTTGAAAACGGTAAAAAGAAGAAGCTGAAACCTCTTGAAGAAGTTGAAAATGCCCTTAAAGAGGCAGAAGCTGAGGAAGCCAGGGTCAAGGCGGAATACAGCGAAGTTCAGAAGACACTGAATGAAAAGAGGGAGTATTTTTCTGCCTACAGAAGCGACTTTGAAAAAATCAGGAAGGCGCAGCAGGACAAAATTGAGCTTGAGGAAAAAATTACGCCTCTCAGAGCCCTCAACAAAAATCTTTCCGGTGAAAATCCTCAGAAGCTTCCTTTTGAAACCTGGGCGCTGGGAATGTACTTTGAGCAGGTGGTGGACTTTGCAAGCCTTCGGTTTAATAAGATTTCAGACGGCAGGTTTTCCTTCCGGCTTAAGGGCACCGACGACGAAACTTCTTCCAGGCGCGGATATAAGGGTCTGGATCTTCTGGTTTACGATACCTACAACGGAAAAACTTCCGATGCTGCAGAGCTCAGTGGCGGCGAAACCTTTGAAGCCAGTATCAGTCTTGCCCTGGCAATTACGGATGTTGTGCAGAACAATAACGGCGGCGGCATAAAGCTGGATTCCCTCTTTATCGATGAAGGCTTTGGAAGTCTGGATCCGGAAACTCTGGAAAAAGCCATGCAGGTTCTCTGCGAGCTGAGCGAAACCCGCATGATCGGAATGATAAGCCACGTTTCCGAACTGGAAAGCTTCTCCGGAATCACCAGCTCCATTTCCGTAGAAAAATCCACCGTGGGCTCCAGGGTAGTTGTAGAATAATTTCTGTATGTTATAATTAGCCTAACTTCGAGTTTATTAATTTTTGCGTTGAAATTAGAAGAATCGAAATTAAGGTTAATTAGTTTATGACATTACAGGATTTGGAAATCGGAAAGAGCGGAGTAATTGAAAAAGTCGGCGGAAACGGTGAGCTCCGGCAGCATTTTCTGGATATGGGTGTGATTCCCGGGGCTCAGGTTAAAAAAATCAAGCTTGCCCCTATGGGCGATCCCATGGAAATTCAGATTCACGGCTACGAGCTTACTCTGCGGGTGGACGATGCGGCAAAAATTCAGGTAGGTGAACTGACTGATTCTGAAGCCGAAAAGCCCCAGGAGCAGACTGCTGCTTCCACTTCCGGAACTAATGAAAAATTCGAAGTTCATCATCCGGGTCTTGGAGAAGAAGGAAAATATCACGCAAAGGGAGAAGGTAATCCCCTTCCGGATAGCGAAGTCCTTACTTTTGCACTGGTTGGAAACCAGAACTGCGGAAAAACCACTCTTTTCAACCAGCTTACGGGCTCAAATCAGCATGTGGGAAACTTCCCGGGGGTTACGGTAGACAGAAAAAGCGGCCAGATCCGCGCCTTAAAAAATACTCTTGTTACAGATTTACCGGGCATTTATTCTATGTCGCCTTATTCTGCGGAAGAACTGATTTCCCGGGATTTTGTTCTTAAGGAAAAGCCTAAGGGAATTATCAATATCGTTGATGCAACCAATATTGAACGCAATCTGTACCTTACCATGCAGCTTCTTGAGCTGGATATTCCTATGGTAATTGCCCTGAACATGATGGACGAGGTTCTTGGAAACGGCGGTTCCATCGATGTTAATAAGATGGAAAGTCTTCTGGGGGTTCCAGTTATTCCGATTTCGGCTTCAAAAAATCAGGGTGTTGACGAGCTTGTAAAGCACGCCGTTCATGTGGCCCATTACCAGGAAAAGCCCCTTCGTCAGGATTTCTGTGATGAAAATGAAAAGGGCGGGGCGGTGCACAGAGCCCTTCATGCGGTGATTCACCTGATTCAGGACCATGCGGACAGAGCCGGAATTCCGGTGCGTTTTGCCGCCAGCAAGCTTCTTGAAGGTGATAAGCGGATTTTGTACCGGCTTGACCTGGATGTAAACGAAAAGGAAACCCTTGAACATATTTCACTTCAGATGGAAAAGGAAAGTGCCATGGACAGAAGCGCCGCCATGGCGGATATGCGTTTTTCATTTATCCGTAAGATTTGTTCACGAACCGTAAAAAAGCCTATGGAATCAAAAGAGCGGCTTTTGTCCCAGAAACTGGACAAGGTTCTGACCGGAAAATTTTCTGCCATTCCGATTTTTATTCTGGTAATGCTTTCGGTTTTCTATCTGACATTTAATGTAATCGGCGCATTTCTTCAGTGGTGCCTTGAGCTTGGAATTGATGCCCTGACCGGTCTTGTGGATTCCGGCCTTACGGCCCTTGGTACCAACGAAGTTTTACACGGTCTTATTATCGACGGAATTTTTGCTGGCGTTGGAAGCGTGCTTTCCTTCCTGCCGGTTATCGTGACCCTGTTTTTCTTCCTTTCCATTCTTGAAGATTCCGGCTACATTGCCCGGGTTGCCTTTGTGATGGACACTCTGCTGCGGAAAATCGGGCTTTCGGGACGAAGTATCGTTCCTCTTCTGATTGGTTTTGGCTGTACGGTTCCTGCGGTTATGTCTACCCGCACCCTTCCAAGTGAACGGGACCGCCGCATGACAATCCTTCTTACTCCCTTTATGAGCTGTACCGCAAAGCTTCCGATTTACGCCTTCTTTGTAAGCGCGTTTTTCCCGGGACGGGGAGCTCTTGTGATGTCGGTGCTGTATCTTCTGGGTATTCTGGTTGGAATCCTTTGCGCTCTGGTTTACAGAAAAATCCTTTTTAAGGGAGAGGCGGTTCCTTTTGTTATGGAGCTTCCGAATTACCGATTCCCAAGCGCAAAAAATGTCTGCCAGCTTCTGCTTGAAAAGGCCCGGGATTTTGTTCAGCGCGCCTTTACCGTGATTTTTATTGCAACCATTGTAATCTGGTTTTTGCAGAGCTTTGACATTCACCTTCATCTTGTAGAAGATTCTTCTGAAAGTATTCTTGCTCTTGTTGCGGGCTTTATGGCTCCTGTTTTCCGACCGCTGGGTCTTGGGGACTGGAGAATCTGCACTTCCCTGATTACCGGTTTTATGGCAAAGGAAAGCGTGGTTTCTACTCTGGAAATTCTTTTTTCTGAAGGAGTTGCCGCATCCCTTTCAAAATGCGCCGCCGCCAGCCTTCTGGTGTTCAGCCTTCTGTACACCCCCTGTGTTGCCGCCATCGCATCGATTAAGCGGGAGCTTGGGGGCCGCTGGGCAGCCGGCGTTGTTTTCTGGCAGTGCATAATCGCCTGGCTCTGCGCATTCCTGGTAAAGCTGATAGGAAGCGGATTCGCCGGGTAAACGACAAAAAGGCACCCATAATATAAGTCTAACTCTAGTTCTGTTCCCCGTCGTTTTCAAAAAGTTTTACGATTTCGTCCTTGTGCTTTTTGCCCTGGACGTCAGTTGGAAGCTGGTCTAAGAAGCGCCACTTTTTCGGAATAACTACGTTTTCAAAAAACTGCATGAGGTAGTCGTGGAAATGGCGGTTTACAAGGTATTTTTCAGTTCCCTCGAATTTCTTCTTTCCTTCAGCGTTCAGAACAAGGGCTGCTGCAAGGAACTGGCGCACATCGTTTGAAAGGGCAACAACCTTTACATCGCTTACAAGTCCGCTCTGTAAAAGGCGTTCCTCAACCTCCGGAAGGGAGATTCGTTTTTCTTCGATTTTTACGATGGAATCGCTGCGGCCTTTAAGCAGGAACCGTCCGTCTTCAAAAAACTCTGCAAGGTCAGCGGTTGCAAAGCCTGCCGGGTCTTTGATATATGGAGAAATAATTCTAAGGCAGCCGTCCTCTCCCAGCCACAGCTTTGCGTTGTCAAAAGGAGTGAACTTGAGGCCGTCCTTGTTCTGCTGGCGGTAGGCAATTCCGCTGGTTTCCGTAGAGCCGTAAACCTCAAGAGGGCAGAAACCGAAGAGCTTTTCTGTTTTTTCGGCAAGTTCCGGGCTGCAGGCTCCGCCGCTGGTAAAAATCCAGGTGTCCTTCAGCGGAAGCTTTTCTTCAATTTCTACGGTTCGTTTTAAGAAGGCCGGGGTTGCGATAATGATGTATTTTTCGTCATCAAGAGTTTCAAATTCTTCCGGATATGTAATGCGGGTGCGGCGGAATGGAACTCCCAGCGTAAATGGGAGGGAAGAACCGAATAAAAAGCCGTAGATGTGGTGCTGGCTTACGGTTGTAACAAGCTTTCTAGAAGCAAACTCCTCTGCCCATTTTGAAATGATGAATGCGTTGTCTTCTTCAAATTCCTTCATGCGCTGAAGTACCGGCTTTGGTTTTCCGGTTGAGCCTGAGGTGTAAAGAACGATTCGTGTTTCTTCGCTGTTTATTTCCGGAATGTCCCGGATGTATTTTTCATCCGGAAGGGAAGTCTTGTTTCCGCATTTTTCGCCTTCATTACATTTTCCATCGATAAGCTCTGGAATAGAAACTGAGCCGTCGGCATTCTGGTCAGTCAGGAACATGATGCCGGATTCTCCTGCACCTGCCTTGATTTCTGCAATGTAGCTTTCAGAAATATTCTGGGTCAAAAGAATGCGTTTCTTGCACTGAAGAAGGGCTACAAAGGTGCAGAGGAAGTACCAGTAGTCTTCGCAATGCAAAATCCAGTCGTCTTCAGTGTGAGCCTGAATGAAAAGACGCATCTTTGCTGAATCTGTAAGAAAATCCTTCCAGGTTTTGTATTTTTTTGAACTCCATTTATCTTCATAGCAGAGAATGTGATTGTCGCTTCGGCTGTCTGCCTTGAACTTTGTAAAGGAAAATGCTTTTATCATCTTTTTATCCACCATCTTTCTGACAATAAATTCTACGGCAAACAAAAGTCCCATAAGAACATAGGAAATGCCGCCGTTGTAAACTGACCAGATTTTATCGTTCAGTTCGTCGCTTCCAAAATTGTAGAGCGCCGTAAACGCTGCTATAGTACCATTTATCACAAAAAAAATGCACCATACAATCGTAACTTTTTTGCAGTAGGCTTCCACTTTTTTTTCAAAGTTGCTTCCTTTAATGGAACGGTCCGCCAGGGTAGCAAAGCGGAAAATAATGTTGGGTTTGAAAAACAGGGAAGAACCGAAAACAAAAAGAAGTGTTGCGCTGATTACAACTGAATAAAGTTTAAGGAATATTTTCTGATTAAAGACAAAGCACAGAATTCCCGCCGCCATAAATAGCGCCGAAGAAAGGAGAGGCCGCCAGTCCATAAACGACCGCTTTTTCTGTTCCGGCAGACTTTCTTTTGTGCCGGAATTTATACTGCACGATTCTGCCGACTCCTTCCGGCTGCCTGTAAAACTGAAAAAGAAGGCGGCGGCAAGTGCCATAACGCATAGGGAAAGCACCCGTACAGGAAGCTTAAAAATAACGAGCATTGTAAAAACCAGTACCGGATAAACGGCGGCTACGATATAAAATAATACTTTCAGGAATTTTTTCATAATAAGTCCGGAGATTTTGAGGGGTCAAGCAATCTGCGACCCAAAATAAGGCCAAAATAAAAAAACCGCCTTAAAAAAGGCGGCCTTTATCTTACAGAAAAAAACTTATTTCATGTAAGGAACAAGTGCGTCTACAACGTCCTGGATATTTTTTACTGTCTTGAAAATAGCAGGATCGATTTTTGTGTCAGCAGGCATGAATTCCTTCATTTTCTGAATTAAGTCAATTGAATCAATTGAGTCAAGTTCCAAATCGTCAAACAAAGTTGCTTCTGGAGTAATAGAATCCTCATCAATTTCAAATTCAGAAACAAGAATACCTTTGAGTTTGTCAAAAATTTCGTCTTTAGACATTTTTACCCTCTTGCTTGGTTAATATATTCAGCTAACGCATCAACAGATGCAAAATGCTTTTTATTTTCAGTGCTTTCAGAAGAGAATTTTACGCCGAACTTCTTTTTTAATCCAACGCCCAGCTCAAGTGCGTCGATTGAATCCAGTCCCAGTCCCTCTCCAAAAAGCGGTTCGGAATCAACGATATTTTCCGGAGTGATGTCCTCCAGCTGCAATGTCGAAATAATTGTTTCCTTGATTTCGCGTTTTAATGTTTCCATATCGTCCATTTTTATCGATTCCTTAAAGTTATAGTTCTATGAGTTTAATGCAGATTCGAAATTTAATCAATTGGGGGCGGTTGGTCCTCCCACGGGTGTTCCAGGGGCCCGCTCACGCTCGGTCTCCGGCTTCGCCTTCGCCTGGGCTTCCGCCTTTCTTCTTTTCGTTATTTCTGTTTTTCCTAAGAAAAACAGAGAGGAAGCCTAAGAACAATTTTTGGCCACGAAAGGTAGAAAGGCTTCCGCCCACCCCTTTCATACCCGCGCCTGGTCGTTTTTACGCCTTTGCGCTTTCTTTGTTTAACGAAAAGTTCTGAGCCAACATTGCAGAACGAATAATTTGGCTTGTTTTGAAATCGAAGATTGCAAAACAAGGAGCGGTGGCACTGACTATAAACGGATGAACGATAGATATTGCCACCGCGTGGCTCAGGCAAACCATGCCGATAATCGAAGAACCGTTAAAAAAAAGGCTGCGATAGCGGGCTTTTTTAGGTTCATCGATAAAATGGCTCGGTGCGAATCTAGAGAGCACCGTCACAGAACGTACTCAGCTTGCTCCGCTAGTCGCTTAATGCGCTTAGCTAAAACAGCAGCTTAGTGAGATACGAAAAAGCGTCCGCATAATGTCGGACGCTTTTTTTGTGCGGATGAAGTTTGTTTTAGTTAGATAAAATTAATTCTGCTCCAAGACGAACTCTTTTCCCTTGAGTGAAGAAAGTTCTTCCGGTGCTTCAGTGATTACGATTGTAAGTGTGCAACCAGAGGTTCCAGTTCCCTCTGTTGAGTATAATCCTTTGAGAGTGGAGAGTTTTGAATATTTACGTTCGTAATCGTTTTGTTCATATCCATCTTCATCGGTATGTTCGCCGATTTTGATTTTTTCGTACTTGTAAACAGTGCCAGAGAAAGAGTTTTCGTTGAATGTTGGATAAATAGTATATTCTATATTGTTTTCATCATCATAATCAAACTCGATATCTAATCTACCATGGCTAGAGGAAATATTTACTGAGTCGTTAAAGTTATAATAATAGAATCCTGCGTTTGAAGGCATTTCTCCATTGAAATATTTTGTAGTCTTGATTTTTAAGCCTTTTGTTTCATATTTATAAATTTCAATTGTATTCCAATTAGTTTTAATAGATGTTTTAGACTCCTCAATCTCGATGCCTGTAGGTGTCATACCATTATCTTTATACACGCGAAGTAATTCAGAGTAATGTTCTTCAGCATTTGTACAACTGTAAGTTTTTCCATTTTCTGTAAAGGAATAACTTTTAAGAGAAAGATAAATCAAAGAATTTTCTGAATCATAAGTGTAATTGTATATAGTTGTATTTGAGTATGATTCTGAACCTGATGTAGTTTCAATCGTATTTTCAGAAAACTTCCAGGTTGTCGGACCGTCAGGATCATCGTCTTCAAAATCATAAACCTTTATATACGATTTTCCTTTGAAAGGGTTTTCGCCTTTTGATTCTGGAAGGATGACAGGCGTGTTTTCAGATTCTGAGTTGCCGTTGTTGGTGCCGTTTCCACTAGATGAGCTGCTGTCATTTGCGCAGGAAGAAAATGTGAGGGCTACTGCCAATGCGAGCAGTGCCATAATGTGTTTTTTAAGATTTTTCATAAAAATCTACTCCTTGTGAAATATGTATTTTAGGGTAACTATACAAAAAAAAAGTGCCCTGCCAACAGTTTTCCACAAGGAATGTAGATTTTTCTTATTTTTTAGTGCTGTTCAAAAAGTAACTGCTCTCCAACGAAGAAGGAAAGAACTTCTGGAGCTTCAGTGACGCTGAGAGTTAGTTTGCAGTTAGTAGTGCCTGTTCCTTCAGCTGTGAACGTTCCCTTGAGAACAGAGAGTTCTGAAAATTTCCTATTTTCTCCAATGAAATAATCGGTAAGTATGATTTTTGAGTCTTTTATTTCATACTTTTGGATTATAATTATTGAGAAGTCCATTTTTGAACTTTTTTTTTCGATCTCTAATTGAAGGTCTGAGGTAATGCATCGTCCTCAACTTCATCAAAATTATCGACTTCTACAAAACTTTTTCCCTTCAATGGGTTTTCGCCTTTTGATTATACCTGTTCCGTCCAGTCGTGGTTTGTTACGTAGTTTTTAGCGTTTTCAAGAACCCCTGCCATCAAAACTTCTTCCATTTTTTCAGTCAGGCGTTTTGCGGCAATGGTTTCCGAAAGCTCTTTGTATTCGTCGATTTTGATTTCAGGAAGCATCTTGAAAACATACTTGTATTTTTCCGTGTGGTTGTAGCTCCACGCTGGGTCGTGTTTTCCCAAACCGTATTTGTCGTTTCCACCCACAAGGATTGGAAGAACGTCGCAGCCCGAATAATATGCGATTCGTGCGGCACCTTTTTTGTAGGTGTTTTTTCCGTGACGCGGAGTTCTGGTTCCTTCAGGGAAGATGATGACGTTGTTTCCTTTGTCGATTGTTTGCTTACAGAGGCGGCAAAGTTCGTCAAAGTCCAGGGAGTTTACGATGTAGCACTGCTTGATAACCCCGGCAAGGACGGTTTTTGTCAGTCCTCCCCGGACGATGCAGTTTGCATTTGGAACCAGTGACATGATGAATACAAAGTCAAGGATTGAAGGATGGTTTGCAATGATGATTTTTCCGTGAATGTCCCGGTATTTCATTTTGTCGTCAATTTTGACGGAGATTGCGCCGGTTAGTCTCATTACGTTTGTGAACATTCTGAAGGATGCAGAAACGAATTCCCTTGCTTTAATCTGGAATTTTTCATTCGGATGAACAAATACTCTGATCCACGGGAAAACGATTATGGCAAGGACAACGCTTCCTACTCCAAAAAACAGGTAGCAGAAAAGTTTAGCAAAGCAGCGGTACCAGTAAAGGGGAAGTGCGTACCATTTTACGCGCGGAAGCTCCTTGTGGTTGTATCTCTGTCTGATTTCTTCTTTTGATTCTTTTGACATTTTTACCGTCCGATTTCTCTAATTGTCCGATTTATTCTGCGGTTTTATCCGTAAAATGTTCCGCAAAGGAAGCAGGGCTTTTCATAAAATCCGCATTTTCTTCTATATTTAATGACACACTGTCTTCTGTTTTTGTTGCACTTAAAATGCAGGCAAAGGCTGAGCCAGAGTTGTTTTCCGGCTGAAGGGAACCGTACTCGTCTGGAACATATTCGTCGGCGTAAACAAAGATGATTTTTTCTTCACTTCCCGAAAGAATAGGAGAAGCGGCTCCCAGAAGTCCGTCCCTGAAGTTAGACTTACTCGGGTAAATTACAGAATAGCCGGCTTTGAGTCTCAGCGAAAGGCTTGCGGCAGCAATTGGTGTATTGAAAACCGAAAGGCTAAAGCCCGCCGGAAGAATTTCTGTGTCTTCGATGATTCCGCGGTTAATGGTGAATTCCCGTTCAATTTCACCGCGGAAGGAAACAAAAACCTGCTTGTAGCTGGCGGCTTCCGGAACTTCCTGGATTAAGTCGTGCACCACCTGAATGGTCATGCGGGTAATCTGGCTAAGACGCCTTTTAAAAAGCGGGTCGGCAAATTCCAGCTTCGGCTTTTCCTTAGGATTTTCAGGTGAGGCGTTCCAGGTGTGTAAGTTAGATATATATATTTTTGACATATATTTCGTATAATCTCTGTGGTTTCGACAGGCTCAACCACCGCGGTCATTGAGCTTGTCGAAATGACCTTATTTCTTTCTGAACACCAGCAAACTGTAGGCGTTGCTTCCCAGGTTGTGGTGAGCAGTTTTAAGTTCAAATCCTGCTTCTCCGATGGCGTTTACAAGCTCTTCGTAGCGGTACATTTTACTGTTTCCGTTTGCAATGCAGGTGAAGTAGAGGGATGTTGCCATCAATGAATAAGAGGATGCTTCAAAATGCTGCTTGTCCCAAAGCGGTTCAAGAACATATACATTTGTTTCCGGAGTTGCCGCAGCGTAAACCTTCTTCAAGATTTTTGTAATCTGGTGAAGGCTGAAGCAGTCCAAAAACTGGCTCATCCAAACAGCGTCAGGGGCTGAAGGAAGCTTTGTTGTTTCGTCAAGAACATTTCCTGTGCAGAAGCCGATTCTGTCTGCAAAGCCTGCTGCGGCAGCATTTTTTTCTGCAACGGCAGTCTGGCCCGGAAGGTCAACGATGGTCATTTTTACGTCAGGATTGTAGCGGCAGCAGGTAATTGACCATTTTGCCGTGTTTCCGCCGATATCAATCATTGTTTTTGGTTTTTCAGCGAATACGATTGGAAGTGCTTCCGGGAATGCGATGTCACTGTAGAAGTGGTCGAATTCGAACCAGGATTTTTTTGCTTTTTCAGGAAGAGTTGAAAGTGCTTCGTAAACAGTAGTCCATTTGTCGCCGAAAACTTTAAGACCTTCCGGCTTTCCGTTTACGATTGATTCCTTTAATTTCCATGCACCTTCGTAGCAGATATCGTTTGTAAACCAGAAATTTACTTTAGTAAGGTCGTCTTCAAGGAGCATCCAGCCGATTTTTCCAAGAACGAACTTTTCTTTATCAGGAGAACCTGCAACTGAATCCTGGCTGAGCTTAATTACATTCATACCGAGAGCCATTTCGCAAAGAACCCCTGCGCCGTATTCAGAAATTTTAGCTTTTTCAGCAAGTTCCTTGCGGGTAATTCCGTTGTCCCCTGCATCGCTGATGTTCTGCATCATACCCAGTTCAAGCATTGTTCTGATTGCCTGATAGCACATCGGGGCAAAAGCGATTTTCTGCGCTTCAAATTTTGCATCTACTGCGCGGATATTGTCCTTTTTAAATTTTTCGTAATCAAAGAAAGATGAATCCATTTTTTCCACCAGAACAGTCAATTTTAGATTTTGAGGGGAGCACCCTGTAATTCAGCCCGCTGGGGATAAAAGCGCTCCGAAATTGCTGTTTTTATAGTGCGGTTAATTTACCATACAAAAAAATTGTTTTCAACCGCAGTTATTTTTGCCCGAAGCTTCCGTTTTTATCTGACAAAGAATAATGCGGAAGCCCGGACTGGTAGTCTCATTGTCAGACTATTTAAGGCAGCTTGTGTCCAGACGGTCAAAGCCGCTCATTAAATCCTGAACGATTTTTACCAGCTTTGCAAGGTCGCCTTTTTTAGCGCCTTCAATGTTCATCGGCATAACCGGGTCGTGAAGGCTCATGCGGAGTAAAATCCAGCCTTCGTTTTTGAAGGAAAGGCGAACGCCTTCGTGGTTGTCCGGCAGAACATAGCCTTTTTCTTCCGCACGCCTTTTGAAGGTTTCAAGAACGCTCTTTCCGTATTCCTTAAAGTTTTCTCCGCTGATTTTAAAGCGGAATTCCCCTTCTTCAACTAAAGGAGGAAGTTTTTCAATCAGGCTTTCAAGCTTTTTGCCTTCTTTTGCTGCTTTTGCAAGGGCAATAATCATTTTTACGGCAAGATATGCGCCGTCATCAAGGAAGTAGTTTTCCTTAAGGGCACCGTGGCCGCTGGTTTCCATTGCAAGAGGGCAGTCGGTTCCTGCTTCATTCAGTTCCTTCTGCTTGTTGATTACGTTTTTGTAGCCCCGCATGTAGCACAGGTGCTTTAAGCCCAGAACGTCTTCCAGGAAGTAAGTAAGGCGGTCTGAAGTAACGCTGTCGGTAACGATTGTTGCTCCCTTGTGGGAAGGTGCCAGAATTGCGGCAATCATTGCGATAATTGCGTCCCGGTTTACTTCGTTTCCGTTTGAAAGAACTGCGCTCATGCGGTCAACGTCTGTATCAAAAATCAGCCCAAGGTCAGCCTTGTTGTTTACTGTTGCATCCTGAATTGCCTTCATAGCCTGTTTGTTTTCCGGGTTCGGAATGTGGTTCGGGAAGGTTCCGTCCGGCTCTAAGAACTGGCTTCCTGTGGTGTCAGCTCCCAGAGGCTGTAAAATATCGCTTACAAAGAAGCCGGAAGCACCGTTTCCCGAGTCTACAACGATTTTCAAGCCGGAAAGTGGTTTTTCTGCTTCAGTTTTTCCGAGACCTGTACAGATTGCTTTTCTTAAGTGAGCGCTGTAGGTTTTTAAGAGATTGTATATTTCGCAGTCAGAAATGTCGGCTTTTTTGTTTTCTTCTGCATTCTGTTCAGCTGCACCTTCAAGGATTTCTGTTATATCCTCGTGCTCAAGGCCGCCGTCCTTATCGAAAAATTTAATTCCGTTTCTGTTGAATGGAAGATGACTTGCGGTAATCATTACTGAACCGTCAAATTTTGTATCTTCAAATACGATTGACATAAACATTGAAGGAGTGGTTGCAAGTCCGCATTTAACAACCTTTGCTCCGTTTGCTTTAAGGCCTTTTGCAATGGCGTTTTCCATAAACGGACCGGTTATGCGTGAGTCCCGGCCAATACCGATTTTTAAGTCAGCCGCAGCCTTTCCGGTTTTTTTGGAAAGCCATTTTACGAATGCTCCGCCGATTTTAAGACAGGCTTCTTCCGTGATGTTCACGTGTTCGCCTTCAACACCTTCAATTGCAACACCTCTGATGTCGCTTCCGTTCTGCAATTTCAATAATTCTTCTTTAGTCATGGGAACAGTATAGTGAAAATCGCATTAAAAATATAGTCCACCCGGGGATTAAGGTTACGGGGCAGTCACAAACAGTTTGTCGCTCTGACAGGGGTGCGCCCGGCTTCCGAAAACAATAATGCTCTACACTGTGTACATGCTTGCGTAGGTTTCCATGAGCTCGTCGAACTCGGCTTCGCTGTCGGAAACTATGGCGCAGGCAAAGTACAGGGAAACTGCGGATTCGGTGGTCAGATATCCCATTGGAACGGCACCTTCCCGCCAAACGTCGTGAGCCGTAACGTACTGTGAAAAATCAAGGCTCATCTTCTGCTGGCTGGTACAGTAAAATTTCACGCCCTTTTTATTTCCCAGAAGCAGAAGAGGCTTAAGGGAAAAGTCCGAGTTTTTCATGTTTCCGCTTCCAAGTCCGTAAAGTTCTGCAAAAACGGCCCGAACCTTTGTATACAGAAGCAGGTTCTTAAAAAGATCGCTCCGTAAGCCCGGGTACAGTCTGAACATGAACATTTTTCCGCTGGCTTCAACCAGAATGCGGCTCAAGACATTTTTATCAAGCTCTCCGATTCCCGTAAATTGTGAAGCAATGGGGCCGCTTTCCGTAAAAATCGGGGTTTCCAGGTTCCAGTTCAAAAAGCTTCCCGGTTTATCAAAATGCAGGTTCAGAGGAGAAAGAATTTTCCCGCCAAAAGCAACAAAAACCCCGTTCTTTTCCTTTGCCGCCGTTTCCAGGGCCAGCTTCAGGTTTTCCTCTGCTTCGGAATTGTCAGAAGGTAGGGAAGAACTGGCGGTAAGCACAATCGGAACTCCTGCATCTGAAAAAAGCCAGAACAGAAGGGCAGCGGTGTAGGATAGGGTATAGGTTCCGTGGGTAATGACGATTCCGTTTGCAGTTCCTGCATTCAGTCGTCCTGCAATTTCTGCAATCAAGTCTGCCCAGTTTGAAGGCTCCAGCTCTTCGCTTAAATACTGTCCCGCAGAAATTACCTGAACCGGCATATCCGGCTCGATTTTTTTAGCCATTTCCTTGATGATGGAGCTGTCTCCGCTGGAAATTGAGCCGTCTGCATGTCTTACCGCGGAAATCGCTCCTCCGGTGGTAATAACATATATTACGCTGATGTTAAGTTCTTTTTTTATAAGCTGCTTTACAATCTGAGGGACGGCTTTTCCCCGGGTTTCCTTCATAACAAGACCGGTTAAAAACTCTAGAGGCGGCATTTCACCGTTTTTAAGCATGGTGCAGAGGTTCTGGTTTTCCGCCATTACCTTTTTTACAAAGGGAAGAAGCTCCGTTTCCGTTCCGATTTCTGAAATGTTCAGGGTTTTTATCAGTTTTTCCGGGGCGGTTCCTGTTTCAAAACTTGCCCGCAGCAGGGTTTTGGCCGCCGCACTGTGCATTTCTCCGGAATCAAGCTTTTTGATGATGAAGGCAAAGTTTTCCGCCGTAATTTTTGAAGCGGAAACAGCCTGCCCCTTTTTATTTAAAAGTCTTGTAAGCTCCGAGGCAATCCAGTGGGCGCTGTTTAACGGTTTTGCTCCAAGGCGGACGGTTTCTTCAAAAAAATCTGCCCGGTCTTTATAGTCGCACAAAAACTCCGCCCGTAAGCGGGAAACGCCGTACTGTCTTTTGAACCGTAAGCGGCGGGCTTCCGGAAGCTCAACTTCGGTCTGAACCGGAAGTGCTTTTATTGCGTTTGAAATATTAAAGGTCTGGGGAGGATTTAACTTTTCGAACTGCTGGGGGTTGTTTGCCCTCTCCTGATAGAATTCCGTGCAGCCCTTGTGTTCGTTCCAGAGCCGGCTTTCGCTGGTTACTTTTTCGCCGGTGGTCAGCATGTTTTCCAGCCGGGTAAGCTCTGTGTTTACTGCTTTGCGGGCAAAATTGAAGGAGTTCAGGTTTTTAAGCTTTATAAAATATGTGGATTTTTCCGGGTATTGTGCAAGGGAAACATAGGCGTTGCAGCGGATGTATTTGTCTCCCGAGGAGTCTTCCGTAAGGTGAAGGTACTGGGAAAGACGGCGCAGTTCTTCAAGGAAGAGCTGAACTTCTTCTCCCAGCTCAAATGAAGGCTCCGTGATGATTCTGATGCTTGGGGAACCCAGGGATGAATAGTCCATCCGGTTATTTCCGTTGGCGTGGGTCAGATGGCCGGCATCCTCTTCGATTCTTACGGAGTTTATTTTTATGGTTTTCTGCCTTGAATGAAAGGAAAGGTTCATAAAGCCGGATTCAGCCAGCTTTATTGAATAGCCGGTGAAGTTTTCAGCGTTTTCAGGGATGTTCAGGGCGCCGGTTATGTGTTCGATGTCAGAAAGCTCCGGAATGCGGCAGCTTAAGGCTCTTGAAAGGGGTAAAACCTTTCCAAGAACATCGGGATTTACAGTAATTCTGGAGGTTTCAGGATTCGTTTCAAATACATTTCCCGAGAAGGGCAGTTGAATTCTGGCTTCGATATAAACGTAGGACTGGTACATCGGACTTTGCTGGTGCCTCCAAAAAAAAGTTAGAAATAACACGAAAATTATATCGTTTTTGCAAAAAATGTGATATACTATGAAAAAGTTTCCTCTTCTCTTTTAAATAGGAAGAAACCCCAGGAGTTTTTGTGAACAAACACGATTTCCCAAAAATCCATTTTTACGATCAGGATTTTGTAGATATTTATAACAAGTCATGGAACATGCTTTCTGACTGCTGGATTGATCCAAAGTCAGGAGAAAAAGCAAGTGACGGATATTTTATCTATCCTTCAAATGACCAGCTCGTTATAGATCAGTTCGAATCAATCTTTTCTTCGTTCTTTCTTGTTTATTCAAACCGCAACTTTGATGCAAACAAGAATATCGACTACTTTTACGCTCATCAGGAAGAAAGTGGTGCTATCCGCTGGCAGTACGACATCAAGACAAACCAGCCGATTTTACCACAGGAAAACCCGGAAGGTGTCGGACTTCCTCTCTTTGCATGGGCAGAATTTAACCTCTATCACAAATCGGCAAACAAAAAGCGCATAAAGGAAGTTATGCCGATTTTGCAGAAGCACATGGCATGGATTGACCAGACTTTCAAGCAGGAAAACGGTCTTTATGCAGTTCCTGCTGCAGCAAGTACAATGGTGAATGCTCCTCGTGAAAACGCATATTATCCTATTGATTTTAATGCGGCCATGGCGATTAATGCTTCTCACATGTCTGCTCTGGGCGATATTTTGAATGACAAAGAACTCAGCTTCCAGTACAGACGACTTTATTTCTCAATCAAAACCCGTATCAATTCAATGATGTGGGATAACGATACCGGTTTTTATCATGACCTGGATAAAGACGGAAACAGACTGCCGGAAAAAACAATTGCAGGCTTCTGGCCCCTTCTGGCAGAAATCCCGAATGCAGATAAGTCGGAAATTTTGATTGCTCATTTGAACAATCCGAAGACCTTTGGAACCGATCATCCGTTCCCGTCTCTTTCTGCAGACAGCCCGAATTTCAGCGAAAACGGTGAAGGTTACCGGGGAAGTGTTTTCCCGATGCTGAACTTTATGATTATCAAGGGACTCGAAAAATATCAGCAGTACGAATTTGCCCGGGAATGTGCAATCCGTCACCTGTATTTCATCCTTGAAGGCCTTATGCCGAATGACGACAACAAGAAGGGCGATGTTTACGAAGCCTATCTTCCGTGTAAAGAAGGAAAAGCAGTATGGACGGGACATGAAGAGTTCCCTCGTCCGCATTTCCTTGCGGGAACCGGTCTTTCAGCCATCGCTTTGATGATAGAAAATGTAATCGGTCTTTCAATCAGTCTTCCGCGTAAAACCGTTGACTGGGTAATTCCGAACCTTGAAATTATGGGAATTGAAAACCTTTCCCTCAAACGAAACCTTATTACAATTCTGAGTAATAAGAGTAACCGCGGCTGGGAAATCCAGATGGAAAGTGAAAAATTGTATTACTTTACAATCAATATCATTGATCAGAAGAAGAAAACCCTTCCGATTCCGTCTGGCAAGTGCTCAATGCTCATTGATAAACTGTAAAAAGATGATGTCTGGTATGTTTATTCCTGTTCCTGCAGGCAGGTTTTACTAAAAATATCCGGAGATGCAGGGGAGCCGGTCTTTACTTTAATTTGGAGGAGACTTTGGCAACCCCGGAAGCAGTCATTGAAATCGGCTCTACAGGTGTACGCCTGCTTGTTGCCGAATTCACAACCGACGGAAAAAGAAATGTCCTGGACAGGGCGGAAATGCCTGTGTCCCTGGGACGGGATGTTTTTACCTCGGGAATAATCAGCAGAGAAACTCAGAGTTTATGTCTTCACATACTCAGCCGGTACAAGGAACAGCTTACCGGCTGGGGAATTTCTTCCTCTCAGACAACTGTAATTGCCACTGCAGCCTTCCGCGAAGCAAAGAATAAAGATCCTGTGATGGATAAAATTCTCAGTTCCACAGGGTTTCGTGTTACAGTAATTGACGGAATTGAAGAAAACCGCCTTATGTACATGGCGGTTACCGAGCTTTTAAAATCAGAAGATTCAAAATTCAGAACAGAAGATACCGTAATCCTTGAAGTCGGCGGCGGTTCCACCGAAATGATGCTGATGAAGAAGGGTAAAATGGCGGGTGCTCACAGCTTACGGCTTGGAACAGTTCGTCTTGAAGCAAAAATGCGCGCCCAGTCAGAATCACTTTCGGATATTCAGAGATATATAGAAGAATATACAACGGATACAAAGGGTTCCATCGAAAGCGAAATCAATATGGCGGAGGTGCAGCAGTTTATTGCGGTTGGAGCCGATGCCACTCTTGCGGCCATTAATGCTGGAAAGCCGATTTCAACCTTCCTCTGGTCAATTGAACGGGAAGATTTTGAACGCTTTGTAGAAGAAATTCAGGAATACTCCATTGATGAATGTGTGGCCCGCTTTAAGATTTCTTACAACGACGCCCAGACTATGCATGTGAGCCTTCTTATCTACAAGATGTTCATTCAGCTGACGAAGGTTCAGACCATTATCGTGCCGGAAACCAATATCCGTGACGGACTGATTGCAAATAAGCTGAATTCCCCAAGCGAGGAATTGAAGGAAGAATTCTCCATTCAGATTAAGGCCAGCGCCATGAGCCTTTTAAGGAAATATCACGGGGATGAAGAGCATGCCGAGCGGGTTCGGGAGTACTGCCTGAAAATCTACGATTCCCTTTCGGAAGAAATTGCTCTGGATGAACGAAGCCGGCTTCTGATTGAGCTGGCGGCAATCCTTCACGATATCGGTATTTTTATCAGAATGGACGAGCACAACCTGCACAGCGAGTACATCATCCATCATTCAGAGATTTTTGGAATTACACGAACGGAAAATGTAATTCTTTCAACCATAGCAAAATATCACCGCGGCCGGGCACAGCCTCAGGATAACGAACAGTTTCAGATTCTTGCAAGAAGTGACCGCATGCGCATTTTAAAGCTTACTGCGATTTTGAGAATTGCAGATGCCCTGGACAGAAGTCACGGAAAGTCCTTTACGGATTTTTCGGTGGAAATAAAGGGAGATTCGCTGGTAATCCGCACCAAGGGAAGTAAAAACGTTGCTCTTGAACGCTTTGCCCTTGCGGAAAAAGGCGGACTTTTTGAATCAGTATTCGGCTATAAACTGAGCCTGATATAACGGAGGTGTAGAATGGATTCAATTGAACCTAGATTTTTTAATCGCGAACTTTCCTGGATAGAATTCAATAACCGCGTTTTATATCAGGGATTACGAAAAGAGCTTCCTCTGATGGAACGCCTTCAGTTTCTGGCAATTGTAACCAGCAATTTTGATGAGTTTTTTCAGGTTCGTGTTGCTTCGGTTAAGCGGCTTCTGATGGAATCTCCGGATACGGTGGACAGCTCTGGACTTACGCCGGACATGGTTCTGCGCCAGATTTCTGCCCGCTGTCATCAGCTTATCCGTCTTCAGCACGACTGCATCAAAAATGATATTCTTCCGGAGCTCAGAACAAAGGGGATTATTTACGCCAAGCCGGAGTTTTTTACCGGCCAGCAGGCGGAGTACGCCCAGAATCTTTTCAGAAATGAAATTTTTCCACTTTTAACGCCACTTCGCACGGATACGGAAATTTTTCCGACGGTTGCGAACCTTTCCCTCTATGTTGCATTTCTCTTGAAACCTATTTCGGGAATCCGTAACTCAAATGAGGAATTGAAGGGTGACGACGACAAGCCGCGAATTGCAATCGTTCAGATTCCTCAGGGAATTTCCCCGATTGAATGGCTTCCGACTGAAAATCACACCAAGGTTTTTGCCTGCACGGAAGAAATTATCTCGGAGTACGGAACTCAGATGTTCCCGGGCTTTGCGGTTGAAGAAACCCTTGTATTTAAGATTTCCCGGGACGCGGATTTTGCGGTAGATGAAGATTCCGGAAACAACTTTATTCACGAAATGGAAAAAGTTCTGGTTCAGCGAAAATCTTCCTTTGTTGTGCGAATGACCAGTAACAAGACCAGCCCGGATATCTGCAAGTTCTTGATGGAAAAACTGAATCTTACCGACGATGATGTTTATCTTGTGGACGATTTTGTGGATCCTTCAATTTTGCCGGAGCTCAGGAGCACGGATGAAAACGGAAAAATGAGCTTCCCGGAGTGGCAGCATTTCTATCCGGCAGATTTACCTAACGACGAGCCTTTCTGGGATGTTTTGAAGCAGCGGGATGTGATTCTTCATGTGCCTTACGAAAGCTATGAGCCGGTGTTAAAGTTCATCTCTGATGCGGCGGATGACCCGGATGTTCTTACCATTAAAATGACTCTCTACAGAACAGGGAAGGATTCTCCCATTGTAAAGGCACTGGAGCGGGCTGCCCAGAACGGAAAGCAGGTCGTTGTTCTTGTAGAGCTTAAGGCCCGCTTTGATGAAGAACGGAATATTGCCTGGGCAAACGAGCTTGAAGCAAACGGCGTAACTGTAATCTACGGACTTGTTGACCTTAAGGTTCATGCAAAAATTCTTATGGTAATGCGTCGGGAAGCGGATTCCATTGTGCGCTATGCACATCTTTCAACCGGAAACTACAACCACAAGACTGCCCGGATTTATTCGGATCTTTCGCTTTTTACTTCGAACTATGAAATTGTAAACGACGCAACCCAGTTCTTTAATCTGGTAACCGGTTATTCAACCCTGCAGAATATGAAGCAGCTGGGAATGGCTCCGGTTACCTTAAAATCTAAGCTGCTTTCCATGATTCAGAGGGAAATTGACCGGAGCGACGCCGAGCATCCGGGACTGATTATTGCAAAAATGAACAGCCTTACCCACGAGGAAATAATTACGGCCCTTTACAAGGCCAGCCAGGCGGGAGTGAAGGTGCTTTTGAACGTGCGGGGAATCTGTATGCTGGTTCCGGGGGTTCAGGGCTTGAGCGAAAACATAAAGGTAATCTCCATTGTAGACCGCTATCTTGAACATTCGCGAATTTTCTATTTCCAGAACGGCGGAGCGGAAGAAATTTATCTTTCCAGTGCAGACTGGATGAGCCGAAACCTTGACCGCCGTGTTGAACTGATGTTCCCGATTCTGGACAGAAAGGCATTTAAGGAAGTAAAGGAAATTTTAAATACCTACTTTGAGGACAATGTTTCTTCTCAGTACCTGACGGAAAGCGGAAACTGGAAGCCGGTTGAAAAGCCGGATGGGGAAGATGATTTCCGTGCTCAGGAAGTTCTATATAAAAAGTATAAGCACAAAAATGAAGCCGTAAACAAGGGCCCGAAAATTGAATTTCAGGTTCGCCGAAAGGACTAGTAAGGACTAAGGTATGGGGAAGTGCGTATGCTGGAGCTTGAAACAAGAGTAAAAATTCCGTTTCTCTGGGGAAAGGCCTCTTTTACGAAGAGCCTCTGGATGAATATCAACCTGATTGTAGGTCCCAACGGCTCCGGAAAAACCCTTCTGGCAGAGGAACTTAAAAATCAGTTTGAAGAAGCCGGTTTTGATGTTACTTTTTTAAAAAGCGATCGTAACGGGCAGGAAAAACTGCTTTCCGTTATCAAGGAAAATGCCGAAATCCGGGCAAAAATCGAAGGCGTGCTTTCCAATATGTTCGGAAAGGCAATCCGCTTTGAGGAAAAGGACGACGGCTCCTACATTCCGATTGTTGTGAATAAATCCCGGGGAGTTGAGTACAATCTGAAGGAAGGGGAGTGCCACGGGCTCAAGGAGATTCTTACACTTCTGGTGGCACTCTACGGCTGTTCAACTAAGGTTCTGATTCTGGATGAGCCGGAACTGCACCTTCATCCTCAGTTTCAGCAGTTTTTTATGAATGAAATCCGGAAGGTTTCTGAAAAGGAACCGGAGCGCATCTTCTTTCTGATAACCCACTCGCCTTATTTTATTGACCTGCGGTTTGCGGAAGACCTTCTGGGAGTTGTGGTCTGCCACATAAACCGGGTTCCAACCTATATCGACTACCTTTCCGAAAAGGACGAAATACTTTTCCGACGGTTCTTGCCCCGGTTTAACACCTATCACAAGCAGTTCTTCTTTTCCGATAACCAGATCTTTGTGGAAGGGTACACCGACCAGCAGATGTTCACGAACCTTCTGTGCTGCGTTGAAAACAGAAGCGGCACTGCGGGTACGGGAATTATCGATGTAGGCGGAAAGGATGAGCTGGGAGTTTTTTTTAAGGTGTGCTCCCTTTTAGGAACCGACGGCCGCATTATAACGGATTTGGACAGCCTTTTCTGCGGAAAGCTGCGGGATGTGGTATGCGATGACGACCGTCCCCAGTGCTGGCTGGACGCCCAGCTTGAAAAACAGCGGGGCTTTTTCCGTTCCCTCTTTACAAAACGGGAGCTGGAAACTCCGGTTACTCTTGAAAAATTAATCCGCCGGCTTGAAGTTTTTATCATCAATATCGGAAAGTTTGTGTGGGAAATTGAAAACCCGATTTCACCGGAGATAGACCTTTTTGTTGAAAAGGTTCATTCCCTCTACGATAAATACGAAAAGCCTGAGGGTCTTGATACCTTTAAAACCGTTGTCCTTCAGGGAATCTGCGGCCTGAACGAAAAATTAAAGGATGTGCTTCCGGTTCCCCTTGCTTTAACGGTTGCACCGGCAATCAATCTGCGGAACCTGATACTTGCTGCTTTTGAAACAGCCCGGGTTTATATTCTGCCGGACGGCTGCATCGAGCACTACTACACTCAGTCTGAAATCTGCTATATGCCGGTTTCCGGAAAGGACAGGCTTTTCCACGCGGAGCTGGAGTACATAAACGACAGTACGCCGGAAGAGCTTAGGGAAGACTATTCTGTTCTGGTGGAAATCTTGAACAGAGCCTGCACAAGGGCGTAGATTACGCAGAACTTTCGAATTATTAGTGCAGATACTAAAAAAAAATGGCTATCGGTCGCGGCCTGCGGGTCAAAACCGCGTGCTAGCACGCTAAACGCTGTTTGTGGCAAAGGAACTTATTAATTGCCGCTTACGCGGCAGCCACAAACAGAGTTTTTTTGCCCGCATTTCGCTACCCTTCCGCCATTTTTTTTATTGAAACAATTATAATTCGTAAGCTCTGCTATATTCCTCAGATTACAGTCCGCCCTCCTTGCTTTATACGGAATATGTCGTATAATAGAAACCTATAGAGAGGCGAAAATGGATACATCTAAAGGCGATTTGGTTGGAAAAACCGGGCTTACAATTAGAGATATTTTTAATATTTCCTCCTCGCGGCTTTTTGCGATTTATGCGCTGGACGTGGAAAATAACGAAATTATTGCGATAAAAACGACACCTGAAGTTGAAAAATATTTTATGGAACCTTCTATCAAGTGGGACGAAAATATTGAAGAGGTGGTTCAGGCTTTTATTGCCCCTCAGTATCGTATTGCGCTGGAAGCATTTTTTTCTAGAAATTCTGTGCGCGTAAAGTTTAACACTATGGGTCAGCATCAGGAAATGGTGGTTGAGCGCTCTGACGGTAAATGGAACAACATAAACCTGATTCCGCTGAAGGTTGAAAAAGGTGAATGTAAGGCGGCTCTGTGTACCTTTGTTGATATTACCGCTGTAAAAAAGCGTTCCGCAGAGATGGAAGCCCGGATGGCGGCGGTAAAACCGACTTTCCAGGGAATGAACAGGCTGTTCCTTCTTTTCGCAAAGGAAACTTTTGAACAGGTTGTAAAATTTGATATTGATTCCGGAGAAACCAGTCTTTTGAAATTTGAAGGCGGCGAGGTTTCCGAGGTTTCTCTTCCGCGGTGGACGGATTTTTTTGACAAACAGTTTGAAAATATTCATGAGGATGACCGGGAAAGCGTCAGGAGCATAATCACGGTTCAGAATATTAAGAAGATGATTCCGGGGGACAAGATTTCCTGTATTTACCGGGCAAAAAAGCCGAGAGAAGATTATGAGTGGTACCGCACCACCCTGTATCTTCTTGAAGAAGAGCCGACCACGGTTATAGTTCTTTCCTTTAAGGTTGGAGACGAGCTGAAAAATACCTTTGATTATATGAAGACGCTGATAAAGTAAGAGCCTTAATAAAAAAGGGAAGCCTGAAGTACGGCTTCCCTTTTTTTGTGAAGTGAATCCAGAACTTCCGCTGGTTTTATGATGAAAACTGGCGGAAGTTCGAGGGTTTAGTCTTTCATCTCTTTGTATGCCTTGAACTCATCAAGCATTTCTTTGTTCTTGTTTTTGTCAAGGAGAGAAACGATTACGGAAACTGCAAGACAAACGATGAAGCCCGGAAGAATTTCGTAAAGTCCGAAAATCGGGGCAACTGACGCCGGAATCTGGTGCCATGCTACAACTACGATACCGCCGGCAATCATTCCTGCGATGGCGCCTTTTGACGTCATATTTTTCCAGTAAAGTGCAAGAAGGATGAGCGGTCCGAAGGTTGCGCCAAAGCCTGCCCATGCGTAGGAAACCAGTCCGAAAATTGAAGAGTTCGGGTTCAGGGAAAGCAGAAGAGCAATGAGGGCGATAAGGAATACTACAAAGCGTCCGATGTTCAATACGTCTTTTTCAGCAGCGTCCTTTTTGATAAGTCCTTTGTAGATATCGCGGCTTACGGCAGAGGATGCGGCAAGAAGCTGACTGTCTGCGGTAGACATTGAAGCGGCAAGAATTGCACACAAAAAGAGACCTGCGATGAAGGCCGGATACATTTTCTGCATTGTGGCACTGAAAACTGTTTCTGCGTCACCGGTGATGTAGGTCAAAATCTGTTCGCCGCCGTTCAACAGGATTCCGTGATTCAAAAGGTAAGCTGTTCCCACGGTACCGATGATGAAGGTTCCGATATAGGAAATGAGCATCCAGGAAATACCGATTCTTCGTGCAGTTTTGATTGAAGAAGCGGAATCTATTCCCATGAAGCGAACGATGATGTGCGGCATTCCGAAGTAGCCTAAGCCCCATGAAAGAGCGGAGATTACATTCATTGCGCTGAAAGAAGAGTTTGCGCCAAAGGCGTTCTTCATTGCTTCACCAAAATCTCCTGAAAGTGCCTGTGCGTCAAAGGCTTTTACGGCGTGAATTGCTTCTGCCGGTCCGCCCACTGCAAATACGATGATGGTTCCGGAAATAACGAATGCTACAAAAATCAGGGTGCCCTGAACAAAGTCTGTGGTGCAGACTGCCGTATATCCGCCGGTGATGGTGTAGCAGAGAATTACAACCAGACCGATTGCAAGTCCTGCGTGGTATGGAAGTCCGAATACGGAGTTCAAAAGCTTAGCGCAGGCAACGAAGCCGGATGCAGTGTAAATCGTAAAGAAAAGTACGATGAAGAAAACCGAGATAATAGAAAGAAGGTGAGTTCCATCCTTGAATCGGTTAGAGAGGAACTCTGGAATTGTGATTGAGTCACCAAAGGCTACGGAACATTTGCGGAGCGGTTTTGCGATGAAAAGCCATGCAAGGTAGGTTCCGGCACAGAGTCCAAGGGCTGTCCAGAAGGTTTCCTTGATTCCACCCAGGTAGCAGAGACCCGGAAGACCCATCAAGAGCCATGCAGAAGAATCCGATGCTTCTGCTGAAAGAGCGGTTACCCATGGTCCGATTTTTCGTCCCCCCAGGAAGAAGTCCGCGGAACTGTTGTTCTTGCCGGCGCTTCTGAGGCCGATGTAAATCATGAAACCAAGATAGATAACAAATGCGATGATTTTCGCAATAATCTGTGGAGTCATAATAATCCCCTTTATATTTTTTAATTTCTAAAGCTGTGGATAGGTGCCGGGATGCGTCCGCCGCGGTTGATGAAGTCGGCACAGCCGAACTTGCTTACCGGCATTACAGGGCATCCGCCCAGAAGTCCGCCGAATTCAACCCATTCTCCGGCTTTTTTGCCAGGAGCCGGGATAAGTCGGCAGGCAGTTGTCTTGTTGTTTACCATACCGATTGCAAATTCGTCGGCAAGAATTCCGCTGATGGTGGTTGCAGGAGTGTCTCCCGGAATTGCGATCATATCAAGACCTACAGAGCAAACCGTGGTCATTGCTTCAAGCTTTTCAAGACAGATTGAGCCCTGCTGAACGGCATTAATCATTCCTTCGTCTTCGGAAACCGGAATGAATGCGCCAGAAAGACCGCCGACATTTGTAGATGCCATAACGCCGCCTTTTTTAACCATGTCGGTGAGCATTGCAAGAGCTGCTGTTGTTCCCGGAGCGCCTGCACCTTCAAGACCGATTTCTTCAAGAATGCGGGCAACGCTGTCTCCTACTGCCGGTGTTGGCGCCAGGGACAAGTCCAGAATACCAAAGTTTGTATTCAGGCGGCGGGCTGCTTCTGAACCCACCAGCTGACCCATTCGTGTAATCTTGAAAGCCATCTTTTTGATTCCGTCTGCCAGAACATTGATAGGCTGACCCTTGTATTCACGGGCAGCGGCTAAAATTACGCCAGGACCTGAAACACCAACATTTATTACGCTGTCGCCTTCTCCCGGACCGTGGAATGCACCTGCCATAAATGGATTGTCTTCCGGTGCATTGCAGAAAACAACCAGCTTTGCACATCCGTTGATTGGAAGAGTTTTTGAAACTTCCGCTGTTTTTACGATGGTTTCGCCCATGAGCTTTACGGCGTCCATATTGATTCCGTTTTTTGTAGTTCCAACATTTACGGAAGAGCACACAAAGTCCGTGGTAGCAAGGGCTTCCGGAATAGATTCAATGAGGGTGCGGTCTGCAGGGGTAATTCCCTTCTGAACCAGGGCAGAAAAACCGCCGATAAAGTTTACCCCCAGCTCCTTTGCACATTTGTCCAGAGTTTTGCAGTAGTCAACATAGGATTTTGCGTTGCTGGCACCGGCCACAAGAGCAATCGGGGTAACTGAAATTCGCTTGTTTATGATAGGAACACCAAATTCCTTTTCGATATCCTGCCCGACTTTTACAAGATTGCCGGCTTTTTTCATAATTTTGTCATAGATTTTATCGCAGGATTTTTTTGCATCGCTGTCTGCACAGTCCAAAAGGTTGATTCCCATAGTTACGCAGCGGATATCAAGCTTCTGCTTCATAAACATGCTGACGGTTTCCTGGATTTCATTTGGTGAAAATAACATAAAACGTCCTCGCGCATCAGGCGCTCTCTGGAGATTTGAAAATATACTACAGTATATTGAAAAAAAACGAGAGGTACAACTAGAGGGGGAAGGGGAGTTTAGGGGAGATCAATCGAAGTAGGGAAAATGAAGACAGGATGGAACACGGCATTAAATTAAGAATTTTTTTTTTGCATTCCGGCAACAAGTTGTCGTCGCTCCCTGCGTAAACGAAATTGTTTTAATCTGTAAAAAAATCAACAATATTTACATCCATTGCTTTAGCAATTTTGTATAAGGTTTCAATAGAGGGTGATACTTTTTTTGATTCGATATAAAACAAGTGACTTCTGGAAATTCCCGACTCAATTGATAGTTTTAGAATTGAAAAGCCTTTTTCTATTCTGAGACTTCTTATTTTGTTATGAATCTTTTCTAAATCATCTGGCATATTGCTTATTTCTAAGAATATGTGTAATATTAAAATATAACGACTCTAAATATAGAGCGCTTAATAATAACTATTTTGGGAGATTTAATTATGAAGAAAAAAACAATGGTAATTGGACTTATGGCTTTACTTGGAAGTATAGCGTTTGCTAAACCTAAGGTTCAAAAATTTGTATTTGATTTTTCAAAGGATTTTTATCCGGGAATCGGATATGTTTATCTGAATGATTACTGTTTTAAGGATTCTGTTTTTGTAAAAGCAGATGTAATAAAAAATGAATACATAATTGAAAAAGTAAAATGTACAGCAGCGTTAGTTCCGATTACTTTGACACTTAAAGTAAATTTAGAAAAAGATGGCTCGCTATCATACGATTATTCAGATTTAAAATATGTGAATGATGGTTCGTCAACTCAGTTAACCCCTTTGGTTCTTGTCAGTTCGATTACAAATGCTTTTGACAAGCTTCTTCCACAGGTTTTCTCAGATGAATCAAAATATAATGCGGCAAAAGCAAAATTTTATACCAATCCAGGAATGTTGTTTGCGATGACTGATGGTCTTACAGAAATAAGGGCAGCAAAATTTTCTGAAATGGTACAAGATGCACCTGTAGATTTAAGTATAAAAGTTTATGAAGCTAAAATGAATGATTTTAGCGATTATTCTGGATATAAATATTATGTACGTGGCTCAATTTATGTAAGCACACTTAGCCGCATTTCATTTATGTATTTTACAAATGATGATGATAAGGCATCTTCTTCGCAAGGTGATACTATTAATCTCAAAGGAAAGATTAAGGAGTTTAAGAAGTATGGCTCATTTGAGGGTCTATCATTTGTTGTACTTGATGAGTAATTGTATTAAGTTATAACTAATTCTGGAGGATTTTATGAATTGTTATTTTCATCCACAAGCAGAAGGTGTTGTTACTTGTGGTAAATGTGGTGTTTCAATGTGCAAAGATTGCGAATCTAACGCTTTTTTCAGATTAGATGGAGGTAAAGGCCAGGCTCTTTGTAATCGATGTAGTCTTTCAGAGGCTCAAGCGGTGGTTGACTTTGAATCGAAATGGTTAAAAAAACGGATTGTAAAGTTGATTATCTGTACGATTCTCGTCGTATCTGGAATAGTTTCATTGCTGATAATGAACATGAGAGGTGAGTTGGGAACTGGAATATTTAATGCAATAATTTATTGGGCAATTTCCGGGGCAATTGCGAATATTGGAAATAAGAAGAATAATGATTCTGTAAAGGATCAGGTATGGAATGCAGCTTATGAATATAATCATCCATTTATGCATATGATTATTAGTATTTTAATTAATGCTATTTTCGGTCCGATATTATTAATTGCACATTTTATTGGTTATATGAAATCAAAGGCAGAATATAAAAAGGATATGGAAGTATTAGAAAAAATAAAATCTGTTGTTAATCAATAATTCACTAAACTTTTTTTAACTGCTCCTTCGTGGGGCAGTTTTTTTGACTATATAGTTTTAGAAATTGGGGTCGGAGTAAGGGTATAACCTATAGTACACAAAAAGTTCTGTATTGCTGATAATCTAGCACTGGAGCATTCTCATTATTTCCATCTATTCCTGGTAATTTTTCTTGACTTCCCTAAAATTCGTCAGTATTTTCAATACTGTAAAAGTTGCAGTTGCGTACATTAGTTCCAATTTTAATTGCAGTTTGCAGACTGGCGTTCAGCAATTTAGAGCGTTCTTCGGCAATACGGCAGTTCCCGTCCACATTTTTAGCGCTGCACGGGTTTTACCATAGGTCTTCTGAAATTGGCAGTTGGACTTAAGGCACAGTTGTGTCTTTATCCAATTACCATTAATCAGAAAACAGCATAGCTGTTTTTTTCAGGAGTCCAATGAATACTCAGACTTTTGCACCGCAGACCTCGTCTTCGATTCAACCTTCAAAACCACTGAAACCAACTTTGCGCCCATTCCCAACGGCGCTTTTAAATCCCTGTATCGACCCGATTTTCAAAATCCTCTTTACAACTGATTCTGAAGAATCCCATCAGGCGCTAACCTGTTTTCTTAGCGATATGCTTGAAAAGCCAGTCACAGATGTTGTTTTGCAGCCAAACGAGCTTTCTGGTGAAGCAATTTCCGACAAGCAGAGCGAGTTCGACATCAACTGCAAGGTAGATGGCAAAATTGCAAACATTGAAATGCAGGGCAGAAACGATTCTTCAGACTACGGAAAGCGGGCTGAATACCATGTTGCCCACCTTCTGAACCACTACACCCCGAAAGGTTCCGCCTGGCTTGATGTGCCGGAAGTTTTTCAGATTTCCGTGCTGAATTTTATCTTTGATAAGGATGAAAAATGTGCTATCAATCATTATCTTCTTCGTAACGAGAACGGCCGCCAAATTTCCGGCACTATGAATGTGATTTTTATGGAACTTCCAAAAATCTCAAAAATCCACGATGATATTGATTCATTGACACCGGCCCAAATGTGGGGTAAATTCTTTTTGTACGGAGCGAATCCTGAAAAACAGGAATACATTCATAAATTAGCGAAACGAAACAGGGGGATTTCTATGGCATTTACAGTTCTAGATCACGTCAGCCAGGACGAAGCAAACTGGTACCACGAAAGCCGCTACTGGATGCATGTTTCCGATGAGAAGACGCGTCTATATGTGGCAACTCAAAAAGGAATTGAAGAGGGACTTGAGCGTGGCCGTTCTGAAACAGCTATAAATCTCTTAAAGGCTGGCCTTCCAATTGAACAAGTTGCTTCATATACTAACCTTTCAATTGATCAGGTGAAAGAGCTTTCGGCTTCAAATTAAAACTTAGTTCACGAATTTAAAATCTCATTTTTTTCAGCAAAAAAACAGGCAGGTGTATTTTACATCTGCCTGTTCTGTTTATTCCTCCACCATAATTACATCGTTCAAAACATAATGGAACTGAGGTGCGCTGGAGTTCTGGTTTTCTATGAAGGGCGTTTTCAGGTCCCAGATATCATTGCTGTCGAAGGGGTTTACGCCCACGTAGTTTCCCCTGAAAATGCTTGTGTTTTTAGATTTCAGGAGACGGAGGGCTTTTTCGATTTCTTCCTGGGTTCCTTTTGCTGCAAGAAGTCTGTTCAAACCGATGATTTCAACCCAGTTTTTGTCGAAGCCAAAGCCGGTGTCGTTTCCGTTCAGTGTGGATTTTAAATATTTTTCAATTGGAAGACCTTTTAAAATTGCCTGAGAGGCTCCCAATATGTAGGGTGTCCAGTTGATTCTGCAGGAAACCAGTGAAGTTGTCGGGGCTACATCCGTCATGCTCTGGTTGTAGCCCACATGGAATACTGTTTTTCCCCGTTTTGTGCTGGCTTCTTCACAGGCAATGGCCGGTCCGGTGGTGTCGGAGTGCTGGCTTATGATTACGCAGCCTTCTTCTATCAATTTTTCAGCGGTCTTCTTTTCAATTACATGGTTACTCCAGGTGTTTGTGTAGATTACGCTCATTTCGGCTTCTCCAACTATGCTTCTTACCCCAAGAAAAAAGGCTGTATAGCCGGAAATTACTTCTGAATAGGGGAAGGCTGCAATGTAACCGATTTTTGCCGCTGTTCGTTTAACTTTTCCCTGTGCAATCAGCTCCTGAAGCTTGAGTCCGGCCACAATTCCTGAAACATATCGGCCCTCGTAAATTGTTCCCATGAAGGTGTGATAATTGGAAAGAACCGGCGCTGCATTTGCGTTGTCTCCTGTGGCCTGGCAGAACTGAACCTGCGGATATTTCTTTGCCATTTTTTTTGTTGAGTCCATAAAGCCGTAACTGGTGGTAAAAATCAGGTTGCAGCCCTGATGAACAAGGTCTTCGATGGCGGAAGTACATTCTTCATCGTCTTCCGGAATGTTGTATTTTGCAATGGTCTGTACTTTGTCACCAAGTGCGCTTTCCAGTTCTATCTGGGAACGGATAAAATTGTTCGTGTAGGCGGTTACCTTGTCGCCGATGTAAATAAAACCAACCTTGAGGGAAGTGGTTGCGGCGCTTCGGTTTAAGACTTTTGTTCCAAGAAACATAAGTCCGATTCCAAGGATGGCGGAAAGAAGTGTGATTACGTATTTATTTTTCATTTTCGGCTCCCATATCAATTCCCATATCAATTCCAGAATCAGTTCCCATATCGCTCCTGCTTTTTTCCAGGGTTGTCTGGGCATTGATTTTTCCGTTTTCAATCAGTTCAAGAAGAATATCTACCAGTCCCGGGTCAAACTGAGTTCCAGCGCAGTTTTTTAATTCCTGAATTACATAGTCCATGTCCAGGGCTTTTCTGTAGACACGGTTTGCGGTCATGGCGTCAAAGGCGTCGGCAAGTCCGATAATTCTTGCGTTCAGAGGAATTTCCTCTCCCTTAAGTCCGTTCGGGTAGCCTGTTCCGTCGTATCGTTCGTGGTGAAATTTTGCCCCCTCGTCTACATGTGGAATCAGGGTAAAGTCCTTTAAGATTTCACCGCCGATTGTTGTGTGGGTTTTCATGATTTCGTATTCTTCATCGGAAAGCCGGTCCGGCTTGTTCAGAACGGCGTCCGGTACACCGATTTTTCCGATGTCGTGAAGAAGACCCGTCTGCCGAATCTGGTTCAGTTCTTCTTCAGAGAAACCCAGCTCGCTTGCAATCAGGCTTGCGTATTCAGAAACCCGGAAGGAATGTTTTCCGGTGCTCTTGTCTCGGGCTTCCACCGCATTTGCAATGGAGAAGATGGTTTCGTTTCCCATCCTGATCTGCTTTTTAATGGCATCCATTTCCTGGGTCTGCTTTTCAAGACGCTTTCCCTGAATTGTTGAAGTGATAAACCAGGTGAGCCAGGCAATTGCCAGCATTGCAACTCCGGCTGTGTAGAGAAGGAACCACCAGTTGTTGTAAATCTTGTAGGTTTTTGAGATGGTATAAACCGCCTCTTCAACGGTTTCCCGTCCTTTTGAATCCAGAACGGCGATGTGGAATTTGTAGTTTCCCGCCTTAAGGTTCATGTAAACGGAGCTTTGCAGCTCGCTCTGAAGCATAACGGCCGGCTTTTCATCAATTCCTTCAAAATACAGGCTGATGTAAGGCGTATTTATCGAATAGTTTATGATTTCCGGAATAAGCTCCACCGTGTCCGCATCCGACTGAATTACAAAAGGAATATCCTTCTGAACGATATGGCGTTTTCCGTCGATTATTACGGATTTAAGCTGCATTCGGTAAGAATGTTCTATTTTATCGTAGGTATTCAGATTAATCCGGCTTGCACCTGTGTCGCAGGAAAGGTAAAGGTTTCCATCGTCATCAAGATAGTTCCAGGAATTTGCAGTAAGTGAACCTCGAAGACCTTTCTTTAAATCCAGAAGCTCGTAATCCAGTTTGAAAACAGGTTTGCCAGCTTCAATCTTGCCGTTTTCAAGTGAAAGCGTGCTGTCTTCTGTGCCGGCTTCGCTAAGTTTTATAGAATTGGTGGACAGAAGCTCGTCCCGGTTTACAACGAAGATTCCGGCGCCGCTTAAAACAAAGATGTTCTTGTTAGGCCGCACAACCAGGTCGTAGTTGTTGGAAAAAGGAAAGTTTGAAAGAATCTTAATGGAAATAGTATCAGCGGGGGCAGTGCCGTTATTCTGCGCTGCGGTGTCTGTTCGGGACTCAGTTGTATCGGAAATTGTGGCGCCGTCCTGAATTGCAGATCCGGTGTTTCCATCAAAATCGATGTAGCATAGCCCGTTACTGGTTACGGCAAAAACGCTTCCCGTTGGAGTCTCTCCGTCATAATCGTTTACGGTTCGCAAAATTACATTTGAAGAAAGTCCGGCATCCCGTTTTAAAAGCCGGGTAACCTGGTATTCTTCGAAAGTTTTACCGGCGTTTCCATTTAAAGTGCTGTTTCCGCTTGAAGAGCCGCCTGTAATGCCACTGTCTGTAACGTTTTTCTCAATTACTGCAAGTCCGCCGCCGTCGGTTCCTGCCAGAATAATATTGTTTACAGTCTGGCTTAAGGTCAGAATTACAGGGTTTTCAAGTCCGTCATCCTCTGTAATCCACTGTATAATCTCGCCGTTCCGGATAAAGGCAATTCCGTCACTGGCGCCGGCGGCTATGGTTCCGTCTGAAAGCTCAACTGCCACCCTGAACTGATGACCCCGGCCAAGAATTTCTGTGCTCCCGTCCCGTTTTGCGTGAATAATTCCCCGGGATTTTGTTGAAATCCACATGGAGCCGTCAGTGCACAGGGTCAGGCATCGGATTCGAACTCCGGAAAGCATTTCCGTAAGCTGATTTTTTAATGCGTGGCCGGTTTTTGAATCGATTCCCATAAGTCCGTCGTCGGTTGCAAAATACATGTTTCCACGGAATTTTGCGGTGGAGTTTACAACGGAAATTGGAAGTCCCGCAGAAGCGTACACCTCTGAAAAGGAGGTTTCGCACATTTTTAAAAGACCCAGGCGGCTCGAGGTGAACCACAGGTTTCCCTGATAGTCCTGAGTCATGCTGTCGATTGAATTGTTAAAGGCGCCTGTTTCAAGTGAGTTTAAAGTTCCCTTCTGAATATAGCCGGCACCATTATCTGCGCACAGAAAAAGGGTGTCGTCATAAAATTTAAAGGAGTTTATGTGCTTCAGGCTTGTGTTTTCAATTTCGCCGGTTTTCACCAGCATTTCCTTCTGGCGGGACAAGTCCTGGGAGATTTTTACCGGGCTTGCACTTTTTGGAATTGCCCGTTCCTGAGTTTTTACCAGCTCTTCAAGGCTGTAGATAATAATACGGTTTCCTTCTGTTGAAGCGTAGAGCTTTCCGGTCTGGTCAAAAATACATGCCGTAAATCTGATTCTCTGATTTTCTGAGGAATATAGAATTCTTCCTCCGGTCTGAAGAATGTAGAGGTTTCCGCTTGCCGTAACGGCTGCGATATGTTCGTTTTCATCGGCGGAAAGACACACGGCCGTCTGAATTTCCGGGACAATTGCCCGTACATAAAGTCCGTCGGCGATTGAAAGAATTGCAAGTGCTTCTGAAGTTCCTACATAGTAAAAACCGTCTGAAGCCCGGATGATGCTTCGTACTGCATCGGAAGGAAGTCCGTCCTTTTCTTCAAGGCTGTTCATTACGCTTTCGTTTATGATGATGGAAAGTCCGTTGTCGTTAGTTCCGACGATAAGGCGTCCTTCGTCATCCACGTAAAGGCATCGCACCGCTTTAATTGATTCATATTCGTTCATCAGGCGGAATTCGTTTCCGTTGTGGCGGTATAGACCCTCGTAGGTTCCAATCCAGATGATACCGTCGTTGGTGCAGGCAATATCGTTGGTTTTTCCGCCGGAAAGCCCGTTTGTCTTGTTGTAAATTGTGCTTGCGTAGGAATTGTAATTTTTTGCAAAAGGATAGATATCTGCTGAAAGGCTTGTTGCGGAGATGTTTTCCGTAGCTGTATTTCCAGAGACATTTACGGAATAGCCTCTTACAGGATTATCGATTTTAGTAAGTCCGGATTCTTCCCTTATATCTTCCTTATTTTCCTGTGCGGTGATGGCTGAAGGAAATGCAAATACTGAGCACAGTACAAGGGCCAGAATGCAGAGATTTTTCAGTGTGTCGCTGTTTTTTTCTGCCGATTCAGCTTCATCTTTCAGTGATTTTTTTGAAATCTTCAGCCAGAAGGGCAGGTAAGGGCACAAAATCCTGTAAAACTGGATGAAAAGGAAAAGAGCCACCAGAGTAATTACCTTATCAAGAAAGTCGATGTAAAACTGTCCTAAAATTATGCAGATAAGCCGTGGAATTCCCCAGGAACCGAAGAGCTCGGCAATTCCGGTACCCCATTTGTTTCCAAGGTCCCCGTCGTAGAAGGTGATGTTCAAAACCACGGAAATTACGACGCAGACACCGGTTACCATGACAGAGAGGCTCATGGTTTTAAAAAGAGTGTCCAGCCAGCCTCGCTTTGCCATAAAGCCCACAATCAGGGCGATAAAAACGCTGGTGAGGGAGTAAATGAAGGAAACCGGGTTTAAAAATCCGTGAAGGATGTTTCCCGCCATTCCCACAATGGCTCCGCAGACTGGCCCCAGGGCATAGGCTGTAAGGAAGGTTCCAAAAGAGTCCAGCCAGAGGGGAAGCTCGTATACATCCGCAAGAATTCTTCCTGCAACATTTATGAGCATGCTGAAAAGCACGATGATTAGTATCTGATAAGGTTTGTAGGGGCTCTGTTTCATTTTACATTCCTTTAGTTTTCCGTTTATTCTGCCTTGTTTTCAACATCAAGACTTATAATCCGGCCGATTATGCAGTAGGGTTCGTCGATATTGTCGTAGGTTACGGTACAGCTCAAGCGGCATTCTTCACCGGAACTCTTTATTTTTGTTCTGATAATTTCATCGTTTCCGTTCTTCATTTTTGAAAGCAGGTGGAGCATTTCCACATCCGTCAGGGTAAAAAGGGAGCGCAGTGTAAGTGGAGAGGAAATTGTACCGTTCTTTCCTGCCGGTATCTGATAGCCTGTAGTGTGCTGCCAGTTTTTCTCTCCTGCGGCAGGAGTTTTTTCCTCTTCAATCTGGATTTTTTCTTTTGCGCAGGGATTGTAAAGGTTGATTTTTCCTTCAAAATCAAAAATCAGAATCGGCACATCGATTGAGTAAAAAATTTCTTCGCTGACATGTTTAATAGTCGGAGAAAAGGAAATATGCTGTCTTGTGCTCAGCCATAAAGAAAAATACACAAAGGCAAAGGCAACGCTGTAGCCAAAGGTTGGATATTTAAATGTAAAAGCGTTTTTAAATATGTCCGGGATTGCAGAAAACAGAATAAAAAAGTTTGCAATTATGATTTCCAGAACAAAATGCTTGTCTCGTTTTGCCTTTTTGCTGTTAAGCCATTTAGAGGCAAGGCTTATGAGGCTGACTGTAATGGCGGTAATATAGGTATAGTGGAAAATTCGGGATCGTCTTCCGATTGTTTCAAAAGCCGTGTGATATTCGTAACGGGTAAAGGACACAACACCCGGCCGGCCAAAAATTACCAGGTCAAAAATTAAAAAGAGGGTAAAAAAGCCGATTAATACCATCCTGAGAGTGCTTTTTGTTTTAATTTCAAGAAGAATGAAGGCAAATTCCAGAAGAAGAAAAGCATCGATTCCGTAAAGGGCGATAAGGCGCAGTATGAAACCGTATTCCAGACAGGGATTAAGGCCGGTTAGTGCGTAGCCCTGACAGATTAGGAAAGTGGTAATTCCAAAAAACAGAATGTAGTAGCGTATATAGCCTGAATCTTTTTCCTGAATAAAAAACGAAACTCCTGAAACGAGGGCAATTGCTGCAAAGGATGAGATTAAAAGATTCAAATAAAGTCCAAGCATTTTTATTTCCTGAATAATGTGAATAAAATTTCAGCGTTACTCTCCATATAACATAATCGGAATCTGAAAATAAAACTTCAGTTATTTAAGAGTGGGTCGCGGATTTCTTTATGTAAAGGGAGCCCGTTTCAAATCTGCAAAACAAAAAAAATCCCGCCAGGAACCAAAGGTGGAGGGGCTCCGGACGGGATTTTCCTGCATTACCCGGAAAGAGGGATATCCGGGCGTTTAATCAGGGGTGTTTTCCCCCTGAAGGCGGCGATTCAAGGTTTTGCTAAGCGTGTTTTTTGAACCGCCGTTTTAGTTTTCCGTACTATTTGTAAGGCTTCCAGCTTCCGTCAGACTGCAGGATCATCTGAGTTCCTCTGTACATATCAAGACCGGCTCCGTTAGGATACTGGTTCTTTGCGCCGCCATTACCATTGTTGAAAATGATGTAGGTCTTCTGGTTTTCAAGTTCGTATGGAAGAATGTAGCGGTAAAGTCCGTTACCAAGATTTTCCATTTCAACTCCAGGCCAGCTTCCATTGTTCTTTACTCCGCCTTCGTTGTATGCGTAAGCACAAACTCTGTCGTGTGGCCAGTCAGGACCCATCATTTTTGAATCAAAGTATACAATTGTGTTCTTTTTGTGGAGAACTTTCTTGTATGTGTATTTCTTTGTAATTTTCTTTCCGCTTGCATCTTTTGCAGAAATTGTAAGGGTTTCTGTTTTTCCGTATCCAAGGTCTTTTCCAATTACAAGTTTGTCACCGTCTTTGAGGGAACCGCTTGTTTTTCCAAGGGTGTAAGCTGCATCTGTACAGCCACGGATTTTTACACCTACAGTGATATAATCGTCAAGGAAGTATCCGCTTGGAACTGAACATTCGATTTCTGAGCGGAATTCTTCAGTTTTTGCTGTTTTGTTGTATGCAACTGCCACAGTTTCTGCTTCAACAGTTCCGTAGAGCTTTCCGCCTTTTACAGTGATTTTTCCGCCCCGAACCTGTTCTGCATATTCACCGTCTGCCATAAGTTTAACTGGAACTCCGTCAAAGTTCTTTGCTTTTCCGGAAGCGTTGATGATTACAACACCAGATTTAGCTCCATTTCCGCGTTCGATAAAGAGAACTTCGTTTTCACCAGTTGGGTTAGAAAGGGCTTCGTCACTTCCTGCCATTGCATTTCTAAAGAAGTTTACTTCTACAACCTGTCTGTCTTTGAACATATTGCTTCCGGCTGCCTGAATCTTGTTTTCACCCCAAGGATTGTTCTTTGTGCTTCCCATTGGTCTGTCAAAGAAGAGTGGTGTTCCGCTCTTTCTTGAAGCGATTACAGCCCATGCACGGATTACTTCCTGTTCATCAAGTTCTTTGTAAGAAGCATCGTTACAGAAGTTATCGTGGCTTTCTACCCATGTAACAACGTTTTCAGGTTTTGCATCCTTTGGAAGAACATAGTCAGTTACAAATGCTGCATTGAAGTTGTCAGTTTTTGAAGCTTCCCGAACTCTGAATCCGTACATAGAGTTAGTTGTCTTCATGTAGCGGTGATAAGAAGCAAGGCGTGAAGAAAGTTCATCGTCGTATCCGCTTTTCATATCAGCAGAATACTTAATGTTTCCGCCTTCCTGAAGAACTTCTCCGTACTGAAATGAAGCACCGTTTGCAAGAACTGTAGGCCAGAAGTTGCTGGTGAACTTTTCTACAGTGTATTTATGTGGCTGAGTTTTTACTGTTCCGTTGTATTTTTCCGGATGACTTGTTACATCATCTGGAAGTTCGATAAGTTTTGCAGCGTCATAGCGGAAGCCGTCGGCTCCGTCTTCAACGCAGCGTTTAAGGAAGTCAAGAATCAGCTGCTGAACTTTAGGATTCTGAGTGTTCAAGTCCCAGAGACCAGAAAGAGCATACTGTGTTTCTTCAAAACGGTCTGTTTCTGACCAGTAACCGTCCTGGGCATGGAAACCGTCTCCTTCAATGTTTTTCAATCCTTCGTCGATTGCGTTCCATGTTGCTGTACAGTGGTTGATTACTGTATCAACGATGATTTTGATTCCGTATTTGTGAGCTTCTTCGCACATTGCGATGAATTCTTTTTCTGTTCCCAGCTGGTAGTTACCAACAACATATTTTGTAGGCTGGTAGTGGAAATACCATTTTCCTTTTCCCATGATTTCAAGACCACCGTCATCTCCTACGAGACACTGGCTGATTGGGGATGTCTGGATTGCAGAAAATCCTGCAGCGGCGATTTCGCTCATATTCTTTTTTATTGTGTTGAATGACCAGCACCAGGCGTGAAGGATTGCTCCGTCCTGAGTCTGTACTGCCAGTCCTTTGTCTGTTATTTTATTCTGTGCAGAAACACTGGTGAAAAGCGAAAGAATGATAGTGAATAAAACCGTTACTTTTGTTTTCAAAAGCTTCTTCATAGTGGATACCTCCAGATTTTTAGAGAGTTTAGCGGTAAACTTCTTGATTTTAGAATACTCCTACACTTCATATTTGTCAATCTTTTTTTTTTGTGATACAGTATTTTCATGACCTTAAAAGATATTGCTAAAGAATGTGGTGTCAGCATGATGACAGTTTCAAATGTTATCAGCGGAAACCACAAGAAAGTTTCAGCCGCTACAATCGAAAAGGTTAATGCGGTTATAAAAAAATACGACTACGTACCGAACCTGATGGCCCGTACGCTTTCTTCAAAATCTTCTCATCTGATTCTTCTGGTTATTCCAACGATAAAAAAGGAAGAGCTTTCCACTCTCTATAACCAGTACCTTACGGAGCTTATTTCCAGCATTGAGAGGGAACTGGTTTCCAACGGCTATTTTGTCCTTCTTCATTCTGTTGCTGAACCAAAAGAAATAGAAATGATGTACAAAACCTGGAATATCGACGGTGCTATCTTCCTTCTTCCATTGTTCAACAAGATGGTAACTGAGGTTAATGATTACGATAAAAAGAATTTTGTTCTTATAGACAGTTATGCAGACATTCCAGGCGTTCTTTATTCCCGCTGTGATGACGAACTGGGAACGTACCGTGCAACCTCTTATCTGATTTCCAAAGGTCACACCCGGATTTTGTACGCCGCAGAGCACTATGCAAAGAATCTTCTTCTTGAAAGGCGTTATGCCGGCTATGTGCGCGCCCTGAAGGAGCACAACCTTGAGGTACAGGACGAACTGTACGCTCCTATTGTTCCAAACTATTACGGCGGCCTTGAATACGGAAAAAGCCTTACAAGGGATAAACTGAATTTTACAGGTGTTGTAACAACCAGCGATATGTGTGCCCTGGGAATTATGCAGGGCGCTCGGGAAAATGGTCTTCACGTTCCGGAGGATTTTTCCCTTATCGGCTTTGATAACCTTTCACTCTGTAATTTTTCCAATCCAAAGCTTACAAGTATCGATCAGCAGACTTCGGAAAAAGGAGTGCGCGCCGTTCACATGCTTCTGGACAAGCTTCAGGGAAAGGAAGTGCCGACGGTGCTTTCAACCGAAACAGAGCTCGTTTCCCGTGAATCTGTGCTGGATTTGACCGATCATCATAATTAGTTTTTGAAAATAGCGAATTTTTATAAAAAAAATTCAAAATTTCTAAAAAAAATGCTTGCATAATTTAAAAACCCGTGTATTCTATACCTAGAGGTTTAGCGGTAAACCTTAAAACTTCGGTATCGGAGACCTGAATGGGGGTTTCCGATACCATTTTCCTGGTTTACAAAGGGTAAACCTAACAAAAAAATACATGGAGTCTTTTATGAAAAAGTCAATCAGAACTATGGCAGCCCTTCTTTTGCTTGCAGGTGCTACAAGTGCGTATGCAGCCGGTAAGTCGGGAAGAGCAGAAATCAAGGTATGGGAATCTTCTGGTCCTGAAAGTACCTACATTCTTGCAGCAATCAAAGAGTACCGGAAAATTAATCCGAAGGTAAAAATCACATACGAAGCTGTAGGCCACACTGATTCACGCGCAAAAATTGAGCTTGACGGACCTGCAGGAGTAGGTGCTGATATTTTTGTTTCACCACATGACCACATGGGAGCTCTTGTTTCTGCCGGAAACATTCTTCCTGTGGACGATGCCGAAGAGTACATGGCAAACTTCTATGACATGGCTAAAATCGGTTCTAAGTACAACGGAGTAAATTACGGATATCCTTTGGCAGCAGAAACTTATGCTCTTGTTTACAACAAGGATCTTGTAAAAAATCCTCCAAAAACCTGGGACGATGTAAAGGCATTCGCAAAAACATTCAATAACAAGGCAGAAGGAAAGTATGCTCTTGTATGGTCTGTAGGTGACGGTTACTACGACTATATGTTCATGGAAAGCTTCGGCGCTCCTCTTTTTGGTAAAGACGGAAACGACAGAAGCAAGCACAACCTGAACAGTCCTGAAGCCATCACAGGTCTTAAATATTTCCAGAGCCTCAGAAAGGAGATTCTTGATATTCCTGCTTCTGACGCAAACGGAGATTTCTGTAACGCTCAGTTCACAGAAGGAAAGTCTGCAATGGTTATCACAGGTCCATGGTCAATTCCTTCATATAAAGCATCCGGCCTGAACATCGGTGTAGTTCGCCTTCCTGCTTTCCCTGGAACTGACCACGCAACCAGCTTCTCTGGTGTACGCCTTGCATTCGTAAGTTCATGGTCAAAATATCCGGAAGAAGCAAAAGCATTTGCAAAATTCCTTACTTCACGGGATATGCTTAAAAAGAGATACGAGCTTACTGATCAGATTCCACCAAGAAACGACATTCAGGTAAACGATCCGCTTATCAACGGATTCAAAGAGCAGCTTGCTTTTGCCCGCGCAATGCCGACAATTCCTCAGCTTGGAATCTACTGGTCAAGCATGAACTCAGCTTATGCTGAAATCTGGGACGGCGGTGATGTAAAACGCGCTCTTGATTCAGCTGCAGTAACAATGGAAGCCGCAAAATAAGCGGCAGGTTTCAGGTGCCCTGTCTGGTGAAAATGCGGACCGCACCTGAAATCAAGCAGGGTGGAGACCCTTTAATCAGCCTCCAAATTTTTAGATAGATTTAAAAAAGTGTTTATTTTTGGCGAACCGTAAAGGTTCTTTTTTAAGACCTTTGCGGTATAGCGCTAAACTTACAGCCATTTGTGGCTTGTCGTTTTACGACGGAAATAAGGAGTATAACATGAAAAGAATTATGGCTTTTGTTTTGGCTCTTGCCACTTCAGCACTTCTTTTTGCGGATATTACTGTAAAAAAGACAGCTGACGGCAATGCCGAAGTAGTATTTTTCTATGGTAACCCTAGAGCCAGTGAAGTTCTGCTTGCCGGAAACTTTACAAACTGGGGTGACGGTGCAGAACCAATGGAAAAAACTGAAAAAGGTTTTACACTTACAAAAACATTCAAAGCAACAGACGAAATCATCTATAAGTTCATTTCTGACGGAAACTGGACAGCGGACCTTAAGGCTCCAAACCTTATCGATGACGGTTTTGGCGGAAAAAACTCTCAGGCTATTCTTGCAGAAATGCTTGGTGGCGACGGTGGAAATGGTGCTAAAGGAAAAATCAGCTTTAACACATGGTCCATGGTTGGAATGCAGTCAAAATTCTCCACTGAGAGTGAAAATGATCATACAAAAAAGGGTCTGGACGTTGACAGCGTAACTTTTGGTGTAAAATCCTACAACAAGTTCATCGGAAGCTTCCTTCCACAGTGCCCAATGTTCGTAGAACTCTGTCTTGCAGAAACAGATGTTGATGAAGGTTCAATCACAATCGATAAAAATGCAAAGCCAATTTACCTTATGCAGGTTGATAAAGACGGAAACGATGTTGTAAAAATTGAAGACGGCCTTAAGGATTTTGTAAAGAACGTAACTTCTAACCTTGTTTCTTATGCAGCTCAGTCAACAAACAACACAGAAAACACAGATGGCGGAGTAGGAACACCAGCATATATCGGACACCTTAAGTTCGGTTTCAACACACCATACATCAACTTTGTAACAGGCTTTAACTATGCAAAACCAGATGCTCGCCAGGCAGTTCTTTGGAAGACAGTAGACGGAAGCTGGGATGCTGGTTATCAGCACACTGGTGGATTCAACCAGTTCTCTCTGAGCGACAAGCTGGCTGCAACAATCGAACAGAAAACAGGAATCATGTTCACAGCCGGTTTTGCTCCAAACAGAACAGCAGACAGAAAAGGTACATTGTACGGACACTGGGGCTGGCTCGGAATGCGCATGGGTGAACTTGTTGTAGATATCCAGTCAAACGGTATGTATGACGACGGCGAAATCTTCTACGATTCAGTTGAGCAGGATCTTGTAATCGGTGCAAAAGACAGCTTTAAGGCTGGAAGCGGAAAGCTTTCAGTTGCCCTCCAGGGACTTATGGCTTTCCACCAGAAGAGCTTTACTGGAACTGAAGTTACAGACAAAAAAGATGCAGCAGATTACTTTGGATATTCAACAGACGTATTCTTGAGAAGTGGCGAATTTGAAGGAATCAAGAACATCGCTTCTCAGGTAAAGGTTGGTTATTCAGCAGATATTTTCAATGTAGACTTGAGCTACAGAATGCGCGGTATGCAGGCTTCTATGCTCTATGTTCGTGAAAACACAGATGAAGGTACATTCGACCTTTCAGAGCAGCTTGGTGTTTTGAACAGCCAGAACATCGACTTTACTGGAAATGTTTCACTTCTTGATAAAAACCTTAACATCGGACTTTATGTTGGTGCAACTCTTCCACTTGAAGATTTGAGCGAAGACGATACCTTTAACAAATTGAACTACTGGGCAGCAAGCGGTGTTCAGAGCTGGTACGAAGCACGCTGTGCAGGACACATGGCTCCACTTTATCAGCAGAACGGCGGTGCAGAGTTCACATTCAAGCCATCTGTTTCTTACAAGATTCCTGAAACAATTTACACAATCGGTGCTTACGGTGACATGAACCTCTGCGCATACACTTACGGAAAAGATGAGTTCGGAACAGACATCGATGCAGACGAAATGAACAAATACGGTTCAAGCGAAAGTGCCTTCCGTCTTAAGAAAGCAGGTCTTTCATTCGCAATGAACGACATCGGATACACATTAAGAAACATCAACTTCTGGTACGGCTTTGATGATTCAAGTGCAATCCGCCTTTTCAACACACTTGTTTGCCGAGTAGAACTTTCCGGCGACATCAAGCTTGACTGTGGTGCCGGTCTTAAGACAATCAAATCAACAGATGCAGCAGAAACTTATGATGCAGATTTGAACAATCCTTTCGGTTTCATGATTGGTGCATCAAAGAAGCTTAAGAGCCTTAAAGAACCGACAGTTTACTGCCAGTTTGTTTACAACATGGACGGCTTCAAGAGATTCGGTGAAGGACAGGACAACCTTGCACTTGACAGAGCTAATATTTCAAGTCGCTGGGACAAGGGTTCTTCTGGAAAAGACGGAACAGTTAATGCAGTTGATTACTATGACGGAAAAGCAGCAGTTCGCGCTGGTATCCGCTGGGAAATCTAAAACTTAAGCTAAAAACGGGGCGTAAAATCGCCCCATAAGGAGGACTTTTATGAAAAAATCAATTTCTTCTATTATAAAGAGTGCTTTGTTAGGTCTTGCAGCCGGCTTCATTTCTCTTTCTCTTGCAGCCTGCTCCGGCGACTTGCACCAGCCTCTGGAAAGACCGGTTGTTCCTGGCGCAAACGGTGAATACACACCAAGCCTTGAAGATGCAAACGAAATCTCAATCTTCTTTAAGACCGCTACTGACAGAGATTATTACTTCTGGGCATGGAACGGTTCTGCCGGTGGAGAACTCTTCACTGTAGCGGCTGTATGGCCGGGAGATGCTTTGACTCTTAAGGGAAAAGATCCTGACGGAAACTTTATCTACAAATACACAATCACAACTACAACAGAGCTTCCGGACAGCTTTATCATTTCATATGATAACGGCGGTTCAAAGGTTTACGACGGTGCAGCCTTTGTAAAAAATGGTCTTTTCATTGAAGGAAACGACACTGTTGATGTAATCACGGCAATTGCGGCTCCTTCTACTCCAGAAACTCCATCACAGGGTGGCGAAGGAAATGAAGGAACCGAAGGCGGCGAAACTCCGGCACAGGGTGGAACAGGAACTGAAGGCGGCGAAACACCAGCTGCTCCTGTAGAAATCACACTTGATGCTAACTTTGTTGCAAAGGGTGACTTTGGTGAAGATATTGCAATTGCAGAAGATGGTGCAGGAACCGGCGTATTTGCTTTCACATTGAACTACAGAACAACTATGACAGCATGGGGTGGAAGTAACGGAAACCTTAACCTTAAATTGAACTCTGGTGACACCTGGTACGGTATTGCAAAGGTAAATGTTGAAGCATCTACTTCTTTGCCTGAAGGAGTAAGCATCTCTGGAACTGACAACATTGTAATTGGACCTCTTACAGATCTTACAACATATAAGATTTCCTTCAAGCTTACAGATGACAAAAGCGCACTTGTAATTTCAGTTGCCGCAACAGGAACATTTGATGCTCCAGCAGGTCCTACAACTTACGACGAAATTGAAGTTGCAGAAACTGCTGGCGAACTTCCAAACAACGACTTCACACTCGATGAATCAACAGGCGATTTGTACAAAGTTCAAGGCGTTCCTGGCTGGTATGGAGACGCAAACGCTGCAATCTGGGGTGTAATCAAAGTTGGCGACGACCAGTACTGGAAGCGACTCAAGTTCGTTAAGGCAGACGGTACACTTTACTTCACAACAAACCTTAATCCATTGACAATCAAAATCCGTCGCTACGATCCGACAGATTTGACCAAAATGTGGAACAGTTCCAATGGCGCTTTGACTATCACTGACAAAGTAGCACAGTACCCAGCTCAGTAATCCTGTAATTATTCCTTGCAAAGGGAAATAACATGATACTTAAAGGCTGCAGGTTGTACAGTTGTGTGCAATCTGCGGCCTTTTTTCGTCAAGGTGGCGCGTCCGGCCAGAATAGTACCTTTGACAATTCCCCTTAAATAATATATATATATGTTACCATGACTTTAAAAATCAGAAATTATTTTGGTACTTCCGCTTTTTATAAAAGGGCGCTTTCTATAGCTGTTCCTGTAATGCTTCAGCAGTTCATTCAGAATCTTGTTTCCCTTATCGACAATTTTATGGTTGCCGGACTTGGGGACATAAAGATGAGCGGCGTAAACGTTGCCGGACAGATTTTTTTCATTTTTCTGGTTTTGACTAATACCATGTGTTCTTCCGGCGGAATTTTTATGAGCCAGTACAACGGTTCAAAAGATGCGGATGGAATGCAGCAGGTTTTCCGTTTTAAGCTGCTTGTAAACGGAATCGTGGGTGTGGGTTTTGCAGTTCTGTGCTTTATTGCACCAAGAGGACTTTACTGGCTGATGGTAACAAAAAATGTGGACGCATCCGCCATTCTTGACCAGACCCAGATTTATTCCAGAGCGGTTGCCCTTTCCTTTGTGTTCATGGTTTTTTCTCAGAGTATTGCAACCAGTCTTCGGGAAATTGAGATTGTGCGGCCGCCCCTTATTATTTCCGTAGCGGCAACTCTGGTAAATACATTCTTTAACTGGGTTTTGATTTACGGTCACCTGGGTGCTCCACGGCTTGAAGTTGCGGGAGCCGGATATGCCACCGTTATTGCCCGGGCGGTGGAACTGATTGCCTTTGTTGTATACGCTGCCGTAAAAAAGCCGGACTTCCTCTTTAAGCTTTCAAAGCTCTTTGTAATTCGTCTTGCGCTCTTTGGAAAGATGTTTGTAAAGGCGGCTGCCATTCTTTATTCCGAGATTTTCTGGGCCCTGAGCGAAACTATTTCCAACGCCCTCTATAATACCCGGGGCGGTGCTGATGTTGTAAGCGGAATGTCCGCGGGTTTTGCCATTGCAAACCTGATTTTTATCAGCATCGGCGCCGTAATGACCAGTACCAGCGTTATTATGGGAACTGAACTGGGGGCCGGAAATATTGAAGAATGCAAGAAATACAAAAACTGGATTTTAAGCGGAACAACGATTTTCGGCTTTATTTTTACCGCCATCGGACTTCTTTCCACGCTTTTAATTCCGCCGGTTTTCAAGAACCTTTCTGAGCAGGCGCGGCACTACGCCTTCTTCCTTGTGGTAACAGCTTCTGTTTATCTTCCATTGTGGAGTCTTTTAAATGCCCTGTACGCTATCAGCCGCGCCGGCGGTGACACCAAAATGGGCGTAATCTGCGATACTGTTGGAAACGTTCTTTTCCTGGGCGGAATGATTCTTCTGACCTTCCTTACGCCGCTGGGTCCTGTAGTGATGTATGCAATCGTAAAACTGAGCGATGTACCAAAAGCCGTTATAGCCCAAATCTGGCTGAAAAAAGAACGCTGGCTTGTAAACCTGACAAAATAGCAGTATTTGATTTAAATTTCATGATATGAGGTCGAATGTCGAGTTTGCAATATAAATACAAAATTGGCGGGAGGGTAGCGAACTGCGGGCAAAAAAACTCTGTTTGTGGTTGCCGCGAAAGCGGCAATTAATGAGTTCCTTTGCCACAAACAGCGTTTAGTGCGCTAGCGCACGGTTTTGACCCGCAGGACGCGACCGGAAGCCAATTTTGTTGACATAATTATAAAACTCGACATTCGACTTTTTATATTTCTGTAATTTTCCCCGCGGAAATATTTTTCAGGGTTTCAGCAAAGGCTTCTTTTCTTTCAGAACGGATTTTCCCGGAAATGGTTACCTTGTCGGAAAAATCTTCCGTTATGTCGCTTGCCTCAAACTCTTCCAGAAGTTTTTTTACGGTTTTATGAAGGCCGTAGTCGCAGTCAAATTTGAAGGCGCTTTTTTCCACATATTCAGAAATCAGTCCCTGTTCTTCGGCTCTGTCTAAAACGGCTTTTGCGGCATCTCCGTAGGCTTTAACAAGACCACCGGTTCCAAGGAGGGTTCCCCCAAACCAGCGGGTTACGGTAAGAACCAGATTGGTACAGCCTCTTCCTTTTACAACATCCAGAACCGGACGTCCTGCAGTTCCGCTGGGTTCTCCGTCGTCACTCATGCCCATTATCTCTCCTTTTAGGCCCAGCATAAAGGCATGAACAACATGGGTAGAATCAAAATATTTGGTTTTCTGGGATTTTAAGAGGGCTCGGGCTTCGTCCTGTTTTTCACAGGGAAAAAGCTCTGCAAGGAACCGGGAGTTTTTAATTGTTATTTCGAAGGAAGTATAGTCGGAAAGAATTTTCATAGGAATTATTTTTATAGCAAGAATGTCGAGTTTTATAGTTTCTGTTCCAAAATTGGCTTCCGGTCGCGAACTGCGGGTCAAAACCGCGCGATATCGCGCTAAACGCTGCTTGTGGCAAAGGAACTTATTAATTGCCGCTGCGCGGCAACCACAAGCAGAGTTTTTTTGCCCGCATCCCGCTTCCCTTTCGCCAATTTTGAACTTAATTTAGCAAACTCGACATTTTTGCTAAATATAAAAACTGGTTTTCAGCAGGAACCCCGCTTGCGCCAGTTTTAAATTAGCCTTACAAGCTCGATATTTGCGCCGCTGCCAGTCGACAATTGGCGTAAACCGGGGGCGTTACGGGGGTATCCCCCGTTAGAGAGGGTAGGGCACAACGAGCCTGCAGAAGGCAGGGGAGATGTGCCCGAGGGGGAGACATCCCCCTCCCTTTAACCCTTAGTCAAAAAATCCTTTTGCCTTCAAAAGTTCAGCGTTCAAAATACCGCCCATGGCAGCACCGCGCTTTGTGTTGTGGCTCAAAGAAACAAACTTGATGTCAAAAACAGGGCATTCGCGAAGGCGGCCGATTACGCAGGCCATCCCTTTTTCTGTTTCACGGTCACGGCGTGGCTGTGGTCGGTTTTCTTCGTGGCGAACAACGATAGGGTGTTCCGGTGCGCTTGGAAGTTTGAGCTCCTGTGGAACTGATGTGTAAGAAGTCCAGATTTTTTCGATTTCTTCCAGACTTGGCTTTTTGTCTTCAGGAAGGTCAAATTCCAGGGAAACGCAGGCTGTGTGGCCGTCGATTACTGGAACGCGGGTACAGGTTGAAGAAACCAGTGGGCCTGCAGCGTTTACGATTTTTCCGTTTTCAACTTTTCCAAGAATCTTAAGGCATTCTTTTTCTGTTTTTTCTTCTTCGCCGCCGATAAATGGCACGATGTTGTCAATCATGTCAAAAGAAGGTACGCCAGGATAGCCTGCGCCGCTGGTTGCCTGCAGAGTTGTAACAACCATTCTCTTGATTGGGTAGCCTGCCTGAATGAGGGCGTGAATTGGCATCATGTATGTCTGCAGAGAGCAGTTTGGTTTTACTGCGATAAAGCCCTTGTCCCAGCCGTGGTGCTTTTTCTGTTCAGCGATTACGTCCAGGTGAGCGTAGTTGATTTCTGGAACCAGCATTGGAACGTCTTCTGTCCAGCGGTTTGCGCTTGCGTTTGAAACTACAGGAATTCCTTCCGCAGCATAAGCTGCTTCCAGAGCCTTGATTTCGTCTTTTCCCATTTCAAGGGCGCTGAAAACGAACTGGCATTTTCCTAAAGCCTTTTTTTCGTCGTTTGCGTCTTCTACGATTAAGTTTTTAACGCCTTCAGGAATTTCTGCTCCAATCAGCCAGCGGTTTTTTACTGCTTCACAGTAAGGTTTTCCAGCCGAGCGTGGGCTTGCGGCAACATATGTAACTTCGAACCACGGGTGGTCTTCAAGCAATTTGATATAGCGCTGACCTACCATTCCGGTTGCGCCTAAAACTCCAACTTTGATTTTTCCAGCCATATTATTCCTTCTTATAGTTTTATTTTGAGGGGGGAAGTCTCCCCCCTGGGTTCAGCCGCAAGTCGCTTCGGGGCTGTCTAATAAGTTTAGTGACTGCGGTCATTGAGCCTGTCGAAATGACCATTTACATTATATCTGGTGTTTGCTTCGCGCCTTCGGACGAGAACCTCAACCACCGCAAACTTTTCTTTTTGGACAGCCCCTCCGCTTTCTTGCGTCTTCACCACACCCCTCTCGCCTAAGGGCTCCGCTCATCCGCTCCGCCCTTAAAAACCCGCTTTTATTTTATTACAGGTTGCACTCCTTGAGGGCACTTTCGATGATTTTCTTTGCTTTTTCTGTAACTTCTACCAATGGAAGACGAACGCAAGGCTTCATCATTCCTTTTACGCTCAATGCGTATTTGATTGAAGTAGGGTTTCCGTCTACAAAAGCAGCCTTGAAAAATGGAAGAAGTCTGTAGTGGATTTCACGAGCCTTCTTTAAGTCTCCGTCCATTGCGGCGTGGGTCATTTCTGTTACGAGCTCTGGAGCCAGGTTAGAAACAACGCTGAATACGCCTTCACCGCCGGCAGCAATCAATGGAAGTGTAAGTCCGTCGTCGCCGCAGATTACGCTGAAATCCGGGTGCTTTGCCTTTACGATGGAAATAACATCCATCATCTGGTTGATGTTTCCGCTTGCTTCCTTTACAGCGATGATGTTCGGAAGGTCTGCAATTTTTTCCAGGGTTGGAACATCGATGTTTTTACCGGTTCGTCCCTGAATATTGTATACAACGATCGGGATTCCAACCTTTGAACATTCTTCAAAGTGGCGGATGATTCCTTCGTTGCTTGGTTTGTTATAGTAAGGAGTTACAACCAGGGCTGCATCGGCTCCGGCTTTTTTTGCTCTTTCACAGTATCGGATTGCGTCGCGGGTGCAGTTAGAACCAGCCCCAAGAACAACATTTACTTTCTTGCCGGTCTTTTTTTCAAAAGCGCGAACTTCTTCAAATGCAATCTTAATAATCTCGTCTTCTTCCTCTTCTGTAAGAGTTGGAGTTTCAGCAGTTGTTCCCAAAGGAAGGAGACCGTCGATACCAGCTTCCAACTGGCGTTTGACTAATGCGCGGAATCCTTCATAATCAACAGATTCGTCTTCGTGCATCGGCGTTACTAAAGCTGTCATTGCACCAGTTAATTTTAACATAATGTCCTCCATGAAATCGCTTTTTGTTTCTATAAATAGGAAAGCGTTGTTGAATTATGCCAAATTTTACGGTTTTATACAATAAAAAAGTAGAGGGCGAAGGCCGGAAGATAAGATGCAGAATGCCGGCTGTTCCTGATGTATGCTGATTTGAAGCGGAAAAAATGCCCGTTTTTACGAAAAAAGCACAGTAAAAAATGCGGCGCGGTTTTGTTATAGAAAGAATTTATTACTCATATATAAAACTTGTATTATCGTAAAAAATAAAAATTTTATATAACTTCACTCATCAGATTCATGAATCAAAAATTGCATCTAAAAATGATATGGCTTCCGAAGTAAAGCTTTTACAGAGGATGGCAAAGCGAGGTTAATATGAAAAAAATAGTACTTGGAATTCTTACTGCATTTACCCTTTCGGCTGTTATGGCTCAGAATGTCAGCGTAACGAACACTTTTGGTGGAAACTCTGATAACACCGGAACATCGGACTTCCTGAAGTTTGATGAGGACTGGAATAAGGCTGATGCCGTAGTTGGAGATCGAATTCAGCTGGATGTTTCGTCAGACAAGCTTGATTCCCGAGTCCGTTTGAATATCAAGGGGGACGCCAATTTTTCAAATGCCCTTCAGGGATATGCGAACTTCCGGCCAATTGAGCAGTTGAATTTCATCGGCGGAAATAAGTTTTTCTGGAAATGGACAGTGGACGGAGCATATCTTTCTGCCATCGATGATTTTTTGAACCACGGAAAGCTTGCGGATGATAACGGAGCCGGTGTGGTTGTAAATATTTCCCCGGAGGACAGCGATTTTGGCTTCCTTTTTGCCGGGGCGGCAGGGGCAAAATCCCGGCTTGATTTGAACTTTGGAGCCCAGTTTTTTATAAAGGATTCCTTTTCAATCGGAGTTACGGCACAGGATGTTACAACGGATGCCCGTTCCTTCGGAGCCTATGTGGCATTAAACGGAGTTGAAAACCTGATTCTGAACTTTGGTTATACTTACAATCTCACGGATTCCGGCTATATTCAGGGTTCCCAGCATGCTGCTCAGGTTTCTGTTGGCTATAAAATCGAGGATGCAAACCTTTCTCTGTATGCGGATTTCCTTAGTGGCTTTAATAACAAATCAAATTATGACGAAAAGCTTGAAGATTTTGCAGAACTTGATTCCGGTATTCCTTTTTACGGGGCTTTCCGGGCAAAATATAAGCTGAATGAAAACCTTGATCTCAATGCAAGCGTGAAGGTAAATCACTATCTGAAGGCAGACGAAAACGGAACCACTGTGACAGTTTATCCCTACTTCGATTATAAAACCGTTGTGGGAACCTTCCGTTCCGGAGTACGGGTTCGTTTCGATGACGGCTATAAAGGCTTCAATATTCCTTTCAGCTGGCAGTACAAGGTTCCTGTAAAGAAATAACTTTTGTATGGAAGAAGACGGGATGGTGCAGCAAATTGCCGGCATAATACGGAAGTTCCGCTGGTGGAAGTTCTTTGAATTGAAAACATCCGTCTTCTTCTATATAATACGCCTATGGAAACAAAAAAACTGACTTTTGACAGCTGGACTGCCTACGATGACTGGCTGATTGAAAATTACAACGCCAACGCAATTTTTCGTGTTGAAGAAGTTGACGGAAAAATCAATATTGAATATTGCACAAAGGAAGAATTCAGCCAGATGAAGAAGAATTAGAGGATTTTTTTTAGCAAAATATTGATGCTAAAAATATTCTAGAAAAATACTGCGGTTTTTCATGCAAAATTCCATGAATTGCTAAAATTTTCTAGAACGTTTCCTTTGTAAATTGAATCGTTTAGACATATACTTAAGCCATAAAGAAAGTTAATTAATTTTAAGTATAGAAATTAAAAACAATAACAAAATAAATTAAAAATTATTACAAAACGATTTAATTAAAGTAACCTTAAAAAGTTTAATTCAAAATGATAAAAAAATGATTTCAAAATGATTAAACAAAGGTGTTCATTCTTTTTTCCAAATAATACCGGTCAGAGTTTCTGGCCGGCATTTTTTTGAAACCTGAAAAACCCCTCCACAGAAATAAAAAATTGTTTGAATTTCAAATTATCTAAAAATGTAACTGACAACTGCGGTTTTTAGTGTTATACTTAAATGTATAAAATAAGGCGGAAAACTGTATGTACGAATCTGGAGAAGATTACCTTGAAGCCATTCTGATGATTCAGAATGAAAAAGGTGAGTGTCATTCTGTTGATGTTGCACGGAAGATTGGTGTTTCAAAGCCAAGCGTAAGCCGTGCGATGGGTATTCTGCGGGATGACGGTTATATTTTTGTTGATGAATGTCAGCATATTCAGTTTACGCAGAAGGGAAAGGACAAGGCTGAAGCGATTTATGACCGGCACAAGCTTTTGACTGATTTTCTGATGCGGATTACTGGAGTTGACGAGGAACAGGCAGAAAAAAATGCCTGCCGCGTTGAGCACGTAATTGACTCCGATGTCGTTGAAGGAATAAGAAAGTTTATGAGTTCCTAGTCGGTATGGACTGACTGGCATAACAAAATTGAATTACAAAAGGAATTATTATTTGACCGTTTGGTTTAATTGTAGTAAAATTGACCTTAGGAATTGGAGATATTAGATGGTTGCAAATGGAAATAACAATATAATCCCAGGCTTTGATGATGAGCGCGACGACAGTTTGAAAATCGTCCTTGAAAAAGCTGATTCTATTCAGGATGGAATTTTTATATATCTGAATGGATATATCGATACCTACAATTCGAATTTCTTTCAGAAAAAGATAACTTCAATAGTTGAAGCTGGCTTTGTGAATCTTGTATTCAACTGTTCTGCATTAAATTATGTTTCTTCAACTGGTATAGGTTCTTTTACAGCATTCTTGAAAATGCTCAAGCCAAAGGGCGGCGATATCGTTCTTCTGGAAATTCAGCCTAAAGTTTATGAAGTATTCCAGCTTTTAGGATTTTCACAGTTCTTTAATATCCGTGCAAGTTCTGAAGAAGCTATCAATTACTTTAGAAGCGGAGCTTCTGCTGCTGATGCAGTGTTCCCGAAAGTATTCAGCTGCCCGGTTTGCCAGAAGCACTTAAGGGCAACAAGAGCCGGTCGTTTCCGCTGCTCTGAATGTAAATCAATTATTGCAATTGATGAAAAAGGTGTTGTAAGTTTAGGCTAAACACAATTCTGATTATAAAAGGCTGCCGTCTTAGGATGGCAGTTTTTTTTTGCCCGGGCGAGTTTTAGCGGGGCTGGTTTGGGGGCTGTTTGCCTGATTTTGAGTGCCGGCGTGACTGTTTTTTGCCCGGGTGGCTTTCTGGGGAAGGTGAACTTATCCACAATTTTTGTGGAAAACTGTGCAAAAAACGGCAGTTTATACACAACTTATCCACTTTTTTCCGTGGTTTTCCACATTTTTTGCACCTGTTATGCACATCCTTGTTTGTGGTGCTGGCTGGGGCTGGCAATTCCGGTTTTCCATCAATGTAAAATGTGCTATAATCGGCTTCACTATGATAAAACTTGTAGCTTTTTTGGGTAATTACGGTCGTGAATACGAAAAGACCCGTCACAATGTTGCCTGGATTTTTGAAAGCAGCCTTTCCTTTGGTTCCCGGCTTTCCTGGCAGTCCAAATTCAAGGGAAACTATTCTTATATGGAGCTTTCGGATCTTGTAAATCATTGGGCCGATAAGCAGATTCTTTCAAAAAAGGACGGCAGCCCGGTTATTATTCCCGAAGAGGCACCTTCCAGAATATATTTTTTAAAGCCAGAAACCTATATGAATCTTTCCGGGGAAAGCATAATTGAAATTGCAAACTTTTTTAAGATTAAACCGGAAGAAACCCTGATTGTTCACGACGAGCTTGAGCTCCCTCTTGGAACCGTAAGCTTCAAATGGAGCGGGGGTTTGGGCGGTCACAACGGACTTCGTTCCACAAAGGCGGTTTTTAATACTGCTGATTTCTGGCGCCTTCGTTTTGGTCTTTCAAAACCGGAAGGACGGGACATCGCTTCCTATGTTTTGAGTGCTTTTTCAGAGGATGAACAGATAGTCCTGTCTCAGATTTTTCCGCAGGCAGAGGTTCTTCTTGCCAAAGCCCTCACTTCCAAAGACCCGTCCAAGCTGCTTCAGGAGTGGTCAAAGAAAAAATGCGCCGCAGTTTAAGGGACGGCCGGTGGTTTTAAGACCGTGCGTTTAGTTTTAACGGCAGGGGTTGCTATGAAGGCACTGCGCCAGCACCAAAAAGGGGAAAATTATGATTGACGAAAACGAAACAAAAAAATCAACGGAAGCCATTGAGCGCTTTCTTGGAGTTATAAAAAAATTGCGGGAACCGGACGGTTGCCCCTGGGATAAGGAGCAGACTCCTCTTTCCATGAGAAGAGATCTTATTGAAGAAGCTTTTGAAGCCGTAGACGCAATTACCAGTGAAGACAGCCTTCATGCAAAGGAAGAGCTGGGGGATGTGTTCCTGAATGCAATGATGATTTCCTATATGTACGAGCAGTCCGGAAAATTTTCCATTGCCGAAGAGGTAAACGAGCTTACGGATAAGCTTATCCGCCGCCATCCTCATGTTTTCCCAAACAGCGAAGGAAGCTCCGAAGCAAAGGAAAAAGTGAAAGACAGCGAGTCTGTTTTGAATCAGTGGGACAGAATCAAGGCAAATGTTGAAGGCAGAAAAGGTGACTGCATTCTTGATGAAGTTCCGGCAGGCTTTCCTCCGATTTTGAAGGCCTATAAGTATCAGAAAAAAGCAGGAAAGCTGGGGTTTGACTGGCAGTCTCTGCCGCCTGTTGTTGATAAGGTAAAGGAAGAGCTGGCTGAGGTAAACGAAGCCTGGGAAGACTATTCTAAAATTCTGGAAGCTGCTAAAAAGGCGGGTGGAAATAGTGCATGTGAGGGGGAAGCGGCAAATGAAAATGGGGGCGGCAATGCCGGCTCGTCCAGCGGGAAGAAAATCGAGCCCCTTACAAAGCAGTCTACACCGGAATGCGACCAGGCTTTCCTTCATGTGGAAGAGGAAATCGGGGACCTTCTTTTTGCCGTGGTAAACTATGCCCGAAAGCTGGGTGTGGATCCGGAAGTTGCATTGAACCGGACAAACCAGAAATTCTACAGGCGATTTTCCTATGTTCAGAAAAAAATGCAGGAAAGCGGTATTCCCATGGACAAAGACCATCTGAAAGAGGAAGACGACTTCTGGAACGAAGCAAAAAACGCCGAGTAAACGAGTGACGGCAGCAGCGGTTGGTGGCCCCCGGATGGTTCTGGGACAAAGAGCGCTGAGTGGCGTTCACGGCAGGCTTTTATTGCCCGGAAAAATTGCTGAAACGAAACTTCCGCTTTCATGATTTTCTAGAAAGAGGCCTTCAGGGCTCCCGACAGGTTCAGATTCATTTTTTTGCAGCGGCAGGTCCAGGACACAGCCGCCTTTATTGACTCTATACTGAAATCCTTTTCTGCACTTTTTTCCGAAGTTGCCCCAGTTTCTCCGTATATGCTGTTCTGAATGGTGCTTTTGAATTTTAACGAGCCCGAAACACTGAGGCTTTTATTTTTTTCAGGAAGAAGGGAAAAAGAAAAACTGTATTTTGCAGAAATATTTTCGCTTCCGGCGGCGCGTTCCTCAGAGGGATTATTGTAGTGGGTGTCTGAAATTTCGCTTGAAGGGCCGGAATATTTTCTTGTGGCCTGAAAGGAAAAGCCGGTTTTCAAATAGGGATAGGTTTTCATAGAAACAGCGGCATTTCCCGAAAACTGTAAGGTGTCAAAATTTAGCGGAAAATCCCTGTACCAGGACTCCTGAACGCAAACCTGAATATTTTGAAGTGCAAAACTCCCCTTGTAGAGGAGTTTTTTTGTTTTTGTTTCAAAGCCTGCGGAAATTTTTAGTGTTTTTTCAGTTTCTGATTCCTCTGTCCCTGATTCTTCTGTTCCGGTTTTTGTATTGGTGCTGGAAACCGTATTTTGAGAGCCCGCCCCGGAGGTCAGTTTTTCGTCGTATAAAACAAAAAATCCGATTTTTGTTCTGGAAGGGTGTCTGGTTGTAAAAAAGGTAAATTCCGGAGAGATGGAAAACTGTCTTTCCGGTCGGATTTTCTTTCCGCTGGGCGTTAGAAATATTTTTGACCAGGAAGAATCCGACTGTAAATCGTGCAAGTCCTGTGTGCCGTGCAAGTCCTGTAAGCCGGAGAAAACTTCGGATGGTAAAGCGGTTGTAAAGAAGCCGATGGAAAGGGAAGCAAAATTGCCGGAAATCGAAGCTTCCGTTTTTATTGTCAGGGCATCCTGATTTTTCAGGCCCTGGTAAAAATTCACGCTGGTTTTTGTTTTCAAAAAGGAGTTTGAAAAGGCGGCTGAAAGGTTTGAAAAAAATCGCCGCTGAAGGGGGAAATAGGGAAGCTCGGAAAACCAGTTATTATTCTGCTGTTCCAGATTGTACCCGAAAAAACTTGCGGAAAATCCGATTTTTGAAGCTTTTGAATCAGACTGAAGGCAGGTACTGGCAGCGTAATTTGTTTCGCAGGGACAATAATCGGAATCAATGCTTGAATAGAAACTGAAGGAAAGGTTTGTTTTACGCCCCTCTTTAGAATCTTTACGGCTTTTGTAAGTGCCCTCAAAAAAAGGTGAAAAATCCACGGTGTAAAATTGCGCCAGGGGTTTCGGATTGCTGGAAGGACTTGCTTTAGATGCGGTCAGTTTTAGCGGGTTTGCAGAAACCTGATAAAACCCCGAAGAACTCTGTTTTAATGAAGGCGAGTTGATTTCAGAAATGGCTCCGGATAAGTTCAGGGTTCCGGCTTGAAACACGACGGGTGTGAAGGGGATGGAGGGAAAACAGCCGGCTGAACCTGATGTGTTTGAAACTGCTGCCTGTGAACTAATTGTGCCTGAACCTGCTGATTGGGTTCCTGCTCCAGGAAACTCCTTAAAATTGACTTTCAGCTGGAAGGAAGGCTTTAGAAAGATGTTTTCTATATCAGAAAAGGTTTCCTCGGACAGGGGGCTTTCTGAAGCCGAGCTTTTTTTGTCACTGCCGGCTGTTAGCTTTTTTGTCTTAATATCCGCCGCCGCAGAAAAACCTGTAAAATTCAGGGAAATGTTTGTAGTATTCTGAAAGGTGCAGGTTTCTTTTTCCGGGTAATCTGTAGAAGCCTTAATTGTACAATCCATCTTTTCTTTAATTTTCCCGCTTTTAAATTCAAGCTTTCTGGCAGAATCCGGAGAGCCTTTTCCCTGAACATCCGACACTGAGGGCAATGTTTTCGGCGTTTTTTTATCAGTGGTCTGAGCCCAGAGTGCCTGTGTGGAAATCAGCGTGATGAAAAGTATAAGACTATGTAATTTATTTTTCCGCATACTAATTATAGTAAAAAAATATGCAGAAAATACCCTTTTTTGAGGAATAAAAACAAAAAATAATTCAGAAAGTTTGTTCCCTCAGGTTATTAAATGGCCCGGAAAAAGCTTTCAGTTACAATTCGTCGATTTCTTTTAAGAAATTTTCCATGGAGAGGGTTGCGTTTCGGGTTCCGGCCTTTTCTTTTATGGACAGGGTGAAGGCATTTTTTGTCTTTTGAAGCAGCCAGAGGGTGTCCGTTTTTTCATATTTTTCGGAAAGAAGAGCATGAATGGTTCTGTAAGCGATTTCCTGTTTTTTCCTGAACTTCAGGGCGCTGCTTTTGATTTCTTCCAGTTCCTTCCGGTACCATTCAAAGTGGTTCAAAAAGTGGGTAATCAAAATAAATGGGTCGTTTGGAAATTTTGCATCTGCGACTTTTTCAAAGCCGGTGCCAGTTTTTCCCAGAATGGAAATTTTTGCAGGCGAAATGCAGTATTTTGGGGTGCTTACCGCTGAGCCGTCGTTTTCAGACTGGCTGCCGGTGCTTTCTGCGGCCGCGTCGTATCCGGGATTTCTTGTGTGAAATGAGCGGAGCTTCAGGGAAGGGCTGATTTCAATTTCCCAGGAAAGGGAGCCTTCTGTTTTTTGCACTTCCAGCTTTAGTGAACTGAAGGCTCCGGACAGTTCGTCAATTTTTTCTTCCAGAGTTTTGTCTTCATTTTTTGCGGAAAGACGCATGTTCTGAATGCGCATTAAATTCAGTTTTTCTTTCCAGAAATCTCCTTCCTCTTCTGTGTACATATCAGTTCCTGTTGCTCCTGTTTTTAAGTTTTTGAGTTTTATAAGTTTGTGGGGCGCAAATAAAAAATCGCCCTTTTCCGCTGCTCTGCGGTTTATGGAATATAGGTGCACCGGTGCTTCAGCTGTTTTTCTATCCAGGGACGGGCTTTTTCCCAGAAAAGCCGGCTGGTCAGAATCCACAAAACAGCCTTCCGTTTTTCCCCGACAGAAGGAATTGCTCCCTCTCCGTCGGTAAAAAGGATGAGCCCGTCATATTCTGTGTGTTCCATAAAAAAATCGAAGGGAGCCTGAAAATTGGTTCCGCCTTTTCCCTTGATTTCGCTCAGCTTAAAGTTTTTTTTCAGGGTGACGGGCTTTGTACTTTTCAGGGAAACGTCAAAGAAAATCAGGTCCAGCTTTTCAATTCCGCAGAAAAAGAAATTTCCGATGGCTTTAAAAAACTTGTTAAAATCCTCATCGCTGATGGAGCCGGAGCTGTCCACTGCAATCAGAATATTCGCCTTTCTTTCGTAGCGGCTTCCCATCTGGGAAAAGCCGAAGCGCCGGGATGGACGCATCCGGGTAAGATTCCGTTTTGAGTTCAAAATCTGGGCGCGAAACTGTGAAAGAATGCGCCTGTAGTTCAGGGAAACATCTGCTTCCCCAAGAATTGTCCGTTCGCTGTTACCTCCCAGGCTTCCCCAGCCGTTATCGATTTCTGCTCTTTTGATTTCATTTTGAATGGTTTTCTGGGCTTCCTCGTTTTCTTCCCAGAGTTCAGCGCTCATGTCGTCCTGTGCAGAAAGAAGCTTTCCCAGTGCCCTGGATTTTGTTCCTGCATTTTCCCCTTTGATTCCGGTATTTTCTATCAGAAAAAGGAGTTTTTTGTACCACTGCTCGTAGTTCAGGCTGTCAACCAGAAGAAGCCTTCCGGTTTTTGAGTCCACATTCAGGTTTCGAAGGAAAAACTTTTCTTCCTCTGTTCCGCTCCATTTTTCACCCAGGGGAAAGGTCAGATTGTGGAAACGGCTTGCCATCTCTTTTAAGAAAGTAACGCCTGAAAGAAGCTCCGGATTTTCTGACTGCTGATTGTCTGGTTGTGGGCAGGCAGGCTCTTGTTTTTGAAGCTGCGCTTCTGTTTGGAGGCTTCCTGCGTGCTGCTGAAGGACAGGCTTGTAAATCTGGTAAATTGCCAGGTCGCTTGCAAGATGCAGGATATTTTTCTGCGCCCTGTGGGGAAGCCGCTTGTAGGGATGCAGAAGAAGAATGCGTAAAAGTTCAATTTTCAAAAACTCCCGAAGAAGGGCGTCTGAAAGGGGTTCTAAAAGCAGGGGCGAAAATTCAATGCGCATTTTTCCGGTTCGAAGAGGAACAGAAAGACTTGTGTTTTCAACCAGGGAGTGGCTCTTTCCGGCAGAAAACAAAAGGGGCTCGGTCAAAAAGAACTCGGAAAGAAGCTTTTCCAGCCGGTTTTTCTGAAAGGTGTTCTGTTCCATGGCCTACATCTCGGAAATGGTGTCCATAACCTTCTGGTACAGGGAAGGGCAGTTTCTTGAAATAAAAACCAGGGCCTTTGGATAGGAGGAGGAACTCATCAGGGAGCAGAAATGGCTTACGGCTTCCATTCCCCGTTCTTTCTTCAGGAAGTCGAAATATTCTTCAAGGTGCTTTGAATAAACGGCATTTTTTTCGCCGGAATCCCTCAGGTTTGCAAAAAGGCTGGTATTCAAAAAAGTGATTTCAGAGGCGGAGCAGCAAAGAAGGCTTTCGGAAATTGATGCATTACCAGTCCTTTCGGCGTTTCCCGTATTACCAGTTTTTTCGGCGCTTGCCGGTCTGCCACTAACCGCCGGGGTTTCAGTGCCCCCAATTCCTTCTTCCAGAATTTTTTTTGCGCTCAAAACCGCGTGGGTTTCAACAAAATGGAAGAAAAGGCTTGCGGCCTTGTCGCCGACTATTCCCGTAGCAAGGATTTTCAGTTCCTCAGGAATTTTTTTGTTTTCAGAGGCAGTTGCCTTATTTGGAATATTAAAGTTGTTTTCCGCGGCAGGCGTTCCTGCCACAGGGTTTTCTACCACGGGGGTTCCTACCCCGGAAAATCCATTTTCCTCAAAAGTTTTGAGCACTTCGCTCAGTCGTTCCCAGCTTCGGCGGTCCGGTACCCGTTCAAGGTTTTCTGCAAAATCAGCGTTCTCGTCTCCGTCCAGCATTTCCCCGGAATTATCGATGAAGGCTAAAATCCGCTCGTCAATTCCAGCGGTTCTTCCCCAGTCCAGCCATTCTTCCACCGTTGGGGCAAAATCGTAGATATTAAAGCGGCTCACCAGGGCCGGGTCCAGATCCGTCAGCTGGTATTCGTTTCCACCGTTTACGGCGCTGATGATTCTGCTTCCTTCCGGCAGGGTTTTTCCAGCAAGCTTTCGGTTCAAGGTTAAATCCATTACCGTCTGTAAAAGCTCGGGACGGGCACGGTTCAGCTCGTCCAAAAAAAGCACAACGGGTTTTCCGTCTGTGGGGAACCAGTAGGGAAGAAGAAAGTCCGTTTTTCCCGTTTCAGCATTTTTGTCCGGAAGACCGATAAGGTCGCCAGGGTCGCTCATCTGACCAAGAAACAGCGTTACAACTTTAAGGCCTTTTTTGCTGTAGAAATCTTCAAGAATCCGGGATTTTCCGATTCCGTGCTTTCCGACAAGCATGATATTCTGGCTGGCCGGTGTATTTTCAAGAATAAAAAAAAGCTGTTCACTGGTTACTTTCATAGAAGGAGATTTTATCGTTTTTTTTGAGTACGGGCAATTGTCTGGATTCCGGTTGTCTGGATTCCGGTGCCTCCATTTTGCGGTCTGTTTTCTTCCAGCCGTCTTTGCAGTTTAGCTGCTGCCTGTTCTCCGTGTTCCTTTTCTGAACGAAAAATGCTATAATTTTTCCACAATAATGAAGCAAATATGGAGGTTCCTATGAAAGAAGGTACTTTAGAGTTTGATGAATCAGAGGGAAAGTTTGTTATTGCGAATGAAGAAGAAAATTCAATTATAAAAAATCTTGAGTTCGGCGACACTTTTGAAGTTCAGGTTGACGGAAACTGGGTGCAGACCGCTCTTGAAATCGGAAGCAACGAAAAGGGCGAAATGATTTTCAAACTCCGCGGCACTCCCTATGTTGAATTTATTACGGGAATCCCTGCAAGATAATTTTTGTCTGAATACATGAGTTCGGTACGGAATAATTTATTCTGACACACAGCCGTTTCTCTAAAAAATTACACTGCTACGATAAGTAGCAGTTTTTTTTTGTTTTGTAAAATCCAGTTTCTGTTAAAATAGAAGTACGGGCTTTAAGATAATGTCAGAAAATCTTAAAAGCGAGGTAAGCGTATGAATTTTGCAGAAAAATTAAAGACACTCAGAAAGGAAAAAGGCATTTCCCAGGAAGCTCTTGCGGAAAAAATCAATGTAAGCCGACAGGCAATTACAAAGTGGGAAACCGGTCTGGGGCTCCCGGATATTGAAAACCTGATTGAAATTTCGTCTCTTTTTGGCGAATCCCTGGACAATCTTTTGAGCGAAGAAAAATCCCTCATTTCCCGGCAGGATTTTTTGTACGAAAGCCGAACGGAATACGATCTGGACGGGCTGAAAAAAATCGACCTGAAAATCGGGAATGCACATTCGCTGGCAATCGAACGGACGAAGGAAGAAAAGCTCCAGGTGATTGCTTCTTCAAATAAAATCAGCGAGCTTGCTTCAATCGTGAAAGTTAAAATAGAAGAAAACCGCAGTTTTATGGATGTCCGGGTGAACCGGAATGGAATTTTGAGCGACACAAGCGCCATGGAAAATCTTTTTGTGCTGGTGCGGATTCCAGAAAAGTTCGTTCCCGATGCTGAGATTTCCGGCTGTTTTGAAAGCCTTAAAATCCGGGATATTACTTTTGAAAATTTTGAATTCGGCGGAAAAGTTAATAAGGTAAGTGTAACGAACGCCTGCGGTCATCTTGAACTGGATACAAACTCCAGTCTGGAACTGGAAATCCGGGAGGCAAAGGGAAAAATCGATTTGAATCAGATTAAGGCGGTTTCAAAAGTCAGTTTTTTAGGACTTAAGAAAGACAGGTCTGGTGTTGAAAACGCAGGTTCTGTTGGGGATGGACCTTTCGAAAGTGACGGGGCTCCCGACAGTGGATCTGCTGCCTGCAAAATCTGTCTTATAAATGCTGGCCGATTTACCCGTTTTGTGGATCAGGATGGCGCAGTTATCAGAAATACAGCCGGAAAGCGGGACCTTATTTCCGGTGAGGAAAACTCCCTTATTTTTGAACTCAACGGATGGAAAAGCGAAGCGCAGATTTGCATGAAAAATTGATTTTTTTTAATTTTTTTTCTTGACCTTCCACCTGGTGGAAGCCTTACAATTCAGGTAAATGAGGAGCGAAAGAGTGTAAGCGCGCCGCGGCCTTGCACAGGAGGACCTAAAAAATGCTTTCGCATTTTTTTTAACGGTCTTCTATTTATCAGAAAAACAGCACAGCTGTTTTTTCTCAGGAGGCAGTTGATGAAAATCTATCAGGTTGAAGAACTTGTGGGAATCACGAAGAAGAACATCCGCTTTTATGAGGATGAGGGACTTCTGACTCCGGAGCGTAATCCTGAAAACGGGTATCGGGAATACACACAGAAAGATGTGCGGTGCCTTCAGAAAATCAAACTCCTTCGGAAGCTTTCCGTTCCCATTGAGGAAATCAGGCGCCTTGAAAAAGGTGAGTGCGACTTTTCCGGGGTGATGAGTGCCCAGATTGAAAAGCTTGAAAAAGAGGCAGAACAGGCAGAAATAATGAAGAATTTCTGCCTCAGACTGAACTCTGAGGTTTCGGACATTAAAAATCTGGATGCATCTGCTTATCTTGAAGAAATGCGCACTCTTGAAAAAGGAGGTTCTGTATTCGTGGATATCACAAAAGAAGATGTGAATAGAAGAAAGAAAACTGGTGCGGTGATATCGGCGGTGGTGTTCTGTACGCTTATGCTGGCTCTGCTTGCGTGTGTAATTTTTGCGGTTCAGCAGGAAGAAAAAGCGCTCTTTCCCATGCTGATAGTGTTTGCCGTAATCCTGTGTGCAATCGTGGGAACGGTCATCGTTCTGATTCAGAGAATAAAAGAAATAAATGGAGGAGAAGAATATGATGCTTGTAAGTATTGATTCAGTTCCGGGAAAGCAGTTTGAAGCGCTCGGAATGGTAAAGGGAACAATCGTTCAGTCAAAGAATTTGGGCCGTGATTTTATGGCTGGCTTAAAGACTCTTGTGGGCGGTGAAATTGCCGGTTACACCGAAATGCTGAATGAAGCCCGCCAGATTGCAACCAAGCGCATGGTTGACGAAGCTGAAAAACTGGGTGCCGACGCCATCGTGGGAGTCCGCTACGGTTCTTCCGCCGTAATGCAGGGCGCCGCAGAGGTGGTTGCATACGGAACTGCGGTGAAATTTAAGTAGTGAAATACACACTTTGAAGTATGAGTTATGAGGCGGGGCTGCCGTTTTGTTGGCAGCCCCGCTCTGTAAATTATTTTTCTTTATGTCTTCTGTCCAGTTCGTCGTAAACGTCCTGCCAGGTAACATTTTCCTTATACATGTGTTGCTCATCTGAAAGCGAGCAGTGGCGCAGCTTTCAGATGGCTAGTGTTCAATAGAAGAACTTCGTTCAGAAGTTCTTCCTACTTCTCCTTATGTCTTCTGTCGAGTTCGTCGTAAACATCTTGCCAGTTTACACCTTCTTTGTACATCAACACGCTAACAAAATACAGTAAATCTGCTGCTTCCCAGATAACTTCGTTTTTTCCGTCAGCTTCGCAAAGTTCTTCGGCTTCTTCTTCCACCTTTTCACGAACCCGTTTTGCGTCCAGAGTTGCGGTATAGCTTCCCGGTCGTGGATTTGCAAAGCGCTCTTCAATTGTACTGTAGAGGCGTTCCAGAGTTGAACGCTCGTCCGGATCTGCGCTGAAGCAGGACCAGCTTCCTGTGTGGCATACACCCCCGTGAGGAGTAACTGTTGCAAGAATTGTATCCCTGTCGCAGTCAGCCCGCATCTTAAGCACTTCCAGAAAGTGACCGCTGGTTTCGCCCTTTGTCCACAGCACATTGCGGGTTCTGCTAAAGAAGGTTAGTTTTTTTGTATCAAAAGTTTTTTCCAGGGCTTCTTTGTTTGCGTAGCCTACCATCAGAACCTGACTGCTTCGCGCATCCTGGGCGATTACAGGAACCATTCCCCCAACTTTTTCCCAGTTTAGACACCGCATAAAGCTGTTTTTGAGGCTTACCTTGTTTGTGTAAAGAGCCATTCCAAGCTGAACATCGCAGCCCATTCGTTCAAGCTCTTCGATTTCGTCTTCTGTGGAAACTCCGCCGGCAACTACAACGCGGCATTTTACAGCCTCGCGAAGTTCCTTTGCCATTTCCATGTTGGTTCCCTGCATGCAGCCTTCTTTTTCTACGCAGGTAAAAAGAAGTTCCGAGCAGTATTTTTCTGCCATTTTAGCGCCTTCTACCATGGAAACATCAATAGTTTCAGCCCAGCCTTTTACGGCGATTTTTCCGTTCAGGGCATCAACGCCGATAATGATTCGCTGCTTACCGATGGCTGCAACAAGGTCTTCAAGGAATTCAACATTCAGAACGTTGGAATTATTTTCCGGGTCCTTTTTCCATGCCGAAGACCCGATGATAACTTTTTCTGCACCAAGAGAAATAAGTTCCCTGGCGCGCTTTACGGAACGAACGCCGCCGCCGGTGCGCACATTTCCCTTTCTCAAAAGGCTTTTCAAAAGTGGTGTGTTTACGGTGTCACCCTTAGGATTTGTATGTCCCATTGCCGCATCAAGGTCGATTACGGCAACTTCACCATAAGTATTAAATTCGCTAATAAGAGCATCAGCGTCATCGCGCTGCAAAACAAGCTCTTTTCCATTTTTCAACTGAACAACGTGACCGTCTTTAAGGTCGATAGAACTGATAACCATGCCCATACTATATCGAATTTTAATAGAAAAAAAAAGTAGGTGTAGAAAATTGCACATTAGCATATGGGCGCGGTACGGCTCGGGATAAACCCTCGCCTTATCCCACCTACGGGCCTTCCGTGGCCCGCCAGAGGCTCGGTCTCATGCTTCGCATTCG
>CAMHMJ010000003.1 GCA_946186185.1 uncultured Treponema sp. | reverse complement strand
GCCATGAATTAAGTATTTTAGAAAGTTGACTTGTTCGTTGACTTTTTATGGGAGAAATCATATGAGCGATGAAGTAAAAAATGCAAAAAAATTCAAACTTCCGGGAAAGAAAATTGTTTCCTGGATCTTGTTTTTAATCATTGCCGTTATCACTGTTTCAAGCACAATGTTCGTTGTTGACGAAACGGAGCAGGCAGTCATTACCCGGTTCGGTAAATATTCAAAAACTCTGGGGCCTGGACTCCACATCAAGGCGCCTTTCGGAATCGACAAAAACTACAATGTTCCGGTAAAGGTAATTCAGACTGAACAGTTCGGCTTTAAGACCTTAAAGGCTGGCCGCGAAAACGAATACAGAAACAATATCACCTCGGAATCCACTATGCTCACGGGCGACCTGAACATCGTTGATGTTGAATGGATTATTCAGTACAGAATCGTTGATCCCAAGCAGTGGCTCTTCGGCGTTCTTGAAAAACAGCAGACAATCCGGGACATTTCCCGCTCGGCAATAAACGCCCTGGTTGGAGACCGGGCCATTCTCGATGTAATGGGAAGCGAACGAAGCAAAATCGAAAACCTTGCCCTGGACATGATGAACGAAAACTTCAAGAGCCTTGGACTTGGAATCAATGTAATTGCAGTTAAGCTTCAGAACATCGTGCCGCCGCGGGGAGTTCAGGAGGCCTTTGAAGACGTAAACAAGGCCATTCAGGACATGAACCGCTTTATCAACGAAGGTAAGGAAGCCTACAACTCAGAAATCCCTAAGGCTCAGGGTGAAGCCGACAAGCAGCTTCAGATTGCAGAAGGTTATGCCGCAGAACGCGTAAACATGGCAAAGGGTGATGTTGCCCGCTTCAACGCCGTTTACCGTGAATACGCCCGGGCACCAAAAATCACCCGTGACCGTATCTATCTTGAAACCATGAACGAAATCCTTGGCGACAGTACAAAGCCTACATTGATTGACGGAAAACTGAACAATGTTCTTCCAATCAAGGAACTTAAGGAGCAGAAAAAATAGCGCCGCGTGTACAGGCAGGCCTTCAGGTAAATAAACCGGGGCTTTTAAAATTATGAACACGCCAAAAAGAGCAAAAACGGGAGAAAAATATGAACAAACAGGCAAAAAAAACTATAAGACTTATAATCACAGTTCTGGTTCTTGCAATAATCTTCTTTATTCTGGGACCATTCTACATCATCAACGAAGGTGACCAGGCGGTTGTAACCCGCTTCGGAAGCATCAAGTCCAGTCACACGGAGGCGGGAATCTACTTCAAGCTTCCGTTTATCGACCAGATTACAACCTACCCTCGCCGGGTACTTTCTCTAGACGGAGACAGCCAGCGAATTCCAACAAAGGAAAACCAGTTCATCATCGTGGACACCACCAGCCGCTGGAGAATCACGGATCCGGAAAAGTTCTACCAGAGCTTTAAAACCCTGGACAACGCCTACAACAAGCTCAGCGACATCATCGATTCTTCAACACGAACTGTTATCACCCAGAACCGGCTTTCAGAAATCGTACGAAGCAGCAACATCATCAACGAAAAAACTGAAACTGCCAGCGACGAACAGGACGACGAAACAAAGGAAATTGAATCCCTTGTAAATGTGAACAATGTAAACGAGTCCGTTACAAAAGGCCGGAGCGAACTCTGCAAGCAGATGACCACAGAAGCAAACACCCTCATTCCTGAATACGGCATCGAACTTATCGACATCGTTCCGCGCCAGATTAAATACTCTGACGAACTTACTTCAAGCGTTTACAACCGAATGATTAAGGAACGAAACCAGGTTGCACAGGCATACCGCTCTCTTGGCGAAGGAAAAAAGGCCGAATGGATGGGTAAGCTTGAAAACGAAAAGCGCACCATTCAGTCAGAGGCATACCGCAAAGCCGAGGAAACAAAGGGTAAGGCCGACGCAGAAGCAGCCCGCATCTATTCAGAAGCCTACGGAAAGGATCCGGATTTTTACAACTTCTGGAAAAGCATGGAAAGCTACAAACAGACCCTGAAGGGCTACGACGCAACCTACAGCACAAACATGGACTACTTCAGATATCTTTATTCCTCTGACGGAAGACGATAAAAATGACTCAATAAAAAGACACTGCGCGGAATAAAAAATGGAAGAAATAGTAAAAGTAACCGGAACGAAAATTCTCTTAAAAACTTCGCTTTCTGAAGAAGGATATGCTAAAACAAAGTTTTCCCGCCACATGGAAGGGCCGGGATATATTGCAAGCCTTACAGAAAAAGAGTCCGGTACCGGAAAAATTACTTTTATTCCATGGAAGTTTGAAGGAGCGGTTTCTTCCATAGCAGAATCTGACACCGCTCAAACGGCCTCAGAAGCACAGAACACCGCAGAGGCGGCCGGAAGCCAGAACCGGGAAGCATCAGCTTTCGGGCAGCCGGCCTCAGATGAAACCGAAGTTTTCTTTGAAGGGCCAATTTCTGAAGACGTCACTTCAGAAGGTGCACCGGAAGCCGGCTGGAAAACGATTTCTTCCATATTGATTGGCGAAAACAACATGCACTCCGGCGACAGCCAGCATTCTTCATTTTCGTACAAAGCTGACAGAGCCCTGGCATTTATAATTCGGTCACTTTCTTCCGCCATTGAACAGAGCATAGCTCTTCCCTGCAACGGCATTTTTGGCATCCTGTACAATGAAACTAAAAGCGCGGGAGAAAAAACTCAAAGCGCCCTCTTTTTGCCGGAAGCCGCCTTTGACCGCTGCGCAATGAACCTTGGAAAAGAAAGCTACGCCATAATTCAGGAGCCCTACCGGGATTCAAACCTGAAGGGAAAGGACGCCCTGATTTTCCAGCGTGCAGTTCTTTCCTACTTCACCCTTACAAAGACTCTTCCCTATCCGCCTAAAACCACGGACAAAAGCGTTGATATTTCCTACAGAAACTTCATTCCTCTTGAATACAAAATCAACGGAATCAATACAAAGCTCGCTTCTTCAGTGAATGCAGCCCTCTCCCAGGACTTCAAATCTCAGGAACTCAGAAACGGAGCCGGATTTCCTCTGGATATTTTCGAAGAAGAACTTTTTCACCCGGAAAACCGTAAACCAGTTGTCTCAGCGGAAGAATTCCAGAAGCTCGCCAGGGAGTTTTCAAAAAAACAGCAGAAGCGGGTTAAAGGACACAAAAAGTTCAACAAAATCAAGGGAACCATTGCGGTGGCAGCCATTTTTGCAGTTTTCGCCGCCATTTTTACCCTGAACGCCATGCATGAAAACTCAAAAAAGCCTGTAAGCACAGGACTTTCAAGCACAGAAACCGTTGAACTTTTCTATTCCGGCATCCACACCATGAACACCGACCTGATGCTGGCCAGCGCAAAAGAATGTCCGGAAGCACAAAGCTACATCTCAAAAATACCCCAGATTTATGTTACCGCAAACATGCGCGCCGCCTGGAATTTTGAGTCCGGCATTTCAACTCCGGAAAACTGGATGTTCTTTGAGCCGGATTCAAGCCGTGCCTACTCCCACTTTATTTTTGGAATCACAAACTTCACCATTGACGGAAAGGATTCCACCCTGAACCTTACCGCTCCAACCAGAAGGAAACACAAGGCGCCCCTCATCAAAGAAAACGGCGAACGCCTGAACGAGTTTTCAAAAAGCGAACACAAGGTGCACTATTTCCTTGTACACAATGTAGATAATTCCATCAAGGTTGAAGAATACACCACCGTTGTTCACCTGAAGTGGAAAAAAGACCGCTGGCAGGTTTCCTTCCTTGACGAAACCTCCTGCTCAGACTTTATTCTTCCCCAGACCGTATGCCAGGCCTACAAGACCGTTTTTGCAGAGCAAAACGAAGATTTCATCAAAGCCTCCCTTGCCCTCAAAAACATTTTCCCCTGGCTCCCAACAGAGCAAAGCCTAGTGGAAGAAAAACACCGCCTGGATGCAGTAGGATATTTTTAACCCAAAAACATAGTTCCCTAATAGAGCAAATGACGAGTTTACGAATACAACTCAAAATTGGCGTAAGCGGGGTTCCTGATTGAAGGCACGACAAAGCGGAGCAAATGACAATGCTTGCATTTGCATTTGTGGAGCGACTCGTGCCGGCCTTTTGGGCAAAACACTCAGCCACCGCGAAGCGGTACTGCCGTTTTTCAATCAGGGTTCCCGCTGAGAGCCATTTTTTTTGTTTAAATTATAAAACTCGCCATTTGCTCTAATAATAATCTGTTTTATGACATTATTTCATTTTTTGTCATATTGACCATTCTGAAAGTTTTTTATATCATCAAAGGCGAAAAACAATCATTATTTTTGGGGGATATTCCGTGGAATATAATCTGGAAAAACAGCACGAAAAAGGAAAACTTCACGCAATCGAGCGCATTAACAAGCTCTGCGACAAAAACTCCTTTGTTGAAATTTATTCAGGTGTTCGTCACAACTGCACCAGCTTCGGCATGGACAAAAAACAGATTCCATACGACGGTGTAATTACCGGTTTCGGAAAAATCAACGGCAAGAAAGTAGCCGTTTTTGCTCAGGACTTCACAGTTCAGGGTGGTTCTCTTGGTCACATGCACGGAGAAAAAATCGCTGAACTCATCGATAAAGCAATTGAGGCACGCTGCCCTGTTATCGGCATCAACGACTCGGGCGGAGCCCGTATTCAGGAAGGTGTAGATTCCCTCTGCGGCTACGGAGACCTTTTCTACCAGAACGTTCGGGCTTCCGGAAGCGTTCCTCAGATTTCCATCATCGCAGGTCCTTGTGCAGGAGGAGCCGTTTACAGCCCGGGAATCACAGACTTCATCTTTGCAGTTGATAAAATAAGCCAGCTCTTCATCACAGGTCCAAAGGTTGTAAAATCAGTTATGTTCATGGACATTTCTGCTGAAGACCTTGGCGGTGCTTCAATTCACTCACAGAAATCAGGCGTTGCACATTTCCGCTGCCCTGACGAGAACGACTGCTACGACCGCGTTCGCCGTCTTTTAGACTACATTCCTCACTACTACGGTGAAGAAATCGTACAGAACGCAAAATTCGCATACGACGAAAAGAAAAAGACCCGCCACATCGAAAGCGTTCTTCCGGAAAACAGCCGTCAGGGCTACGACATGAGGGACGTAATCAACGACGTAACTGACGATAACTCCTTCTTTGAAACCAGCGAAGAGTTCGCAAAGAACTGCGTAACAGGTTTTGCAAAAATCGAAGGACGAACCGTCGGAATCATCGGAAACAATCCTTGCGGACTGGGCGGCGTTCTTGACTGCGACGCTTCAGACAAAATCGCACGCCACGTTCGCTACTGCGACGCATACAATATTCCTCTTGTAAACTTCGTTGACGTTCCAGGCTTCATTCCGGGACCTCAGGAAGAGCAGAAGGGAATCATCCGCCACGGTGCAAAGGTTATCTACGCATACTCAGAAGCTTCTGTTCCAAAGGTAACTCTTATCACCCGAAAAGCATACGGCGGAGCGTACATCGCAATGTGTTCAAAGCACCTTGGAGCAGACTTCGTTTACGCATGGCCAACTTCAGAAATTGCCGTAATGGGTGCTGACGGAGCCGTTGGAATCCTTTACGCAAAGGAACTTGCAGATCCGAACAAAGCTCAGGAAGTTGCAGAAAAGAAAGCTCAGTACGAGCGTGAAATCATGACTCCAACCATCGCCGCAAACCGTGGCTACGTTTCAGAAGTCATCCAGCCTGCTGAATCAAGAGCATACATCGCAAAAAGCCTGGACTTCCTTTTGAACAAAAAAAGCATGGATAAACCGCTCAAAAAGCACGGAAACATCCCGCTCTAATAAGAGTCATTTAATAAATCTGGCCGGGGTGCACTTCACTGCACAAGACGCCCTGGCCATTTTTTTTACATTAACCTTGTCCTGCTCCATTCATAAGCCATGACCGGTCGCTTTCAAAAGAAATCAGGACATCATGGCCATAAAAAATTACCGGCAGAATCTTCCAAAAGGATCCTGCCAGTTTTTTCCGTCCGAATACCTTATTTCCGAAACATAGAAATAATCCACCCCGCAGGTACCTTCTGCCTCAAAAAGAAGCCTTTCTTCAAAATCCAGAAAGAATGCAGCCTCCTCCCCCGGTCCCACATCTTTTTCATAAACAAACTCTTCTTCCCCCTCCATAAGAACCGGCTGTCCTTCCTCATTTGAAACGCAGAGAAGGACATTAAAGCCCAGAACATCGGTTTCAGAAAGATTCCTGAAGGAAAAATCGAATTCCGTCTCTCCTTCACCGAATGCCTCTCCGTCAAAAGACAGCCTGTAGGGAGAAGCAAGTTTTTTTGAGGAACCTTTAACACATCCCCTCTTTCCAGCGAAGTCTTCAGCCGCTCCGATCCCACACTTCCCGCGCCTGTCTTCAGCAGCACCATTTCCGCCTGTTTTTGTCCTTCCTTCAACAGTACAACTTCCTGTCGTCACGCAGGAAGCAAGCATAACACCTGCCGTAAAAACAAATAGCACTGTAAAAACCAGAAACAGCCAGTAATTCAAAAACTCAAAGTCCCGGCACTTTTTCATAAAAACTCCTTCCCCTAATTTTCCCACCATATATATTATTTGAAAAAAATCTGCTAAAATTCCACATTACAAATATAACTTTCTGTTATTATAATTAAATTAGAATTACAGTGAGAGCCAATTTTTATGTAAGACTAATAAAACTCGAATTTAAGATTTGCACAAGACTTGCAATTTGTGGTATAGTAACACTACTTAAGTTTTAAGCGTTTATCTTTTTTTTCAAGGAGGTTCCTTTATGGATTCCAGCGGTTCGACGTGCAGTTATAGTCACCCTATTTTTCGTAACCTCCTGCAGGACAACGCTTAAACGCCAATATTTCCTGCAGGTAAAAAAACTTACAGGATTTTTTTATGATTAACTATTGGCAGCAGAACGAAGAAAATAAGATTGAAAAAGTAAAGCTTAACGAAATGGATGCAACAAAGCGCACCTGGGTAGACGCTCGTGTTGTAACAAGAGAAGATGTTGAGCTTTTGCAGAATGTCTACGATATTGATCCGGAACACATTCTTGATATTCTTGACCCGGACGAACAGTCCCGTCTTGAGGATGCAGACGACTACCTCCTTACAATCCTTCGCCTTCCGATTTTTGACCCTCAGGCAGAAACCCAGTATTTTACCTGCCCTCTTGGTATCATCATCAAGGAAAACTTTATCATCACAATCTGCTGGACTGATTGCGAGGTTTTAAAGGATTTTACCGCAGGCCGCGTAAAGGAAATCACCCTGAACGACTTCCCTGCCTTCATTATGCGCATTTTAAGCCGTGCAGACACAACATTCCTTCGCTACCTGAAGGCAATCAACCGCCGCTCAACGGCTATCCAGAACGAGCTTCAGCTTTCAATCGAAAACAAAGAGATTCTCCTCCTTTTGAGCCTTGAAAAATCCCTTGTGTTCTTTACCACTTCCCTGAAGTCCAACCAGATGCTTCTGGAAAAGTTCAGGAAAACAAAAATCATCAAGCTGGACCTGGACGATATCGACTGGCTTGACGACGTTGAAATTGATAACCGCCAGGCTATTGAAATGGCGGACACCTACAGAAACGTCCTTTTGGGTATTACAGACGCCTTTGACTCAGTAATCAACAACAACCTGAACATGTACATGAAGCGCCTTTCCATCCTGAACATCATCATGATGGTTCCGACCTTCATCACAAGCTTCTGGGGAATGAATGTTACCCTTCCGTTTGAAAACATGGGCCGTATTGCTGCCCTGGTAATCAGCGGAATCTGTTTCATTTCAATTTTCGTAACCTGGTTCATTCTGGGAATTGCGGAAAGAAGGTTCCCGAACAATAACAAGAAAGCAAACGCAAACAGAAGAATCCGGCAGACAAAAGAAAAGAAGAACGACCGACGCATGAAGTCCATCGAAAAAGCCCTTCAGGAATAAAACATCAGGAATAAAACTTCTTGAGAAAAACTTGGATTAGCGTTAAAATAGACTCTATGGCTAGTAATGTAAGTATCGGTGCTCTTCTAAGGCATTTTGCGACAAAATCGGAATCAGCTCTTGTCAGTTTTAAGGATTTTCACTCCTATGTAAAGCGCTACGCAGCAAAACACCTTGAAGAACAGGCATCTCTGGTTCAGTATATTGAAATAAGCGACACAATGCTTTTAAAAGAGATTGAAGACCTTTCTGCAAAACACGAAGTTTTCATTCTGAATCAAAGTGCCGGAAAAATCACCATCGTTGTACTTACCTACTATTCCGTTTATTTTGCCAGCCGCTACAAGGAAATGCTTTCCAACATTACGATTCCGTTCCCGGTTGTTTCCGATTTGCCTAAGCAGGTTCCTCACGACGCAATCGAAAAAAAGGATGCCTCCGAAATCATTCTTGGGTTCCTTGAAACCCAGAACACAAAATCCTCAGCACTTTACACTCTCCTTTTACCGAGGGATGTTCCGGCAATTATTTTCCCGGCATGCGTTCCTATTCAGTATCTTTTGAAGGCAGCCGTTGGTAAAATCAGAAATATCTTAAAAAAAGAAGAATATCACGACTATTTCTTAAAAAAGATGAAGGTTGCAAATCCAAACAAGGAGATTGGTGCCCGGGGATTTTTTGAGCGCTTCGTTCAGCAGCCGGATTCCAATGAATTTCTTGATACAAACTCAGAAGCCTTCTATTACTGGAGCCAGCTCTGCTACTTTATCCGCCTTGACTTTGAAAAAGTAAAAGACCGCACTGCGGAAGATACAAATATCCTTCAGGCAATCTGTATTACAGAAATCTGGCTTTCGAATCTTAAGGACAAGGCCAGCCGTGAAGCAAAGAAGCAGCAGGCTCTTGCAGAACTGGAAATGAACCTTTCCCGTCCGCCGTATTTTTACACAATGGACAGCATCTTAAAGTTCAAGGATTCCAAGGGCGCAAACCTCTACGGGCAGTTCGAAGAAGAGGACTTGAAAAATCATCTTCAGAAATTAACAACCGAAGTAGAAGGAACTGAGCTTCCAAAGCTTCTGGTTTTCAAAATTGAAAGCGGAATCCGCTATTTTATCTACAAGGCAAATGTTCTTCCGCTGATTGTCCGCCTTTCAAACGAGGCCCACGCTACCATTGAAAAAAGTCTTCTTGATAAATGGTACAAGGTGCTTTTGAATTACGACAAGCTTCCGGAAATGAAGGACTCAAAGAAGTTTGAACTGGTGTTAAAAAATGAGGTTCAGACAAATTCTCCTGTCCTCTACACACTTTTAAACGCAAACTTCCTTCCTTTCGTCAACATGGAGATTAACAATTCTCCGGAAGGAAACAATTTTGATATTTTTTCAGGAGGAAAACTCCATTCCTACAGCGACCTTCTGATGATAAAGAATACTTCAATTCTTGCCAGGGCAAAAATGATGCTGCCTTTCTGGTACACCATCCCGATTATTTCTACAATTGCAGGCCTTCTGTTCAGAAAAAAACAGCCGGCGGCAAAAAAAGAAGCCGTTGCTGCTCCGGAGCTTACAAGCGACGATATCCCGGACGAAACCTCAAAAAAACCGGGAAAAATCGGTTCAAAGAAGGAACAGCTTCAGTCCGCAGCCCGGGAAATCAGTCAGGAACTTATTCCCGCCGGATCTACTGTAGACAGGGAATTGAACTCCTACGAAAGTCTCTGGAATAAGATGATTACCAAAGAAGCGCGAATGCAGCTTACCGACGATGTAAACTGCCTTATCCGTGACTACATGAGAAAGGTAATCAAAACCATTTCCTCCAGCACCTTTACTCTTGAGCGCGTACAGAGCCTTGCTTCGACCCTTGTAAAAACTCCTAACATGCAGAAAATCAAGGAAGAAGATGCGCTCTACATGTATGTGCAGCTTTACATCTTAAAACTGGTCACTAACGGCTAATTTTAGTGGCCTCATTCAGGCATTCGGGCAATTTGTAATTAATCTGATAGAATTCTCATTAAACAGTAATTATAACAAATATTTATATTTCAAAAACGGTATTTTTTGCCTCTCAAAATCAAATATATAAGTATAAGGTTTTTAAGACTGCTGAAGCCAAAGCCTGCTTAAAACAGACACATAATGGCGGCAGTTGTACAAAACCTTTTTATCCCGGCCGGATAAAAAAAGCTTTCGCTTTAAAACTTATTTATTTGAGGTATAAAAATGAACCAGTTGAATTCTTTGATTATCGAAGGAAATGTTACTCGCGCTCCAGAGTTTAAGGAGCCAGCAGAGGGCTTTAAAGTCTGCTCAATTCCCCTTGCCGTAAACAGATTTTACAAAAACAGAAATGGCGACGGAGTAAACGAAGTTTCCTATTTTACCGTTGAAACCTACGGAAAAATGGCTGAAATCTGCATGGAAAAATGCGAAAAAGGCAGGGGTCTAAGAGTCGTGGGAAGATTAAAGCAGGACCGCTGGGTAACTCCGGAAGGTAAGAAAACTTCCAGAATTTCAATTATTGCAGAACACGTGGAGTTTAAAAAGCTCCTTACAAAACCGGACAGTCCGGAAGACCTGAAAGCAATTGCAGAAGCAAACCAGGCTTCACTTGATGAAGAAATCGAAATGGAAACAAAGGAAACCGAGGAGGCAGCGGTATTCTAAGGGGTTGAATAACGGGTTATCAAATTATATATAGCCTTAATTTCGCGTTCATGTAGTTTGCATTAAAATTGGCTTCCAGTCACGGATTCGCGGGGTCAAAATCGTGCGCTAGCGCACTATGCACTGTATGTGGCATAGGAACTTATAAAATGTCGCTTCGCTCCATCCACAAACAGAGCATTTTTGCCCCGCTCCCCGTTCCTTCCCGCCAATTTTAATTAAATCATCTATAACGCGATATTAAACCTTCTGAATTATCGTTTCTTCCTAGAGTTCCCTTTTGAGTATGGAGCGCCGGAAGAGGCACCGGGTTTTCTTCGGCCACCGTTTCTGGCACCGCCTTTCCCCTGATCAGAGGTTTTATTCTGGGCAGCAAGGCGGGCTTCCTTTGCCCTTTCGGCAGAAGCCTTGTACTCTTCAATCTGCTGCGGCGAATAGAAGCCGTCCTTCCAGTTAAAGCGGGAAACTCCAGGGAGAATCTGCTTTTTGAAAAGCGAATTATTAAGGGACTTGATATCGTTCTTTGAAATCTTAATCTTTGAAAAATCAATCAAAAGGCGCTTAAAGCCTGAAGATGCCAGGAACTCTGTCTTATCCAGCAGGGAGAACGGGAATTCCGGAAGAACAAAAGAACCGTCATCAGAAGAAACAACCTTAAACTCTCCGCCCTCTTTATCGCTGAAGGCAGAAAAACCGTAACTTTCCGGAAGCTTAAAGCGGATTCTGAAAAGTGCCGGGTATGCAAAAACCGGAACCAGCATTCTTGCACGAACCTCTGGTTCAAAAGCGGCTTCAAGGTTGCGTCTTGAATTTTCATAAGGCATGATAAAGGACTGGATATCCTGATTTTCAAGGAAAGAAGCAGCCCAGCGGTTGAATGTGTAAAGGTACGGGCCGGCAGTCAGGTTCACCTTCTGCCCAAGACCTTTTAAAATCTGAATGTGAGCAAGATTGTTCACAACGAAATTCACATAACCTTTTGATACCAGTTCCCCAAGCTCAGCCTTAAGTTTTTCTTCAATAGCGGCAGGACAGAACGGGTCCAGGGAAATGAAAATCGTCTTTTTGCTGAAAGGAAGCACAGTTTTTGAATGAAGCAGGTCGTAACTGGTTTCCTTATTGTATTCAATGATAATTCTTACCGGATGGAAGCCCTGAGCCTGAAACACATCTGGAATAGATGAAACCTGAACATAGAGACCTTCCGGGAAATAATCCAGTTCTTTTGAACCAACAGGAGTCAGATCAAGAATCGGAAGCTGCTCGTCCAGAGGCTGTCTTCTGAACTTGGACAAATCCTGAGGAAGAACCCGCGGATAGCGCTTTGACATGGACTTAATCTGAAGAAGATAAACGCTGTCACCGATATCAAAACCGTTTGGAACATCAATCCAGCGCTTTCCGTCCTCGTCAACTTCAATATATTTTACCTTGTGGCTGACGCGTCCCGTATCATTCTTTGTGTGAAGACGGATTGAATCTCCCGGATCCGGATCATAAGAACCGCCGGAAAGAACTGCCATCTGAACATAGTGGTCACGAATATCTTCATCAGCGGAAACTGAGTTTTTGATGTCTTCGATAATATTATCATCAGGGCGCTTTATTCTGCTGATCTTTCCAAGATAGATACCGGTTCCGCCCGCCTGGTCAGGATTCAATATTTTTTCGCCGGCATTTTTTATTCCGTCTTCCATTGAAGGGAATCCGTACCAGTAATCAGTTTTTGTACGGGCAAAGTCACTTGCAAGCATTCGTTTTCCGGCTGCAATTACACCCTTTCTGTCTTCCTTCCAGTGGTCAATGACATAGCGGTATGCCGCAACAACGCTGCCTACATATTCAGCACTCTTCATTCGCCCTTCAATCTTGAAGGAATCAATTCCCAGTTCCATCAAATCCGGAATATGATCGATAAGCTGCATATCGCATGGAGAAAAATAATAACCCTGCTTGATTCCTTCCTGATACTCCGCAGTATAGTAGCGGCGGCAGGCCTGGGCACACATTCCCCGGTTGGCAGATTTTCCCCCAAGGAAGCTTGAGAAAAGACAGAGTCCTGATTCACTTACGCAGAGAGCTCCGTGAACAAACATTTCAAGCTCGGCATTGGTATTCTGTTTTATCTGTTTGATTTCTTCAAGACCAAGCTCACGGGCAAGAACCACGCGCTTTACACCTTCCTTTGAAAGAAGATTCGCTGCCGCTGCACTTTCAACATTCATCTGAGTTGAAGCATGAAGCTCCATATTCGGAAAAAACTCCTGACACATACGGATAACACCAAAATCCTGAACAATAAGGCCATCAGGCCCAACCTTATCAAGATAGGAAAGGAAGCGGTAAAGACGTTCGGTTTCCCGTTCTTCACAGACCGTATTTACAGTAACATAAATCTTTTTTCCCTGTCTGTGAACAGACTGAACCGCTGCCTCAAACTGGTTCCAGGCGAAATTTGTGGTTCTTAAACGAGCGTTAAAGCTTTTTAAACCAAGATAAACTGCATCTGCACCTTCACCAAGTGCCGCATCAAGAGATTCGATATTTCCCGCAGGAGCTAGTAATTCACACATAGGAAACAGTATACCATAAAAGAATTAACAGGGCAAACGACTTATTCCACGACTTATTCCACCTTACCAGTTCGAAGGCGTTCTGGACATGGTTGCCGTGTTAGTCTCCCCCCCCCGAACAGCCTTATTCCTTACCTTTTTGTTTTGTGGTAAAATAAGCGTATGCGCGGTCTTTTTAAAATCAATATCCGTATTTTATCTTTTATATCTTATCTATCCTGTCTTTTGTGCCTGTCCTGTCTGATGAGCGCCTGCCACCGGGCAAATACAGCCCAAATCAGCTCTGAATGGCAGATTTTTGACTATCCGGACATGAACGGAACGGCCTACATAATTTTTAAGAACAATAAGGTAAAGGGAATAATCTGCGCAAATGTAGCGGGAATTCAGGGACGGGTAAACCTGAGCCATGAATGCACAAAAGAACAGTACGATGCTTTACGGGAACGATTTGAAAGCTTTGGAGCAAGATATCAGGGAAAAACAGACAAACCCGACCTTACAGATTACCCGGATTTAAGCGCCTACCTCACCTTCATCATGTCCAGCGACGAAATGCACGAACTCTGGCAGAACCTGGGATTAGAGGAGAAGGAAGAACAGTAATTAAAGAATGACACACTGAAAGCCAGTTCTGAACTGATTTATAAAATCGACATTTGTAGTTAAATGTATTTATCTACAAGAAGGCAGGTTCCTTCAACGATTGCTTTGTGCTCTTCCGGAGCAATCCGCTCGTACAGGCTGTCCGGTGTATCTCCGGCAACTACCGGCACCTTCTTCTGGATAAGGATTTTTCCGCCGTCACAATCACCGTTTACAAGATGAATGGTACAGCCGCTTTCCTTTTCGCCAGCAGCAAGAACAGCCTCATGAACGTGATGTCCCCACATTCCCACTCCTCCAAACTTTGGAAGAAGAGCGGGATGCAGGTTTATAATTTTATCTGAATAATCTTCGATAATTTTTCCGGAAAGAACAGTCAGCCAGCCGGCCTGAACAATACCCTGAACCTGATACTGTTTGCACAGGGACAAAACTCTGTCGCTTACGGCAATGCGTTTCTCTTCGCGGCTTGCCGCTTTTGCAGCTTCTGCACCCATAACAGAATAGGGACTTGTAATTTCAGAGGGAATACCGGCTTTTTTTGCCCGTTCAAGAGCAAAAGCGTCCTTGTGGTCGCTGATTACAACAGCAATTCTGTAAGGACAAGAGCCGCCCTGCTCCATCTGATAATCAATCAAAGCCTGAAGATTAGTTCCGCCGCCACTGACTAAAACTGCAATATTTTTCATTGAATTATTTATCCTCGAAAATTACCTTTTCAGCCTGAGTTTCAGCTTTTCCTTCAGCGTAAGCAACGCGTCCAATCTTGTATGCCTTCATATCCGGAGAATCGTCACGATGATATTTGTGAGCATTAGAATTGAACATTTCAACGATTGCATCTGCGTCCTTTGCTTTAACGGCAAGAACAAAACCGATACCCATGTTGAAAGTATTGTAGATTGTATTCAAATCTGCACCGCGGCGGATAAGCTCTCCGAATACCGGAGGAATATCCCAGCTGGATCTCTGAATGATTGAAATGAGCTGTTTTTTTCCGTCTTTTGCTTTTGGATACATTCGAGGGATATTTTCGTAGAATCCACCGCCGGTTACATGAACCATACCGTGAATTGATTTCTTATATTTTGCAAGAACTTCCATTACAGGCTTTACATAGATGCGGGTTGGTGTAAGAAGAACTTCACCGATTGTTTTTCCGGTTTCTTTTCCGTCCTGAAGGAAAGGATCGTTCGGATTTGGAACAAGCTTTCGAACAAGGCTGAAGCCGTTTGAGTGAACACCAGTAGAAGAAAGACCAATAAGAACATCTCCTTCCTGAATGTCTTCACCGGTAATCATATCATTTTTTTCGCCAACGCCAACACCAAAGCCGGCAAGGTCGTATTTTCCAACATCATAGAAGCCAGGCATTTCAGCAGTTTCGCCGCCTAAAAGAGCACAACCGGTCTGAACACAGCCGTCAGCAACACCTTTTACAAGATCAGCAGCAACTTCTGCTTCAAGTTTTCCGCAGGCAACATAATCAAGGAAGAACAAAGTCTGAACGCCGGAACAAAGAATATCGTTTACGCTCATTGCAACGCAGTCGATTCCAACTGTGTCATACTTTTTCATCTGGAAAGCAATGTCGAGTTTTGTTCCAACACCGTCAGTTCCGCTGACCATTACAGGATTTTTGTATCCCTTTGGAATCTCGAACATTCCGTTAAAACTTCCAAGCCCGGTAAGAAGACCAGGAATCGCAGTACGTTTTGCATGCTCCTTGTACTTATCAACGGCTCTGTAGCCTTCTTCAACATCAACACCAGACTCTTTGTAACTTGCCATAAATGACTCCTATATTACCTGTAAAAGGTATGATTTCTATGAGTCATTATAATGAATAGAAACAGTTTTGGGAACAGGAATAGAAAAATAGGAATAGAAAATATGCAGGGCTTCCTCACAAAAAGAGAAAGCCCTGAAAAATTGAAGAATAAATATTCAGAAAAATTATGCGACTTCTGTAACGGAATTTATAATTCTGAACAAATCCCGGAAACCGGTGGCACTGATAGTCTTTTCAGCTTCGTTAGAAAGCTTCATAAGATAAAGCTTTGTATGATTTTCTTCAGCATCGTTATGAGCCGCCATGATTACGCCCATTGCGGCAGCATCCAACTGAACGACGTTGGTTAAATCAAGCACAACGTTGTGGGTCTGAATTTCATCGTAAACCTTATTCTGGATATTAACAGCGGTATATGCATTAAATGCACCGTTCAATTCAAAGAGAATATAATCTGCACCTTCTTTTTTGGTAATTGTAAGCTGTTCCATAAAAACCTCTTAATTCTTTGTGTTCAAATTACTGATGTTTTAAACTGCTCCGGAATCCATAAAGACCCGGCGCAAACCTTCTAAACATCAATATCCGGAATATCGATACCTTCAAGAAGGCTTTCAACATCAAAGTCATCATCTACCGGAGGAATATCCTGATTTTCAGGCTTTTTTGAAGCCACTGGAGATTCAGCTGCTGGTTCAATTTTTTCTTCAGCAGAAGGTTCTGCATCTGATCCTACGGAAACCTCCGGGACCTCCGTTTCCGGCACGTCGCCAAAATCAGGAACTGTTTCTTCAACAATTGTATCTTCACTTACAAATGGGTCTGAACTGTCGCCGGAATCAGAGCCCGGCACACTGGAAGAAGCCAAGACTTCCCCTGCCGCAAAAGCATTCTGCATTGCAGAATCTTCAACGCCGGCCTCAGAGTCTGCTCCTGTTCCGTCAAAGTCTGGAACAGACTCTTCTATAACAGTCTCTTCCGAAGCTTCCGGGGAATCATACTTACCTGAATTATCAGGAGCCGCTTCTTTTTCTTCGGATGCGTTGTCCTTGAGATACTTCAAAACAAGAATAGAAACGTCGTCTTCCATTTCATGGCTCATGAAGCGCACAAGCTCATCGTAAGAGAAGCGGGCCATTCGGCTTGCAGGATACATTGCGTTTGCAACCATATTGCGCTGGATTCTGTCCTTACCGAACTGTTCACCGCGAAGAGAATGGGACTCAATAAGACCGTCGGTACAGGTAAGTACGATATCATTCTTGCTGAGCTTAATCTGCTTTACGGAAATATACGGAGAAATATCCTTTACAAATCCCAGAATATGACCGCTACCCTGAATTTCAATTACGTTATTATAGGCCTCAGTATAGAGGAAAATTGCTGGAATACCGCAGTTGATGTAGTACATGGTATCGTTTTCAAAGTTTACGATGGCAAACATTCCGGCAAAAATTGTTCCCTTCTGAAGGTTATTTCGTACGAACTGATTTACCTTAACAACCAGCTGCTTAAAGTCATGGGTTTCTGCAAGGTATGCCCGGATAATGGCCTTAAGGATGACCATACTCATGGAAGCCGCAATACCCTTACCGCTCAAGTCACCCACTACAAAAAGGTGACGGGTATCGGTAAGACGAATCATATCCACGAATTCACCACCGATGTTGTGGGCAGGAACCATGATACAGCCGGCATCCATTTTCGGATTCTTTACCAGGTCCATATTTTCCTGAATGGAAGTAATAATCTGGCTGGACATCTTAAGCTCACGGTTTACGGTACCGATGATTTCCTTGTTGGAAATATTTCGCATGTAGTAACCGAATACGAAGAAGTATGAATAGAGCTTCATAAAGACGTTCAAGTCGTAGTCTTTGAAGTGGTCGTTTCCGGCTCGTGGTCCAAGCAAAATCAAACCGTGGACGTCACGGCCTTCATTCAGAATGAACAGAGCGTCGCTCTGGGTGTTCTTAAAGAATTTTTCAAGGGTCTTTTTTACACCGCTCAAGGAATGAAGGGAATCGATTTCGTTATAAATTACAACGTTCTTATCAACATTCAGAAGAGATTCAAAGAGCCCGTCGGAATCTTCAATCTTTGTTTTTTTGGCAGTTGAAGAATATGCGCACTCATAAGTATTGTTTCCGGCATTGATAAATACGGACATAGAGGATGCTTCAGCATTTTTGTTGAAAATCTGAAACATGTCGTTTGCGATTGTATCCATTTCACCGCTGTAATCGATGGAAGCAAGATCCTTTTCAAAGGCCTGTTCGTAGTCCGAAGAATGAACAAAACGGCGGCCAAGCTTTAAAATCGGACGAACAACAAAGCGGCCAAGAAGAATTGCCACAAGAACAACGAAGAGACCTACAAAAGCAAGGGAAATTCCGTAGTCGCTTCCAAGGTGGAAAATCCACATAAATGCCACACCCGCAAGAGCAGACGGAAGCAGATAGAAGAAAATCGACTTAAAAAGGAAGGAAATAATACTTCTTCCGCTTGGAGCCTGCTTAAGCCAGGAAGCATAAGGCAGGATTACCAGAATCGGAACATAAATATAATAGTGCAGAACAGCGTAGCACGGACTTACATTACAGATGATTTTAAGACCTGCCATCATAATCCACATGGTTGTGAGGGCAAGGAAATAAACATAACCCTTATGACGGTCAAGACGGGTTGATTTTGCTTCGTTTTTAACCAGCATGGCAAGGGCACCGCCAAGAGGAAGAACAAAACGGAAAATTGCATTATAAACATCAGCCCAGGTCCAGTCAAAAATCTGGCGTGCGTCTCCGGAGAAAAGGTATGCGCTTTCGATTACAAGACCTTCCGTATCGGTAATTTTAATTGTCTTGAATTTTACGAACACAAAGAAGCAGACTACACAGTACAAAAGGAATTTTACAATGTATGCGGCACCACTTGAATAGTTCCAGGCATAATAAGGAAAACAGAAGGCAAGGTTTACAAGCATACAGCCTTCGATTACAAAGCAGATGCGCATTAAAAGAGTAAACAGCGACGGAGTTACAAGGCCGTTAAAACAGCTGAAAACCGAGAACATGGCAACCGTAATTGCAAGCAGAAGCACGTTGGAGCTTGCAGGGTTTGTTCCTTCAAAATTCTTGCTTTCAATGCGGTCTACATAAACAGTTTCGCCAATAAGAAATGCAGTCAAAAGAAAATTAAGAACAGTAAATATCATATTAGCCTACCTTTGCAACCAGCATTGTAACGTCATCGTGAAGACGCTTATCGCCGTTATATTTCATAATAAGATTTACAATATCATCGACAAACTGCTGAGGAGATTTTGCAGCACTCGTCTGAAGGGTTTCCTTGAAGATATCTGTATCACCCAGCTCTACTCCGTTGTCATCCATAACTTCAGAAACACCGTCGGAAGCAAGAAGAATCATGTCTCCGCGGAAAAGGCGCATTTCTGCAACGCTTACATCGTCCATATCGATAATACCTACAAGACTTGCCGTAGATTTAAGCTCCTTGATTCGGTAGCCGTCCGGAGCACGGGAAAGAATTTTCGGGTCAGACATAGAAGCATTTACATAGGTAAACTTCATCTTATCAGTATCAACGATTCCGATGAACAATACGGTATACTTATCCTGAAGGTGCATGTTCTTGATTGCGGTATCTACCTTCTTAATCATTCCAACAAGGTCTTCCTTATCTTCAATGATTTTTACGGTATTCATTACAAGACCCATGATAAGGGCGGCAGGAAGTCCTTTTCCCGAAACGTCTCCCAGCATCAAAAGGGTTTTAGAACTGTCAATCGGAAGAACCGAATAATAGTCTCCCGAAACGTTTACAAGAGGACGATAGTAGGCCGCAAACTTCAAGCGGGGAATATCCGGCATTTTGTGCGGCAGGAAGGAAATCTGTGTATCTGCAAGCTGCTCCCACTCCTTTGTGAGGGAAGAAATTTCAGCAAGATTTTCAATGGTTTTACAGCGTGAAAGGAAGCGGCAGTACTCTTCATAAAGACGGCCGTAAATTTCAATGTCGTAGAGTTTTGTGTAGCGGCAGAAGATGTAGAGCTGGTAGTGCTGGTAGTTCAGAAGGAAGCCGCGGGCATGCTTATAGGAAGAAACTACATCAAGGGAATCACCGATGAAGTAGAAGCCTTCTTTCCAGGTGAGAGGAAAGTTACGTACAAGCTTATCTCGGGTTGTATAATAAGAAGAAATTCGATCCGGGCTGTTGTAAAGTACATAGTTTTTCTCGCGTTCGATAAGAAGAACGGCGCAGTCTGCCTTAAGTTCAAGAATTTCTGAAATCGACTGAAAAAGGTCATCAAAAGAATAGCAGAAACGGAGTCTGTCTATGAATTCAACAAGAAAGCGGGTATCGCTCTTAGTAACATTTTTTTTGTATAGAAACTTATCAAGAACGTGAACCAGCGACATAACGATGATAAGAAATGAAAGAAACATTACCGCCGGAATACCGAGATTGATGGTCAGAGAAGCCTTATTTCTGTTTTGCAGAAGCAGAAGAAGAGAAAAAACGATGAAAAGCACGGCTGAAAGAACATAGACAACTATAGACAATGCTCTCTTTTTTGTTTTATACATAGAAACCCCAGAAATGCATATAATTTTAGCATTATTATTATAACACACATTTTCCAAAATAAAACAAAAAAAATTCGTTATAATGAAATCAGAAGGAATCCGGAAAGAAGGCATTCCGGTAAATGCATTTTTTTTCAAAAAACAGTAACATATTTTTCAGTCTTAAGTGTCAAATAAAGGACGGAGTTAATAAATAATGAAATATTTACAGACCAGCGATTTTGCTGAACTCTATCAGAAATACGGACCAATGGTTCTGAGGCGCTGCCGTGCAATCTTAAAGGATGAAGATAAGGCACAGGACGCCATGCAGGACGTTTTTGTTCGCATAATTGAAAACAGGTGCAAGGTGAAGAACGTCTGCGCAAGTCTTTTTTATGTGACGGCCACAAGGGTATGCCTTAATAAAATCAGGGCGGACAAGCTTCGTTCGGGACCGGATTTTTCCGTCATTTCAGAAATTATGGCGGACGAGTTTTCGGAAATTGAAAACGAAAAGATTGAGGCGGTCGTAATTCTGGAAAAGATTTTTTCCGCCCGGGACCAGAAGGATTCCCTTATAGCCACCCTTCACTTTGTGGACGGCTACACCCTGGAAGAGACAGCCTGTCAGGTGAACATGTCGGTTTCGGGAGTCCGGAAAAGGATTTCGGAGCTGAAAAAATATTCGGTTTCCTGTATGAATAAGGAGGATTAGACTATGATTCCACAGTTATTATTAGAAGAAATTCTTCTTGGTGAGAAAAAAGCTGAAAAATATTATGATAAATACGGTAAGGAAGAGCTTGAAAAGGCACTTTCAGAATTGAGAAAGTCGAACGAAGAGATTCAGGGAACTCTTCCGGCAGGGCTGGCGAAAGAGAAGTTTATGAAGAAAGTGGGAAGAGAAAATGGTTCTGCCTTCCAGCAGACTGAGGTTCCAGAAGTAAACTTTCCTGTCTCTCAGAAAACAGCCGGCAAAAACTTCACATCCGTGAAATACCTTCGCTACGTGACCTTTGCCGCCGCTGCAGCTTTAGCCCTTGCCTTTTCACTTCCCCTTCTGATGAATTATAATAAGGCAAACAGCGCCGAAAGCGTAAAGGAAAGCGCCACCAGAATCAAGGGAAAAGCCCTTCCTCATCAGGAGCTTCGGCTTTACAAAAAGGACGGGAACAGCGCTGTAAGCCTTAAAAACGGAACAAGCGCAAAGGAAAATGATGTAATTCAGATTACCTATCTTGCAGGAGAATACGATTACGGTGTAATTTTTAGTGTAGACGGAAACGGAAACGTAACCCGCCACTTCCCGGAGGAAGGCTGGGTTTCAGAAAAGCTTTTGAAAACCGGAGCAGAAGTTCCTCTGGAATTTTCTTACGAGCTGGACGACGCCCCGAAATACGAATGCTTTATTTTTGTGGCTTCCAAAGACAGTTTTGATTTATCAAAGATTGAAGAAATTGAAAAGTCGGATTACAACCTTAGCTTCCTTAAGAAAGGCTCCTACCTTCCGGAAGGCTGCGACGGTTCGATTTTTGTTCTGAAGAAATAAACGGAGACGACTATGAGAGATTTTAATTTATATAGAAGATTTATAGCATTTTTTACAAGTTTTTTGATTTTAGCAGGCGGCTCGGTCTTCGCTTCGGAAGGAAAGACTTCGGAGACGGCATCTTCAAAAGGCGGCGTTTCTGAAAACGAAGGAGCGGGAGTTGAGCGTTACGCGGTTTACATCGGTTCAAACGTGGGCGGAAAAAATAACCAGCGGCTTTTGTACGCAGGAAGCGACGCCCTTGCCTTCCAGAAAACCATGAGCGACATCGGAGGCGTTCCCAACTCAAACAGCATCCTGCTTTTAGATCCTGCAAAGGACGACGTTGATGAAGCCATGGAGACAATTTCAGAAATCGTTGAGAGTAAGAAAAACCTTAAGCGAACTGAGTTTATCTTCTATTATTCTGGTCACTCCGATGAAACCTCCCTTTTACTGGGAAGAACCAGCTACGGCTATTCAGAACTGAAGCAGGCAATTTCCAAGGTGCCTACGGATGTTCACGTGGTAATTCTTGACTCCTGCTATTCAGGAAATTTTATCCGGTCGAAGGGCGGTTCAAGGCAGAAGCCCTTTTTGATGGACGATTCTTCCGTTGTAAAAGGCCACGCATACCTTTCTTCCAGTTCCTCGATTGAAACCTCCCAGGAATCCGACGAAATCGGCTCTTCCTTCTTTACAAATGCCATGATTACAGGTTTGAGAGGAGCAGCCGACAGCTCAGGGGACAAAAAAGTTTCCCTGAACGAGCTTTATTCCTACGCATTTAACGAAACCCTTTCCAAGACGGAAAACTCATTAACCGGCCCTCAGCATCCGAATTACAATATCACCCTTGTGGGCTCCGGCGACCTTGTGCTTTCAGACATTTCAAATTCCGACAGCATTCTGATGCTTTCAAAGGAGCTTTCCGGCCGGGTTATCATCCGGGACAAAAACGGAAAACTGGTTTCTGAAATCAATAAAACCTCTGATAAGCCCATTTACCTTGCTTTAGAAAGCGGAACCTACGGCGTTACGGTTATCGGGGAAATGCTGACTCTTCAGGGAACCTTTACCCTTTCTGCAAAGAAAAACTATACCCTTTCTAACTCAGAACTTTCCCCTCTTTCAAAAATTGCAAATAGAACCCGGGGAGAAAATATGGATGGTGCGGAAGTGGCTGGCGGAACTGGTAATGGTTCTGAAGCTGCAAATGGTTCGGGAGCCGCTGGCGGCACCTTCGACTATGAAAAATGCAACAAAAGGCCGGAGGATTTTATTTTCCTTCCATTTGAGTTTTCCCTTCTCTTTAATGAATTTAATCTTGGTTTAGGAAAAGAAATCGTCACTCCATGCGCACTGGGTCTCATTCGTGTTCATGCTTACGAAGTGAACGGAATAATGGCAAGCGGCGCAATCGGACAGGCAGTATACGTAAACGGTTTTCAGGGTGCAGGAGTCTGTAACTTTGCCCTTGACGTACACGGCGGACAGGGAGCAGGAACCTTTAACTTTGCCCGGGACGTAAACGGTATTCAGGGCTCAGGCGGATTGAACTTTGCCCGGGATGTAACTGGCGTTCAGGGAACTGGAACAATAAACATCGCACGGAATGTAAAATACGTTCAGGGTTGTGGAGTGGGAAACATAGCAACCGGAAAAGCATATGGCGTTCAGGGCTCAGGAGTATTCAACTACGCAGCAGAACTGAAAGGCGTTCAGGGAACTGGCGTTGTAAACATCACAAAAGGACAGGCTGAGGGAATTCAGGGCGCCGGCGTAATGAACTATGCAGGAAGCATCAGGGGTGTTCAAGGCTCCGGAGTATTGAACATTGCGGCGGAAGAATCCAGCGGAATTCAGGGAGCATCGATTTTAAACGTTTCCCGAAAGGATTTTGACGGAGTTCAGGCAAGCCTCATAAATTACTGCGGCGGAAACGCAGGACTTCAGATTGGACTTATCAACATCGCTAAAAACGGCCTTTGCGAATTTGGGCTTTCCTACACTTCAAACCAGCGGGCAAAGCTCACCTTTAACAGCGGCGTCCACTACCTCTACGGAATTGTGGGAGCCGCCCTTCCCCTCAACGTAGACTACGATTCTGATTCCTACAACAAGGACGAGCTGGACAAAGAAACCGAGGACTTCCTTTCAGATAAATATGTGGATTTAGTGATGGGACTTGGAAGCCGCTTTAATGTCTCGATTTTCAATTTTGATATTGAAGCGCTGTCTAATTCAGTTATAATTCCAAATGAGAAATCAGAATGGTACCCTTCCCTCCGGGCTTCTGTGGGCATTACCCCGGTAAAGCACTTCAATATTTTTGGAGGCTGCAATGTGGCGGTGGAATGGGAGGATAACCACAAAGCCTTTGAGCGGCATACAAGCAATTTGAAGATTTCACGGAAGGATTACACCCTGCATCCGGAGTTTGATGTAGGGGTTAGGGTTTCGGTGAATTAGGAAGATATAATTAAGCACCCAAATAAAACAGATTATCTGCCAGTCGCTTGTCTTCAATGAACTGAATTCAAAGGTGCTGGCAGTTTTTTTTTACCTCATTCAGTCTGTAATTTTCGTGAAGTCGCAATTTGCGACTTCATCAGATGGAACAAATAATAAACTCATACGCCCGGTAGGAGACATAAAAAAATTTCTTAATCATATTCTAAAAATTGTCGTTTTCAAAGCGACCATTTCCCTTTATGAATGCTGTATTCTTACGGCAAATTAAGGAGGAAATTACCATGAATGGAAACGAAAAAAACTAAATGACCTTCTCTCCATAATGGTCAAGAATTTGATTTACGGTTATCACGTCATAAATACGATGACCAAAGCAGTACCGCAAAATCAGGTCTGAGCGCAAACTTCTTGAAAGGGAATAGCCTGCTGAATTTAAAAGACTTTCTGTTTCATCTGTATCCAGATTCATTGCAAGACAAAGCTTGAGCAATGTATTTTTGTTCGGATGATAATCAGGTTTTGTTCGTATTTTGGAGAAAAGCTTCCGGTCTATATCAGCTTTTTTGTAAACTTCCACTTCGTCCAGCTGCTTAGATAGGATTATTTTTCGGATATTATCCTGCAGAATATCGTCAGACTGCTGAATGAACTCATTTATTGAACCATAGTTTGGTGAAGGACTTTTTATTACAAGTACCGGCTCAGGAGCTGAGAAGTGTAATTCGCTTTTGATATAGGCGTCAATTTCTTCAAAATTGATTTGAGTCATATTCTGCATGACTAAATTATGCAGGAAACTTGAGAATTATTAAAGAGTGAGATTTTAATTATGGAAGAAAAAATAGAAGAACAAACAGAAAGACTGAATGAGGCTATTTTGAATGAAGCTCTATTAAAGGACAAGATTTATGTTATCCGTGGAGTTCAGGTTATGCTGGATTCTGATTTGGCTAAGATCTATGGGTATACGACTAAGCGACTAAACGAGCAGGTAAAAAATAACATCGAGAAATTTGATGAAGAAGACTTGATGTTTCAATTAACAAAGGAAGAAGTTGAGGAACTTTCAAGGTCAAAAATTTTGACCTTGAACAATGAAAATCCAAACTTGAAGTCAAAAATTTTGACTTCAAGTTTGACCAATGAAAATGAGTTTTTGAGGTCGAAAAAATCGACCTCAAACTATGAGAATGAAAATACTTCTTCAAGGTCGAATTTTTCGACCTTGAAAAGTGAAACCAATATAAGACGAGGAAGCAATATAAAATACCTCCCATACGCCTTCACCGAACAAGGTGTCTACATGCTCATGACCGTTCTAAAGGGAGAACTTGCCACAAAACAAAGCAAAGCTCTTGTCCGCCTGTTTAAAAAGATGAAAGACTATGTAATTGAAAACCAGGAAATCTTAAATCATCGCGATTTCTTACGTCTTTCTCTACAAACTGCAGAAAATGCGCAAAACATTGTTGAATTCCGGCAAAAGCTTTCTGAAATTGACGACAAAGTTGAAAACGTTGTAAGCAATCTTGGCGATATGGTTAGAAAATCTGAACTTTCACCGATTATGCTAAATCTGGGAAAGCCAGAAATACCGGCGGGCTGGTTAGTTTTAAACGGTCAACCGGTAGAAAGCGATTTGGCCTACCAGCAGATTTATACGCTGGCAAATAAAAGCATCACCATTATTGACAATTATATTTCACTAAAAACACTGGTACTGTTTAAGCATACAAAACAAAACGTATCTGTCACAATTTTCACTGATAACACTAATAATGGACTTCACAAAGTTGAGTTCGATGATTTTTGCAAAGAATATCCTGCTTTGAAAATAGACATAAAAAAGGCAAACAATATTTTTCATGATCGCTATATCGTTCTAGATTACAACTCGCCAGATGAAAAAATATATCATTGCGGTTCTTCATCAAAAGACGGAGGTAGAAAAATTACAACAATTACTAAGATAGATGACACTTCACTTTATAAGCCGCTATTGGCACAATTACAAAATAATCAGACACTGACGCTAAAATGAAACATCCTCCCTCCCCCTAAAAAGTAACACTTCCCTCCCCCACAAGTGTCTAATAAGCAACGAGGTTATCAAATGAAAAAAATCTTATCTTTTGTTATTGCGCTTATACCGGCGTTCGCTTTTGCCGGGGAATTAAAAATCACCGTAATGGATAAAGAGCTTGAGTTTCCTCTTGAGGGAGTAAAGGTTTCTTTACAGGCGGGAAAAAGTGGAAAACAGAGTACAAAAAGCTCAGCCGGTACTTCCGGAGCAGAGGCTTCTCAAAAAGCAGGCGGCACCACCCTCTCAAAAGGTGCAGAGTTTCAGGCTGAAACTGATGAAAACGGAGAGGCTGTATTTATTCTTCCGGAAAATATCACCACCGGAACCATCGAAGCATCTCTTCCGGGGTACAAAAAGGCCACCGAAAACTTTACCGGCCTTGAAAATCCGGTTTTAATCAATATGTCCATCACGGACGTTATTGAAGGAAAAGAGCTTGTGGTAAACCGTGCGAGCCCCGAAAAAAAGGAAGAAAAAACGGGTGTTTCAACGGTTATAACAGAAAAGCAGATGCACACTACGGCAAACATGAGCCTTGTAGAAGACTGTATGGCTTCCGTAAGAACCCTTCCGGGAGTTTCTTACAGCGGAGTCTGGGGCTCGGAGCCTTCTGTTCGTGGAGGGGAACCAAGGGAGTTGGGTTGTCTTCTGGACGGAATGTATACGATTTTTCCGTGGCACTGGGGCGGCGGAGTTTCAATTTTCAATCCGTCTTTTGTAGATTCAATCAAGCTTTCAAACGGCGTATTCCCTGCCCAGTACGGTCGGGCTTCTTCAGGTCTTCTTGAAGCGACTACAATCAAACCGGATTACGAAAAGTTCCACCTTAACCTGAACTCTTCCACCACCTGTTTTGACGCCTTTGCCCAGATTCCTTTTGGAAAAAATGTGGGTGGAATGCTTGCAGGTTTTCACGCAAGCTTCTTAGAGCCTGCAATCGCGTTGTACAAGGCAACGGGTGACGAATCTTTAGACATGCTTACAAAAGCTCCCTACATTAGGGATGCTTTCCTTAAGGCAAACTTTACTCCAATGCCGGAGCTGGATATTTCCCTTACAGGGTTTTTCGGAAGCGACGGACTTGGAATTGATTCAACAACCGAAGAAGACGGCTTAAAATCAAAGCAGATTATGGACTACGACATTTATCAGGGACTTGCAGGCCTGAACGTTAAATATCTTCCTAACGACAAACTCATGCTTCACACCCTTATTTCCTACAACCTTATGAAAGAAGACATGCTTATGAAGATGACTGAAAGCGGAAAGATGAAATACACCGAGGATTTCAAAAAGTATGCTAACCAGAATGCAATTACCCTTGAGGGCGACACCTACACTCTCCCAGACCTTGATACAAAGGTGAATGAAATAATCGTGAGCCATCTTATTACTGCCCGGGCGGAAACTGAAATTGAACTTTCAGAAAAAAATCACCTATGCGCAGGAATCGAAGAAGTCTGGTCAACTGCGGACACTAAGGAAGACCAGAAATTCTGGACGGATCTGGACACCGGAAATGAACGGCAGTTTATGCAGCTTAGCTGGTATTCCGACAAAAAGGGAAACTGCATTCTTGACAATGCAGCCTTCATAAACTGGGATTACGGAAACACAAACAGCCTTATTCAGTCACAGATTGGTCTTAGAGGTGAGTTCATAAATCTCTGGAACAAAGAGGAAGATTATTCTATAAACTTTATTCCGGATTTGTGTCCAAGAGCGACCGTTACTTACACGCCTTTCAGAAATATTGGACTTCTTGAAAAATCTTCCTTTACAGCCGGAACCGGACTTTTTGTTTCAATTCCAAGGGAAACCATGCTCTTTGGAAAAGAAATGAACATCAAGGATTATGAAATGAACACCAACCGCTCCCTCTTTGGAGTTATTGGAGCAGATGCAAGCCTTGAAAACGGCTGGAGCTTTAAGCTTGAAACCTTCTATAAATACTATCTATCCCGTATTTATTCCTACCAGGTTTCCCATGAAGAAGCTGGCTACAGGGACGGAAGCATGCTTGTAAAATCAGACGGAAAAGGCCACGTATTCGGAATCGATGCAATGATTGAAAAGAAACCAAGCGAAAAATGGGACGGCTACCTTTCATATTCCTTTGTATACACAAGATTCCTGAATCCGCTTGAGGCTAAAAAAGGCGAACACATCGAAGAAATGTACGGAAATCCGCTGAACGAATGGTTCTACCCGGACTATCACCGCTTCCATACCTTAAATCTTGTAAGCAACTGGCACTTTGGAAAGCAGAACAACTGGACCTTCACCGTAAAGGGAACCCTTGCAACCGGAGCTCCTGAAAAAGAAGTAGGTCCTGTTACCTGCTATGCGGCAAACCTGGACGGAACGGTAATCCAGCGCTACTCAAGAAGCTCCTTCTACAGCGACACCCTAAGAACCGACATTTCCTGCCCGGTAGACCTTCGCCTTGCCTACGAATGGAAAAGCCATAACAACAAAACCGAATGGGAATTCTACGTTGCAGCCCAGGATATTTTTGTAAACCTCTATGCACCAAAGGGAAACAAAAACTTTAATGCCCACACAGGAAAAATGGACGACAACGGCTCTAACGTGGACTTCAATATCGGACTGCCGGTTCCTTCCATCGGCTTAAAGATGAAGTTTTAATAGTTGCCGACGGAAATTGAAGCGAACAGGCAAGGGTTCTTCAATTAGACCGTAGCCCCCTCGCTTCGCTTCAATTTTTTTCAAAAAAAGTGACACTTTCAACCTTCGGAAGTGTCATATCTTATGAACAGGATATTAACAAAGCGGATGATGGGTTTTACAGACACATCATCCGCTCTTAAGAGAGGTTTAATTATGGAAAAAGGATTTAGTTTAATCGAATTATTCAAGCTGGGAGGCCCTTTCATGTGGGTTCTTCTTGCATTTTCAATTGCCACAATTGCAATTGTTATCGAACGCTGCATTTATCTTGCATGGCACAACTGCAAGGTGGCTCCCGTTGCGGAAAAGGTAAAGGAGTTTTTACAGGAAGGGAAAAAAGATGAGGCAGAAAAGCTTCTTGCTTCCTACACAAGAAAGCAGACTGTAGCTTCAATTCTCCTTGCCCTCCTTACAAACTCAAAGTATGGGGAAAACAGAATGGAGCGCGCCGCAGAAAGCGAGGCTCAGGAAAGAATCAGAAGAATGGAAAACGGATTTAATTATCTTACAGCCCTTTCGTCCCTTGCCCCACTTACAGGCTTTTTGGGAACAGTTTCGGGAATGATCGGCGCCTTCCAGTCCATTGCAGAAGCAACTGACGTAAACGCTCAGCTGGTTGCAGGCGGTATCTACGAAGCCCTAATCACAACGGTCTTCGGTCTTATCATCGCCATCATCGCCCTTGTTGCCTACAACCTTCTGATTCAGAAAATCGACACCTTTGCGGCAGAAACTTCAAAAGCTATAAACGATCTGGTTCCGGAACTGATTGCATAACAACGCTTCTAAAATTAAGGCAGTAAAATGATTAAGAGATTTATACGACATAATGCAGAAGATGCGGGAAGCTCAGGTTCCCTGAACGACCTTTCTTTTCTTCTGATTATCTTCTTCATCGTAATTGCGGGGTTCAACGTAAACAAGGGCTTTCTGCTGAATCTTCCCTCAAAAGATAAGCCCATAATCGTGAACACCCAGGATATTATGAAATGCTCCCTTACCGAAGCCGGAGAGGTTCTGGTGGACGGAAAGAAGGTTGAAATGGAGGAGCTAACAGCTGTAATCGAAGAAAAGCTTAAAACCTGGCCCAACATGACCTTCCTTCTTGAAATCAATCCCGAAACCCATTATCAGAAGGTGGTAGATGTGATTTCAACAATCAGAAAACTGAAGGTAGAAAACTTTTCCTTCAGGATGGCTGGCGAAAAATAAAGGAAACGCAAGGCGGCAATTTTTATGGTAAATATTAAGCAAAAACGAAGAAATCCTTCCATTACAACCTCCTCTATGTCGGACATCGGGTTTCTTCTTCTGATTTTCATTATGTTGATTTCCCTGATGAACCAGCGCTACGAGGAAAAAATAAACTATTCGGAAAGCACGATTCTTGAGCGAACTCAGGCGGACGAAAACTTTGAAATCTGGATTCAGAGCAACGGAAAAATCACTGCAAACGCAGAGGAATTAAAGGGTCAGAATCTGGAAAATGCAATTATCGCGGCTATTGCGGAAAATCCGTCGGTAAGGATTCACGTTATTGCGGACAAAGACACGCCCTACAAATACGTAAACCAGGTGGTTTCCGTTCTGCAGGTTTTACAGCACAGAGTGGTAAGTTTTGTAATTAAGGAAAAGTAATATGAGTGCTAAGAGTGTTTCAAATTTTTCTAAAATAGGCCGGCCACTGATATTTGTGTTCGTTCTTCTTCTGCACGTTGCGGCAATTTACCTTATCAATTTTAAGGCAAAGGAAGAGGAAATTGAAACCGTGGACTTTCGAGAAGCAGAGATTTTTAAGCTTGTGGACATTCAGGAGTTCGTTCCTCCGCCACCAAAGCCTGTTGAAAAAGAAGTGGTAACGGTATCAAACCAGCCTAAGGCTTCGGAAAACATCAAGGAAGTGGAAGAAACCGTTCAGGAAGAATTTGACGAAAGCGTTTTTGTCCCTCAGCATAAAATTTCTTCAATTCCGGTAATCCCTACCCGCCAGATACTTTCACAGATTGAATATCCTGCAATGGCCTTAAAGCAGGGAATTGAAGCCGTAGTTTACTTAGAGCTTTTCATCGATTCAAAGGGCGTTATAAAAAACATCAAGGTGTTAAAAGATCCGGGACACGGTTTTGCCCAGGCTGCAGTAAACGCCCTTCACGGAGTTACCTGCGTTCCGGCCATTGCAAACGGAAAAGCCGTTTCAGTAAGATTCAGGTACCCGGTAAAATTCACCTTGAATTAAACTACAGAAACAGCATTCCGAAGGCGGCGCCCAGCAGTATCAGGATTACCGGGTGGCACTTTTTCCAGAAGGAAAGTACAAGACACAGAGCATAGAGAATCAGGCTCTTCCAGTTTATAAGGTGCTGCCAGGCGGCTAAAGTTTTCAGCGAGGACAAGCTTTCCGGAACATTGATAAGGGCAATCATAAAAATATGAAGGGTCGCAACAAAAACAAGCCCCGTTGCAGCCGGACGAATACAGATGAACACGGACTGAACAATTTTCTTTTCCTTGAAGGCGGCCAGAAATCTAGCGATTATAAGAATGACTATAATAGAAGGAAGTATTTCGCCCAGAGTTGTAATAAAGGCGCCGGGAATTCCGTAGAATTCGTAGCCGAGATAGGTTGCCATATTCACGCCGATTGGTCCCGGCGTACTTTCCGAAATTGCAACCATATTGAAAAACTTTTCCGGGCTGATAAGTCCCCGCTCAACAATCATCTGCTGCATGAGGGTGATTGCAACAAGCCCTCCACCGATTGTAAAAAGCCCGACATAAAAAAAGATTCCGAACAGAGAAAGAAGAGAAATTTCCGGCATACTATTTTTCCTCCCCTCTGGAATCTGCGTCACCGTTACTGGCTGCCCCACAACCCGATGCGTCACTTCCGGAAGACTCGCCCCCAGCTGCACTATCACAGCCGGAAACCCCGAGACCTGTTGCAACATTATCAGCCCCTTTCTTCACTCCCCGGTTGTGGTGAAAGTGCAGAACCGACCCCAGTGCAATAGCACCCAGAATTATATAGAAGGATTGTATCTTCAAAATACCAACCAGAACAAAGGAAACAAGGGCAATGCAGACTGAAAAAACATTTTTGATTGTCTTCTTTGAAAAGTTGTAGGCAACCTTGGAAAGAAGGGCCGCAACTGCAACATTCACTCCGGCAAGGGCCTTCTGCACAAGGGGATAGCCTTCAATGGAACTGATAAGGGACGCCAGAATCATTATGATTATCAGGGAGGGAGTTACGATTCCGAAGGTTGCAAAAATGCCCCCCAGGATTCCCGCCTGCTTAAAGCCTACAAAAGTAGCAACATTTACCGCCACGATTCCCGGCGTTGACTGGCCGATGGCGTAGTAATCTATTAAATCTTCGTCTGTAATCCAGCCCCGTTTGTCCCCCAGTTCCCGCTGAAGCATAGGCATCATGGCAAGGCCGCCGCCAAAGGTAATTGACCCAACCTTGGCAAAGGCAAAATAAAGCTGAAACAGCATTTTTATTTTTTCCTTAATTTTCATAGGATGATTGTAGCGATTATGGGTGGCAAAAACAACAGGGGGCATTTTCAGGTTGCCGGAAAAACGCCCACAATTCTCGCCACCAGAAACCAGTCCCCTCTTCACCCCGCTTCTCCTTCCTTTAAAAAAATCCTTAAAAACGATAGAATACCTCTATGAAAAAATGGCTTTTCCTGACGGTGACTCTGTTCTTTTCTCTTTTTGAAGCGGAAGCGCAAAAAAATGTATTCGGTAAAAACTATGCAGAATATACCCTTTCCAACGGGCTTGAAGTTTTTGTGCTGGAAGACTTTTCCAAGGCCATGCTTTCCATGGAATTTTCTGTCCGGGCGGGAATGAACTCCCAGGACAGGGAAAACGCCGGCTTTTTTACCCTCTATTCAAGGCTTTTTAACTACACGCCGGAAGGAGAAATCCGGATAAAGGACCTGAGCTGTGAATGCAATGCGGACAGTTCAAGGTACAGGACCCGCATTTCACCCCTGATTTTTAAGAAAACCGCTGAACAGCTGAAGGAAGCCGCTTTTAATCTGGAATTTTCTGACGCCGCTCTAAATAAAGAGCTTTCAAAACTGAAGGAAGAAGTAAACGCCTACGAAAAAAATCCGGCCTTCTTTATCAACAGCGCAATTGATTCTAGAGTCTTTTCGAAAACCCCATGGAAAAACGAGTCCGGAATAGACCCCAAACTTTTTGCAAAAAAATCTACAGAAGAAGCCCGCACGATTCTTACCTCCATCAGCAGAAACTGGTACACCCCGAAAAACTCGTCGATTTTTATTTCCGGACCGGTGAAGAAGGAAGAAGCCCTGGAAACCGTAAAGGAGATTTTTTCCGAAGTAAAAAATTCCCCGGCGGCGCAGATATCTGATAAAAATGAAGCCGGCGGAAAAGCAAGAAAGTTTGTACTGGTAAGCCCTGATTTTTCAAGTGATTTAACGCAGATTGTGGTTCAGTACACTTCCCTTTCAATGTCAGAAACGGATCTGGCTGCCTTTGCCCTGAACAGCGACACTTCCTCCGCAAAAAAACTCCTTTTAAAACAGCGGAACCTGGCACTCCGGGAAGCGGGCTACATAAATTATGAAGCGGCACACAAAAACGGTTCCAGCCGCCTTATAATTCAGGCCCTGATGGAAAAGCCGGTAAATCCCAAGGTAAACCTGATGGAACAGGCCGAGCTTTTCGTTTCGAAGGTTCAGGAAGGCTTTGGGCTGACGGACGATTTTGAATTTGAACAGGCAAAAAATGAACTTTCACGGGATTTTCTGAAAATCAGTGCAAACTCAGAAACCTTTATGAATTATCTTTCGGAGTTCAGGGCAATTGAAGATTTTTCAGGAGAAAGCCAGAAGGAAAAATCTGTTCAGGAACGGCTTTTGGCCCGGCCAAAACTGATTCAGGAAAAAAGCGCTCAGAAAATCAAGGAAGAACTGTCGCTGGAAGCTCCCTTTGTTTTTGTTCTATTGAATACAAAGGTTTACCAGACTCAGAAAAAGTTTTTTGACAACAAGGGCTACACCTGCGTAACGGAAGCCAATGCCCCGTGGTACAAAAATCCGGCATACAAGACCGATAAAACGGAGGCTGAAGAAACGGAAAATCCGGCAGATGAGGGCAGCTCCGGCGAAACCTCTGACGAACCGGAGGCAAAACCGGATTTTTCAAGCGAAAGCCGTTCAACAATCAAGCGCATTTCCCTTCAGAACGGAATTCCGGTGACCGTAAAAACCACGGACACAACGGGAAACATTCTTATCATGGTTTCCGTGGCCTTAGGAAAATTTTCCTTTGAGGATGACCCGGGCTTTGAAGAGGTTATCACCCGGGCATTTGCAAGCAACATCCAGAAGGAAATTTTAAAATACGAGGCCGATAACGTTCTTGAAAGCACCCCGGAAATTTTAAGCGAAACCTTTAATGACTGGAGCGCCATTACAGTTGAGTGCGCCAAGGAAGACGCTTCGGTATGCTTGAGGTGTATTGCTGATGCAATAATTTTTGGTGAAATTCTTCCAAGCGAAGCCGACTCCTACGTTTTTTCCGTGCAGACCCAGAAGCGGCTTTACAACGCAAATCCTGTAAACCAGCTTACCTACCGGGGAATCCGCTGGCTTTACGACCAGAAAATTATCCGCAGCGTTTTCAGCACCGACGACGACATTTTGACCGGAACCACTTACCAGAAAATCACCGGCGCCTACCCGTCCCTGCTGGATTCAAGGCTTTACAATATTGTTGTGGTGGGAAACATCGATTACGACTATCTTCTTGAGCCCCTCAAAAAAACTTTCGGACTGTTTAATGCCCAGAAAACCGAACTTCTGGAACCGGTCCTTCAGGAAATCGAATGGCCAAAGGACAAGGCGGTTTCCGTAAAAATCCGGCATCTTTTCTTTACCGATGTGAAGGCGGAAGACGCAGGTCCGATGCCGGCAATCCTTGTACCGACAAAAAACTTCTACGATCCGGTACAGTTCTGGCTCCCTGCCCCGGCAGAATCCTTTGGAAAGGACGAAAGTTATTTTTCACGGGAAGAGCTTTTGTTTGATGCCCTTATGCTCAGGTTTAAGGAACTTCTGGAAGATGAAGGAAAAACAACCGCTGAAAAAACGGGAGAAGAACCATTTTCTTCTATTAAATTACTTCCACGCAGCCAGAAGCTTCCATGCAGCGCAATTTCATTTGTTTCTGTGGGGCACACAAAAAAGGTTGAAGAGATTTTCTCGAAGGTGCAGAAGGACTTTTCTGCGGCACTTTCACCGGAAGCCCCGGAAAGAGATGAACAAGCGGAGCTGATAAAAAATATCTGGACCCTTAAAAATCTTTCCGGCACATCAGAAAACCGGGGAACCGCAATTCTTATCAGAAACGGCGGCAAAAATCCCCGGAAATACCTGGACGAGTACGACTTTTTGATGAGCGCCACCGCCGACGATTTTTACCGCATCCAGAAAAAATACTTTACAGGGAAGCCGCCGGTTCGGCTCTACTCATCAGAAAGCACGAGATAGAACAAATGCCGAGTTTTATAATAGCTACTCCAAAATTGGCTACCGCTACCCTCCCGCCAATTTTGAATTGTTGTTACAAACCCGACATTCGTCCAGGTACTTAGAAGACTGGATATCTAGCTTCTACAAAGTATGTGCTTCCGTCGTACAATGTGATTTTAGCGTAGTTTTTGCCGTCATCCGGCATATCTTTATATACCTGCTTACCCTGTGCTGTACCGAGAGGATCGGTGTAATAACAGGTGCTGTTTTCTGAAATCTCAGAAGTGAAAGTGTATGACTTCTGTAAATCAAGCTGAATACTTTCCGGGTCAAAAACACAGTTTTCAAGATCTACTTCTGATATTTTCTGTTGCACTGCAACGAAGCCGCCGTTCTGTCCCAAGGCACCGGAAAGGCTTCCGTCAAATACGCAGTTCTTGAATGTGATTTTTGTACTACCTTCAACACGATTTACAAATCCCGCCATACCATATCCGCCGGCACAGGAATCTCCATATTTTCCGGAAGAAATGCTTGCGCTTACACGGCAGTTTTCAATTGTCGGATTTTTGCCGGCCTTTTCATCGCCTACAGCTAAAGCAGCGATACCTGCAGGATAGCCGGATTTTACGGCATTGTTTACAATTGAGCCAGCAACAGTCAGATTTTTGATAACCGCATTATCCTTGATTACACCAAATGGAGCAATATGCGGAAAGGTTCCCTGGCTTTGGCTGTCATCTGCAACATAGTTTACATAAATTGTATGATAGCCGCCGTTAAAAGTACCGTCGAAATGTCCCATGTAATTATTCAAAATGCCGGCCATTTTTGTAATCGGATTAGTTTTGGTTCCAAGGTTATTCTCAAGAAGAACATACTCGTTTTCATAGCTGTAGCCGGCAGAAACATTGTCAGCAAAGATTTCCCAGTCAATGGCGTCCCGGATAAGATATGGATTTTCCTCACTACCCTCGCCTTCAAGCTGGTAATGCACGTCAAAATTTCTTACAATAGTTCCGTGGTACTTTCCCTTTAAAGTAACCGTGATAGTGTAAGAACCTGCCGGGCAGGAAGTTACCTTTTTACCCTTGGAATTTGTAATTACTGCATCATAATTTTCTTCAGATAATGGCTTTACGGTCATGAAGTCTATTACAGCAAATTCCGGTACGATGCTTTCTGATTTGTCCTTTACAATAAAGGTCTGGTTTTCATTTTGCATTTCTTGAGAGAACAGAATCTTAAGAGAAGTTTCCTGATAATACTTGTATCCATCGATGAATGAGTATTCGATGTATGACTCAGAAGAATCCGGCTTATAAGATTCAACTTTAGAAGCATATCCATAGTCATCAGAATCTAAAAGATAATTCTCGTCTCTATACAACAAATTCGAAGACTTTTCTAAATCAATCATTCCAAAGGATGCATTTCCGGAACTACTATTTAAAATATTGCTGTCTATATATGACGGATCATAAAGACAGTTTGTAAGAACCGGGTAAATTATATCATTATTGTCGATGTATCCTCCATTCAAATAGGTTTCAATATCGCAATAAACGCTGCTCACAAATCCGGAAGTAAAGGCCATTTTTCCAGAAAGACCGCCTCTAAATGCACAGTTTTCAAGCACAACTTCACCAGTTCCGTCGGCAAAAGCAATAAATCCGGCGTTTCCAAGCGCAGCGTTATTTGAATTAGAATTGTAAATGTATACCTCTACAAAGCAGTTCTGGATTGTTACACCTTCTTCTACATAGCCTACAAGACCTGATGCACCATTAGCTGAGGAAGAAACGGTTCCTGATACGCGAAGGTTTTTGATGACTGCATTTTTTACCCTGCAAAATGGCGCATAGTAGTCTGCAGATCCATTTTTAAGATCACAGCTAAGCCAATGTCCGTTACCGTCAAAAATTCCTTCAAAACAGCCGTTTTCAGCAACAGGGGTTTTAAGTTCAACATCTGAGCCAAGACTGAAATATATACCTTTAAAACTAGTATGGTTTGGATCACCGTCCTGAATGGCAGAAGTAATATATGCAAAGGAATAAAAGTTATCGTCATTTTCAATTATATACGGGTCCGTTTCTGTTCCTTTTCCTTTGAGTCCTGAAAGGAAGTATTCCACGAAACTTAAATTTGCTCCCGCTCCCTCTTCCCATTCATATGAAACAGAACCGGCATAGTTACCAATACCAGTAAATACTTCTTCATATTTTTTTCCGTCTACACAATCGTTATATGAATCAACAACAGTATTGTCATCTAAGCATCTGACTGTCCAGGTATAATCCTTGTTTCTTACAAGAGTGTAATCTCCGTAGGATAATTCTGGAGCCTCATTTTCAAATGAAAGCATTACTGTGTCATAATATGTATAACCAAGAATTGAAACAGGCTTTACAATATCCTTACCCGCAGCATCTTCTACTGTTCTGTAAGCAAGTAACCCCTGATATGGTGGATACCGTCCTGTATTTTTTCCTGCAAGAGCAAGGGTGGTACGGTTTGTATTATCATCACTATTAAAACGAATTTCACTATTCGAATGAATAAACGAAGAACAGATCTTCTCATTAAAGGTAAACTCTTCCGGAGCAAAAACACATCCTTCAAAAGTTACATCAACATCCGGTTTGTCCGAAAATCCTACAAAACCGGAGCTGTAACCAACCTTTCCTTCAGCACCGTCGATTCCAAGAAGCTTACCGCCAAAGTAACAGCCTTCGAAATCAATAGCAAAGCTCTTATTAGAATAAACATTTAAATATCCAATAAAACCACCTATCGAAACACATCCCTGACTGCTTGTCTTGATTTCTGCTGTAACAGCACAATCGGAAATCTTTGCAAACTGTGCAGTCCCTGCAAGGGCACCTGTTCTTCCGTCGGTTAAAATTTTTCCTGCAATTGTAAGATTCTTTACGGCAGGAATCATTTGTCCTTCGGCAAGAGTTGAAGAAGCATCGTCATAATAACCGATTGCATTGAAAGTTCCCCAAGTCTCATCCCAAGCTGCATCGGTAAAATCGTAATCAACTGTAATTTTGTGACCCTTTCCGTCAAAGCTTCCAAAGAATGCACTTGTATAAGAACTTCCTCCAACGGTTGCTGTAACCGGATTTTCCTCTGTTCCAAGGTCTTCGGTAAGTTCTACATACTTATTCTGATAATCATTTCCGTTTTCTACACTGTTACAGAAATAAATCCAGTCAGCCATGCTTGAAATTTTGTAGGGCTCCGTTTCCGTTCCCTTTCCTGAAAGAGGCTTTGTTACATAAACTTTATTTGTACAGGTTCCTGTATAATTTCCCTTTCCGGTGAAGGTAACTGTGTATTCACCGTCAGAAATCGCATCTACTGTGTTTCCTTTTGCATCCTTAAATGAAATTTCATAATTCTTGCCTTGCTGAAGTTCAATTTTCTGAAGTGTTCCGTTTTCGTCATAGACAGGATCATAAACACCGTTCGCGAAAATAACTGGATTTCCGCCATCGTAATCTATTTCAGTCGGATAAGTAATTTCACACAGCTTGTAATAGTTTCTTCCAAGAACCTCAACAGGCTTTGCAATTGAATTTAAGCCCTCAAGAGTTTTGTGAACAACAGTGAGATTTTCATACGACTCCCCAAAATTGGAGCCACTTGAATTAGGAGCTATGGTGCTGTAAAGCCCTTCATCGTTATGGCTTTGAGCATTTGTAAATGTTTTAAAATTATATAGTCCACCTACATCTTTTGAAGAATCAAAAAGACAGTTTTTAAAATTGAAATCACCATAGTAGGAATTAACAAATAAAAATCCCGCTGCATCTTGTCGTTCAGAACCCTTGAATTTTCCGTCAAAAACACAAGCAGTCATCGTTAATACATAGTCAGAGCCATACTTACAGTTCGGAGTGTAAGAAATAAAACCAGCAATTGCAGTTCTTTCATCAGCGCCTGTAATTTCTGCGGAAACCGTACAGTTTGTAACCGTTACACTTTCGTAAGGGAAACCTATAAGTCCGCCTGCACCTGTTGAGCTTCCCTTAATAGAGCCCTTTACAGTAAGATTTTTGAACTCTGCCCCTTTACCTGTATAAGCAAAAGGTGCTACATATTCAGCATCACTATCATAGTTTACAGTAATAGCGTGTCCATCTCCGTTAAAGGTGCCGGAAAAATATTTTTTTCGGGTCTTGCCTAAAGCAACACCGGAAGTAGAAACTGGTCTGTAAGCCGGAACCATCTGTGTTACAGGTTCTTTTTCGCTTCCGATGTCGCAGGCAAGGCTTACATATTCTTTTTCAAAATCGTATAAATCAGCTACCAGACTTGCAAAATTGTTCCAGTCCTGAATTGTTTTTAAAAGGTATGGAGAGTCTTCTGTTCCCTTACCTTCAAAAATTATCGGGCGGAGAACTAAATCTTCGCTTATTGAGTAAGATGCTGGATAATAAGTCAAACCGTTTTCATCAATCCAGCCCATAAAGGTATAGCCTTCATCAACGGGAATCTCCTGCATTGTATACTCTTCATCAGCAGGAACCTTGTATGAAATTACTTCGTCGCCGTTGATAAATGTAAGCCTCCAGCCTTTCTTCCACTGGGCGTACAAAGTGGTATCTTTAGAAATAAATGCACTATCCCCAGGTTCGAAATTTTCGCCGCTTCCGTCTTCTTCTGTGCTCCAGCCGGAAAGCATATAGCCGTCAAAGCTGATGTCTTCATCAGAAGGAAGAATTATTTTGTTGTCCGCATTTTCACGGATTTTAATTTCACCGTCAGTCCATTCAGCAAGCCTGTGGATTACAAAGGAGAGGCTGTATTTTGCATTCAGATCTTCAAGAATTCCGATGCTTACGTAAGTTACACACTCAGTTTTTACCACCACTGTATAAGGAAGCTCGTCGATTTTTTCGTCACAGTCATCATAAACAGAAAGAACAAGATTGTAGTTTCCCTGAGGAATGTCGTCAATTGTTTTTGAGATTGTTTCATAGTCCGAGTCCGGTTTTAGCTCCTTTCCCATTGCAGGGGTAGGAACGGCTCTTGTAACGGTCTTTTCTCCGTAAATATAGTCTGTTTTCGCTGAAGTTTTAGAAACATTTAGTCCATATACCGGGTAGAAATCCGCCTTGATGGCAGAAATTTTATAATCAGGTTTATTCCACTTTAAGGAAATGGCAACGCTTCCGCTTCCGTTTGCAACATATTTTGTCTGGAAGGAAAGAGTGTTGTTTCCGGCTTTTATAGTTTTTCCTTCTATGGAGCCGCTCTGGCAGAGCATATAATTTGAATTGCGGGTAACATACAGGGCTAATAAAAAAGTGTAAGTACCTGGCTCCATGCAGAATTTGTCGCTATTTTTCATAACAGAAACTGCATTATCGCTTTCTGTTGAAACCCATTCCTGAATCAATTCAATATCTGAATTAGGGGCATTTTTTCTACCTAAAAGCTCAACCTTTGTAATGTCTTCCTCAGAAATATCCGTTGGAAGGAAGGTTCGTGAAGAAACACCGCATTTTACGCTGACATAAGCCTTCTGTTCCTTTTCGCCGGCAGAGGTGGAAGAAGAATCCTCAGAAAATCCCGTGTTACAGGATGCAAGACCTGCCACGAGGGCAGTTCCAAGTAACAGGCGTCCAGCCCATTTTTTTATATTCTTAAAAAGATTTATTCTCATAGTTTTCTCCGTTTTTCCTAGTTAAGAGCTGAGTAAGTTATGAAATAGTCAAAGAGCGCAGAGTGAGGGAATGATTCCCCGTTCTTCTGTGCAAGCACCTGAAGTCTGTGGTGTCCGCCCTTAAGCCTAAGCTTTTTACCATTTTCGATTGCTTTCAGTTCTCCATTCTGAACCATTTCGTCTACACAAGCTACAAAGTCGTCAAAATCAATTTTTGCAGAAGAAAGATTCATTTGTTTACCGTCTAAATACCAGGCGTATGAATCATAGCCTTCTGTTACAGCAAAAGTCTTTGGCATGTCATCCTCATCGGTCTCAACAACTATCTGCATATTGTCGTCACCAGAAATCTTTTCAAGGGTCACTACAATATTGCTGTCGATTTCAACCTTCCACAAAGCCTTAAGGGTAATTTCACTCTTTACGACACTGTTCTCAAAATCAAAAGGAGTGTCGGAGATTGTTTCTACATTGGTTTCGCCCTCAGCTTTAACTGTCACCTGATACCAGCCTGCGAACTTGTACCCTTCCCGTACCGGGTCAGCCGGCTTTTTAACAAAGGAATTGTAATCATACTTTGAAGAAGTAGCATCGCTTCCGTTATTCGGATTGAAGGTTACGGTGTATGAGTTGATGGTGTAGAGAGCTTTGAGGGCAACAATATCTGTAACAGAGTCGTGCTCAAAGTCCCATGGGGAATCATAATAGGTCTCCACATATTCTCCATAAGCATAACCACCTTTTATACGATACCAGCCTTTGAATGTGTACCCTTCTTTTACAGGTGTAGCAGGAGCTGTGGCATATTTTTTGTATTCAACATCCTGAGACTCTATAGAAGTTCCGTTATCTGGATTGAACGTAACCGGGAATGTATCTAGTTTCCAGATAATTTTTATGTATATGTCTGTTTTGATGCTACCTTTTGAAAGATAATCTGGAGAAATTTGAATCTCTGAGTCTCCAAATTTTAAATACTCTATATAATAGCCATATTTTCTTGCGCTCGTAATAGCCTTTAATTCTTCGTCTGTAAGTACATGCCCATAGTCCACAACAATCGGGTCTACTTTATCTCCGCCGTCTGTGTCTATGTAAATGGTACATTTTTTTACAGTCCAGCTTGCCTTAAGGGTGTAATCCTTTGTAATCTTTGTTGAAAAATCGAATTTAGCGCCCTTTTCAACTTCTGTTTCCCCTTCCTTTGCAATAATCCAGGAAACAAAATCAAATCCTTCTTTTGTAGGATTTTCCGGCTTTGTAAGGGTTTCGTTTTCCTTCAGGGTAGCGCTTTTCACATCGCTTCCGCCGTCTGTATCAAAAGTAATGGTGAAGTTTTTAACAGCAGGAGTGTCCGGTTCTCCATTTTCCCCCGGGTCATCAGGGTTCACCTGCTCCTCATCCTTCGTCCACTGAGCATAAAGAGTCAAATCTTCTTTAAGAACAAAACTGTCGCCGGCTTTATAGCTTTCTCCGCTTCCGTCGGCTGCAGTGTTCCAGCTTGCAAAAGTCCATCCGTCACGGGTAAACTCACATTCAGGAATGGAAACCAGAGCCTTTTCCTTCCCGATGATAGTTCCAGTGGTACCTTTAGCGTCACTGGCATTAGCGTCAAAAGTTACTGTGACAACCTTTGCAGGTGAATCCGAAGCGTCCACCTCACAACCAGTGCAGCATAGTGCGAATGATACCAGCGTCAGAAGAAGAGCACTAACTGCCCTCCACGCTGTCTTTTTAATAAACATACGATAACCCTCCTATGGTTCGTTTTAAATACTTTTCAGATTGTAATAATAGATTAAAAAAAATATGTCCCCACACGAATGGGTAGTTTTATATAAAAATTTGTTAGATTCTGCCCGTCTCCCCCGCTCTTTATAAAACGTCCCCTTTATAAACTTCACTTCCATCACTTCCATTAGTAAAAATTCCCATTCTGAGTTATAATATTTATATGGAAAAAAACGCCGGCATTTCAGACTTTTTAAAATTCATTGAAGAGGGCTGCGACAGAACTGCCTTCATCAGCGACTATCTTGAAAAGCGGGGTGTAAAAAGCAGCGTCCTTCACCTGAACGGAAAAAAGCACATTCTCCTGAATTTTCCAAAAGAAAGCTACAACGGGTATTTTAAGATAAAAACCCTGATTGCCCACTACGACAGAGTTCCCCAGAGCCCGGGAGCAAACGACAACAGCTTTGCGGTTTTTACAATGATGAACTGGGCGGCTGAGCTGGTCAAAAATCCTTTCGAACACAATATCAGGATGATTTTTACTGACGGCGAAGAAATTTCAACTGCCGCCCAAAAAGAAAATTCTGATGAAAAGAAAAGCATACTTGAAGAACAGGGCGCCTACGACCTGGCAGGAGTTTTCAGGCGCCTTGGAATCAAAAATGACGATGTGTATGTCTTTGACTGCATGGGCCGGGGCACGGTTCCGGTAATCGGAAAGCCCTTCGTCTTAAAAAAGGCGGAAAACTCCTTCAAAAAACGGTACAGCGCCCTTCAGGAACGGGGAATGGAAATTCTTGCAAAAGCGGTTCCTTCCTCCTGGCTGAATCTTCCCGTAAGCCTGAGCGACAACGCAGGCTTCATCGCCTCTGGGATTCCGGCAGTGGTTTTCACAATGCTTCCCGCCGACGAAGCTTCAAAATACATGTTCGACCTTGTAAAAATGCCGGCTCTGGAAGACTTTGTTACAAATAAAATCATTCCGCCCCAGAACGAAATCAAGGATTTTCTGCGTCTCCTTCCAAAATCCTGGCTCTTCCTTCATTCAAAATACGACAACGCCGATTCCGTTACCTGGGAAAGCGCAGCGGTCTTTGTAAAAATCCTGAATGTAATCGCAGGCCTTAAGATTCCGGCCTGATGTGCGTCCAAATAACTTTCCCTTATTTTTTTGCTAAACTCTGCCGATAATGTGAATATGAGTGAAAGAGCGGAATTTACGGAAGCGTTAAAAGGCGCTATAGCAGAGAAGACAAACTGGTTCAACTCAGAGGAACTTCCTCGAATGCTTGATAATTACAGGCTTTTGCACACCTGTATCAAAAACATCTATGACCTTCTTTTAAAGCGGGCGCTGATTACAGCCGACCCTTACAAGCTTGAAAAGAAAATTTCTGAAATCAAGGCTCCGGATGATACTGCATTCGCAGAAAGCGATGCCTCGGTAGTAATCGGTGCACGCTTTTCAGATTACGAAAGCATGATGGACTTCGTCTGCACATATTTTAAATTCTCTGTGGAAAATTTTGATCTTGCAAAAATCAAGCGCTTTAACGAACTCAACAACTCTTTCCAGTGGGCAAATTTCACCACCAACAATCCAAAGGTGAATACAAAGGGGCTTGCAAGCCTTTTAACAGAAGCCCGCCGAAACCTTCCTGCAATTTCCCTGAGCATGGTAAACGATTCCGTTTCAAAAAGTTCAAAAGCAATTACAGAAATCACCCGCATTTTAAAGGAACTTTCTGATTTCAAGCGGGAAGAATACAAGCTTAAAATCCGCACCCAGATTATGGGAAATTCTTCCTATAATGCCGGAGCCGCAACAGATCCTTCAACGGAAATTGCAGAAATCAAAAAACTATTCCCTTCAGTAATGGGAAAAACACCGTTCTACAGCGAGCTTATAAACGAAATCACGGAAGAAGATTTTTCTGAAAATAAGGATGCTCATCAGGCAAAAACACTGGAGCGCCTTAAAGTTGCCGTAAAAGTAGTTACAAAGGAAAAAGAAAAGGTAAACACCAAGCAGATTCTGATGGAAACAATCAGGGTTCTTTCAAACCTTTCCAATGAATACGCAAATATCGCAACAAAGCTGAACGACAATGTGAAAATTCTTGAAGGCTCAAAAAACACCTTCTTCACAAAGCTTAAACGGGCAATCCGAAAGGCTTTTAATATGAAGGAACCGCCGCTTGTCTATAAGTTCATTATTGTGGACCAGCAGAAGCAGACAAAGCAGGCCCGGGAAATCGACATCAATATTTTTATCAGCAATGTTGCCCGAAAAGCAAACTTTTTGGGAATTCTCGGTACCCCTACAAGTCCTGAAATCAAGAAAATCAACGAATCGCCGGAAGACCAGATTCTTCAGTTTGTAAACAAACAGATTTCTGAAAACAACGAAACCCTCACCCTTCTAACTGCCGCAGATGATTACTTTAAGACAAACGCCGCTGCACAGGACAGACCGAAAATCAAGGGCCTGAAAATCGACCTTGTAAGCGTAAAGAACATCATCGTAAAGGCAAACCAGAAGCGGGCAGAATACGTTTCCTATATTGAAGAATTAAGCCAGATGAAAAAGCTGGGACTTTCTGATAACTAGACTTCTCTTCCCCTGAAGAACGCGTCCAGCACCACGCAGGACGCGTCTGAATTCCGCAAAACGACTCTCACCGGAACAGCCGATTTTTCCACTTGCATAATTCGCCAAGTTGCGACAGAATTATTCTATGTACAGAATTTTGAAACGAACTGTTTTTTCACTCTTTTCGATTTTTGCCTTCAGTTTTTTTATTTTTCCTTCCTTCTCTCAGAACATTCCGGAAAATGCAGACTCTCAGGAGCAGGAACTTTCTCCGGACTCACCAAACTCCGACGGCATTTCAGAGCTGAATGCACCGGGAACAGATGACGGCGAAGAAATCGACGAAGTTTTAGAAGCGGAAAGCGAAAACATATACAATTATGTAAACAGTGAGCTTCAGAAGAATTTTACGATAGTTGTAAGCAGACATAATTTTGACTTAAATCCCCACACTTCAGCCTACAGCGTGGAAGCCCAGATTCTTACGGGGCTTTACGAAGGTCTTTTTTCCTACGACCCCATTACCTTGAACCCGGAATATGCACTGGCCACTGCCTACAGAATCAGCCGGGACAAAAAGCGCTGGACCTTTACCCTGCGGGACAACATAAAGCTGAGTAACGGAACTGCCATCACTTCGGAAACGGTGCGGGATTCCTGGATTAAGCTCCTTGAAACAAAAAATGCACCTTTTTCAAGCCTTTTTGACATCGTCCGGGGTGCTAAAGAATTCAGGGAAGGAAGAGGCCAGCGGGAGGATGTGGGAATCACCTGCCCGGATGAAAAAACAATTTCCATTCACTTAAAAAATCCGGCTTCCCACCTTGCAAAAATCCTCTGCATGCCGAGCTTTTCCGTTGTTCCCCAGGACATTCACGTTTTTTCAGGCCCTTTTGAAATCAAGGGCTTTGACGGACTGAACCTGATTCTTGAAAAAAACCAGAACTACTGGGACAGGGAGCACACGCCCCTTGAAAAAATTACTTTTATTCTGAGTTCCGACAAAGACGAAAACACCTACCTTTTTAATACGGGAAAGGCGGACTGGATTTCCAGCACCGTGGACGCAAAGCGCATCATTCAGAAGGACACTTCCCACCTGAGCGCAGAATTTGCCACCGAGTACCTGTTTTTCAAGGCAGGAAAAGAAGATTCTGTGTGGAACAAACGGGATTTCAGGGCAGCGCTTCTGGAGGCCGTTCCCTGGGACGAGCTCAGAAAAGATACTTTTGTAAAGGCAACTACCTTGGTCTACCCTCTTGCAGGCTACCCGCAGGTTCAGGGCTATGTGTACACGGACAAGGAAGAAGCCCTAAGCCTGATGAAGGAATGCAGGAAAAAGCACGGAATTGATGCTGACCAGGAGCTGACAATTTCCTTTGCCGTAAATGAAGGGGACTGGCTTAAGGGACAGGCGGAAATATTAAAAAAGGCCTGGGAACCTCTGGGAGTAAAGCTTGAAACAATTGAAATTCCAAGCAGCGAATATCTTTCCAAAATTGAAGAAACTGAAGCCGATATTTTTTCCTACACCTGGATAGGAGATTTTGCAGACCCTCTTGCCTTCCTTGAGCTTTTCAGAAAAAACTCAACCCTGAATGTTTCCGGCTGGAAAAACGACGAATTTGAACGGTTGATTGAAGAAGCCAGCCTTGTAACCCACGAAACTCACGGAAAGCTTTTAGCCCAGGCGGAACAGCTTTTACTGGACGACGCAGAAATTTTACCGATTCAGCACCCGGTTAGCTTTAACGTCATCGATTTGAACGCGGTAGGCGGCTGGGCTTCCAACTCCTTTGACATTCACCCGTTAAAATACCTTTTCAAGCGGGAAGCAAAGCCAAAGGTTCCCAATGTGGTAATGAAGATCTAAATGGTCGAATGTCGAGTTTTATTAATCCTACTCCAAAATTGGCTCTCAGCGGGAACCCGACTTATCTTGATTTTTTATAGAGGCTGGCCTTATTTACGGGCTTTCTGTCGTTTGCGATGCTCACCCGGATTTTTCTTCCTTCAAAGAGCTTTCCGCTAAGGTCGCTAACGGCTTTTAAGGCAAGCTCGTCGTCTTCAAGCTCCACAAAGCCGAAGCCCTTTGAAACATCCGTTGCCTTGTCTTTTATAATTGAAACAGAAAGAACTTCGCCGTATCCTTCAAAAAGAGAGGAAAGGGATTCTTCCGTTGTCTGAAAGCTTAAGTTTCCCACATGAATTCGTTTTGGCATTTTATGACCTCCGCTTTAGTTCGCTTTATATTTCATCAGTAAGCCGATTAAACCGTCTGACCATCTGAATATGGCCGGTGCATTTTTCAGGGTTCTGTCGCTTACAAGGGGGATTTTTTCAAGAACATAGGAGCCCACAGAATATTCAACATAGCCGTAGGCCTCCCCCGCCTTTATATTTCCCTTCAGATAAGCAGGAACTACAACATTTCTTGTAACTTCGCTTTCCGCATGCCATGGATTTTTAGCAATGGCCCGGGGAACTGTAAGAGCGGAAGGCTTGTATGCACATTTTAAAATCGCGTGAGTCTGGAAAGGCCCCAGAACCGGCATGTACACTTCCGGAAAATCCGAATACTGGTAGTCGGTAAAAGTATTAAATGCCCACTCCATAATCTCCTTTCCGTCATGAACCCGGCCGGCCTGCCCTTCCTGAGTTGAATTGCCCGGCCCCTTCATGGTGATGGAAATAAAACGCAGGTTGTCCCGCTTTGCCGTCAGGGCAAGATTGTAACCGCTTTCATCGATGTAGCCGGTTTTGATTCCGTCGCAGCCCTCCAGAACAGGAAGAAGAGGATTGGTATTTTTCTGTTCAATTTCCATGGTTATATGCTCCGGAAAGCCGTTAGTAAAATCCTGGGTCCGTTCCTTTCCCCGGTCTTCCGGCGCCAGATTCTTCTCCTTCGGATATGAAAAAGAAGGAATTGAATGATACCGGATTGCCCCGGGGAAACGGGTCAGGTATTCCCGGCAGAAAATGGCCATTTCCCGGGCGGTAGTAACATTCAGTTCGCTGTAGCCGGAGCTTTCAACAAAGTGTGTGTGGGTCAGCCCCAGTTTTTCCACCTCTTCGTTCATCCGTTCAATGAATTTTTCCATGCTGCCGTAAAGATAATAGGCAATGGCGTAGGAAGCATCGTTTCCGGAACAGACAGAAAGTCCCATCAGAAGCTCTTCCAGGGTTACAACCTGATTTTTCCCCAGGAACATAAGGGAAGAATGAGGCATCATGTTGCAGGCATAGCCTTCCTTTGCAATAGGAATTATATCCTTTTCGGAAACCCGTCCCTTTTCAATTTCAGTGAATACAACATACATTAAAAAAAGCTTTGTCATAGACGCAGGCGGAATTACCCTGTCCGCGTCCTTTTCATAGATTACAGAACCGTTTGAAAAATCAATGCAGATGGCAGACTCAGCAAGAACTGAAAGCTCCGGCAAAACCGTGTTATACGGAAGGCTGGAAACAAGGGTCTTTCTCTGAGGATAGGAATCATCAAGAAGCCTTTCAAGTTCAGCATTTAATCCGGCTGCTTTTTCAGGCGCATCCCTGGTCCCGTTAAAAAACAGAATTGAGCGGATGCCAAAGGAAAGGATTAAATATGCACCAATAAAAAAAAGTAAATATTTTGCGGCTTCTTTCAGTTGATTTTTCGACATAGTCAGAAAGATAACATAAAAAAGAACGAAGCGCAAACCTATTTTCGACGCCTATTTTCGACGCGGTATGTGCGTGTTTTCGCCGAGCTTTGCACGCACAATCCGGAATTTTTCCTTCACTCTTCCCTGCTAATTTCTTGTTACTATTAGCGTTTTCGGGCATTTTATAGTGGAAAAATTAACTTCTGTAGTATATTATGTATGTTATGAAAACAGTATTGGTCGTTGATGCTTCTCCTATTTTCGCAGAATTCTTAAAAGACAAGTTCGCTTCTGAAAAAATCGAGGCACATTTTGTGCAGGATAAATTCGATTCAATTCCGAAGATGATTTCCCTCTTTCCGGACCTTGTAATTGTAGACATAAACGAAAACGACCCCCTGGACTATGTCCTGGATTTTCTGAAAAAAGTAAAGGCTGACCCGAACGCTTCCCGCATTCCGATGATTGCTTCCGGCCCTCTTGTTGAAAAAAACATGATTTCGGTGTACGCAAAGCTTGGAATCATCAAGTACTTCATGAAGCCGATTAAATTCGACCTTTTCTTTGAAGCCATCGGAAAAGTGCTTCAGGTACCGTTTTCAATGGATCAGACCCCTTGTATCCTTGAACTTCACAGAAACGAAAATATAATTTTTATAGAAATTGCCCGTGGCCTGAACCGGGAAAAGCTCTTCCTCTTAAGGTACAAGCTTTCCGAGCTGATAATGCAGTCCGGTCTTGAGTCCCCTAAAATTATCCTCATGATGACGGACCTTGACCTGACCTTTGTTGACGGCCTAAATCTGGAGCTGCTTCTGAACAATGTAATTTCCGGCTCCCATATTAAAAACTCCAATATCTACGTTCTTTCCCTAAGCGATTTTGTAAAGGAACTTATTTACGGACACCCGGAATACAACGGCATTCAGGTTTCAACTGACATCAGCCAGGTTTTAAACTCCATCGTAGAAACTTCAACGGCATATCAGGTTTCCGACATCGTAACGGACAAGATTCTTCAGGAAACAGAGGATACAGGAAACACTTCCGGCTCCCTTGAAATGCGCTTTTCTCAGGACGTAACGGAAGAACCGAAACCCCTTGAAAAATTAAAGGAAGCCAGAAAGGTTGCAATCTTAGACGACGATGCAGTAATTGTTGATTTACTCACAAATGCCTTCAGAAAGGCCGGCTATATCTGCGACGGCTTTAAAAATCCCGCCGAATTTATCGATTTTAAAACCTACAACAGCTATTCAATCGTGATAATGGATATGTATATGCCGGGAATGAATGGTTTTGAAGCCCTCAAAAAAATGGCTGAAAACAAGAGCCGGGTTCCGGTTATCATTTATTCACAGATAACAAAGAGAGAGGTTATCATCAGGGCACTCCAGCTGGGAGCAAAACAGTATCTTGTAAAACCCCAGAAGCCGGAAGTACTCGTAAACAAGGCCGGAGAAATCTTAAATGCAGCCAAATAATGAAACTAAATTAAATGAAGTCCCTCATGATTTAATGATTTCACACTGCGTTCATGAATTAAAAACTCCACTTCAGACAATTTTAGGTACAATAAGCCTTTTAAAAGAAACCGACCTGAACCCGGAACAGGCAGAATATGTTTCTCACATCGAATACGGTGCCGACGTGTTAAAAATGCTGACAAACGATGTTCTGGACATTGCAAAAATACGCCAGAATCAGATGAAGCTGAATATCGCTCCCTTTGACATCAAATCCACCACTGAAAATATCGTAAACATGATAAGCATCGAGGCCTTCTGCAAAAACCTGGAAATTGTTTCCGACATCGACTACAGCCTTCCGGATTTAGTTGAAGGAGACCAGCTCCGCTACAAACAGATTCTCTTAAATCTTCTGGGGAACGCCTTAAAATTCACCAGCGAAGGCTATATCCACACGGAGCTTTCCTTTGCCGGTCCTGAGCACATCGAATTCAGAATTACGGACAGCGGCCGGGGCGTAAAGGAAGAAAACCGTCATAAAATTTTTGATACCTATTTTCAGGAAGAGACTCAGAACGAAAGCCTTCCTGTTGGACAGCCTTTCCCAAAATACACCGGAAGCGGCCTGGGACTTGCAATCTGCAAGGGACTTATGACGCTGATGGGCGGAACCATAAAATACGACAAGAATCCCTTCGGAGGCTCCGTATTCTCCTGCGTATTCCCGTTAAAAGAAGTAAAGAAAGCTGAAAGCTCAATGTACAACATCACCCTTCCGGCGAATACCAAGATTTTAATCGTGGATTCCTCCAAGCTTTCGGCCAACAGCCTTGCAAAAAAACTTAAGAGCCTGGGGATCCAGAACATTCATTTTGCAACAAATGCAAAGGAAGCCCTTTTAACCATGGAGTATGCTGCTAACATGGAAGATCCCTTCGGGATCGCCTTTATAGACATGCACATTCCGATTTACGACGGCTGGGAACTGAGCTCCCGCATCCATAAAAAGGACTCAATCAAGAACACCCGGCTTTTTCTGATGGTAAAGGAAGGAAATCTTTCCCAGCGGGCAAGAAGTCACGTAAAAAACTGCTTTGAAGACTTTATCTACAAGCCGATTCAGATTGGCCGGCTTAATGAACTGCTTACAGAAAAAAACTCCACGGATTTTGATAACATAATCTTGCAGACAAAGGAAGTTGAAATTTCTGCAGCTGAGAATGAACAGGAAATCGTAAACCATATTCCGGCCTTTCTGAAGGGTAAAAAGGTTCTTGTTGCGGAAGACGACAATGTGAACCGCAGCATTCAGACGGAGCTCTTACGAAAAACCGGAGCGGAAGTATCTGAATGCCAGAACGGTGACGATGTCTTAAAAAAGATTCAGGAAAACAGGGATTTTGAATTAATTTTCCTTGATTTGAACATGCCTTCCCTGGACGGCCGGGACACTGCAAGAAAGCTTCGCGAAAACGGAGTAAAATCGGTACTTGTAGCCTGCACCGCAGAAGAAGCAAAAGAGATAAAGGACGAGCTTAAGGCAGACGGTTTTAATTACGCACTCCAGAAGCCTTTTAAAAGCGAAAATATTTTTTCGCTCCTAAAGAAAGTGGAAGACGATAAAATCGCTGTGCAAAGGCGCAAAATCTGGGACTTCGTGGATTTTGAAAACACAATCAGCCACGATGAAGCTCTTGGAAAACGGCTTCTTTCAGAATTCCTTTCCCAGACACAGAACCTGCTGATGAACGCCCAGAGCGCCTGTGAAAAAAATGATTTTTCTCAGGGAAAAGCCCTGTTCCACAAGCTTAAGGGAAGCGCAATGACCATTTCACAAAAGCAGATTTCACTTCTCTCTCAAAATCTGGAAAGCGCCTGCGAACGGGGCGACACTCCGGTAATTTTTGAAACCCTAAACGAACTGAAGAACGCATTCTGGTCCTTCAGACAGCAGGCAGAAAACTGGAAACTGCAGGAAAACCGAAAATGAAGAAGGAACTTTTTCATACTTTTCATAAACGACAGGCGCTCACAGGGGCGCAACCAGGAAAAACCGGAAATGATTAAAGCAAATTATCACACCCACACACAGTTTTGCGACGGAAAAGGAACTCCGCTAGAAATTCTTGAAGAAGCCGTAAAAAAAGGCTTTGATATAATCGGATTTTCAAGCCATTCCGCCTGGCCCTTTGCAGACAGCTGGCACATTGCACCCCGGGAATTTCAGGATTACATCGAAAGCGTTATGAATGCAAAAAAAGCCTTTGAAGGAAAAATCAAGGTTCTTCTGGGTTTTGAAGCCGAATATATCCCCGGAATTACAAAGCCTTCTTTCAGCGACTACAGGGAACTAAAACCGGACTACCTGATTGGTAGCGTGCACTATGTGGGAACCGAAGACGGCATTTTCGGAATTGACGACAAAACTGAGATAGTACAGGAAGGCATTGAAAAGTTTTTTAATGGCGACGGAAAAAAATGCGTACAGGAATACTTTTACCTTGAACGGGAAATGCTTAAAAAAGGAGATTTTACCATTCTTGGTCACCCGGATCTGGTCAGAAAAAGAAACGGAAAGCTTCACTTTTTTGAAGAAAATGCTGACTGGTACATTGAAGAACTAAAGCAAACGGCAGAAAGCGCAAAGAAAGCGGGCATAATTGCCGAAATCAATACCGGAGCCATTGCAAGAAAAGCCATGGACGATGTGTACCCTTCCGGAACCTTTCTTTCAATCTTGCACGATAAGGGCGTCCCTGTTATTATTTCAAGCGATGCTCATTCAAAGGAAAACTTAGACAGCGAATTTGAACGGGCTTACGCAGCGGCAAGAAAGGCCGGCTACTCAGAAACCGCATATCTGAACGAAAAAGCGGAAATCCTTTTTCAGAAAATCTAACAGAAGGAAATACAGATGAACGAAACAAAAAAGAATATTAAAATTCATGTTGAGAACCTCCAGAAAAGCTTTGGAAAACTCCATATTCTCAAGGGAATCAACATTGACATTCACGAAGGCGAAGTAGTCTGTGTTATCGGACCTTCCGGAAGCGGAAAATCCACATTCTTAAGATGCCTGAACAAGCTCGAAATTGCGAACGGCGGAAAAATCGTTGTAAACGGAACGGATATCAACGAAAAGGGAACGGACATAAACAAGGTTCGTGAAAATATCGGCATGGTTTTCCAGCATTTTAACCTGTTTCCTCTGATGACGGTTTTAAAAAACATTACTCTTGCGCCCGTAAAACTCAAAAAGCAGACAAAAGAAGAAGCTGAAAAAAACGCCATGGAGCTTCTGCGCCGTGTCGGACTTGAAGACAAGGCAAACGCCTACCCGGGACAGCTTTCCGGGGGTCAGAAGCAGCGCGTTGCAATAGCACGAAGCCTTGCCATGAACCCTTCCATTATGCTTTTTGACGAACCCACCAGTGCCCTTGACCCGGAAATGGTAGGAGAAGTTCTTCAGGTAATGAAAGAACTTGCAAAGGAAGGCATGACCATGGTTGTTGTAACCCACGAAATCGGTTTTGCCCGGGAAGTAAGTAACCGCGTAATTTTTATGGACGACGGCACTATCATCGAAGAAGGCACCCCTGACGAAATCCTGAAAAATCCAAAACAGGAACGCACAAAGGCGTTCCTTGAAAAAGTTCTGTAAACTCCAGAAAATTGGCTTTCAGCGGGACCCCTGCTTCGGAAAACACTCAGCCACCAGGAAGCAGCACTACCGTTTTCCAGACAGAATTCCCGCCAAGACCAGTCTATTCGTAATTCCAGTAGATTACAAATGAGCTGCACTTTTTAGTAATTTCATCAACATAGAAAATTATTCCGTAGTAATGCTTAATTGTCTGCTTTATATACGACAAATCTGAATCAGCGGTGGAATACCGCAGTTGAATTTCTTTCCTGTTTGTCTTTGGATTAAAGAAAGATTTTTCGTATTCCGGCTCACCGTACTCCTTTATGATTTTTGAATAAGAGCTTCCAACCCTAATACCGTTATCACAAATTGAATACTTTTTATTATGAACATCAATGAACACAACATTATTATTGATATCATAATAACTGAAATCGATTCCATCATATTCAACATTGTAATAAGCACAGCTGGCATTGGGATACTCAGCCCACATATTCTTTTTTGAGTCCGGTTCCCCCAGCTGTTCAAAAACAGTACTGATATTCTGATTTACAGAGAAAACATTTCCTTTATCAGAACGAACTGTAAACTGATTAACATTTGGATTGTCAAGAGCAGTTAAAATTGTGGAATCAAGCAAGGTGAATAAAACAAAAAGTAATTTTCTACGCATAATTTTTAAAAACTTCCTATCTTTCAATTTTTTTCAGGCACTACTGCTTCGCTTTTGATCAGTGGCTCTACAGCTTTGCTTTTTACCAGTTATATTTTCAGTTCTATTTTTACCGGGCTTTCAAATCAGCAACATAGATTATTGTGCCGTCTTTTTTTAACACAGCATCTTTTCCTTCTATTATGACAATTGCATAACCATCGCAGAAATCCTCAGCTTTGTCGAATTTACAAGGAATTTCAACATTGCCGATTTTGTTCATGTAACCGAATTTTCCTTTTTTCTCTTTCTGGAAGCGAATAAGACCGTCCTTCTGCTTAGAGCAGAAATAGAACTCTTTGTCCTGCATAAGAAGCTTTCCGTTTTTATCATAAATCCGCCAGATTCCCTTCTTTACCTGAGGAACTACAACGCCTTCAGAAAAATCGTATTCAATTGAAGGAGGAAAAGAATCGAACTCTCCAGAATACATCTTTGTTTTTATGATAAACTCACCTTTTGTATTTATATATCCTATTTCATTTGCATTTTTTACCACCGGCATAAGTCCGTCATGGAACTCAGAACCAGAATCACCAATTCCGCTAAGAATTTCTTTAAAATCTTTATCAATTATATAGCGGACATTATTTTTATCTATCGCAAGAGCAGCTCCGTCCCGCATCGGATATAACTTCTTCCATTTCTCTGGAGCATTTCTTACAGCTAAATCGTCATCGTAATATCCAAAATCGTCCCCGGAACCTGTACTAAAAAGGTAATTAAAATCTGTAGTTTCAAACGAAAAATTCAAATTCCCGCACCTTAAAAATTCTTTTTTTTCAGTATTGTAAACATACGTTCGTGGGAAATAATTTGCATAGCGGCTGGAATCATTCGGATCCTTTTCAAATGTCTCAACTGAATAACAATGAGCTGTAAGACGATAAATTCTCCTTACATTCTTATCATCAAAATATTCAGGAAGTCTTATCCGGGTGCCCTTTTCTGAAATTATGGCATAATTTTTTTCACCCTGTCTTACAACAGTTTCTCCTTCAAAAAACGGGTAAGCCTTATCGTAAACAGGTTCAAGAACAATTTTTAACTCATCATCAAAGTAACCAAAGTTTTCTCCGCTCTTAAACAGGTGCAGATTCTGAGCAAAGAAAATGCTTCCTAAAACGAAAAACAAACCTGACAAAAAAAACTTTCTCATTTACAACTCCTCTATACGGCCAGACATAAGAAGATTTTCCCGCCCCAGTTCCAGCCTGCTTTAATATTGCAAATATTAATCATCCATACAGACCTTTTTCAGAAATATTACTGAAAAAGGCCTGATATAATTAATCCAAAAAACTAATTTGCTCTAACCTTCTGGTAATAGAATGAATCATAACCAAACTGCCCCATAACAGCGGCAGAAGAAATGTATTCATCGTTTGCACCGGCAGTTATACAAACACCTTTGTTTGCGTTTCCTGAGGAATTATCGTACAAGTAAGAGCTTTCTCCATGTTCACCGCCCACAACAAGAATTGCAGCATGCGGCGGTCTAGGGCAAACCGTACCATCACCTTTTGTATAATTACGACCATCGTTCATATAAACTACATAAACACCGGCTTCTGTTGGAACATTAGTAGTATAATCTTTTCCCTTAACCTTATTACCTACAAGATTATCAATATGATCCTGAACACAGTATTTTTTTGCATCTCCAGCCATATACTGTTTGTAATCAACGCCTGCATCCGTCAAAACTTCCTGCACCCAGTTATCACAACGATAATCAGTTTCTGCATCACCAGTGCATACATAGGATTTATCACTGTTTGTATCAATCGAATTTATCATGCTTTTGTCTGTAGACTGCTGTTTCAACTCTGCAGCTCGGTGTTCCTCATAAACATCATTCTTACTAACCCCGCTGCAGGAACCGCCGTTTACAATTCCCATAGCCGTGTACACTCCGTCAACAAGAGCAACCATTGCTTCTTTTGTCTTTGTCAAAATTGACGGCGATGTAGAACCTCCGTTTGTTGAAGTTACTCCTTTATATCCCCCGTCTTTTGAAGGATTAGCCGTACTGCAACTTCCCGTTCCAGAGGCCAGACCGCCATAGTTTCCTTTGTAGCTGGAATAGTCTGAATAACTGGAACCAGGACCGGAACCATTGTAGGTGGTAGCGGCATTACCATAGCTGGAATAATCTGTACCTGAAGAACCGCTGCAGTCAGTTCCTCCATTCACAACCAGAAGCTGATGAACATCAAGTTCTACAAAATCCTTGAACGAAAACTTTTTCATTTTTTCTCCTTTTGAGCACCGCGGTGATATTCATCGGCGGTGCTGCAGGGAAAGGCGAATTTCGTTATTTTCCGCCAGTCCCGGACTTTTAGTTTCTGAAAACAAGCTGTTTCAGACAGGAAAAAAATACCTAAAACTAAAAGATGCGCACTGCAAGGCCTTGAATCAGTGCAACCACGGATGTAATTCGGAGAGATTTTTTGTTCATACATCCGTTTAAAAGGAATTACCGGAAAGCATCATTGCGGTATAAGAGGCTTTTTACAATAATCAGACCTCCAGAAATCCCTTAAAAAACTACAAGCGGCTTTTATTTTAACCTGTACTATATAATAGCCAGAAAACATGCAAAAATTCCCCTTTTAAATTTTGAAATTTAAAAATTTTTCTAAATATAACAAATTATTATATTTTTCCTTTATAATTTTTTAATGCTATAATACGCTTATGAAACTTAGATTTTTTAAATTTTCAGCCGCAGCGGCTGCTTCTCTTTTTTTCATTTTATCAGCTTTTCCGGTTTATTCAGTCCCGGCCTCTTCTGCCGTACAGACAGTCCAGTCAGAAAGCAATAACTTTCCTTCCCTGGAACCGCTTTTTACAGGCAGCGAAACTTCCTCAGAACTAACGGGAGAAGACATCATCAGATACGCCCTTCTCTTTTCGGAATGCAAAGAAGGAAGCGCAGAATGGAATAAGGCTCTGTCAAAATTTCGACAGGTTGAAAACAAGGTAAAGTCAGAACCCGTTATGTCCCTTCCGGAAGAACAGAGGGCAGAAACAATTCTTTCAATCATGTACGAAAGCACAATAACCCAGTATGTTGAAAATCAGACAAAAATGGATGTGCTTCTTCTAAAGGGAACCTACAACTGCGTTTCTTCAAGCGTGATGTTCGCAGCATTAGCCCGGACTGCCGGCATCGATTTTGTGGGCGTAAAAACCCCGACACACGCCTTCTGTACGGTTCTTATTGGGGACAAAAAAATCGATGTAGAAACCACAAACCCCTACGGCTTTAATCCGGGAAGAAAACAGGTTCTTGAGCAGAGTGAAAAACAGACAAAATACGCGGTAATTCCAAAAAAGAATTATGCTTCACGCCACGACGTTTCCGTAAAAACCCTTGTTTCACTGATCGGAAACAACCTGACTTCCGCTTATATAAAAGACAATGACTATTTCAAAGCCGTTCCCATGTCCCTCACCGTGTATAAATTCAGAAAAGGCGAAGACCAGTGGGAAGTTCAGGATGCAAGGGAAAGCTTTGACACTTCCGCAATGAACTATTCTGTGATTCTTGGACGCCAGAAAGAACATGTAAAGGCACTGGAATGGCTTAATCAGGTGCGGGACAACTACGGCGGCTCAAAAAAAATCAACGCCGATTACAGCGGAGTCCTCTACAATGCCGTTTCCAGCCTGATAAATTCCGGAGAATTTACCCGGGCAAGTGAACTTTTCGAAGAAAACAAGCTGTATCTCCCGGAAAAAGACAGAGCTTCCATGCAGACGGCGATTTTTGTAAGCCTTACCCAGGACAAGCTAAATCAGTTTGACAAGAAAGGAGATACGGACGGAGCCCTGGCCTATGTTCTTTCCCGGTATTCTTCTCCGGAAGCCGCAGAAAAATCGGCAAAAGAAACTCTGGATAAATGGCAGGAATATTACTGGCTCTACAAAATCAATGAACTGAACAAAAAAGCGGCCTTTCTTGAAGCGGTTCAGGTCTGCAACGAAGCCTTAAAAAACATGCCCCAGAACGCAAAGCTAAAAACCGCAAAAAGCAATGCTCTTCATAATCACGATGTAACCTATCACAATATGGTTGCAAAATATGTTCAAAGCAGGGAATACAAGGCTGCCCTCAAGGTACTTGAAAAAGGCCTCCAGGAAAATCCCGAAAGCCAGATTTTGAAAAGCGATATAGAAAAGATAAAGAAGGCAATGAATTAAGGGCGCGACGAGACGCTTACTACATTTTTATATTATCGCAAATGTCGAGGTTTATAAATTTTACTCAAAATTGGCTCTCAGCGGGAACCCTGTTTGAAAAACGGCAGTACCGCTTCGCGGTGGCTGAGTGTTTTGCCCAATGGGCCGTCACGAGTCGCTTCTCAAGTGCCAATGCAAGCATTGTCATTTGCTCCGCTTTGTCGCGCCTTCAAACAGGAACCCCGCTTACGCCAATTTTGTATTATATTTGCAACCCCGACATTCGCACACCATAAAAAAGGCACGCGTCCTGCGTGCCTGTAATAAATAATCGAAATATTTTGCCGGTTTTGCATTCAAAACCGGATGGCGAGGTGCGGAAATTAAAAAATTACCGCACCATAAAAAACTCGCCATTATTCTGCGTGAATGCTTGTATTTGCAACAGAAAAAATGCGTCCATGCATTTTTTCTGTTGTCGAGAACCTAACGGTTCTCTGACAATCGCCGCACGTCCTGTGCGGCAATGTTCCTACTCAGCGTGGATTGACGTATTTTTAACCACAACGTCATGGGCGCCGCCTTCTCTCAGGCTGGCCGGGCTGACCAGAGTGATTTTGGCTTTCTGCTGGAGTTCTGGAATTGTAAGAACGCCGCAGTTACACATTGTGTGGATGATCTTGCTTGTGGTCATGTTTACGTTATCGTGGAGGGTTCCTGCGTATGGTACGTAAGAGTCAACGCCTTCCTCGAATGCCATGCCTTTCTTTCCGCCGAGGTCGTAACGCTGCCAGTTTCTTGCGCGGTTTGAACCTTCGCCCCAGTATTCCTTTACATAGCTTCCGTTTACGATGAGCTTGTTTGTGGGAGATTCGTCAAAGCGGGCAAAGTAGCGGCCAAGCATTACAAAGTCAGCACCCATTGCAAGGGCAAGAGTGATGTGGTAGTCGTGAACGATACCGCCGTCTGAGCAGATCGGAACGTAGATTCCGGTTTCCTTATAATATTCGTCGCGAGCCTTTGCAACTTCGATTGTAGCAGTTGCCTGTCCGCGGCCGATACCTTTCTGTTCTCGTGTGATACAGATTGAACCACCGCCGATACCGATTTTTACAAAGTCAGCACCTGCTTCTGCAAGGAATCTGAAGCCTTCTGCATCAACTACGTTTCCGGCTCCAACCTTTGCATTCGGCCATTTTGCGTGGATGTCTTTAAGTGCGCGGCTCTGCCATTCTGTAAATCCTTCAGATGAATCCAGAGTCATTACATCAACTCCTGCTTCAAGAAGGGCAGGAACACGATCCATGTAGTCGCGGGTGTTGATACCTGCTCCTACGATGTAGCGCTTCTTGCTGTCCAGAAGCTCTTTTGGATGTTCTTCGTGGCTTGCAGCGTCCTTTCTGAAAACCAGGTATTCAAGGTTTCCGTTTTTATCAACTACTGGAAGCTGATTGATTTTGTTCTTCCAGATAATGTCGTTTGCTTCTTCAAGAGTGATTCCGGTCTCAGCCTTTACAAGGTCTCCAAGAACTGTCATGTAATCCTGTACCTTTGCTCCTTCCGGGCAGTGGTCAAGGCGGAAGTCTCGTTCTGTGATGATTCCAAGGAGTTTTCCGTTGTGTTCTCCGTTGTCTGTAACGGCAACTGTTGAATGGCCTGTTGCTTCGATTTTTGCAACCAGCTCTGTCAAAGTCTGGTCAGGGCGAATGTTTGTATCGCTTGTTACAAAACCAGCCTTGTAAGCCTTTACTTTTGCAATCATTGCTGCCTGATTTTCGATTGTCTGAGAACCGTAGATAAAGCTGATTCCACCTTCCTTTGCAAGGGCAACGGCCAGAGTGTCGTTGGAAACCGACTGCATAACAGCAGAAACCATCGGAATATTCATTGTGAGAGGGCACTTTTCGCCGGCTTTTTTGTTGTACCGAACGATAGGTGTTTGAAGGGAAACATTTGCCGGAATACAATCAGCAGAAGTATAACCCGGAATCAAAAGGTATTCATCAAATGTGTGGGATGGTTCTTCGAAAAAGTAAGCCATAGTAGTTTTAATCTCCTTGTCAAAAAAGGCTCTGGACTGTTAGAAAATCCGTTAGACCTTTTTTTTTTAACCCACAAGTTAATGCAGGAAAAAAAAACTATAGAAATGAATTTGTGGAATTATACAGATAGAATAAACGAAAATCAAGCACTTTTTTGAGTTTTAAAGATTTTTTTATATTTGAAGGAAAAACTTAAAAATCCGCCCCCCCTTTAATCTTTACGCTTCACGCTCCGGTCACAGTTCCTGTTACAACACCGGTTACAGCTCCGACTTCAGCTTATTTCTGATGTCCTCCAGCACCTGAAGGGTATTAAGCCCGGTCTGCAAGGTTGAACGGAGTTCCTCTTTTCCGTCCAGAAAGGCTACGGCATTTTTTACCATGTTTGAAAAATACAGGGTTTTCTTTGGGCGGCGGACTTTTTTATCCGGCGAAAGGCTGTAAAAACCTGAATACAGGCGGGACTCTTCCCTCTTATAAAACTCAAAAATCCCGTTTCCTATTTTAAAGCGTCCTTCCGTTCCGATTACTTCAACTTCAAAGCCAAAATACCGGCTTCGCCCCGAAAAAAACAGGTTCACATCGCTGCAGGCTTGGCTTTCATAATGCACGGTAAGGTTTCGAACCACATCCGGCTTTTCTTCATCATAGAAAACAGAAGTAATTTTCCCGCCGGAAAGCAAGGGATTTTCAGCCCCCGCTGCCACAGATTCAGCTGTTACTCCTTCAAGAAGATACTGCACAATATCCACCAGATGAGTTCCATCGTGCAGAAGGCTGTACTCGCCGTTTTCTTCCTTTTCAGGATTGTAGACGCAAAGTCCGGAATCCAGCCGCGCGTTCACGGTTTGCACAGCCCCAATGCGGGACATATATTTTTTTGCAATCTTATAATCAACGGAAAAACGGCGCTCATGGTTCACAAGAACAGGCACATCAAGACTGAAGGCCTCCGCCTGAATACGGCGCCCCTCTTCCATATTGAGGGCAACTGGTTTTTCAAGAATTACCAGACGTGGCTTCGAGCGGATTGCCGCAAGACTTGCAGAAAGATGGGAATCTTCATTTACCGCAACGACAACGATATCGCTTTTTGTTGCGGCAAAAAGGTGCGCACAGTCAGAAAAGAGGGCGGCTTTCTTATTATACTTTCCCCACTCCTTTAAGCGGGCAGAAGAAGAATCGCAGCCGGCAATGATTTTTACCCGGCGATTCGCCTTTAACGCCATCGTGTGGCTTGCAGGCTGTTCCCGTTTTTTGTCAAAACCAAGGGAAAACCCGATTCTTCCTGTACCAATAACTGCCACCGTATACTTTTTCTTTCCCATAACGCACCTCGCCCCGTTCTAAAACTTTCACACCGGGCAATTATGCCTTAAAGTTCAATGCACTTACAACAGCGGCGATACCGGCTCGTCCTACGTTGCTGCTCTTTCCTACACCCCAGGAAGCAGTTCCATCCTCTTTTGTAATAAGAACGTAAGCCACGGCGTAAGTATTTGAACCTTCTCCCACAGAATGCTCGTGGAAAGAAGTAATAGTAAACTTTGGAGCAGGAGTCTGTTTCAAAGCTGTTACAAAGGCATCAAGAGGTCCGTTACCGTTTGCGGCAACTGCGTATTTTTTGCCTTCCCACTCAACTGTTGCCATACCTGCAACCATATCTTCTGAATCCTTGTTTCGTTCGCCTTCAATATGGCGTTCAGTAATTTCAAGAACATTTAGCGGAGACTTTGTAGTTATCCACTTGTCTTCAAAAACCTTGTAGATTTCAGAAGGCTGCAATTCTCGCTGAGCCTTGTCTGCTGCATCCTTGATAAGGGCACCAAAAGCCGGGAGCATTCCCTTCGGCATCTGGATTCCGTAATCGTGTTCCAGAATGTAAGCTGCACCACCCTTTCCGGACTGGCTGTTGATACGGATAATTCCTTCGTACTGGCGGCCGATGTCATGGGGATCGAATGTGAGGTACGGAACATCCCAGTATTCGTTGTCTGCTTTTCCAACACGGGCAGCCATTCCCTTTCGGATTGCGTCCTGATGGCTTCCGCTGAAGGCAGTGAAAACCAGTTCTCCAGAGTACGGAGTTCTTGGGTGAATCTCCATTCCTGTAAGACGGGTATAAACTTCAGAAAGGTGCGGCATATCACGGAAGTCCAGTTCCGGATCCACACCCTGAGTATACATATTCATTCCAACGGTAACGATGTCCAGGTTTCCGGTTCGCTCTCCGTTTCCAAAGAGACAGCCTTCAACACGGTCAGCACCGGCAAGAAGACCAAGCTCACACTGGGCAACCCCTTCTCCTCGGTCATTGTGGTTGTGAAGGGAAATAATCAGGTTTTCCCGGTTTTTAATGTGCTGGCAGAAATATTCAATCTGGTCAGCAAACTGATTCGGAAGAGCGCATTCTACGGTTGTAGGAAGGTTCAGGATTACCTTGTGGTTTTCGTCAGCGGCGTCGCCCCACTCTTTTACAACGGCTTCGCAGACTTCGATTGCATAGTCGACTTCTGTGGTAGAAAAGCTTTCCGGAGAATATTCAAGGCGGATATCAGTTCCTTCGCTCATGGAAAGACAGCTTTTTACGCAGCGGATACCGTCAATGGCAATCTGTTTGATTTCATCCTTTGACTTATTGAACGTATATTTTCTCTGAGCAGGACTTGTGGAGTTATAAAGGTGGAAAATTGCCTTTTTGCAGCCCTTTAAGCTTTCGAAGGTTCTTTTTATAAGGTGCTCCCGAGCCTGGCAGAGAACCTGGAGAGAAACATCCTCCGGCACGTGATTTTCTTCGATAAGGCGGCGCATAAAATTGAACTCTGTGTCGCTTGCTGAAGGGAAGCCAACTTCAATTTCCTTGAAGCCGATTTTTACAAGAAGGTCAAAAAATTCAAGCTTCTGTTCAACGCTCATCGGATTGATAAGCGCCTGATTTCCGTCACGAAGGTCAACAGAACACCATACAGGTGCCTTTGTGATTACATTGTCAGGCCATTTTCTGTTCTTGATAGGTACTGCCTCAAAAGGACGGTACTTTCCGTTCGGGTTCATTGAAACTTTCATTTTTACCTCCATATCTCAAAGTTTTCCTTGAGCATAAAAAAAGACCCGCCGTCTGGCAGGTCTGTAATGTACTAAATAATATTCACACCACTGTTCCACCAAAACGGCTAATTTCGAGAAGAAAGTAATAGTAGAAGAAGCAGTGATTTATTCATACTGATAATCTAGCGTAATTCAGATTTTTTTTCAATATTTTCGCATTTTTTTGTAATTTTTTTGCATTTTTTTTCAAAAACAGGGTAATTTCTGCAGTTTTTCTGGCTATAATAAGTATGCAAACAAAAGTAAAAGACATCGCCCCTTCTGGAAGCCGCGGCTTCTGCAGAAGTTACCTTGCATTCGCACCTGAAACATGCAGAATGCAGCAGGAAAACAGCTGGAAATCCCTTTTTGACAGTCAGGGAAACATAAAAAAAAGCGTACGGTTTACGCGGCTGGAAAAATCAAAGTCCCTGAAATTTCCGGAACAGAATAATTCGGAAAGCTAGAATAATCCGGCTGACGAGCACAGGGCTCTGAAACACTCAAGATTTCCGGAGCATTGTTTTGCGTCCGGCAAAAGCGCCTAGAACTTTACAGTCTTTCCGCCAAGAATTATTCCTTTTACGCGGCCGGTTAAAACAGCGCCTTCAAAAGGAGTTGCTTTTCCCTTGCTGTAGAATTCTTCAGGCTTTACAGTCCACTCTTCCTTCGGATTACAGAGGGCAAAGTCTGCGTCATAGCCAGCCTGTAAAAGACCTTTTTTAAGGTGAAGGATTTTTGCAGGATTTGCACTCATGAGGGCGCTTAATTTTTTCTCGGAAAAGTTGTTCTTAAGAACAAGCTCTGTATGACACACGCCGTAAGCGGCTTCTATGCCCGTAAAACCAGGAGCACCCTTTGACTTATCTTCCGCAGTGTGCGGAGCGTGGTCGTTTGCAATACAGTCGATTGTCCCGTCCCGAAGTCCTTCTATTACACTGTTTCTGTCTTTTTCTGTACGCAGCGGCGGATTTACAAGGGCACGGATAAGAGGTTCTTTATCACCGCAAAGGGCAATATGATGGGCGGTAGCCTCTGCCGTTACGGCAAAGCCGTCGTTTTTTTCCATGTTTTCTTCCTCAGAAATACCGCAGGTCTGTGCAGTCATTTTTTTTGCACGGCGCACCGCTTCCACGGAGCCTTCGGTACTGATATGACAGATATGAATATGACAGTCCGCTTTTTTTGCAAGCCGGATATTTCTCTCTGTTGCGGTATCCTCTGCCAGCTCCAGAATTGAGTTCGCTTCCGTAAGCTCTGAATCAATCTGAGTAAGAGCCTCTTCCGGAACACACGCTACATCTCCGCCGCCCCAGGCAGAAAGCTTATGTTCCTTCATAATTTCAAGAGCCTTTGCGCGGTGCGGGCGGGCTGCTTCAGCAAGAGTACAGTCTTCGCAGTGACAGGAAACAATCTGAGCATTTTTGCCGGCCTTTTTCATTCCTTCCAGCATAAGGGCAGAAGAAAGAACATCGTGTCCGTCCTCCGTGATAACCGGAATTTCTTCCCGATCCAGATTATCCAGATGGGAAATATCCTTTCCTTCAAAGGCCTTTGTAATGCTTACGGTCTGGAACATTTTTGCAAAACCAAGGGCATTTCCTCGTTCCATAATGGAAAGGGCGTCTTTTCCGTCAGAAACAACCGGGGAGGTATTTGGCATGGCCACCACGGTTCCGTAGCCGCCGTGGGCACAGGCCTTAAGCCCGCTCTGCAAATCTTCCTTGTGGGTAAGTCCCGGATCCCGAAGGTGAACATGCATATCGATAAAGGCCGGAGTTACAATCAGCCCTTTTGCGTCAAAAATATCAAGTGAGGAAACCGGAACAGAATCGGCGCCATCTGAAGAAGAGGACTCTCCATGAACTGCCACAATTTCATTTCTTCCCAGATATTTATCAGATGGACACAAAAAGTTCAGTGCAACGGAAGAAGCCCGGTTTGCATCGGAAAAATCACCCATAAAAACGGCAGCAATTTTCCCGTCCTTACACAAAAGGGCACCCTTTTCATCGGTAAATTTATCCACAAGGCGGGCATTATAAATCAAAAGAGCAGACATAAAACCTCACTAAAATACGTTTCAGATTGTCAAAAAAAAGCAGGAACACCACCACAAACTGTTCTCAGGCGCGTCCCTGCCTTCATCAAAATTAAAACTAGTTTCTGCCTTCTTCCCCGGCATTGTAAAGGGTATCGCAGTATTCGCAGCGGTACAGCGCCTTTGCCCGGTCTACAAGCATGAAAGTCGGTGTTACATAATGTTCCGTCTGGGTGATACACCGCGGGTTTCTGCATTTGAACACATTCTGAACCCGGTCCGGAAGCTCCATCTTGATTTTGCGGATGATTTTTTCATCCTTAATAACATTCACGCAGATATTCGGGTCAATGAAACCAAGAACCGAATAATCGATTTCCATTGCGTTTTCAATCTTGATTATGTCCTTTTTCTGGCTTTTCTTGGAAGCTACATTCATAATCAGCGCTGCACAGAAAGGAGCCTTGTCCAGTCCAAGCCACTGAAAAATCCGCCAGCCGCTTCCTGCCCTGATGTGGTCGATTACAAGACCGTTTTTGATTGTATCTACATTTAACATTTATATTCTCCTTGAAGTTTAAAGAGCACCAGTAATTTTTGAAATCAAAGCCATTCGGGCATACATTCCGAATTTTACCTGCTTGAAGTAAGCGGCTCTCGGGTCATCATCAACCTCCGGTGCAATTTCGTTTACACGCGGAAGCGGATGAAGAACGATCATTCTCTGCTTTGCAAGCTTCATCTTTTCTTTATCAAGGATATAGCTGTCCTTCAGGCGGATATAATCCTGTTCATTAAAGAATCTTTCCTTCTGAACGCGGGTCATGTAAAGAATATCCAGGTCACCCAGAACATCTTCCATTCTTTCAGCCGTTGTGTACTGAACGCCGAGAGGTTCAAGCACATTTTTTACCATATAGTCCGGCATGCAGAGCTCACTAGGGCTGATAAATACAAACTTATTGTTCGGATAGCGGCACATAGCCTGTGTAAGGGAATGAACGGTGCGGCCAAATTTCAAGTCGCCGCAGAAGCCGATTGTAAGCCCTGAAAGATCTCCCAAAAGCCGTCGGATTGTAACAAGGTCCGTAAGGGTCTGGGTCGGATGGCTGTGTCCGCCGTCCCCGGCATTGATAATCGGACAGGCAGAATACTTGGATGCCAGAAGTGCCGCACCCTCCTTTGGATTTCGCATTGCAATTACATCTACATAGGAAGAAACTACGCGGATTGTATCAGCAAGGGTTTCACCTTTTGTTGAAGATGTGTAGGAAGCGTCCGCAAAACCTTCCACGGCGCCCCCCAGATGAAGCATTGCAGCCTCAAAAGAAAGCCGGGTTCTTGTGCTCGGCTCAAAAAAAAGTGTCGCAAGAATTTTCCCGCGACACACATCCTGAAATGAAACTGGATCCACTGTCATCTGTTCCGCCAAAGAACAAATTTCATCAATTTCTGAAACTGTCAGATCACCTGGTTCTATTAAATTTCGACCCGCTAGCATTGGTCATCTCCTGCACAAAAGATTTTTAGGAGTATATCAAAATCAGCGCAAAAATGCAAACGAAGTTTCAACTGACAGCAAAGTTTCATTTGTCAGCAGAGTCCGATTCGTGTTTCATCTGCACTTTACTTCACCATGTCCAGCATTTTTCTGAAGGCGCTGTCTTCCTTTTTCAGTTCTTTTGAACCCCGGGTTATTTTACAGAGAGACATACAGTAGTCTTTTGCAATCTTCCTCTGGGGAACACCATTATCAATCTCCTTTACCAGAAGCCAGCGTTCTGCAAAATCCTTCCGTTCAGCGGGAGAGCACAGGCATTCAAAAATTTCTTTCATCAGGGCCTTATCGTTTACGCGGGTTAAAATATCACAGAGTTCGTCATAACACTCCGCCAGCACCGGCGAGTTTTCCAAAGTATTCTCATTTGTCATATTTTTTGATTATACATTAAAAACGCGCTAAAACAAGCCCCTCGTTGACAGCCCCTCGTTCACAGGCGATAAATGGAAGTCCCTGGAGAAGTAATGGGAGTCCGCGGACACAAATGGGGTTTTGCAGGGAAAAATGCGTGTTGACACCAATATAAACCCGTGTTAAAATTAAATATTATCTATATAAAAACAATTTATAAGGGTTTAAAAATGAAACGAAGTGTTTATACTATTGGCTCGCTTGTAATTCTTTTGATTGCAGCATTCGTCTTTGTACTTGTACCGATTTTCAGTGGAGGAAGAGCAGGCAAACGTCTTCCAGCCTTCGGAAAATACGACGGAACAGAAATCCGCTACGAGCAGGGTTCTGATTTTGCAAATTATGTAACACAGTATGCAGACAGCTACAAAAACAGAAACATTCAGATTTCTAATTCAGATTATTATTACCTTTTCAACAGCGCATTCAACACAACAGTAATGCGCCTTGCCTTCTCAAAAGCTGTAAAGAAGAGCGGCTACAAGGTTCCTGCTTCAAAGGTAAACCGCGCAATGATGCCTTACTTTACTGATGAAACCGGAAAATATTCTGCAAAAGTATATCGTCTTGCAGACCCGGACCGCGTTCGCACAATGAGAGAAGATTTTGAAAGCACTCTTATTGCTCAGCGCTACCAGGAAGACCTTTTCGGAAGTTACGAAGCTCTGGGAAAAGACGCTCTTTACGGTCTCAAATATTCAGATGCAGAAATTGCTTTCTTGAGAGCATTGAATGACGAAAAAAGAAGCTTCAACATGGTTTCTTTCGACATGAATAAATATCCGGACAGCGAAAAGAAAGCTTACGGAAAAGCAAATGCAGAAAAATTCACAAACTATGATCTTTCAGTAATCACATGCAAGGACAAAGCAAAGGCTGAAACAGTTGCAAAACGAATTGCCAGCGGCGAAGTTACTTTTGCAGACGCAGTAACAGAATACTCACAGAAGTCTTATTCAAATGATTCAGGAAAAATGAACAACAAGTTCAGCTTCCAGATTGAAGGAACAATCAAAAACGCAGCTGACTTTGACAAAATCAAGGCACTTAAAGCAGAAGAAATCAGCCCTGTAATTGAAACAACAGTTGGTTACTCAATCTTCCGCGCTGACTCAGAAGCAAAAGAAGCTGACTTTGACAACGACTCAGTTCTTAAAACAGTTTACAGCTACATCAACTCAAACGACGCATCTGTAGTTGAAGCATACTTCAACGGAAAGGCAGAAAAGTTCGCAGAAAAAGCAAAGGCAAGCGGATTCGATGCTGCATGCAAAGCAGAAGGCGTTACAAAGGTTTCTGTTAAACACTTCCCTCTCAACTGGGGAAATGCAAGCGTTGCTTCAAAGCTTGACACAAGTGTTGAAGGACTTTCCGGAGCTGCCACAAACGAAGAATTCCTTAAAAAAGCATTCGCACTTTCTAAGGGTGAAGTTTCTGAACCAGTTGTAAACGGAAGAAACATTCTTGTTCTTCAGCTTGCAGAAACAGTTAAGAATACTGACGAACCTGTTGCTGAAGGTGCCCTCAAGGATGAAATCGAATCTTACGATTCTTCACTTGCACAGAGCGCACTTCTTTCAAGTCCAAAACTTGTTAATAACTTCAGCGAAGTATTCTTTAACCACTTCATGAAAAACGACTAATTTTAAGGTAAAACTTGAATATAAATGAAAACAAGCCCTGTCTGGTGCAAACTGGTCAGGGCTTTTCTGTTGAATATAAAGGAAAGCTTCTCTATTCAAAGTACAATCCTTCAAAAACAATTGTACAGACCATTGAAGGGCTTACCGTTCTCCACCAGACTCTTGTTTTATGCGTCTCACCGGTTCTTGACTACGGAATAAATGAATTACTGTCAAAAATAAAAGAAACCTCAGAAGGAAGCCGCTGCATTATTCTTGAAAATGAAGAAGAGCTGTTTGAGTTTGAAAAAAACGAATGGCTTAAAAAAACCAGCCTGGTGCAGCAGCAGGCTGAGGGGAACTCCGCCACAGAAAATGACCACTTAAGCTTAAAGGATGAAAACCCTGTCTGTTTCTCAGAAATCATTTCTTCTGATCAGGCAGACGGTTTTATCCGGGATTTTTACAAACGCTTTAACGGAGAATACAAGCGCGTAATCAAAATTGATTTTTCTGCCGGCAGCGCCCTTCACAAGGAATTTTACGACGATTTTCTTATTAAACTTCAGAATATCATAAACCAGTTCTGGAAAAACAGGATTACTCTGGTAAAATTCGGGAAAAAATACAGCACAAACCTTTTTAAGAACCTTAAAATTATTGCAGAATCTGCAGAGCCTGAAATAAAGACTTACTCAGAACCGAACAACAGGGAGTTCTCCAGCATTCAGAAAGCGTTAGAAATAAAGAGTGCGGAGCCTTCAGAAACCAGGGGCTCAGCACTTTCTGAGAACAAAAAAAACTTGAGCAGTTCTGGTTCACAAAGCGTAAATCCCTGGACACTTAAACGAATTTCAAAGCCAGTTTTAGTGGTGGGAGCCGGCGAAAGCGCCATAGAACCGCTTAATTTTCTTAAGAACAACCCGGCAGTCCGAAACTGCATTTACATAATTGCCGTTGACGCAGTCTTAAAAACATTTAAGGCTCTCAATCTGAAAGCAGATGCCGCCGTTTGCGAGGAATGCCAGAGCATAATTGCCCGGGCCTTTACCGGCTGCGCAGGAACAGCTTCCGACAATACAAACTCTGCTTCCGGGGACACTTCCCCTGCCTCCTTATGTGCAAAGCCGGAAGCTTTATACGACACTCTTTTTTTAAGCATTACGGGAAACACAAGCGTTTCCTTTAAAAACAGAGGAAGGACTATTTTTTACGCTCCCCTTTACACAAATGCGGGTTTTCTGAAAAAACTCTGCAGCGAGGGTATTTTGCAGAATATTTACGAACCACTTGGAAGCGTTGGCCTTTCCGCCGTAAATCTTGCCTTAAAAATCCGGCAGAATGATGAAGTTCCTGTTTATGTTTGCGGACTGGATTTTTCATATTCAAAAAACAGAACCCATGCGGCATCTTCCTTTCACGACAGAGAACGGTCAAAGAAAATTAACCGGCTTACTACGCTGGAAAAACTGGAAGCGGCTTTTTCACCCTATGCAGAAAAACTTCCTGCAAAGGAGCTTTTTACAACCAAAAATCTTTCCGGTTATGCAGAACTTTTTGCAGACAGATTTTCGGGAGTAAAAAATATTTTTAATCTGGGTAAAGCCGGAATAGATTTGAAAATACCAAAACGCAGGATTGAAGAACTGACTGACATTACAGAACCAGCAGCAATACAACAAGAAAATGCGATAGCGCAAAGTTCTGAAGAGCCAGCCGCCAGCGAAGTAACAGAAAAAGCATCAGACGATGCCTCAAAGACCGTCACCGCTCAAAAATCAGACAACAGGGCGATTTCAGAACAGATTTCCAGATTCCTTCAAAAGGAAAAGGATGAACTAAGGGAATTACGGGACATACTTTCGGGAAAAATCCCGCTTTCAGAAGAAGAACGAAACTCAAAAATCCAAAAACTCCTTGAAAACAGAGAATACCTTTACCTTCACTTTCCGGATGGAACAACTGCCCGCACTTCGCTAGATTTTCTTAAGCGGGTTCGGGCAGAAATCGACAGCTTCCTGAAGATACTGTAAGAAGTACGAATGGGCTGTCTAAAAAGAAAAGTTTGCGGTGGTTGAGGTTCTCGAAACCACCAGATATAGTGAAAATGGTCATTTCGACAGGCTCAATGACCGCAGTTACTAAACTTATTGGACAGCCCCTTCGGCTTATTGCGGGAAATCTGTCGTGGGCTGACTAATCGTCGGTCTTTTCCTTGAGAACTGCAAGGAAGGCGCTCTGTGGAAGTTCAACATCACCGAACATCTTCATGCGCTTTTTACCTTCCTTCTGTTTTTCAAGAAGCTTTCGTTTTCGGGTAATATCGCCGCCGTAACATTTTGCAAGAACGTCTTTTCGGAAGGCACTGACGGTTTCCCGGGCAATGATCTGTCCGCCGATGGCACCCTGAATGGCAACCTTAAACTGCTGGTGGCTGATTTCATCCTTCAGGCGTTCGCAAACCTTTCGTGCCCGCTCTACTGCATTTTCCTTAAAACAGAGGAATGAAAGGGCATCAACAGGCTTTGAGTTCAGAAGAATATCAACTTTAACCAGGGTTGTTGGTCTGTAACCGATAACTTCATAGTCAAAGGAAGCGTAACCACGGCTGTAGGACTTTAATTTGTCATAGAAATCAAACAGAACCTCAGAAAGCGGCATTTCGTAGGTAAGCTCAACACGCTTTTCGTCAAGATACTGCATATTGGTCTGCTCCCCCCGTTTCTGCTTACAAAGCTCCATAAGGGAACCAAGATAGGTTGCCGGAGTGATAATACTTGCCTTGATATACGGTTCTTCTGCACTCTGAATGCGTCCCTGAGGATATTCTGAAGGGTTGTCAACAAAAGTCTCTGTTCCGTCGGTTAATGTTACCTTGTAGCGAACCGAAGGCGCCGTAAAAATGATAGCCTGGTCGTAGTCGCGCTCAAGCCGTTCCTGGATAATTTCAAGGTGAAGAAGACCTAAAAAGCCGCAGCGGAAACCGTTACCAAGAGCGATGGAATTATCTTTTTCGTAAACAAGGCTGGCGTCGTTCAGCTTAAGTTTTTCAATCGAAGATTTTAATTCCTCGTAATCGTTTGAATCCATCGGATAAATTGAAGAATAAACTACCGGCTTTACATCCTTAAAGCCCGCCAGCGGTTCAGCGGCCGGATTTGCAGAACCGGTAATGGTATCACCAACGTGAACATCACTTACGGTTTTAAGGCCGGAAATAATGTAGCCAACATCCCCGGCTTCAAGGACGCCGGTTTCTTCATAGTCAACCTTGAAAATACCGCACTGCTCTACCTTGTATTCAATTCCAGTGCTCATCATGCGGATAATGTCACCGGTTTTTACACGACCTTCCTTTACGCGGACATGAACAACAACGCCGCGGTAAACATCGTAGTGACAGTCAAAAATCAAAGCCTGCAAAGGAGCATTTACATCTCCCTCCGGAGCAGGGAAATAATTTACGATGGCCTCAAGAAGCCCGTCAACGCCTTCGCCAGTTTTTGCAGAAACCAGCTGAGTGGTTGAATCGTCAAGTCCCAGTTCCTTATCAATCTGATGGCGAACAGAAGGAATATCCGCACTCGGAAGGTCGATTTTATTGATTACCGGAACGATTTCCAAATCCTGCTCCAGAGCCATGTACATATTGGAAACCGTCTGGCTTTCAACACCCTGACTTGCATCGATCAAAAGAAGGGCTCCTTCACAGGAAGCGATGGCACGGCTTACCTCGTAAGAAAAGTCAACATGACCCGGAGTATCAACGAAATTCAGCTCATAGTCATTTCCGTCCTTTGCATGATACGGAATGGTTACGGCCTGACTCTTAATCGTGATTCCGCGCTCGCGCTCAATATCCATGTTATCAAGAATCTGATTTTTCATCTTTCGTTCATCGATAATCTTGGATTTTTGAATAAGGCGGTCGGAAAGGGTGGATTTTCCGTGATCAATGTGGGCAACAATGCAGAAGTTCCGCTTGAATTTCATGTCCATAAATAGTTCCTCATGCAGAAAAATGAATTATACAGAGCGCCCCTGCTGCGTACAACATACTGTCTGGCACACCACAAATTCACTTTTCAATATATTAAAAATAATACGGGCTGTCCGTCTGACTTGCAATCCTGATTGAAATATCAAGATAGCCCTTCTTCTTTTTTCTTGTACTCAGCGAAGCGTATATTACTTCGTTTTTTTCTGTAAAATCAACATCCGTAACGGTAACCGGGTCAGTAACGGAAAAACCTGATTCGTCCGCCACGGAACCCTTTATTATATCAGAAATCGTAAACTTTCTTGAAGACACCGTGGATGAAGGCGTAAGAGCCATTCCAAAAATCGGAATGAAGGAGTTCTGGATTATGTCGCTTTTGTAAAACTCGTATCCCGGGTGTTCAGGGCGTTCACTAAGGTACACAACAGCATCCATCTTCTTTTCTTCCCGAAGGAAATTCACCTTCAGCACAGTTTCTGAAGAAAAATTTCGGAGAATATCCTGAAAATCCTCCAGATTTTTTACGCTCTTTCCGGCAAGACCAGTAATCACATCATCCTTTTTTAAGCCTGCTCGGAAGGCACTTTCCCCCGGCATAACATACTGAACCTCAAGACCGGTTTCTGTCAAAGCTGTTTTTTGAGTATGACCGAAAGACCCCGTCCATACCTGATTTCGCTTTCCGCCGGCATACAGGAAGGGCAAATCCTGCTTTAAGTATTCAACGGGAATTGCAAAGTTCAAGCCCTGATACTGTAAAATTCCTGCAAAAACGATTGCCTGAACCCGGTGTTCATCGTCGATACAAGGGCCGCCGGAATTTCCGGAATTAACCGCCGCATCAATCTGAAGGACGCTTCCTGTGGTAAAAAGCTTTCGTCCGACGGCAGAAACGATTCCCGTTGTAACCGTTCCGTAAAGTCCCAAAGGAGTTCCGATGGCACTAACCTTCTGTCCCCGTGCAAGGTCCGAAGAAGAACCCAGCCGGAGAATGAAAGGCGGCGTGATTTCAGCCTTAAGAAGAGCCAGATCCAGAGTCTGGTCGTAACCGATTACCTTTGCAGGAATTCTGGTTTCCTGATCGGAAGCAAGCTTGATAAAAAGCCGGGTATAGCTTTCGTACTTCGGGTCCACCACATCGCTGATTACATGATTATTGGTTACGATGTAGCCCCGTTTATCAATAAAAAATCCGGAACCCAGTACCCGGTCTGCATAGCCAATTCCGTTTTCAATTTTTATTCCCTTATCAACCCAGATTGTAACGGTAGCATTAACGCAGTCATCGATTGTTTTTGGAAGAAGCGCCAGATCCTCTTTTGAAAGATTGAAGGAAGGAACATCCTTTAAGAAATTACGGTAGAGCAAGGCGCCGTCTATTCCTTTTTTTGAAAGAAAAGGCTTTAAAAATTCTGAATCAGACTGTTCCAGGGAAACATAGTAGCGCCAGGAATCAAGAAAGTTTCCTTCATCATAGGCAGCTTCCAGCTTTTCAACCAGCTTCTGTTCATATAGCTTTTTTGTTTCCTCATCTCCGGAAAGACGGGCGCGCCACATGGCTTCAACAGGATGCTCCTGGACAATTTTTTCAATCTGGCGGATTTCGTTATCAAGAATATCTTTTTCCGTATAATCAGGCGTTACATATACCTCTTCCGGCTTTGTCATGGAAGAACAGGAAAAAAACAAAAGAGAAAATAGTCCTGAAATTATTATTAAAACCACCGGCAGCAGGCAGGAAACACTTCTATTCATTTCTAATACAAATCCTTTCCGTAAATATTTTCAAAATCCGGCTTAATCTGACCAAAAAGGAATTCACCGATTCGAACGATATACATCCGCTTTTCATCTTTCTGAACAAGAACAGGAACTCCCTGGTCGGTGGAAGAATCAAAGTGACTCAAAAGATAGAACTCTTCATCAGCAGTTCCTTCTTTTCCAATCCAGTAGAAATTATCAAAGGCCCCCGGAGCAACAGGATATTCGATTTCTCCGCACTTTACCTTTTCCGGGTATCCGTTTTTTCGGGTAATTGTAACAATTTCATCCCGGCTGAAGGAATAGAATTCAGAATCTTCAATCAGAGGAACAGAGGCATCCGGTCGTGAATACTTCTTATAGCGCACATCCCAGACTCCGTCGCCATCCAGATCCCAGGTAGTGATTTTTCCTTCATCCGGGAGGTATTCTTCCATAAAGTCAGGAACCGTATCATCGTTCTGGTCAATCTGAATCATACGCAGGAAAAGACCGGAACCGCTGGCAGGGCGACCAAAAAGGTTAGCCATCAGCTGGCTCTGATCCAGAATCCGGGTATTGTAGCGGTTTTCAGGGTCGTAGCCAAAATATTCCGTAGTCTCAAAAATTCCGTCATCATTGGTATCAACGGAACGGAAATCCGGAAGGCCGTCCTTGAACACTCCGTGAGCGTAAAGATTTCCGTTTTCATAGTAGTCAGAGCTTACAGGAGTTCCGTCCAGAATTGAAAAGCGGATAAAGGCACCCGGCCGTTCATTGGTTGGAATTTCGTAAGAAGAACAGGCAGAAAGCAGAAGGCGCTCGTCGATATAGGTTGAAGGAACCTTTGGAAAAGGAACATAGAAATCAACATCAAAAAGGAACTTAAAAAGCTCGTGGGGCTTAATATCTGCAACGGACCACCGGAAAGTTTCATCCAGCAGATTAAAAACCGTTGGATTTTCAGGGTGCAGGTCGCTTTTGAACTCGGCACGAACTACACATGGATAGGTTCCGTAGGTCAGGTGAAGGTTTCCGCCGGTCAAATCCACGTATTCCGGAGCGCCAAAATCGCATTCCACGCTCCACTCAAGGATTCCGTCATCATTCTGATCCCAGGTAAAAAGCTTTGGACGGCCGCGGACATATTTCACGTACAGCTCCGGTTCAAGGTCGCCGTTTGTATCCATGGAGATAATTCCGGCATAGGAATCCAGCCGTTCCTTCACCGATTTTATGGTGTCTTCCTCGGTAATGTGAGGTAAAAAATCCTCCAGCATTTCAAGGGAAATTTCGGTATCAGCAAAATGGAAAAAATAATCCCAGGCTTCCTGCTGATTCATAAGTCCGTTTTCAAGGGCAATTCCCGCATACAGGGGATGCTTCATTCCGTGGGAAGAAAAAGCCTGCAGAAGGCGCTTCTGCCGCTCCCCCTCAGCAAAAATTGCCGCATAAATTTCAAGTTCCGCATCGGGATTATCGTATTCCGGCATTTTAATCAAAAAATAGTCAGCAAGCTTTCGCACCAGGGCGTCACTGGACGAGGAAAGAGAAGGATTTTCAAACTGCTTTGAAAGCACGTATTCAAACCGGAAGAAAAGGTGGGGAAAACGAAGGTCATCGGGATAGATTTTTCGGGCTGAATTGATTTTTTCCCGGGCCTTTGAAACCGATTCCGCAGTATTCATTCTGTAAAGAGCCTTTGCCCGGATAAACTCTGCATCCGCATTAAAAAGCATAGGACTTGAGTTTAAAACCGCAAGAGCCTGGTCATATTCCCCGGTATCGCAGAGCATATCGGCGTACAAAATGCGGGCACCGTCACGGTTATAGTCAACCCACTCCCCTTCAGTCAGGGACTTCATTACAAGAGGAATAATCGAAGAACGAGGTTCACCCCGCAGATTTTTAGCCGCTGCCTTTATGTACCAGAGGTCTGAGATTCCGGCATCGTATGCAAGAGCCAGATCCACCTGACTTAAGGCATTTTCATAATCACCGCTGGAAAGATAATTCTGAGCCAGCTTTAAGCAGCGGACTGCGGTTTTCCGGTTTGCAAGAGAAAGCTGAGAAGACACTGCTGACGAAGAATCAGAAGGATAAGCAGACACAAAAGCATTTACACAGAAAAAAGAAACAAATGTCAAAAGCAAAAATTTTGAGTTCTTCTTCATTTTTAATCTGCCCCCACAATCCAGTTTTTACCGTCGCAAAGAACGCTTCCTAAAATTGCACGCACTATATTTTTATTTTCCTTAAGTTCAATGACAACCGGAACAAGACTTCTCTTTTCTGCCGGAATATGCCAGGAAGAAAGAATTGACTTTGCCCGCCGCTCACTGCCGTCCGATGCTTTTATACAGTCAGAATTGCAGACGCTTCGTACAACAAAAGGAAAACTTACATTTTCTACACGAAAATATTCTGATTTAAGGTTACATTTTCCATCAGCGGCTGCCTTTTCAACTGAAAGCCCCCCAAAGGGAAAATTGTACACCCCAGTTTCTTCTATTATAGCAAAAAAATAAGATTCAGTCGCTACATTTTCCGTCTTTTTTACATAAACTGTTGATAAATCAAAACCAAAAGTAACGTCCTTCATGACGATTTCGAAGGCGTTATTTTTCAGAAAGGCCGCAAGAACCTCCTGAATCCGGCGGTAAGGGACACGGGATAAGATTCCAAGCTTATTAAAGCTTTCATAAAAAAGCCGGGAAAGAAGGGCATCATCCAGGGCAGAAACAGCGTTTCGTTCATAAGCGATTTTTTCAGGACTTCTAAAAACAGGTTCCGGGAGTTCAGCACATACCGCTTCAAAATGCTCCTCATCCTTCCGGTATCGGTCTGCCCCGTTCAGAACACTTGCCCCCCAGCCCTCAAAATTCTGATTCAAAAAAGGAACCAGAGAAGAGCGCACCCGGTTTCTGAAATATTCCTGATTAAAATTGGTCATATCCGTGCGCCAGGGAATATTTTTTTTGTTCAGATAGTCTTCGATTTCTTTCCTTGTAATTGTGATAAGGGGGCGCACATAAAAATCCCGGACCGGACGAATTCCGGACGAAAAAGAGCCCTGCAAAAAGCGCATCAGAATTGTTTCAAGATTATCGTCTGCATTGTGTGCAAGAAGCACAAAGTCTAAAGAATAGAGAGCCTTAAACTCTTCAAAGGCCTGATATCGCAAAAAACGCGCCGCTTCCTCTTCTCCACATTTTCTTTTTTTTGAAAGAGCAGAAACCTCTCCCTCTCCCAGCTGCTTTTCAAAAAGCTCAATATTACAGCCGTATTCCCTGATTTTCTGACACAACCGGCGGACAAAAAGCACATCGCCTTCACTATCCCCGTTAGTCCTGATTCTGTGATTTACCGTACACACCTTCAGCGGCATAGAAAAGCGCCTGCTGATTGAAGCCACGCTAACAAGAAGGCTCACAGAATCCGCCCCGCCGGAAACCGCCACACCAAGCTTTAACCCGCAAAAACCAGGCAATTGTTCAGAGGAAAGAGAAGATTGCCTTCCGGAAGAAAAGGAGCCGGGACAAGAAGAATCGTCGCAGGCAGAAGAAGAATCTCGGGAATAATCGCGGGTTATTGGAGTACGAGTAAATTCGTCCAGATTTTCTAAAACCCGCTTTTCAAATGCAATTTCCGGCGCGTTACAAGACGCATTTTCGTCTTCAAAAAGGCCAGCTTTCGATAAAAAAAAAGCGTCTTCCCTTCCGCTGTCATTCAGAACCATAGGTATATTTTACTTTAAAAGCGGAAAATAAAAAAGACTGGAACTGTGAAGAAAAAAAACGTTCGTGCAGGGCGAGGGGTATGACCACAACCTGGCGCTTCCTAAAAAAAAAGACTGCTCAAGTCTATCCGTAGATAAACCGGCAGTCTTAATCAGCGGGCATCAGCCCGAAACATCATTCAGTTTAGCTAAAATTAGCGGGCTGGAGAAACGCTTACGAGTTCAGCTTCTGCATCAGTCAAGATTGTAACACCTTTTCCGAGGTTCAAATCTTTTACTTTGAAAGAGTCACCGATGTTCAAACCAGAAACATCAACAACTACTCTTTCTGGAAGGTTTTCTGCAGTTGCAAGAATTGTAATCTGTGGAACGTGCTTAAGGAGGAATCCACCCTTAAGAACACCAGTAGCGTTTCCAGAGAACTGAACTTTAAGAGTATACTTAAGTTTTTCATCCTTTCCTGGAACAAAGAAATCTGCGTGAAGAACTTTGTCATTGCGGATGTTGTACTCAACGTCTTTAATCAAAGCAACATTAGCTTTTCCGTCAACGTTAAGGTCGATTGTAGTTGTAGCAGTGATGCTTCTCCAAACCTTGTTGAATTCAACCTCATTTACTTCGAGCATTGTAGCTTCGCCCTTATCGTTGTAAGCAACGGCTGGGATACTACCTACTTTTCGAAGATTTTTTGCAGCAGTTTTTCCTGAAACTGTGCGTGTCTTAGCATTAATTGTCTGCTTAGCCATTTTCTAAAAGCTCCTTATATCCTGTAAGAAATTAGTTCAAAGAATATAACAGAAACACAAAAAAAATGCAATGCTCCGCACCGGCTATTCAAACCAGTTTTCCAGCATCAAAGCACTGTTTTCTGCAATAAAAGTAAAATCCTTCACATTCCTTGTTACAAGAATTAAATTATTTGCAACCGCCACTGATGCAATCTGAAGATCCAGTTCATGCGGGATTTTTCCAATTCTTTCGAGACGGCATTTTATATCCGAATACACAGAAGCTGCATGAATATCAAAATCAAAAAAATCATACATACTCTGAACAGTATTAATATAAAAATCGAAAAGCAAGTTTTTTCTCTTCCCATTTGGTAAACGCTTCAGTCCATAAAGCGCTTCTGCCCAGGTCACAGAAGAAAGCGCAGAAGAATACTGTTTATCAAATATAAGCTGCACAACCTTCTGAACCGGCTTTGGTTTTGCAAGCTCTGAAACTACATTTGTATCAAGAAGATAAATCTTGTGCATAATATCCTTCCTATTCAAAATCTGACGAAGGACGCATTTCGGAACTCTTTCTTTCTATTTCAAAGGCTGATTTCCATTCCTCTTCCGACAGAGAACTTTCCTCTATATTTTTTCTAAAGCTCATATATGCAATATAAAATGGCGAATTTTCAAATTTTTTCTTTTCTGCATTCATATTTTCTGTTTTTACCAATAATGCAGACGTTCTCCCATGCCTGGTAATCTCCACGCACTCGCCCTGCTCCACCAGGTCCACAAAAAAAGAGAGCTTATTTTTCACTTCAAAAAGAGGAATTTTCAACATAACGCCTCCGATAAGAATTTATATCACAATATAGCTATTTTGTCAATTATAGCTATAACAAAAAGAGACAAAAAAAGAGGGGGGAAGACTCCCCCTCGCTCCCAAGCAAGTCGCTACACGAATCGCCCCTGCAAGCAGTGCCGATTCTCTCCGCTTTGTTGCTTGTCCGCTACCCCTTCCAGCGCGCTCAATCGCCGCGCGCAACGCCAGGCTCAAGCTTCGAAAGAAGATTTTAGGCTATTTTCCGATGCGGGCCTGTGGTGAGGTAATTGTATCAACATCTTCTTTTTCTTTCGAAGAATAATCATTAGCTCCAGAATAATATTCTCCGGCATTATCAACCATGCTTTCATCCCATGGCAAGCAATCCATTAAAGAACCACCGCCTGTAGTTAGCTGGCGAACACCAATACCATTTGTTTCAATATAAGACTTATCAATTCCTAATGTTGAAAGAGGGATTGTGTACCAGTAACTCATATCAAGATTATTAGTTGTTACAGATGTATAAGTGTCACTTGACATCAAGTCAGCACCTGTCTGTTCTGAAGTTTTTCTGTTATCAGATGGAGTAGATTCATAATTAACAGTTTTACTAACTGCACACTTACGCATATATTTGATATCAATACCAGAAGTTCCTGTTGTAGTACCAGTATCAACTGAAAGACAACGAGTTTTATCTGTTTCTGTATTATAGCTAAAATAACCGTCACTCTGAACATGGAAGAAACCAGGTTCTCCTACACCTACAAATGCACCAGTATCTGCAAAAGTACCGTATTTCGAAGAATGATAAAGCATCCAGTCAAAGCCTTCTCTGTCTGTAAATTCAATTCCTCCATTTGCCCCGCCCCAGATTACAGAATCAGAATCAAGATAAGGACCATTTGCTACAATTGGGGCACCTGTATTAATTGCAAGTCCAAGAGGAATATCGCGGTTATTCCACCATGCGTTATCACTTGCTGCATAATCATGGAACATAAAACTTGCTCGATCTACAATATTTGTAAGTTCAACCATAATATACAAGTTTGTATCATCATAAGCCGCGTATAATGCGTAAGCATCGTATGGTACTTCCTGAATGCCTGTCCAGGTTCTAGGATCATCGTAAGCCGCACCTCGGGCAATCTGCATACCTTCTGTCCAGTCAGACCAGCTTGAAATCGTCTTATTAACACCCTTTCCCTTATCGTTTGTTCCGTACTGTCCAGAAGAAACCCGCTGTGTATAAGAAATCGTCAGAGTGTAAGTTGCGGATTTGCTTCCATTAGTTACAATGATTGTAACATTGGCAGTAGTTCCGCTGGCAACAGTAGCTGGTGTCGTGCCGTATGAAACCTGAGCAGTGCTGTCAGTTGGAGTTGCAACAATTGAAGAAATTACAAGACTTTCGTCGCTTCCGGTTTTTGTAAAGGTATATGCAGTTCCCGAACCGCTTGCGGCAGCGCCGTTTACTGTGATTCCCGTAATGCTTACATCATCAACCACCGGCTTTTTTCGGGTAACGTTCACTGTATATGTTTTAGTTGTAGTTTCGTCTTCCGCAGTTACAGTTATTGTAAAGGCCTTTGTTTCACCTGCAGAAAGTGCTGTGCTGCCGCTTGGAGAAACAACTACAGTCGCCTTAGAATCGTTTGCAACGGCAGTTACTGTAGCATTTTCCACACCGCTTGCAATTTTTGTATTATAGGACAGAGTTGCCGCTGCAAAATCTGTAAGGGCAGTTCCGTTTACGCTGATGGATTTTAAGATTGCGTCATGAGAAACAAAATCAGGAGCATCAGTCCATGCATGACTAGACAAATCGTACCAGGCTTCGGTCTTACCAGAAGGAATAATTTCTCCAGCAGCACCATCTGCCGGATAACGATTTGAATCATTCTGATAAAAAATAACCCGTGACGAACCAGCCTCAATCCAACTATAAGTCAAATCAAGATAAAATCCAGTTGTTTCTGGAGTCATATGAACAGTATTCCAACCATTATTATTAGCTTCATCAGAAGAGTACGCATAAAGAGTTGGGTCTGTCCATGCATCAGTAACATTGTATAAATGAACTCTGTAACCGTTATGACCAATCTGCTCATCGAAAGTCGCACCGCTTGAAGTCATATTTACTTTGCCTGCATTTTTTGTGCTGTTTCCGTCGTTTACATAAACAGTCCATTCTCCCGGAGCAACATTGGAAATTGCTCCGCTGGTCTGGCTGTTGGATTTGATTTCAAGCTTATCGCTTGACGGATCATTTACCCAAATCGTGTAACCGTTTGCATTCACAAGCTTAGAGAGAGTCAATGTTCCTGCCACAGTATAATAAGCAGAAGGATTTACAGAAGAATTAGTCTTGTAAGCCGTAGCAAAACTTTCTGCGTCAAAAGTATAAGAGCTTTTTGAATCAGCAAAACCTGAAAGGGTAACTTTTGTAATATCAACCCCAGCGTTTTTCAGCGCAAGATAGGCTTTTCCCTTGGCTGAAGCCGGACCGTCCTCAATTTTTTCAATTGTATTTACGGCCTGCAGGATGTCAGTTACCGCATAAAGCCGCTTTCCTTCAACTCCGTTTGCCTTATAACCGATTACTTCAACAATACAATTCTTACCGTATGGGATTCCGTCAACAGTTGTACTTCCGGTGCCCCCAGTAAGAGCCACATCAGACTTTGTAATTATTTTTGAGCCGGAATACACATTAATCGTTGCCGTCTTAATATCAGAACCGTCAATCTTTCGTGGAGAAGCCTCTTCCGTATTGAAAATCAAAGAACCATATTTTACGCCGTTTTCGGACGCCGTCTCCACCTCATTGGAACACCCGAAAAGTCCAATACCAGCCAGCAACGCAGCGGCAACCAGTGCCACCACACCATTCTTTTTCATTAAATTCCTCCTGAGAAAAACAGCTGTGCCGCCTCTCCCTAACCTTCCGCATTTCCCAGGTGCAGAAGGTTCTATTTTTTTTCCCTCTTTATTTCTCTTTAATACTGAATAATAGTGACTGCAGTTCCTTCACATTTCTTTGAAGTTGCATTTGCACCATTAATATCAAAAATCTTTGTTCCACTTACTGGATTATCAATTTCATTTCCAGGATTTACAACGATACAAAGTTTTGTTCCATTTTTATCCTGAACATAATATTTTACTGCATTATCTACACATTCTGTGGTTCCAACACCATTTCTGTTTCTAAGACCGTCATGAGCTTTACGAAGAGCTATCAAATCTGCATGATACTGGAACACTGACTTATTTGCAGCCTTCAGGCTCCAGTCGATAGAGTTTGTTTCAATTCCTGCCATGTAGCTGTTGTGGCTCATGGAACTTCCTGCACCTTTTGCTTTTGTGCGCAAAAATTCATCACCTGCATGGATGAATGGAATTCCCTGGCTTACAAGAAGGATTCCGTGACCAAACTTGACGATTCTCTTTTTATAATCGTTATCAGTAACTCCGGCAGTATTGATTTTATCCCAATAACAAAGATTATCATGAGCAAACATATAGTTGATCGACTGGGAAGGACTACTCGTAAAGAAGCGTGTCCAACTTCCGGATGTATCTGAACAACCTGTTTTATCAAGTGAAGTTCCAGAACCTTTCAAACCTACAGCAATATTTGCAGCATAAGCAGTTCCATCGTCTTCATTCTTATTGAAAATATAGCCCCTTGCGGCCTTGTCATTTGCCCCCTTCAAAGACTGACGGTATTTTCCATTAAATACGCCGACATGTGCATTACCCAAAGAACTTACTGCACTCATACGCACCTTTGCACTCTCTTCTGAATCGTTTGCATAGCCGTTCCAAGGTTCCCCGTACATTAAGAGTTTCACGTTTTTAGTTTCCTCGTTCTCATTGTTAAGGTATTCACCCCAATTTTTTACGGCTGACGTATGATAAATTCCCAAAAGATCAAAACGGAAACCGTCAATGTTGTATTCTTCTGCCCAATATTCAAGGCTATCGCGAATCATACGGCTGACCATAGAAACGCCAGTATTTATACTGTTTCCACAACCAGAAAGATCTGTGGAGGTATAATACTGAGAAGAAATAGAGTTGAACATTTCTTTTGAAAAAGTATGATTATAAACGACATCCATAATTACGCGGATTCCATTCTTATGGAACTCATTAATCATGGTTTTAACTTCCCGAACACGTTCAACATAATCGCCAGGGCATGTTGAATAGCGGTCTTCCGGAACATTGTAATTTACAGGGTCATAACCCCAGTTATAAATGTCGTTCAAAGTATTGTTGTACTTTGTTGCAAAGTCATACATCGGAAGAATCTGAACATGTGTAATTCCAAGCTCCTTTAAGTGATCTATACCGGTTTTTACAGTTGAATAGGTTGTTCCTGTTTCAACCATGCCTGGGAATTTTCCGCGGTTCGCTTCTGTTCCGTTCCAGGTTGAATCACTAGTAAAGTCAGCAACATGAACTTCGTAAACGATTGCATCACAGCGATTCTCAAGCACCGGACGGGCAGCCCAGCCTCCTACTGGATCTGTGGAATCCATATCCATTACAATATTAATGCTTGAACCTGCATAAGAAGTATAGCTGAAACCGTTTTCAGTTCCATCGGCAATTTTATTTGATTTTTGGTGATTTCCGTCATACTTCACCATCTTTCCATAAGGGTCGCGAACAGCCTTTCCACCAACATAGAACTGGTATTCTGCAAGATTACAGTCACCCATTACAGTAACGCCATAAATATTCGAACTGTCAGGATAGCCGCCGTCAACTGTAAAACCCTTTGTACAAGTATATTCCGTAAAGCTTGTTTCACCCTGCTTCTTTACGGCTACCTTTACATTCGAAGAATCCGGCGACCAGATACTGAAGCTTGTGGCGCATCTTTCATAGAAAGCACCAAGGCGAGTCGGAGTGCTTGGCTGGGCGATTTCGGCAGTAGTAAGAGAAATTGAAAGACTGTCACTTCCCTTTTCATTTTCAACAATTGCAGAAACTGTAATAGTCTGTCCTGCAGAAAGACCGGAAGGAAGGTCGATTTTATTCGTTCCCACAGCCAATGTGCCAGTGCGGCTTCCAACAGTATAAGTTCCGCTGGTAAGAGAAGTATTTTCACTTTCAACAGTGAAGGTAACAGAACCGTTTACATCGATTTCGTCGCCGTCGCTGAAATTACAGCTAACAGTCGGCGGCAATGGAACAGCCGGGTTTACTACAGTAACAGACAAACCTGCTATCACAGGAGAAGGGTTTGATGTTGTCGAAGTAGAATCATACCAGAAAGTTCCGGCAGCACCTGTAAGTTCAGGGTCAGACCAGTTTAACTTGAACTTAATAGTCTTACCTGTCGCAAGTTTTGTTGTCCCATCTGCCTTATACGTATAATCAATCATGTACCAGCCACTTGGGTTAGCCATATAATCAGATGTTACAGGGACCATCTTTGTTGCAGTTGAAGATACTTTCCAAACTCCGCCTTGTCCATCCGACAAAGCTGCTCCATCTTCTTCCCACGCCCAGATATTAGGAGCAGAACCAGCTTTCACAAAAATAATCGTTCTATTAGAAAAATCTACACCGGTTCCATATTCAAGATTAATTGTTGTATCCTTACCACTGGCAACAACAACATCTTTTGTTTCTTTCAAAGTTCCAGTTGCATCAAAAACCTTTAATTTACATTCTCCCGGGAAACCTTTTAAAGTCGCAGTTCCGGAAGCCTTTGTAAAAGTTGTTTTTTCAGAAGCGATATCTGTAACCTGAACAGTATAACCGTTTGTATTCGAATAATTTACAATGATATTGCCGTAATCAAGAACATAATCAGCAGAAGATATTCCGGAAGCATTAAATCCTGCCGCCTTAAACGCAGCAGCAAACTCGCTTGATTTAAATAGACTTGCATGAACTTCTGGAATTTTTGAACTGAACGAAGAGCTTTCAACAGAAGAAATATTCGTTCCTGATTTAATCAAATTATAGTAAACACTTGCAATGGCTGTTGAATCCCAGTTAACTTCGCACTGGTTGAAATCTCCGGGAACAACATTACAAACACCGCGGATTACAGCGCCGTCGATATTTGACTTAACGGTTACAACGCGATTTGAACCTGTCGGGATATTATCAATTGTACAGGAACCTGTTCCTTCAGAAATTGTAACATTTTCTTTTTTTACATCAGTCATCCCGTAACCGCTTACAGTTACAGTTGCGGAAGTAATTTCGGAAACATCCAGGGCTCTGGAGTCCGTTCCATCTTTTTTTTGAACAATGGTTATTGAACCGTACTCTAAATCAGAAGCCTTTTCCCCCTGCTTCTGAAAAACATTGCTGCATCCTGACAAACACAACAAAGTCAGAATGCACAAAAAAGTTCCTCCAAACTTTTTCATTTTTCCATCCTTATTTTATAAAAAGTAACATCTCCCATTGTAAGGGAGGAATTCAAATAAGGAAAGAAAAATTTTCGCGTTTTGGTCCAAATGACAAAAAATCTTCACTTCTTACGAAATAATTAGAAGCAAGGCACCTGTAACACCTACAGCTTAAACTTATCCAGTTCCGCCGTAATTGCAACAACAGCTTTCTTGTTCGCTTCGGCCTTTTCCCGGACAGTACTGAAAGAACTGGAAAAGTTTTTTACAACATCTTCCGACTGAGAAACATAGTCCGTTACTTCCCCTGTCACTGAAACAACCTGATTCAAATCGTGGAGAATTTCGTCCGTGTAGTTTGCCTGATTTTTGGTAAGCTCGCTCACTTCTTCAACCTGCTTTACAATCTCGTTAGTATTGGAAAGAATCGAATTAGCATCGTTTGACTGGCGTGCCATGGTCTTGGAAATTTCACCTACAACAAGGCTCTGTTCCTCAATATCCTTCTGGATTCTATTAAAGGCAGTGCTGGTAAGCTCCATATTTGCAGACCCCGCTTCCATTGACTTTGCAATTTCATTGATGAGATTACTGATATCCTTGGTTGACTGCTGGGTAGATTCAGAAAGCTTACGGATTTCATCGGCAACAACGCTGAAGCCCTTTCCGGCCTCCCCGGCATGAGCCGCCTCAATTGCCGCATTCATTGCAAGAAGATTCGTCTGAGAAGCAATGGCCTGAATCACCTTAATTACTTCAATCATTCGCTTTGACATTTCAGAAATGCCGTTGATAACTTCCTGTGTATTTCTTACCTCTGCACTACCGGAAACAGATTCTTCCGTAAGTGAATTTGAAAGCTTCTGAGCCTTTGAAATAAGACTGGTGATGGAATCAAAATTAGAAACCATCTCCGTAATGGATCTTTCATTATCTTTTTCTGAAACAGACTGAGAACCGGTAAAATCACTTACTCTTACAGCATCATTATTCAACTTTACGACACCTTCGTTTACCGAAGACAAAAGTCTGGACTGCCGGCCGGCCTCTTCGCTCAGAGACTGGAACCTGCTTACAATCTGTGAAATATCAGAAGAAGAGGATTCCGTAAGTTTCATAAGCTCTTCCGCACTCAGATCAACGGTGTTAATTTCATTTTTAAGATTCAGGAGAGAATGACGCAATGAATCCATAAGAAGGTTTAGTTCAGAGATGATGATACCAAAGTCGTCAAAGGAGCCAACATAAATACGGCTCTGTAAATCACCTTCCGTACGCAGTTTTTTTATCTGATTGATTGTAATTGAAAAACGGTGGCGCAGCTGAATAAGGGTGAGTACAATCAGAGGTCCGCAGAAAACCAGAGCCTGAACAAGACCAAACATCACCTTTTCGAAAAATAAATTCTCATTCCAGCCGTGCTTTACGGCGCTGTAGCCAGAACAGAAAATATGCCAGACAACATTTCCGCTTGCAACAGCCATTGCCTGACCAATATTCATTGAAACAGTGGACTGCTTAAAGCCTTCACAGTTTACAAGCTTCAGCTTATACAGTTCTTTTCTTGAAAGGGTTGCAAAGCTCTTTACGGAATACTGAACGGCGGTAAAACCATAAAACAGAATCAAAATCATGATAATGATTAAGTCCGTAAGATTATAGTTTACCTTACCCTTCAAAGTTTTGATGATAATTGTAGCTCCGTTTCCAACCGGGTAACCAGCCATCAGGGCACAAGTTGTGATAATTCTGATTTTTTTAAGAATTTTTTCTACGCCAGCCTTTTCTTCCTCTGTAATGGACTCTGTTTCAGCCTTTTTTATCAGATTCAAAAGAGGCTTCATAATGAGGTAGCTTACTATAGTAACAATGATAAAAACGCCCGCTGCCGGCCCCAAGGAAGCACCAAGACTGGAAGCCCACTCTGACCAGGTTCCACCTTTGATCTGGGTAATCTGAAAAGAAGAAAGCAACGGAACCCCGATTACTGTACTTATACCAAAAAACAACATGTAAATCTGAAACAAATTCATTTTTAACTCCAGAAAAAACAAATATATATAATTGTACTCTATAAAAATCAATACCGCAAAGTTTTATTTTCAGAGGAAATAAAAAAAATCCTCCGCACGACGATGCACGAAGGATTTTGTCTAAAAAAAATAATTTCTAGTTATTTTACAAGAATATAACGAGCGCTAAGCGCTGGAACTTCTACAGAACCAGATGCTTTATAATCACTGAGAAGGTCATCTCCAGAAACACCAGAGAAAGTCTTACTTGATGTACTGTTATTAATACAAACGTAAATCGTTTCTCCATCACAAACTTTCTTTGTTACAAAGAAATCTGAAGAAGATGTTGTCTGAACAGTTGAACCACCATTCCACAATGCCTTATGAGCTTTGCGGGCTGCAAGAAGTTTTTTTGTGAAAGAAAGAACTTCTTTTTCTGCAGATGAACCATTTATAGCCTTATCAATATGTCCTGATGTGCGGCTTGAATTATCCCAATAAGAGCCTTTTCCAACAGGTGTTGAAAGTGAAGTAATCAGCTTTATATCCTGTGTTGCTTCACCCCATTCATCACCCATGTATAACGTAATTGGACCTGTATATGAAGCCAAAGATGCAAGAGCAACCTTATACTTTCCGACATAATTATCAGAACCATAAGAATACTTCTTCCAATCTATAATCAAATCACCAAATCTAAGAAGATCATGATTAGATAAGAACAAATTAGGATAATAACCTTTTGAATGTGTATAACCTTTTGCAGAGTAAGTATTATAAGTATAAGTCATTGCTGAAACAAAAGTATCACTTCCTGCCGAATCAGCCCAATCTGAACCTCCAACAATGGCATTACACAACTTGTAACGACTTGGGAAATCAAAATTGGACTGAAGTCCGTCATTTACAACAACCCATTTCTGAATATTACTCTGATTACCATCAAGCACCTCTCCACACATATAACCGAGAGTTCCCCAATTCTGACCTTTTGTACCATTTGTTGCAGCTGCAGCTTCAACAGCAGCTCTAAGCTGAGGCCAGTAATTAGTATTACCAGTATAAACATCATCTGTGCGGGCTCCGGCCTGATAAGCCTGATCCAAACGCCATCCATCAATATCATAGTTTTCAATCCAGTAAGAAAGAACTTCCTCAAAGAATTCCAAGCTTTCTGGATAATTACAGCCCTTATACTGACCATGTGAACGGGATGGTGTTTTTCCTGTAGGAGATTCTGCAACATTACTACCCCAGTGACCAACAACACCATCAAGAATTACATTAATTCCACGCTCGTGACATTCATCAACAAGCTCCTTAAACACAGCCTTTGAACCAAAGCGTGGATCAATATCAAAATAATCATAGGTATAATATCCAGTAGATGCCATCTGATCACCGGAACTTGATGAATTTGAATTAAAAATAGGAGTCATCCAGAGAGCATTAACACCCAAATCCTGAAGATAATCAAGAGAATTGATAATACCTCTTAAATCACCACCGTAAGTCTGACCAGATGGGCCATAGGCACTTGTATAACCAATAGAAGAATCTCCATCCTGGAAGTGACTTACCATAACCTGGAACATTACGAGTTCATTAAAGTTACTTATAATCGAAACTTCATTTACAAACGTTGTGTAAGATTTACTGTCATTTGCTGAACCTATAGAATTTGTAACAGAAGCAGAAACTGATATTGATTTATCAGCTTCACTTGTAAGTTCTGATACAGGGATTTCCAGAACATTGTTTGTAAAATCAGAATATGTGTAAGATTTATTTTTTACGCCCGTAACGGTAACAGCTGCCGAAGAAATCGTATCATTTCCGTCTGTAAGAACAACTCTAATTTTTCCATTTGTTGCAATTGTATTGCCAGCCGGAGAAATCGTTAAAGTTGGAGCCTCCGGCTCTGGAGGTACATCTGGATTTGAGCTATACCATGTTCCGCTTGGCTTTGAAGAACTTGAAGGATCTCCAACGAACCACCATTCACCAGCTGTGCGAGTAAGATCAGCAGTCTGATTTGTCCAAGAGTCCTTCGAAGTCTTAAAAATAAGTTTTGCACTGGTAACATTCAATGTATAAGTGTACCAGTCATTACCTTCAGGAGTCATGTTATACGAATTTGTTGATATACCTGTAGTGTCAAAAATATAAATGGCCGGATAATTCTTAGCATGAACGATAATCTTATCAGTAATAACAGACTGTCCAATCTCAACATTTATGCTTCCCCCGCTGGTAATAGTTACAGTCTTTTTATCTTTTACTGTATCCCCCTCCAGAACATAAAGTGTCCAGATTCCAGGAGCAACATTACTGATTGTTACCGCACCGCTTGTACTGGCTGTAGCAACCGAACTCAACGGGTCTGTAATCTGCAGAGTCATTCCATCGTATTCATTGCAAGTTACCTTTACGCTTCCTGCAGTCAATTTGTATTCAGAAGCCTCCCCCAGTGTTCCAGTTCCCTCAACAAATTCCTTAGCCGCAGCAGCAATCGCAGCCGCATTAATCAGACTTGCATGAATATCAGTTGGAATCGCGTTATCAATAGAAGAAATCTGTGCATCAGTGAGAGTATTTGTGTTTAAGCCGGCTTCAATCAGCGCGGCATACACATTACCTTTTTTCGATTCATTCCAGGTAACTGAAACCGAGTTATTCTTTCCGCCCTCAATCTTTTCAACATAAGCAGAAATAACTCCGCCCTTCACTTCTGAAGAGCCTGTGGTATCAGAAAATGCAGTTACAACAACCGCAGCATTTTTACAAACCGGAATATCTGTTACGGAAATACTGTCTGCCTTACCGCCTGTAAGAGCTACAACACCGGAAGTCTTCGTAAACTTTTCGCCTTTTGAATCGAAACCGGTTACAACTGCCTTAGCGGATTTCAACTCGCTTATCATAAGTGCCCGGGAATCCCGAGCCTCAGCGCCTTCCGCAAAGCTTACACTGATTGAGCCTGTCTCGCCCTTATAATCTTTTTCTGAATCAGAAACTTCAGCCTTACAGCCATAAATAAAAACAATTGCCGCAAAGGCAGCAAAAAATCTTCCTGTGAATTTTACAATGTTCTTCACAAAAGCCCCCAAATTTTTCAAATAGTACGTATTTAAACAGTGTAAGGGCAAACATTCAAAAAAGCAAATGATTTTCCGTGATGAGCCACAAAATTTTCTGCAATAAAAGCCGCGTCAGTCTCCCCCTCCCCCTCAGACAAAACAATAAAAAAAGGCTGCCTGAAAGGTCAAACCTGACAGACAGCCTTGCAAAATTAAATTGAATAATATTTCAAGCGTTACTGAGCGTTTCTAACTACACGAAGTCCGGTGCAGGAAGAATAGCTTGAGCATTCACGGCGAACATAAACTGTAAAGAGGTCGTTTCCGTAGCAGCCAAAGCCACCGCCGCGAACAATGTGACTTACACCATTTTCGCAAACAGGATTATACTGAGTCTCTGACGAATATGGAGCATAAAAATCCCATACCCATTCTTCAGCGTTTCCGCTCATATCGTAGATACCAAAATAGTTAGGAGCTTTTGAACCAACCTCTACAGGCTGATAATTTCTTGTTGCCATGGTAACTGCTACTTCATCGATATCATTGCTTCCGCTGTAGATATACACTTGAGAACCCCGGGCAGCGTATTCCCATTCAGCTTCTGTAGGAATGCGGTAACCGTTTGCGTCCCAGTTTACAGTTGCATGATTCCACAAAGCTCGTTCAGCAGTTGACATATTGTAAACGTAATTGAAATCCACATTGTTGAAATCAACACCTTCTACAGAATAAACCGGTTCAAGACCTTCTTTAATGGAACGAAGGTTACAATAAGCGATTGCAAACTGAATATTCATTGCGATAGCAGGACCTTCATCAAGAGTATAGATTTTGTATCCCATGTAAGCGCTTGATTTTCCGAAGATATCCTTGAATTCAGCGTCGGTTACTTCATATTTTCCGATAAAATAGGGCTTTGAAATAATTACAGTGTGTTCTGTATTTTCTTCATCTGAATCTGAGTCAGAGCCCATAAAGAAATATGCAGAATTGAATTTTACCATTGCAGGACAGAAGGTAGATTCTGTTGGACAGCCACGGTCACCGTAGATTGAAACAGGAATTACGCGGGCAGTATAGATTGTGTAATCAAACTTTTCTGTGTAGAAATCAACACCGGAATCGCGAACATCATTGTAGTTTGCAGAATAAACAACTTCACCGTCTTTTACGATTTCAAAGATTGTAGCGTCGTAATTCTGGAAGGGCTGATTGTAGTCGTAGATATAACCGGTTCCGTTCAGGCTCAAATGATTTTCTTCAGCATTGTAATATGCTTCAAAGAACTCGATTTTTGCATACTGTTCCCAGGCTTCTGCAAAAGGAATTGCATCTGCGCCGGTTTTGTTGGCACCTTCGTCCCAGTTGTATCCTGTGAAAGGAGCGCTGATAACTTCACTCGGTGAACCAAAACCGCCAAGAGCCTTCCATTCAAAATTTGGAGTGTCACTGGTTACAAAAGCACAGAAGAAATAATTTCTTGAATTATAGCCGGAAGCGTGAACTGCAGACTGCCAGTTGTTTCCTTCGTTAAAGGTTCCAGTGAAATAGCGGGTATAACCGTATTTTGCAAGTCCGCCGGCAGTAATCATATAAAGATTATTTGCTGAAATCTCGTAAACATGATTTTCTCCGTTTTCCCATACAAGACCATAGCCGGAAACCGGAACAATCTCTCCAAGGTCGTAGTTTCCTGTAAGAGCCTTCCATTCAAAGGAAGAAGAGCTGGTAACTTCAGCAAACCAGCCGTTGTCGTAAGAACCGCGAACGGCAGTTGTCCAGGAATTTCCTTCATTGAAAGAACCTGTAAAATAAACTGCCTGACCAAAGCCCGGGTTCAAATCAGAAGAAATGCGAACTACAGGAGCAACGCTTCTGGAAACAGTTGTGTCAGCAGAAGAAGTTGAAGCGGCCACAGAAGAGGCAGCCTTTGAATCAGCAGAAACTGCTTCAAAATCATCAGATACATTGTTACATGCTGAAAAAAGACCTACAGCAAGTACAGAAAAAGCAAAAAACTTTTTAGCAAATTTTAACATAATTTTCCTCAAATCTTTAGAATGCGACAGAATATAGCAAAATACCGCACTGTTTACAAGAGTTTACAAGGAAAAATAGGTGTTTTTCTAAGATTCAAAGGGTACTTTCTAGGTTATATAGGTGTTTTCTAAGGTTTTGCATGGTTTTCAATTATTTTCCATAATACTGAAAATCCGCTATTTAAAAAAAAGGGGGAAAGCCTTCCCCCCTGAGTCGCACTTCGTTGCTCCCACACCCCTTTCGCCTAAGGGGGCCGCTCTGCTTCCCCCTTAAAATCCCCCTCTGAAAGCAGTTTTTTAAGATGTATGGGATACAAACTGAAAAATAAAAAATTACTGCGGATCAAGAACTGCAAAACCGTTTGCAGGAGCATCCAGTGTATAAGAACCGCTTACCGTTACGGTTGAAGTATTCAGAGTTCCGCTTCCATCGCTTGTGTAAAGAGTGTAAGTTCCGCTCGGAAGTCCGCTGAAAGAATAGCTTCCTGCACTGTCCTGATGATTCAAAAGAACAGCAGCAGTTTTTCCGTTCCAGGTGCGGGTAAAGGCAGCAGGAATTGTATTTATGCTTACATTTTCCTGAGCACCTTTCTGAACACATTCACTTGCGTGGTAAATCTGGTTCAAAATCTTAAGATGCTTGTACATTAAAGGTTTATTCTGCTTAACATAATTAATACCTCTGTCTCCAAGCATCCAGCGTGAAACTACATCGTCCTTGTTTGTTGTAGGATGTGTTCCGTTCCATGAATACAGAGCCTCAGTTCCGTAGTAAACAATCGGAACGCCCCGGAAAAGATAGATGTAGTTAAGGGCATTTTTATACTGTTCTTCGCTGAATTTTCCTTCACAGCGATAGCAGTCGTGATTATCAACGAACATTGCAGTTTTTGTATATTCATCAGGAGTCATACAATCAAACTGCTTATCATTTCCAGTTACATTATTATAAACTGAACCAAGGGCATCAGCACCGCCAAATACTTTCTGCATTTCTCCCGGATAATCGAGGCAGCTCAAATGCAAATCAAGCATATGAAGTGAATCTGTAGTATCTTTTGAATGGCGTGCAACAGCATCATAGCGGCCGCACCAGGATTCACCAATCATATAGAAGTAGTCGTTACCCAGTTCCTGTGCATGCTTGTACATTGCATCAGCAAATTCTCCGGCAAATTCATTTGTAATATAAGCCATTGTATCAATACGGAAGGCATCAACCCCTGCATCTATAAATTTCTTGTAAACATTAATTAAGTGGTGACGGGCATCTTTTCCATTTTCACCATGGTCTCCAAAGTCAATCAAATCTGCGCACTGCCATGAATTTGTATAAGCATAAAAACCGTTCAATAGATTATTTGCATCATAATAAATATCACCGGTTTTCCAAGACCACTTCTTTCCGTCCATAATTGTCTGAACACTGTAATCTGCCCATTTTGTAGGAGCACTTGCTGCACTATGGTTTCCGTGATTGATTACGATATCCTGCATTACGCGAATTCCCTTGGCGTGGCAGGCATCGATAAAGGCCCTGTAATCATCCCAGCCGTCACTGTTTTTTCCGCTTGAATGAAGATGCGGGTCAATCTGGTCAAAATCGTAACCCCAGTAGCCGTGAAAGGCAGAAGCCTCGTAAGCATCACCTCCGTTTGAGCCGTCGTAGAAGTAGCGTCCTTCCGGCTGCTTAACGCTAGGTGTAATCCAGATGGCGGTAAAGCCCATGTCAGCAATATAATCGAGGTTATCGATAATTCCCTTAAAATCGCCGCCATGATAGTAACTTAAAGGACCAGTCTTATCTTCGTCATATTCATATATATCGTATTTACTTGGAAGGAACTCGTCGCCCCAGATATTATTGTTTGTGCTGTCACCGTCTGCAAAGCGGTCTGTCATCATAAAGTAAACGGTTTCTTCACGGAAATCCCGGTGAACAAAATCCGTCTTATCAGCAACGGAAATTACCTTTGTAACTGTAGAAGTTACGGTAATGGCAGAAGAATCGAAGCCTTCCGTTCCGGTAACAGTAAGTGTCACAGTGTATTTTCCTTTTGCGGAATAGGTATGTTTTACCTTCGCTCCAGTTCCAGTGCTTCCGTCACCAAAGTTCCATTCATAACTTGTAATATCTCCAAGAGAAGAAGAAGCATCAAAAGTCTTTTCAACATCAACCGTCGCACTTGAATTTCCGGAAATTACCGCAGAAACAGGAATAACATTCTGAACAAGGACAGAAATCACCGCTGAAGAAACAGCCGTATTTCCGCCATTATCATAAGCCTTTGCGGTCAGAGAATATGTTCCGTTATTCAAAGCTGAAGAATCCCACAAAAGCGCACTGGTTCCATCAGTTGAGCCGATAAGAACCGGGCTTTCGCTTTCCGAAGCCTGTGCATAAAACTCAATTTTTTCGATTCCGTTTTCATCTTCTGCAAAAGCAAAGAGCTCAGTTTTCCCTGAAACAGTTAAGGAAGAAGGTCGCAGCCATGTTACAACAGGATTTACATCATCCTCAATTGCAGAACCCGACCATTCACCGTTTTCGTAGTACCAGACGCCGGAAGTTCGAGACATATCGCCTGTCTGTGCACCAGTCCAGTCCTCTTTTGTCTTAAACAAAAGATTAATAGAAGTATAATTTAAGGTAATCGTGTACCAGTCTGTTCCCTTATCTGTAGCCGCACTCATCTGTACAGATGTGCCGTCTTTTCCGGTCTCCCAGTAATGAATGTATTCATATCCCTTTGCATACACTGTTACACTCGTGGCAGAACCAGTTCCCGAGCTTTCCCCAAGAACATACTCTTTCTTATCTTTAAGACCAGATACACCACTAGTATAAAAATCCCTGGCAATACTCTGAGTATTAATTTTATCAAAAGAATAGGTGGAATCAATTGCCGATTCAATTGCCGTCTTTTCAGCCTGAGCAACGGAAGAAATCGGATACCCAAGTTCTTTCAAATAATAGAAAACATTTCCAAGAGCTGTGGTAGCTTTTGTAACAGAACAGGTATTCAAACCAGCACCGATATTCTTTACATTTCTTATGGCTCCACCGAAAAGCTCTTTTCCATCTTCATCCCGTGCATAAACGGAAATTACGCGGTTGGCACCAGTGGGAACATTTTCGATTACAATATCCTCATCCGCATTATTCTTTCCGCCGGTAATTCCAACCTCGCAGGAAAGCTCTCCTTCAATACCGGTACCTGAAATAACAACGCGGGCAGATTTAATAGAAGAAACATCAAGAGAGCGGCTTTTATCGCCTGTCGAAATTCGTACGGTTCCCACCTTCCCCTCACTCTCACCACTTCGGGAAGAACTGACCATAGATCCATCTGAACATGAAAATAACATTGAAACTGCGGACAGAAGAAAAAACGCCGCAAGACCTGAAAAAAAATTTTTACGCATAGCCTTATAATTTTAAGCGATGTTTTTAAAATCTACAAATAAAAAACGCAATCTATTTACAAAACCCGGATTTTTCAAAATAATGTTCTCACTATGGAGAGATTTATGCTCAAAGCGGGGATTTTTCTCCGGGATTTTTTTCGTCGAACCAGTTTTACATTTTGCCCCTCAGTTTTGTCGTTGCACCGCACCGCGATAACTCGCATTTTTCTACTATTATTATGCACACAGTTGTTCGCCATCGGAAATTCCCTGACCGGGAACAACAAAGTTGAAGGTGGCAAAACTGACCTGCACCGCACAAACGGGGACACCCCCAGAAAACCAAAGCTCGCCCTTGTTTTAAGCGGAGGTGGGGCCAGCGGACTAGCGGAAATTCCGCTTCTTGAAGCGCTGGAAGAAGAAGGCATCGTCCCGGACATGGTGCTTGGGGTCAGCATGGGCTCCATTATCGGATCCCTCTACTGCATCGGCTACAGTCCAAAGGAAATCAGGACGCTTTTAACCGAAACGGACATTATGGCCCTCCTGAACCACAATCCATCCTCGGAGAAGAACCTTTTTCCTGCCCGGGGAACGGACGCCTCCAGCAATTTCTGGATTTTCCCGTTTTCAAAGAAAGGCTTCGGCTCGGAGCCGGGGGTTATCAGCGACCAGAACCTTACCAACATGCTGGCGGAATGCTTCATCAAAAAAAGTTACGTCACCGACTTTGACGATTTTGAGATTCCTTTAAGGATTGTCTGCACGGACGTTTTCTCCGGAGAAAAAATCATCTGCAAAAAAGGCTCCCTTCTTATGGCGGTGCGGGGAAGCATGTCCGTCCCTGTAGTTTTTCCTCCCTTCCCGACTGAAGATAAAAGTCTTGCCTATGACGGCGGCCTAAGCGACAACCTGCCGATTCAAATTGCCAAGGATATGGGCGCCGACGTCATCATCGCCATGGACGTTCTTGGAAAAATCAACGTTGAGCAGAAGGATTTTAACTCAATCAACTCAACCTTCATCCAGACCATCAATCTGATTGTGGCCCAGAACACCTTAAACCAGTACGAAACCGCCGACCTTCTGATTCGGCCTGATCTTTCCGCCATAAACGCAGGAGAGTTCGGTCATCAGAAGGAGATTATCCAGGCGGGAGAAAAAGCAGTCTCTGAGAGACGGGAAGAACTTCACAAGCTCTGCGCGGATTTACAGAAAAAAGGATTTCAGGTTGAAAGCACATCCACGGAATACAATCGCACCTCAAATTACACAAAAATCCGGGAACCTCTTATAGAAAGCATTTCTGTGAGGGATATTTCCGTAAACAACAGCCGGCCCATTCCAAAAAGCACGGATTTTTCATCTTTTCTCGGAAAAGAACTTAATTCCCACACCATAAAGCGCCTTACAAAACTTTTAGACCAGCTGAAAAGCGCCTACAACCTTTCCACCCTCACATTCCAGCTTAAGGAAATCGATGCCGCCCACACACAATCCGGCCATTTTGAACTTGAAATACTTGCAAACTACTACGAACAGAAGATAAACCAGCTTTACATCGGCGGACGCCCTGCCCTTCAGTGTAATTTTACAAAGTCCACATCAGAAAACGGCGATACAAAACGAAAAACCGAATTTGTAATGCTTCCTTTTATCACTGCAGGGCTTATTATAAAAGACCTGATTCCGGTGAACCTTGAAGTATCCTCCGACGCATATTTTTCAGGAAAAATCGAGGCTGAACCTCTCATAAAACAGTCGGAAAAGAACGCCCTCTACGCAAATGTGGGCGTCAGGGGAAATTACGGAAGCCTCCACCCGGCCCGCTACCTTACCTACTCCACCCTCCTTGCAGACGACGACTACGGAAGCTCAAGCTTTGCCGCCCTCAAGCTGAACCACTTAGAGCACCTGACCGTAGAATGGGGCCTGGAGCACGAGTTTTTCTCACTTAACGGGCAAAGTGCCGGCCGAACTGCCACCACAGCAAACAGTTCCGACCACAGCGCGCCGGAAAACAAGTCCGCCTCCAGCACAGGCACCTCCGACCGCGAAACCTTCCACAACTTAGACGGATTTTTCAACATCGGCTACGACTCCACCAAAAACGACATCACCGACCTTCACGGCACCCGAGCCTTTCTGAACGCAAAAATCGGAAGCGACTTCAACATTTTTACCTACAAAGCAAAAGCAGGCATTTTCCAGGATTTTGAACTTAAGGAAGACCTGAACTCCCTGGGCTACAGCCTTGCCGCCGGAAGCACCAACATAAACGATGCCCTCCTTTCCGGCTGGTTCGACCTTGGAAACTACGAGGGACTTTCCGGCTACGGTTACGGCTCCTTCGTAAAAAACTATGTTACCTGCGCCCTCACCTACAAGCAGACTCTTTTCAGCATGGCGAACATGCCTCTACTTCTAATTCTAAAGGCAAGCGCCGGTTTTTACGGGAAGAACACCTTTCTTTCCGCTGCTGAAAACTCAGACCTTCCGCTCTCAAATTTCGACACCGGAGTTGAGCTAAACCTAGCCTTCCGCACCCCAGTCGGAAACATCATCTTTGGTGGCGGCGTAAGCTTCATCCAGAAAAACGTGAGCTTGAGTTTTAGTTTTATGTAAGGTCAAGCTCCATCACATCGTAAAAATTGCATTTAAGAACACGGGCAAGTGAATTGATAGCCTCTCCGCTTGCCTTGTTTATATCCTTACCACCGATTTCATACTGCTGCAAAGTTCTTAGATTCACACCCGAAAGCTTAGAAAGCTCCTTTTGAGTAAGTCCTGAAAGCTTTCTAAGCCGCTGAAGATTTGTCACCTTCTGCTTATTAAGAATCAAATCATTCATAACTTCAACGAATTTTTCTTCCGAAGCTTCATGCAAGGGATTATACATAGCAATAATGTTCGAAAACGAAAAGAAATCGCGGAGTTTAGAAAAAGAAATATTTGTCTTCCATTGATAATAAGCAAGAATCCAGCCGCCCCAATATTCAGGCGAACGATCAAAACGAACATAATCCGACAGCGCAGAACCTGGAGTCTCAAAACCGACCCTCTCAAAAATCGAAAGAACAAGTTCCGTGCCACTCAAGCCCGATATAAACGGAGGAGAGCCAGCCTCAATATATGAAGAAACCTTTGAAGCAATAAAAAAATCATAGAACGAATCGGAAGAAAGTCCGCACACATTTACGGCAAAATCCGAAGCAAAGCCGAGAGTCTTCATAAAATCAGATAAAAAAAGTTTATCGTAAGCGTGCATCGCCATTTTTTACCTCATTCAAAATAAAATCCCTTATAAAAAATCCAGAAATATCGTCAACCTCAAGCGATTTTTTATAATCCCGCTTTGCTTCAACCATGCGCTTTTCTCGTTTTGAAAAATAAACCTTCCCTTCCGCAAACTCGTACCCCGTAAACTCAATCAGCTCAAACGCCTTTTGACTCTTGAGGACAATCTGCTCGCCAAGTTTTCCAAGCCGCATTGCATTATTCAGCTGAGAATACGAAATCTGATTCGACAAAAAAGCCCTCGCAAACGAAAAGTACGAATCATCCGCGCGATAGCCCTTTATCACATCAAAATCCGAAATATCCGGCAAAAAATTATTCTTCAAATAGAAAACCGCTTGCCTCATAACAGGAGTCTCCAAATCAAACCGCCGGTTATTCACCAAAAGCGAAAGCCAGTGCAGCGTGCAAAAATCCTCCGCCTGCAAATCCAAAATCTTCAACCCATTCGTCTCAAGCTCATAACAGTTCACAAAACCATCATCCGCCGTCGGACAAGCCCACTCCTTTGCAAGTTCAACGTTCTGCGTACAATAAAAACCAAGCCCATAATCATTACAGGCCTTTCCCGCACCAAAAACTGGCCGCGCGACAATCTTATTCGACCCATGATAAAGACAAATTTTCGCCACGCTTAAATAGTACTTCTATAGTAGTAGTTTTGTCAAGGATTTTAATCAAAAAAAGAAGGGGATGCATTTCACATCCCCCTCGACATTTATTAGAACGTTACGCCATAATCTGAAGGATTCTTGTCACTTACAAGAATTGGCTGAGCATTTGAACCACCTGAGAATGACACAGAACCACCGCTTACAGTTGCTTGAGTTCCGTCGTACCAGTTGTAGACTGTAGTACCGTTATCCCAGAGACCAGAAACATCAACATTCTGACCATTAATTCCGATTGCAACCTTGCTTTCACCTGCAGGACCACTGTAACTTCTCTTGTATGCAGTACCAGTTCCGGCTCCGACTGCAGGATTGTATTTTCGGAATGTACCGACTTTTCCCCAGTGAACGGCGCAAGCATCATTAGAAGGACGATTAGCAACTGCTCCAGCGATAGAACCGTCTGACCAGTTGAAATCACCTCGTGTCATCATGTCTCCGTCACCACAACTTGTGAATGACTTTTCACGGGCACTTTCATCACCATAATAAATCTGAACTCCACCAGGAAGAAGAACAAACATAGTTCCAAGTTCAGCCTGATTAGTCCAGCGTCCAAGACGAGTATCGTGACTCGAAATATATGTCAGAACATTGTTTCTGTTACCGTTTGAATCGCTGTCTGTATTGCTGTTAATGCTAAGATAAGTACCCCATGTTGAAGAATCAATTGAAGGACTATGATAATTACCACCGTCCCAGCTGTTTCTGCCACCAATTGCAAAGTTAATCATCGAGTCAAAACCACCAGTTGTGTAGTAATCACCCTGTCCAGCAATTGAATTCCAGTCAAAATGTTCACCAGTCATCCAGAAAGATTCATCCCAGTCTTTTGCACCAGCAGTATCTGCCTTAGATGAATCTGCTCGCCATGCATCCAGCGCACTCTGACAAGCTTCTTTGAGCTGACCCCAGCGGTTCTTTCCAACATGTTTTGCAGTATCACAGCGGAAACCGTCTACACCGAATTCACGAACCCAGCCTGAAAGCCAGATAATCTGATAATCAGTCTGAGCGCCTTTTCCGTCTGTACGCCAGTCTCCGGATTTTCCATACCAGTCTACATTCGAAACTGAAGGAAGCTGATAATCACTGTAATGATTTCCTGTCGTATTTCCGTAAGCAACAGAAGTTGTATTGTTCAATTCACCAACATTTGTGCCACCAGTAACAGCGTTTGCTCCGCCATTCCACTTAGTTTTCAAGAATGTTGGGAGATTTACGATATCAGTTTTTTCTGTAACAACATCAGGAAGTCCTACAAGAGGAGTCATTTCATCACCACTTCCAGGACTCCAGTAGCCTACACCGTTATCTTTTGGCCATGACTTATCAGCAAAACCGCGAACCCAGAAAGCCCACCATTTGAACCAGCCTTCCTGAGTATCCCAGTCAGTACCCCAACCGTCGCCGCCTTTTCCCCATGTTCCATTTTTTGCAAAAGCTGCATGATTATATGTTGTATAAGAATCTTTAAATCCACCAAAGCCGTAATCAATCATATCCTGCCAGTTATCATAACCCGTATGATTCATTACAACATCCATTACAACTCGAATTCCGCGTTTGTGAGCTTCGTTTACAAATGTACGGAATTCTTCGATTGTACCCATTGCCTGATCCATGAATGTCCAGTCCTGAGTGTAATATCCATGGAAAGCATAATGAGCAAAAGCATCACCTGCACCACTTGTCCATCCGTGCATCTGTTCATAAGGAGCGCTAATCCAAATTGCATTTACTCCAAGTCCATTAAGATAATCAAGTTTTTCTGTAAGCCCCTTTATGTCACCGCCATGGAAACTTGCAACACCGTCAGCAGTTTTAACACGGCCGTAACTTCCATCGTTTGCAGTATCACCGTTATAGAATCGGTCAGTAAGAACGAAGTAGCAGTTTACATTATCCCAAGTGAATGTATCTCTACTGATTGAACCAACAGAAAGAGTTGCAGAAGCTGTGACATCACTCTGTACACTGTTTGAAACAGATGCATTTACAACGATTGAATTACCAGCTTCAACACCAAGCGTTTCTACACTTATAGAAAGTTTATTGTTTACAAAATCATTGATTGTATAAGAACCTGTTGCATCTCCACTTAAAGTAACTGTTGCAGTCGTAGTATCATCATTATCTTCATTCAGTTGAATCTCAATAGCTCCGTTCAAAGCAACAGTTTTTCCATCTGCCGGCTTAATTGTAATAGTCGGAGCAACTGGTTCCGGAACTGTCGTAGGATCAGAATCATAGTAAGCCCCTGCAGTACCAACAAGACCAGCTGCATCGTACCAGAAGGTTGTGGTTTTACCAGAAACAGCAGCAGTTCCTGCACTATTCAATTGGTATTTTATAATATCACCACTAATATATTCACCAGGAATTTCTTTTACATACCAGTTTGTGTTATCATTCAAATCTGTTGCAGAAGACATTGCATCTCCTGGCCAAGCTTCTCCCATATTATCAGAAATTGCATGGCCACCTGCATCATGCACCCAAAGTGTTGGTGCACCGCTTGTACTGGAAACATAAATCTTTACAGCATCACCATGTGGGGTGGCACTGTTTACGGTGAGGGTAATTCCAGGTTCAGAAGGAACTTCTTCAAAGTTAGAAGCAACACTGTTTCCTGTGGTATCATTAGTACCTGCTTTTCCACCAATATAATTCCATTCACCTTCAGTAATCCAAAGGTCGTTAGTCTGGTTTGTACCCACAGTTGAACCACTGTTATTATTAAATATTATTTTACAAGCAGTCTGTTCAATTGTGTAATCATAATTTGAGCCATTTAATGTCATTTTTTTTCCAGGCCAATTACCACCAGTGTAATTAGTAGAACCTGAAGTAGCCCATGCCCAAATATAATTATAGCCTAAAGATGAAGGCACATGAACAACAATTTTTCCAGTGACATTACTTCCAGCACTATACTTCACATCCACAGTACTGGTTTCGCCGGAAACAACTGTGATATTCTTTTCAGCAACCTTTGTTCCTTCTGAATCAATTACCCATGCTTTCCAGGTTCCAGGATAGGACTTAAGCTCAAAGGAATCGTTTGCACCGGTTATACTTTTCTTTTCAGAAGCAATATCTGTAATCTGAACAGAATAACCTGCCGCATCACTTGTTGTTACGCTTACAGTTCCGTAGTCGCTGACATAAGCGGATGCAGCTTTAAGGCTTGGATAATCAGAAGCGATTGTGGCAGCATCTATCAGGCTTGCATGAACCGTGCCGTCAATTGCTGAATTAAATGCAGTTTTTGCAATTTCAGAAACATCTCTTCCCGCTTTTATAAGTGAATAAAAAACATTTCCTACAGCAGTTGTAGACCAGTTTACACTAACCGGATTTTCGCCGGAATTTACATCACAAACAGCTCTGATTGTAGCGCCAGTCACATTGCTTTCTACTGTTACAACGCGGTTTGGACCGGTTGGAATATTTTCAATTGTGGCATTTCCCTGACCAGCTGCAATACTTACATTTGTTTTAGTGATATCACTCATTCCATAACCGCTTACAGTTACGGTAGCACTTGTAATTGTGCTCACATCAAGAGCTCGTGAATCCCCATCAGAGTTTCCGTCCTTTATGGTTATGGAACCGTATTCTATTTTTTCCTTTCCACCCTCATTTTCAGAAAGAGAAAGGGAACAGCCGGCAATAGATGCAATAAAAGCAAAAGTTGCCAGAACTGAAATTATTTTCCTTATTTTTTTCATAAAAAATACCTTTAGATAAAAACAAAAAAAAATTAAGGCCGGGAGCTGCTCCTTTTTTCTTCCCATTAAAAAAAAGAAGCTTTACTCCCTTTCAGGATTAAAAGAATTTCTGCCTCTGTCATTTATAACAGAAAGCAGAAATTCCTTTTCCTTCCTTAAGATTTGGTAAAAATCAATTAATTAAAGTCAATGCTGATTGAACCAGTTGCAGGAGCAACTGTAACATTTACAGTCTTAGTACCTGTTGCTCTGGCCGTTGCATTGTATTTTGTAACTGTACTTATAACTTCACATGTGTAAGTGAAGTTTGTTTCTTCTGTTACAGATGGTGCAGAGAATGTATAAGTAGCACTTGTTTCATTCTGAATAGCTTCGCCATCTTTTTTCCACTGGTAAGTAAGAACAGCGCCTTCATCCTGGCCGCTAACACTTGCAGTAAGAATTACAGAATCTCCACTCTTTACAGATACTGTAGCAGGTGAAATTGAAACACTTGGTTCCTTTGCAACAAACTCTGTTACAGAAATCTTTGCATAAGAAGACTTCTTTGTTGCAGTCTTATCTCTATCAGCTGATTCTGCAGTATTTGTAACAATACAGTAGTACCAGTTGCTTCCGATTGCAGCAATTTCCGGAGTATAAGTTTGATTTGTAGCATTAGTGATGGCACTTCCTTCTCCATCAGCTGATGTTGCTTTATACCACTGATAAGAAAGATTTCCACCAAGAGCTTTACCTTCTGATGTAACACTTGCAGTTACAGACAATGCAGTAGCTGTATCACCCTGATAATAATCTTTACTCTGTGGCTGAGCAGAAATTACTGGTGTTGCAGCATAAGTTTCTTCACTGGTTACATTTACAACAATTCTTCCGGAATCTTTAACTGCAGTAACAGTTTTACTACCATTTGTTTTTGTATTTGTAACTTTTGCATAGTAATAAGTTGTTCCAGCCTTGCTTGTGTCAGGTGTGCAAGAAGAAGAAGTTGCATTATTAATAGCTTCTCCGGCTTCTGTAGCATCACTTGCCTTATACCACTGGTAAGAAAGAACGCCTCCGTCTGTTACACTTGCAGTAACTGTCATTGCAGAAGCAGTAGCGTTCTTTTCATAATCAACAGGGGATGTACTTGTAGAAACAGTTGGTGTTGCAGCAACAAGAGCACTTACAGTAATTGTTGCATCATCGGAAACATGATAATTTGTCTTAACATAGATACCATTTTTTCTTGTTGCAATTACGTTACAATAAACATCGTAATCACCGGCTTCAGAAACTTCAAATTCGTAAGTCATCTCTGTTTCGTTAGGAATTTTACGTTCATTTACATACCATTCACAAGAAAGAACTGCATCATCATCAACATTTAAAACATCAGCAGTACATACTACTGTATCCCCTTCAACATATGAAGTTTTATCAAGTCCAACTGAAGGAGAAGGAGTCTTTACAACCAGGTCATTAATAACAACAGTTACTTCTTTTGAAATTGCAGTTGCAGTTTTTACACCGTCGTCGTCATTATCTTCTATTGTATTAATTACATGAACTGTATATTTAAATGTTCCTACAGCATCTACAAGAGGTGTATAAGAAGCCTCTGTTGCACCATTAATTTTTACAGCACCCTTGTACCATTCATAAGTGATAGTTCCACCGTCTGAAGCAGTAGCTGCTACTGTCAAAGTCTTGTTAGGGGTATCACCCATTGTATAAGTTACAGTTTCTTCTGTAAGGTCACTTGTAAATACAGGTTTTACCGCATTTACTTTTGTTGTATCAGTTACAGTGATGATGGCAACATTTGAATTTACAGACTTAGTTTTTCCGTTCAGTGTATTTGTTACGCGAACAAAATACTTGTATTCGCCTGCTGCATCAGGAGTTCCAACTGCATAAGTAGAAGATGTTGCTCCTTCAATTTCAGCATCATTCAAATACCATTGGTAAGAAAGAGTTCCTTCATCTGTTTTACTTGCAGTTACAGAAAGATTAGCAGCAGAGCTTCCAAGACTAACGGCTTCAGATACAGGCTGAGCAGTAATTACAGGCTCTACAGGTTCTTTATTTACTTCTTCTGTAACGATTACAGAACATTCATTACTGAATGCTTCTGCCTTATATGTTTTACCTTTTATTTCTGTTGAAATGCTTGCTTTACAAACATACTTATAAGTTCCAGCTGCATTTGTAAGATCTGCTTCAATCAGATATATACTTCCTTGTGTTTCTCCTTCAAGTACAACCTTTTCACCGTTTTCAATTTTATACCACTGATATGACGGCTTTCCATAATCAGATTTTGCCACAACATTAAATACCAAATATTTATTAACTTTATCTCCATCACCAACCAGAACGGAAATAGAATTTGCCGGCTGTGTAGTAAATACAGGAGCAGGAAGAACAAAATCCATTACGGTAACTGTAACTTTTTCAGAAATTACAGAAATAGATTTTACTCCGCCGTCGCCGTTATCTGTAATAGAGTTTGTTACAACTACATAGTAAGTGTTTTCTGCTACTTCAGAAATATCAGGAGTATATGTAGATTCATTTGCTTTGCTGATTGCTGCGTCATTCTTATACCACTGGTAGCTCAAATTTCCGTCACCATTAGCAATTACAGAAAGTGGAGTTACAGAAGATGCTTCATCTCCAAATGTATATTCAGCACATTCAGGCTGACTTGTAATTACAGGAACAGAAGCGTTTTCTTTACTTGGATCTACAACAGAAATAATAACGTTCATGCTGGCAGAAACAGCTGTTTCTCCACTTGCATTCAGATTATAGTTTGTTACTACAACCTTGTATTCTACGTCTCCTTCTTTTTCAATAGAAGGTTTGTATTTTGCAGAACCTGCACCATTAATCTTTTCTTCACCAGCACTTGTTACAATGTACCACTGATATACAAGTTTTCCACCGTCAGAAACTGTTGCACTTCCGTCAAGTTCCTGAACAGAAGCTACATCATCACCGATATTATATGTTTTTGATACAAGAGAAGAAGTAAACACAGGACGTTCTGCATCAACTTTTTCTTCATCCAATACAAGGACTTCAATAGAAGCGTCTGCTTTCTTAGTTGTTTCGTTCAAAGTATTTGTAACTTCTACCTTAAATGTAAATTCACCGGCATCAGCATTTTCCCAGATATAAGTTGAATCAGTTGCTCCAGGAATTTCTGTACCATCACTGAACCATTTGTATGTAAGAACACCTTTGTCTGTAGTTCTTGCAGTTGCTACAAGAGTTACTCTTCCTCCCTTAGCATAGAATTCCTTATTCTTTGTCAAAGTGATAGAAGGAATAGAAGCTTCTGCAACAGGAGCAGGACTTACCTTAATTGTTATTGGATCAGAATCAACAATCTTAATTGATTTTCCAAGAGTATTTGAAACTTTTACAAAATATACATAATCACGGGCGCTTTCTTCTTTTGAAATATAAGTTGAAGAAACTGCACCTACAATTGCATTGCTTTCTGCTTCATCGCCAGTACCAGTTACCTCGTACCATTGATATGCAACAGAACCGTTGCCAGAATTAGTAACAGTTGCGCTGAGCAAAGCAGATTCACCAACACAATAAGTATCCGGATGAGCAACCACTGCTACAACCGGTGTTGGAGCCTCCGGCTCATCTGAAGAGCCGCTTGCAATCATTGGGTTTGTACAGGAAGCAAAAATCAGCGCTCCCAGTAAGCCCAATAAACCAAAAACATTCTTTTTCATTTATTCCCCCTTGGAATATTTTTTTCCTTATTTCCTGAGCTTTTTCCGCCTGCATTCCCATCTACAGACAGCCGCCCAGGAAATCTTTAATTTTTTCTATTTAATTCCCAGCCACTTACCGTGAAGTATGCGGTGGGATTAAGTTACTTATTTCAAATATTCTCCAGTTTCTCCGATTTGGCCAGTTGGCTCAACGCCATCTCCTGTCTGAAGAACATAAACACGCATATTATCCTTCCCAATTGAATCAGTAGTTAATGATCCGTTTGAAGAAACTGGAGTTCCAGTAATTACTTCAATATACTGACCACTTGGAATTCCACTAAAACTAGCCTGTCCGCCAATTGCAACCAGAGCGAAGCTGTCTACACCATTTTTAGTATAACGGCGTTTAAAGGCAATTGAACCGGAACAACCCTCTGTTGAATACTGACCTTTACGCAAAGCAGGAATTGCACGGCGAATAAGGTTCAAACGACGAACATGCTGAGCAAGATCATGATTAAGAGTTGTTTCAACTGCACTTTTTGGTTCTGCTGTATATACACCGAAGTCTGTTGCAGTTACTCTTCCTTCAATGTTGTCACCAAAGTAAGCCCGTCCAGATTCATTCAACTGGCATCTTGCATTTGCAGGGTCAATCGGTTTACCAGACATAAATTCAATTTCAGAACCATAGTAAATACAAGGAATACCTCGGAATGTGAACATAAGATTCATATTTCTTGGCCATTCAGCAACATTTGTATAACGCTGGCTTTCAGGAGCATTATCCGGAGCATAGTCGTGAGAATCAACATAAACAACATTCCAGGTTGCATCGTTAAAATCAGGGTCATTTACATTTACTGCTGTTCCAAAAGCATTAGGTGCATCCTTGAATGCCCAGTGCATCGGGAAGTCAATCTGATCCAAATGAGAACGCATAGAATAGTCTGGAGTATGATATTCATTTCCATTAAGAAGATGATTAGCAATTCCGCCAGCTAAAGAAGGATGTGCAAAATTTGATTTATAAGCTGCAAAATGAGCAGTAGCAGAAACTCTGTTTACAGTATAGTCTGTTGAACTCCATGGGAAATCCGTTGTTTCCTTCCATGTGTAGAACGAAGGAGAAAGTGCAGGAACCCCTTCATTCCATCTTCCGCAGTAGCGGGCACAGGTTTCTCCAAACATAAAGAATTTTTCACCACCAGCTTCCATAAACTGATCATTAAATTCTTTATTGAATGTAAGACGGCTAATATGCTTTACAGTATCAATACGGAATGCATCAACACCCATATTGATGTATTTGATATAACATTCACGAAGATAGGCTGCAACATCTGGATTTTCTGTATTCAAATCAACACAGTCTCCAGCCATTGAACCTAACTGACACAATTCTGAGTTCCAGTCAATCATTGTTTCATGATGGTAATAGTGATTGAAGTCACCAGTATCATTCTTCAATGCAATAAGTCTTACCGCATAGTCAGCTACATTGTTATCATGTTTTACCCCTCTTTGAGCGGCTGCATAGGCTTCAGCATAGCTGTCATAACCATAGTATCCTGTAGCAGCCTTCATAATTGGAGAATCCTCATTAGCTACCATTACAGGAGCTCGCTTATATCCCAATGAGTCTGTCTCTGAGGTTTTAGCTTTGTCAAAAATGTGATTGATATTTTTTTCACCCCAGTTTCCAGTATGATTTAAAACTATATCCTGGATAATTTTCATACCTTTATCATGAACAGCATTAATAAGTTCCTGATAAGCCTGATCACCAGAAATATCGTCGCCTTTTGCATCATATACAGGAGTTCCACTTCCGTAACGAGGATCAACATGGCTAAAGTCAAACGCATGATATCCGTGATAGTCGATACCAGAAGCATTTACTACAACCGGTGTAATCCATATAGCAGAGAAGCCAAGAGCTTTAATATAATCAAGTTTGTCAATAAGCCCCTTAAAATCACCGCGCCATGCACAGTCACCGGAACCATATGGAAGATATTCTCCTCCTTCATCCCAGCAGTAAACATTATTACCTTTATTACCATCGTAGAAACGAGTTGTCATAAGGAAGTAAATTGATTCGTCTCGGAAATCCCAGTCAGGATCCTGATTTCTTATAACAACAGATTGAATAACATAGTCAGACCATGCTCCATCATCATCTTTTACTCGGAGTTTAATTGTTACAGTGTCACCCTCTGTTGATGGCATCGTAACTACAATTGAATCAGTTCCTGCACCGCTCTTAACTACAGCACCAGTAACTGTCCACTCATATGTTGAAATTGTGCCGCCATTCTGGTCGTATGACTGTGTAGCCTTGAATGTTTTTTCAGAAGCCGTGGCTGCACTTCCTGCTCCAGAAATTACTGCTATCGGAGGAAGATTTACATTGCTTGTAGTAAAGCTAAGACTATCTGTTTCTGAAGTATTTCCAGCTCCGTCATAAACTGTTGCTACCAGTGTATAACTTCCGTTCTGAACCTTTGAAGTTTCCCAGGTATACGAACCTTCATCACTCTTTCCGCTCAGAGTTATTGTTCCAATAGTTGAAGTACCGCTTGTGATAACGGCCTTTGAAAGATCCATATTATCTGTTCCGGAAACTGTAAGTACAACATCACCAGTAACAGTTCCTGATTTATCAGCTGTGAAAGAAACAAGAACTGGAGCTACTTCATCGTCAGGATTTGATTCGTACCATTTTCCGTCTTTATACCAGTATTCACCGGTTTCTGTGCGGGAAAGATCGTCAGTTTTTCCTGCAAAATTATTATCATTTTCAAAGATAATATTACTTGAAGTCAACGGAATTGAGAATGTATGCCAGCCGCCGTTTTCTTCTGTCATTTTGTTATGAGTTCCGGCAACAGCACTTGTCCAATAATAAATGTAACTGTATTTAGCATGAACTTTAATACAGTCATCACCAGTTGACGGGTTTGTTACTTTGAAGGTAACTGTTGTAGAACCGCTTGAAACTGGGCTAGGGTTTGTAGAAGAGACACTTCCATTTTCATACCAAGAGCAACCTGCAGGAGCAGAAATTTCTGGGTCAGCACGATTTAACTTATAAGTAATTGCTTTTCCAGATGCCAAAGCTGTTCCATCAGTTTTAGAAGTAAAATCCTTCATGTACCATCCGGAAGGATCATCCATATACGCTGTAGTAGCAGCTGACATAACACTTCCACTAGCGTTTTCCCACGATTCTCCCAGACCTGCAGACAATGCAACACCATTATTGGCTTCCCACGCCCAGATATTCGGTGCAGAACCGGCCTTTACAAAAATAATAGTTTTTCCGCTAACGTTCCCGCCGCTGCTTTCCGAAACATTGATTGTTGTTGTTTCGCCGGCAGCAACTACAACTTTGTTATCACGGGCAACTACTTCCTTATTAGAAATTGCAACTACGCACCAGGTTCCCGGTGCAGCGTCAGACTCAGTCTTGCTTGACGAAGATGATGACAAAGTAAAGGCACCGCTTGACGGGTCAGTAATTCTGATTTCGTAAGAGTTTATTAAAGAAGAAGAAACGGAAATTGTTCCTGATGCTTTTACATAAGAATTGCTACTTGAGAGAGCATTGTTCTTATAATCAAGAGCAATTTTATCAGTATCAATCAGTGACCAGGATTTTTCTGAAGGCAGAGCCGAATTAATTGCAGTTTTATCAACGCCTGCAAGATTCACTCCTTCAGAATGGAGCTTTACAAACACATTTGCAAGAGCTGTTGTTCCCTGGTTTACAGAACAGCTGTTTCCGCTTCCGGCAGAAATATCTGCGATATTGCGGATAACCGCACCTGAAACGAGAGTCTTGCTTTCATCGTATCCCTGAATGGTAACAATGCGGTTACTTCCAGTTGGAATTTTTGAAACGCTGATATTTCCTGTTCCGCCGGAAATTTCAACAAAATCCGACGAAGGAACAGAAGAGTTTGAAATTCCTGTTCCTGTTACAAGAGCTTTTACATATTTAATAGAAGAAACCTCGAGTGCTCTCGACTGTTCCCCTGAAGAAACCGAAAGGCTTCCATATTCAACAACCGGCTTTTTTTCCTCCGTAACGTGCATTGAACACGAAACAAAAGCCGCAGTACATAGCAAGGCTAAAGATACAAGAGATGAGTACAAGCGTTTTACTTGAAACATCGTCTTCTCCCTATTTTTTGATTTTAAGACACCGTCTCCGGCTCTCCGAAAAGTTTTAGAGAAACCTGTAAGCTTCCCATTCTTTTTTGGTTTCCCTAAAACTTATAATGTTTTGAAATTGAATTCTAGAATTTAAGTCCGGTTCTAAGACACAAACCCCACATGTATGGGTAACCGAACTGAACGCCCGGTTCAAGATAGAATTTTCCAAGATCAAAGGAAAGTCCGGCTTCGATACCTGCAAGAACACCGTCCTGTGTTTCGTCGTTTTCGTGCAGGGTGAACATACCAAGATTTCCCTTAAGGAATGGAGTCATTACTCCGGCGTGGATTGGCATAAGCCATTCAAGGTACATAGACGGATTGGCAGTATATCCCGAATGAGAGAAAGTCCAGTCCATCTGAGTTCCCAAAAGCAAGGTTTCAGGAACCAATGCAGTATCAGTATGAAAGCCAAGAACGAATGTGTATCCGTCTGACTGTTCCATGTTCATACCCAGATCAAGTCCAGCACGGAAAGCACGAACGCTTCCCGTTTCAGTTTTAGGAGCAACTTCTTTTTCTGCTTCCTGAGCGAATGCCAGCATTCCCACTAAGCCGGCAAGAATAACAAACAATATCTTTTTCATAGCCTTTATAGGCTAACATAGAATTTTTATAACGCAACTTTTTTTTTAAGAATTTTTCACTTTTTTTTCAAAAAAAACTCAATATGTATGGTAGTTTAGCGTTATACTACACCATATATAGGGCTTTAAGGAGATAAGACAGGGGTCGAAGGCGAACGATTAGTGGGGCATAATAAAAAAAATGGCTGTTCCCGCAGGTTTGAAGTGCAGGAGCAGCCGGTTTTAGATGAAAAATCCAGAATATTAGACTAAGCTTAAGTATGTCCTATTTGAATTACGGATTATATTCAACCCAGCTTGTTGAATAACTGTCTGCCGGAACCGCAACTGACAGGTCTAAAACGATGTAGAAACGGTACTAGGGTAAGTATGATTACCGCCGCTTTCCCAGGTTGCACCGCTAGTCGGCTGGCTGATTGTTGTTTCTGAACTATAAGTGTACTGAAGAGCCTTCCACTCAAAGGAACCACTAGACGGAACAGTTACATCAGCTGTCCATACATTTCCTGTATTCCATGTGCCACGAACAACATATGTCCAGTTAGAAGCTTCTTCAAAAGTACCTGCAAAGTACACAGCATTTCCAGAGCCAACATCTTTTGTAGCAGAAAGTGTTACAGTGCTGCTTCCACCACCGCCGCCATAAACATCCTCTGCGCCTTCCTGCCAGATGGTAAAGTTTGTACCCTTGTAGATTCTTCCGTAATCTCCATCAGGTGTGTAGCTTCCACCGATTACAACAACAAGAGTTCCGTTCTGACCAACAATCTTAGCGGCATATACAGAAGATGTTGAAGACAATGTTGTTCGAACGCTGTCATACTCAATTCCCAAATCCTTACGAATCTGAATGAGCTCGTCGATGTGCTGTCTTAAAGTATTTGAAGTTCCTGCAACTGTATTTCCTGCAAGATACTGTGCACCACCGTCAGTTCCTGTACTTCCGCTTTCTGCATAAGTAAAGTAGTGCTGCCATGCAACACAAGGATATCCAGGATGAGTAAGAATCAGGGCATAGGCAGCTCCAACCTTGTTTGAAGTTACAGGCCAGTGTCCCTGAGTTGAACCTGTGTCATGGTTATCAACAAAAGTTACTGCATCAGAAGGCTGACTAATGTAAAGGTTAGAAGAGTCTGCAAGCTGAGCATAACTTCCACCATTATTGAATACACTGTTCATTGCACCCTTTAATGCAAAGTCAAAAGCCCTTGAACGCTGTCCGCCTTCACTTTCTGTTGCAGAAATCCAGTTCTTGATTGCAGGACCCCAACCACTTGCAGAGTAACTGTCTGTCGGCCAGTATTCACCTACACTGAATTCTGCTTCAGTCTGGGCATTGTATTTACCCACATATTTTCCGCCGTAACCTTTAACATAGTCGTATCTCCAGCCAACAAAACCTGCGGGCTTTAACACATTGTTCATCCAGTCAATAATTCCCTGCTGAACACTTGTGTTAGTGTGGTCAAGGTCGCGGTATGCAGAATATCCGTCTCCAGTATCTGCGGCACCCCGCATGTTGCTAGGAACACCTGTCATGTGAGAATCACCATCTTTGTGGACACCATTTTCATAATATCCAATAAATCCTTCATCATCAGAACAGATGGCCTGATAGTTTGATTCCTTTACAACACCCCAGTCAGGATTTGTAAAATCTCCCCAGCAGGTTGTACCTCCACGATGATTAATAACAATATCAGCAATTGCTTTTGTCGGGCTGATTGCATTTATCATTGCCTTAAGTTCAGTTTCTGTTCCATAGCAGTTATTCAGATTATTAAGCTGAGTTGGAGCATATCCTTCCGAAGAAGCAGTATCTGTCATGCTTGGCGGAGGGCACCACAAATAATCGAAAGTGTCAGAAATTGCAGATGCATTATTAGTTACAACATTGTACCATCTTCCCCAGTAAGGACTTGGATTTTCAGCATTATAGCCGTTTCCTCGTGGAGCAGAATCCCAGTTAAATCCCTGCAGCATTACTCCGCTCTTGGAAGAATCTATTACATTTCCACGAAGGGTAAATTTCTTACTTGCTACAGCAGACTTCTTGTATCCGTCACAAAGAGCAATTGCTTTTACAGTTGTAGTTTCTGTAAGGTTTAAGGCACCTGTGTAAAGACTGCTGCTTGCAGTAGGTGTGCTTCCGTCTGTGGTGTAGTAGATAAGTGCACCTGTAGTCTCACAGGTAATTGAAACGCTTGTGCTTGTTTCAAAAGGAGTGTCTCCGCTGATTGAAGGGGTGGCACAGGTTGGAAGAACAGGACCATCGGAAACTTGCTGTAAAATAAGCACTGTCCATGCACCCACTCCGTATTTTGTTGATGTTGTAATCTCATAATAGTCTTCTGCTTCTGTATCATCAATATCCCAGCTATTTTCATTAGGTTCTGCCCAAGCACCAGTATCACAAATTCTTACCCAGTGATATCCGCTTGCAGGAGCAGGTATTGTTACAGTCACCTGTCCAGAAGTCATGTTGCTGAAGAAATAGAAATCATGACCGCCAGAAATTGCAGAACCGGCAATCTTGTAACCGAAGGTGAAGTCGCTTGAATCCCCACCATCCTGATAAGTCAGAGCTGGAGAAGAATAAGAACTTTGAGTGAAGGCAGGATCGGAGTGCATCTTGAGCATACGCTTCATGAAGATGAAGTTTCCGTTTCGTCCTGTTGTATTATCGAAAGTTCCAAATTTATCTGTATAAGTTCCTAATCCTCCTGTTGCAACTGCCTGTGGAGATTTTGTATTAATCATGTTGTAGTTGTTCCAGGTGGCAACACTGTCGATGTTGTAAGGATTGTTATTTCCGTTCTGTGTACGGCTGAACTCGTCTCCCCATACAATCATCGGGATTCCGCGAGTTACCATCTGCAGTGCGATGTAGTTGCGGTTAATCTGTCTGTGACCAGCCTGAGTATCATAAACGATATAGTTCGTATCGCCGTTACCGCCATCGCTTGGGCCAAACGGCCATGCGTTATTATTCTTTGCGTTTCCGGCACCTGCGTAAGAAGAAAGGTCTGCAAGTGTAAAGCCGTCGTGAGCAACAATCATGTTTACGCTCGGTCTGTAGCTTACGAAAATATCGCTGCTTCCGTAAAGCGCGTTTCCAATGTTGAGGTTGTAGAGAACATTTCCATTGTCTGATTTTGTCTCTGTGGTTCCAGCCCCACCAACATACTTTCGCACGACATCACGATACACACCGTTCCAATCACCCCAACCAGTTGGGAAGTGACCAATCTGATATCCGCCCGGCCACTGGCAGTCCCAAGCTTCCGCAATCATCTCAACGCTGTTAGATGCTCCAAGGCTTGCAATCTGAATAAGAGTTGTTGCAGAGCTTGAGAAATTCCATGTACCTTTTCCTTCACGACCAAGGACTGGTGCAAGGTCAAAACGGAAACCGTCAACACCCATATCAGAAATCCAGTAAGAAAGAGAATCAATGATAAACTGTCTTACAACGCTGTTATCGCACTGAAGATTGTTGCCACAACCAGTTGTGTCCCAATAACTCCAGGTCTTGTCTGTAACAAGAGAATAATAAGTCTGGTTATCGATACCGCGCATGCTTACAACAGTACACTGTTTTCCTTCATCGTAATTATCGTTAGTAACGTTTTTTTGTTTATCAGAATCCCATTTTGTGGTACTTCCGTTCCAGTTACCGCCTTCCCCAGAATGGTTGTAAACAACATCAAGGTAAACTTCAATTCCTTCATTATGGAAAGCATCAACCATTTCCTTGAATTCGCGGGTTGGTCCACCGGCAGTTTTATCGTAAGAGTAACGTCTGTCTGGAGCAAAGTAACCGAAGGTCATGTAACCCCAGTAGTTTCCGCCTGCTCCATCATCAGGATTTGCATCGTTATCTGTTTCATGAACAGGAAGAAGTTCTATTGTATTAATTCCAAGAGCCTTGAGATATGGAGCAATATATGTAGCCCCCTTGTAAGTTCCGCGGTATTCAGCAGGAACATCTGCTACATCCTCAAAGCCATCGATTCCACTCAATATGGAAGAAAGATTTGAAGAAGAAGGATGCTGGGTTATTCCACGAACATGAGCTTCATAAATTCTGGCCTGACTTGCAGAAATTCCAGGTTTTACTCCGCTGTATGGAGCATCCGTAATAACATACCCCTTCGGTGCAATAGTTCCCGAGTCGTACTCGCGCCATACGGTTCCTCCTGCAACTGGTGAATTATTTTCATACGGCTGACCGGAAGAAAGAATCTGGTATTCAGGTTTTGTAAGTTTATATGCGGCTTTCTCTGTTTTGTAAGCTGCGATTGCATCTGCATTGCTTGCATCATGCGTCATCTCTCTCGCATACGGGTCATACACTACTTTGTTCGGGTTGAAGCGGTTTCCGTATGAATCGTAATCGCCGATGTAACCAGCGTTGCTTCCGCCCCTTGTCCAGCTTTCGCTGAATGGCCAGTTTGGACCCCAGCAGCGGAAGGCGTAGATTGCGCCGGTAAGGTCGCCGGAAAGTTTTGCGCGCCAAACATTGCCCTCACCTTTTTCCATCCAGTAATCGTAGAGCGCATTTTCTCCGTATGGAGCGCCGTAGATTTCAAGGAGGATTTTTGTAGCGTTTGCTGAATAGAGAGCGAATGTCGTTTCTTCGCCAGAAACGGTAGCACCGAGCGTCCAAGTTCCGCTTGCCCAACCAAAGCCAGAAGCAGCACCGTTCATATCAACCGGAGAATACATTCCGCTTTCAGGATGAGTAAAGCCCAATGCAGGGAATGTCCATGAAGAAACTTCAGAATTGAGAAGCCCCAAACAAATCGCAATCGCCTTAATTTTCGTTCCAGAAGTTACGCTGATTCCATTTTCAGCATCGTACAAAGTGCTTGAGGCAGTTGGTGCTGCAGGCTCAGAGCCGTCCGTTGTTTTTGTGTAGTAAATTGCAACTCCCTCTGGCTCATCTTCTCCGTCAAGAGTGCGGGCTTTAAGATAAACGGTCGTTGTGCTAGAAATAAATTCACTGATTTGAGCACCGGAAGCGTTTTCAAGACGAGGTTTTGGCGTCTTAAACTGAATTGCACCGCCAGGAATAACTGTGGTTTCCCCTGCTTCGATTGTAACAGAGTCTGCATAAACTACTGTAGTCCCGTTTACAATACCGAATACCTTCCATGTTCCAGGAGCAACATTTGTAATGGTGTTTGTGCCGCTTGAAACCGAGGTAAGCTTTGAAGAAGCCGGATCACAAATCTGCAATACTATAGAAGAAGATGAAACATCGCTTTCAAAGGTTAAAGTTCCTGCCGTAAGTTTATAGGTTTCAGCCTTGTCTGCTCTGGCAGTTCCCGCAATAATATCTGAAGCGATTTTTGAAGCATTTATCAAAGCGGCGTGAGTATCTGAAGGAAGATAGCTTTCTACTGTGGCCGGAGAAAGGTCTGCAATTCTTTCATAATTTGAAGCCAGCAAAGCGGCAAATACATTTCCTACCTTAGAAGAAGCCCAGTTTACAGTGGCTTCATTATTTCCGGTTTCAATATCGGTAACAGCGGTCATGGTAACGCCGGCCATTCCCTGCAAAACTGAATTAATCGTTGTTTTTGCCTGAACAGTTACAACCCGGTTTTTACCAACCGGAATATTGTCAATCTGAACAGGCTCCCCTACCTTTAATTTTCCGCCGGTGATTTCAACATTTGTTTTCTTAAGAGTGTCAGCAACAGACGCTGAAATTCCCTTTCCGGTAACAGAAACATCTGCCGCATCGATTACGGACACATCAAGCTGCCGGGAAGAAGCCGATGAAGAACCTGTTACAACCGTAAGGCTTCCGTATTTTTCGCCGCCTTTAGACGAAGACTTTGACGAAGACCCCTCGTTTCCAAAGCTACAGGAAGTAAAATATATTGGAAGAAGAATAGAAATTACACCAATAAAATAAGAAAATCGTCTGAAATTCATTAAGCGCCTCCAGATTATAAAAAGCAGTAGAGATACCGCCTAAGAATTATAAACGCAGAGTCGCCAAAAAGCAAAAAGAAATTGAGAAAATTGAGATTTTACTTTGTGTTATAGGTGATTGCACCGTCCCAGATTGCAGGAGGATTTTTTATAAACTCGTCGCAGCGGTCCAGCATCAGGCGGGCGGCCTTATCGTTTTCGGCTTCGGCAACTGCCTGCGCAAAATACTCCCGGGCAAGGTTAAAAACACCCTGCTTATACAGCGAAAAGCCCTTCTCGTAGGCATCCCGATATTCCGGTGAAAAATCATCGATGGCCTTGTCTACGGCATAAATCGGAACAGCCTGGGCCTTTCCCTTTACTTTTACATCATCAAGATGACGGAAAACAAAGTCCGCTCCCTTTATGTCATCCTTAGTCGCTTCGCTTATAAGAATTTTTGCACCGTAAGTTTTTGTAAGACCTTCAAGACGGCTTGCAAGGTTTACGCTGTCCCCGATTACTGAATAGTCGGTTTTTTCATCAGAACCGATTGAACCCACGATTACGTCTCCGTAGTGAACGCCGATTCCGGTACTGAAGGTCATTCCCGGAGGAAGAACCAGATCTTCAAGAGGAACGGTTGCCAGAGCCTCCCGCATTTCGCAGGCAGCGGCAACGGCACGGCGGGCATTGTCCTCGTAGCTTACAGGAGCACCAAAAAGAGCCATGATTGCGTCTCCGATGAACTTGTCCACGGTTCCGCCGTGCTTTTTGATAATCGTGCACATAATCGTAAAATATCGGTTCAAAAAAGCCACGATGGTTTCAGGTCTGTTGCATTCACTTATGCTGGTAAAGGAGCGGATATCGCTGAACAGAATTGCAACATCACGCTTTTCACCGATACCGATCCGCTTCTGATTTTCTGCCTCGTTTACAAGCTCGTCGATAATCTGTTCCGGAACAAATCGTCCGAAGGCCTTTCGGACATTCCGTTCAAATTTCAGCTTTCCCCGGAAATTAATTGCCGTTCCCAAAAGCCGTTCAAGCTGTTTTCCGGCATAGTTGATGAGATCCAGCTGGTGATTTGCAAAGGAACCTTCCTTTACGATATGAATTGAAGCAATATTGTTTCCGGCCTTGTCGTTCAGGGGAATCATCTGGTAGGCGGAAATCGGAATATGCTCGCTGTGGTACTGAAGCATGGACTCTTTAGCAGTAAGGGGAACCGGAGAAAATTTTGAAAAATTGGTCTTTGGGAACAGATTTTCAAAATCCACAAGGCAGACCTTTAAGAAATCATTTTTCTCGTTCTCGGTGAAGTTTCCGCTGCATATGTAATATCCCTCAACCTTCTCTTCAATATTATAGAAGATACTTGCCGCCGGAATTTCTGCAAAATCCACGATGAGATTCAGGAACTCTTCGGAAATTCCCTGAATTGAGTCAATCCGGTCTATCATGGAAAAAATATTCTGGGTAATGCCGGCTTTCATTATATCGTTTCGCTGAGGTACGGCCAGCTTTGTGTGTTTTTTTGCAAAAAGCTCATCCAGGTCGGAAATTATCTTGTGTTCATCAAAGCAGATAAACATATCGGCACCGCAGGCGGCAAGGAATTCCTTTTCAAAGATAAAGTCGCTGGTTGCGTACACTCCCACGGGAATATCGGAAAAACGGGCAACGCTTTTAATTAAATGAACAAGATCCAGACAGCGTGGATTCATGTTGCGGGCGTTTATCAGCACCACATCCGGAAGAGAATTATAAAGTGTTACAAGGAACCGGATTCCGTTTGTATCAAAAGAAAATTCATAATCGGCTTTTTTTGTTTTATCAACAAAAATCGCCTGCATTGTCTGTGAAGGTTCCAAAACTAATATTTTTCTGCTCATATATTTCTCCAGTTTTCTTTACTCTTTTGGTCACACTTTTCTACGCTTTTGCACACTTTATTCATGCGAAAGCAGCTCTTTTATCTTTTGAATAAGATTGTCTCGGGTGAACACCGATTTTCCGATAAAAACATCGGCTTTCGGAATCGGCTTTACGGAAAGCGCAATTACCGGCACATTTTTATAATTATCAAGACGCTTCAGGTTTTCCGTGAAAATTTCACCGTTCATTCGCGGCATATCGTCGTCACAGATAACCAGGTCAAACTGATGAGTTTTAATTTTTTCAAGGGCATCGATTCCGTCAGAGGCCTCTTCAACCATACAGCCGTTACTTTCAACAATCGAATGCTCGATGAGCCGGGTGGTCTCTGAATCATCAACGATGAGAATTCGCGGAACATGCTTTCTGGTGGCGGCTTCGAATTTCTTAACGTCGTAACCGCGCATTGCAAGGAATTTTTTCATGATTTCCGGAGTATACAAAATCGGAATCATGTCGTACTTTTCATCAAAGGCAACGCCCTTGAGCACCGGAAAGTTCGCAAAAGAGGCCGGCATCGGCTTTTTAATCAGGGAAACGAATTTTAGAAGGGCATCAACTATGATTCCAAGCTTCTGTCCCTGATAGAGAACGATGATAATGGTATCCATTACTGCCCTATCCTGAACCGGAGTTCCCGGAAGCAGTGAAGAAAGGGAATATACCGGAATTTCTTCACGGTTCTTTTCCGAGCCGGATTCGTTTTCCTGAATATAAATTACGAATTTCTGATTCTGTTTTTCTTCATAATTGTATGGACTTTCAGAAATAACATCCACAACGAATTCCGCCGGAATGAGATACTTTCTGCCGTTGGCAAGAACAAAGAAGCCCTGAAAATCCTGATGGCGCGCCAGGAAGGAATCGTCCTGCATAAAGGACATGAGCTGATCATGTGAAATCAGAAGGTTGTTCTGAAGGTTCTGAGTATCGTTAGCAAGCTGCTTGTAGGTATTTCTTGCGGCCTTCATGTCTCCGTCATAAAGAGAAGTCTTCAGCAAATCTACCTGATTCATAAGAATATAGGTGCGGGCAATCATTTCCTCGTGCTGGTTTACAAGATGGGCGATCTGGGATGACTTTATGGATAAAAGAGAATCTTCTTCCTTCTCTTTTTTGTGAACGGCATCAAATGAGTGCTTATGTATATGAGCTTCATTTCTCCGGTGGATAAGATTTACCGCATCAAAGATTTCGCCGGCACCCGCTTTATCCAGGTACAGAAGATAAGGGAAGACATCCATCTCCTCAAGCTCTTCAAACTCTTTCTTTTCAATCAGGGTACAGCATTCTTCCAGCTTTACGGAAACGGCCCGTAGAAGTACTTCGATATTCTGGGAAAGAACGGTTTTTTCGTCGCAAAGGCTTTTGTACAGAGTTTCTGTTGCCCGGTAAATTTTATAAATTGTATTGAAACCAAGGATCCGGGAGTTATCCCGGGTAATACTCAAAACACGAAGGATTTCCCGGAAAAGGGACGGGCTTTCCCTGAGGGTAGAAATCAGCCATCGGGTCTCAGAAAGATAATTTTTAATAACTTCTTCGCCGATTTCTTCAGGCTTCGGCTTATCGGCTTTTGCCTCCCCTGCATTTTCACCGGTATTTTCTGAAGAAGCGGATTTTTCTGAAGCGGCAGCGGTTTTGGAATCGGCTGAAGCTCCGGCAGAACCAGTGGCAGATTGTGCACCAGCGGAAGCTCCGGCAGAACCAGATGCAGACTGTGCCCGGGAGCCCGCGAAACCGTTTGTACCGGCTGTTTGGGCAGAACCACCAGATGTACCGGCGATCCGGGCAGCACCAGTAGCAGTTCGTGTTCCGAAGTCTGCAGCACCAGTTGTTTCGGAAGCCTTCCTGGTTGAAAAAGCGCCGTAGGTGGTTCCGGTCTGGTTTACGCCTGCTTTTCTTTCGCCCTGAGCAAGACGGTCTGCAGAATTTAAAGTTGTTCCAAAGCTTTCAGAGTCCGCTTTTCGTCCCTCTTCAGATGCCGAAGCTTCCTCAAGACGCTTTTCCTGCACCTGTTCAGCCCTTGAAATCAGAGAATTTTTCTGCTTCAGAAAGGTATTTTTGAGAAAATCAAATCTTTTTTCAGTCGTTGTTTCACTCATTATTTCTTCCTAAAGTAAAAAACCTTTCCGTCACAGCACTTTTCGAGTTTTGCCGGAATAATTGAACTGTCAATTGAAGCTATTTCACTCATGGAAAGGAAAATATAGCCTCCGTCCGCCAGAGTATCATTCACGATTTTTTCAAAAATGCTCTTCCGCATCTCCATTGTGAAGTAGATAAATACGTTCCGTAAAAAGACAATGTGCACATTCCGGGGAAAAATTGATTCCGTCTTTGAAAGATTTATCTGCCTTCTTTCGATTTTTTCCGAGATTTCCTTTGGAAAAACAATGGAACCGTCTTTATTCTTGAATTTATCCAGGAGAACATGAAATTTTGCCCCGTCCAGATTTCTGATGGAATTGGGCGTGTATTCACCTTTCTGACATTTTTCCAGTACCGCCGTGTTAATATCGCTTGCAATGCACTGAGTCTTTACATTCAGATAGGTTGCAAGAAGATACAGGGAATATATTTCTTCACCACTGGAAGCAGCGGCACTCCAGATTCTTAAGGGATTAAAACTGTTACCGATATTGTTCTGCAGAAAAGACGGAAAAACCTTCTCTTTCAGAAAAGAAAACTGTGCTTCCTCCCGGAAAAAATAGGTTTCGTTAACTGTAGCACCGTTTATAAAGGCAATAAATTCGTCAGGTTCAATTTTGAGGTAATCGTAATACTCCCGAAAATCCTTTAAGTTCAGCTCGCCGCAGCGCCTGGTAATAAAATTCTGAATTCCGCTTTTGTGGCTTTCCCGGGGAATAATACCTGTCTGCTTAGTAATGAGGGATATTATGTTCTGAAAAATCTGTTCGTCCATTTTTACCTCACAAGATTAAGTATTGCCCGGGCAATACAGTTCCGCGGAAGAACGCGACTTGCAGCCCCCATGTCGATTGCGGCTGCCGGCATTCCAAATACAGTACAGGTAGACTTGTCTTCACAAATTGTATAGCCTGAATTATCAACTATTTCTTTGCAGCCCTCAGCGCCATCGCTTCCCATTCCGGTCATCAAAACGGCGAGACACTCGTTTTTGTAATGCTTTGCTGCTGAACGGAAAAGCTTGTTTACGGCAGGACGCAGGAATCTCTCCGGCGGTTCATCGGAAAGATGAAGAACCGGAAGACCGTTTTTTACATAATCAATCACAAGATGGGTGTCAGCCGGAGCCAGATAAACATGCCCTGCCTTTGCTACTTCTCCGTCCTTTGCAAGAGTTGTAGGAATATTCGGGCAGGTTTCGTTAAACCAGCGGGCCATTTTTTCATCGGAACCGGTATCCAGATGCTGGGTGTATAAAACCGGAAGAGGAAATTTTTCTCCAAGGCCAAGGAGCACTTCCTGAACCGCAGTTGGTCCGCCGGTGGAAGCACCGATGCAGAGAATCTTGAATTCCCGCGCCTTAGGAGTTTTTAAATCTGAATCAAGTCTGTCAAAAAGTCCAGAATCTTTAGAAGAATCACCGGAAGAAGCGGCAGAGCCTGCGGCGCCTGGACGAGCTGCCCCGGAAGCCGAACCACATTCTGAAGCACCACCCGCAGTTTTTCTAACGGCTTTTGCTGCAGTCTCCGTAAAATTCTTCATGATTTCCGCATTATAGGTCGAAAGAGAGGGCTTTTTTATAAAAAGAGAAGCGCCTTCGCTTAAAGCCGTTTCCTTAATGCTCATATCGTCTGAATAGATTACAACAGGAATGGAAAACTCGGAAGAAATAATTCTGGCTTCATCGATTCCGTTCATCTCGGGCATATCATAATCGCTTACCACAAGATCCACAGGATTTTCCCGTACAAAATCCACGGCTTTTCTTCCGTTTGAAACAAGAGAAACAACGTCAAAACCATTGAGCTTAAACGCCTTTTCAAAAATCCCGCGGGTTATGGCAGAGTCGTCGGCAATTAATACGCGTATTTTACTTTTCATTCTTCTTTCTCCTGTAAATCTTCCATAAGTCTTTCTTCAATATAATCCACATCGAAAAAGGGAATAATGCTCGACTTGTAGCGTATTCCGTCCTGCCGGATATCCGTTTCCTCCGGCTCAAAAAACATTTCGATATTTGAAATATGGATTGCAAAATTATCGTCTTCACGCTTGAATACCAGAACTGTTTCGCCGGAAATCACCGACTCCCCTTCTCCGGCAAGAAGCTGAGTATTTACCACCGTGTATGGAAGACCGCGGCAGTTTACAATTCCTTCAATATATTCTGGAACAAATGGCAGCGGATAGATTTTTGCTGAATGCATAATTTCCTGAACAAAAACAGTCTTTATTGCATAGAATTTATCACGCACCGAGAAAATCAGATATGTCAGATTGTCATCGGCCTTTTCTAAACTGGCATTTATTTCAGAGGCTCTTCCAGAAGGAGAAGTTGAATTTCCCTTTACTGCAAGCTCATTCTGTATGTTTCCAGGCATTCTCATCCTCCATTTGAAAAGTTCTTTTCAGTAAGCCTTTTGCATTTGCGGTGCTTTAGTCTTCTACAGCGGATTAGTCTTCCGCACTGGCCTTGTTTAAGTCCTCGCTGATTTTTCGTACATTTTCTGCTGCACTGGAAATATTATCAGTTGCAACCGTAAAGTTTTCTACGCCGGCCGCAATTTCCTTTAGGGCAATCAGAATCTGTTCGCTGGCACCTGCAAGCTGCTGGATAATTTCTGCAATATCGTCAGAGCTCTTTGCGGTGATTTCAGCCGATTTCTTGATGCTGTCAAACTTCTGCCCCAGGTCACGGGCATTGTCGTAACCGGTATTGATTTTTTCAGTACTGCTTTCCGAAGCAAGAATAAGAACATCGGAAGAATGCTGAATTTCAGTAATCTTTTCCTTAATTTCCCGGGTACCGTCAATAATACCGTCAGAAAGTCGTCGGATTTCGTTTGCAACGATTCGGAAGGACTTTCCTGCTTCACCCGCAGAAGACGCTTCAAGCTCGGCGTTGAAAGCGATGATTTTTGCCTGGTCGGCAACGTTATTGATGAGTGTTACGATATCCCAGATGTTTTCAATTTTTTCACTCAGGTTTTTAATACCTTCGATAGTCTGCTGGTTTGCATCAAAAATCTCATGAAGCTGCTTTACGTTCAGTTCAATCTGAGCAACGCCGTCCTTTACATCAGCAGAGGTAGAGTTTGCAACGCTTGAAACGTCCTTGATTTTCTTGGAAATATTTTCAGAAAGGACATTGCTGTCTTCCATGGTTGCTACGATTTCCTTTACCGCCGCACTTGAATCCTGACTGGTTGCCGCCGTTTCCTTGGTTGAAACAACAAGGTTCTGGGCAGATTCGAAAAGCTCCTTTCCCATTCTGCGTTCCTTTTTCTGAGAAAGCTTAAGCTGGTTCATAAGAACGAGAGTTTTGGAAATGATGATTACAAAAACGATGAAAATAAGCTCGATTACAAGAGTGATTATAAAGAAGGCCGAAACACCCCGCTCCCGTCCTGCTGAAACCGGTGCCGAAGAAATAAGATACCAGCCGTAGCTTGGGAGATAGCGGATTACTCCGTGCTCGTAAGGGCTTATATTAAACAGAAGGACATCTCCCTCCTGCTTTAAAAGCTCCTTAGACTTCATCATAAGATAATCAAAATCCACATCCTTGTCATAGATTGAATCAACATGAACCTTGTCCACAAGAAGTTTCTTGTCCAGGGCTCCGGTAATTTCCTTTGAGTCATTGAAGAAGTACATTGAATAATCCTCTCCAAGTCCTTCAAAGCTCTTGTCCGTAAAGGAATCAAGCTCAATTCCGGTTCCGCACATTCCAATCGGATTCTTCTTTTCGTCCCGGACAACAGCATTAAGCCACAGACAGGTCATATTGAGCTCTGAGTTGTAGTTAATATTGAAGTTATATACATCGGTTTCAAAAAGGGTCATCTTGTACCAGTAATCCGCCGGATTGTTCGGGTTTACTGTATAGGAATATTCCATTGCATTCCAGAATTCCTTATCGATGTCATTTGCCCAGAAAATAATATGAGAAGAAAAGGCTTCCCTAAAGCTCTTAAAATCGTCAAAGGCCCGCTTTCGTAAATCTGCGTCCGACGGCTTCTTAAAATAAGCGCGGATTGCAGGTGACGAAGCCAGTTTTTTGGTAAGGGCGATTTCCGGCTGAAGATAGTCTTCCATCATAATACTTTTTCTGGAAACATCTTCCCTGAGCTGCTGATCCACATTTTTTGCCGCAAAGGAATGGGAAAGGGCACTGTATACTGTAAGAGAGGCAATCAGAGAAACCACAATAAGCACTGCCGGAACAATGACTGATTTGTTTAAGAACGAAAAGATTTTTTTATTTTTCTGCATAATATCTCCGTAAATCTTGTTTTAAAATTATCGCATATTTTTGTATAAAAGCAAGTTTTGCCCGCAGTTATTGTCGATTTTACAGAAGCGATTTTACCAGACTGGTTTTGCCGATACGGCTTATGCCGGTGTCAGGGGAAGCGGCTTACGGCTAGGACTGCAAAAATGCCGAAAGAGATTGAAGGGCACATCCGGAAGCGTCAAACATGCCCCATCTGTAATTACCGTAAAGGTCGCCGCCCCAGACAAAAACCCCAAGACCGCCGGAAGAAGCGGTTTCTTCAATTATATGGCGAATGATATTGGCTTGATTCTGGACGGTCCCCTTTACATAAGGTTCCGCTCCGGAAGAAGCCCCAGAGGAAGATCCAGTGGAACCTCCCTGGGAGACATTGTCCGTGCCGGTTTCAAGGTCGGAATAAACTTTACCGGTTTTAGGATCCGTCATGCTTTTGTAAGTCCGCTTCTGGGCGCTCAAATCCCCTTCATCCTTCCAGTGTGAGGAGCATTCGCAGACAATTACATCCACTCCGTACCTTTCCTTCTGAAAAGCGATTTTTTCCTTCAGATTTTGAACCGTCATTCCGCTGGTTTCCCAGGGATAAAAGGAGTAGCCAATAATATCAAAAGGAACGCCGCCCTTTTTCACAGGATCAAAGAACCAGCTGTCATCCAGCCAGGTTCCGCCTGCATGATGAAGGACAATTTTTATGGAAGAATCAAAGGCGCGAACCGCCGAAGCCCCAGCTTTCAGATACTTAATCATGGTATTTGGAACAAAGTTGCCGTTTGAGTCCCAATCGGCGCCGGAAGAACCGTCAGCATCTCCGCCGGAAGAACCTATTGTATCTCCGCCAGAAGCGCCGGTTGAGTCATCTGCCCAGCTGCGGCCGGCAAATTTAAACGGAGAAAACTTATTATTGTCGTTAGAATCCTCTGAAACATGGAGCAAAAGTCCGGGATTAATTTCGTTTCCAACCTGCACGTAACGGGGCACAATTCCCGCCTGTTTCTTTATGGCAGAAAGCACGGTGGAAGTGTATTCAGAAAGAGCGGAAGCTATCTCATCTGAAGTCTTAAGGTTTTTCCAGGCAGCAGGAACAATCTGTCTTCCGGGATCCGCCCAGGTATCCGAATAGTGAAAATCCAGCATCAAATCAAGGCCGGCGTTTTTTACCCTGCGGGCCATTTTTACAGTCCGTTCAAGGGTATTATCGCCGGTATTTATGGAAGAACTGAACTGTGACGGGTCATTCCAGATTCGTAAGCGCACAGTATTTACCCCATGAGCCTTCAGGATTTCAAAAAAATCCTTTTCCTTTCCGTCAGTATCCTTCCATTTTACATTATCCTTCTCTTCATAAAAATCAACTTCCGAAGCATCAAAACCCCGGATAAACTGAAGGTTGTAGTTCTGCCCGCCTTCAGAAGTAGAACCAGAAGAAGAGGATGAGGAAGCAGAAGTCGCTCCCGACTGGCAGGAAATAAATAGAAATGCCACCATTATGGAAGAAAGAATTTTTTTCATTGAGGAACTCCTGTGGTAACTCGCCTTAACTTCGAGTTTTATAAATTTTAATTCAAAATTGGCTACCGGTCGCGTCCTGCGGGTCAAAACCGCGCGCTAGCGCGCTAAACGCTGTTTGTGGCAAAGGAACTCATTAAATGCCGCTATCGCGGCAGCCACAAACAGAGTTTTTTTGCCCGCCTGCCGCTACCCTCCCGCCAATTTTGTATTACATTTGCAAACCCAAAGTTATCGCTAGTTATTCTTCAAGAGATTATATCACAGCCAGAGTGTTTTACATAAAAATATATTTTACGAAAAGCGGTTTTCGGATATTCAGCAACAAAAAAAAGCCCCGGAATCTCCAGGGCTCATAAAAATTATCTGTAAAGAAGACTTATTTCTTTGTCTTCTCAGACGGCTTCATTTTTGCTTCTTCTACCATAAGGCGCATGCGCTCTTTTGCAGCGGCAATGTCGTTTACCATAAGGATTGGCTGGCTTGTTGCGTCCAGTGTATCGCGCCACAAAGCACCTTCCGGGTCAACTACATTTCTGTGAGCAGTTGCCATTGAAATCGGGATGTGAACAAACTTGTCGTGTACAAGACCGATTACAATCTTTGTTTTACCTGCCATCGCAGCGTGAACGGCGTTGTTTCCAAGGCGTTCGCAGTAGATTGAATCGCTTGCTGTTGTAACAGAAGCACGAATCTGATAACCAGGATCGATATATTTAAGGTTGATGTGAATGTTCTTCTTCTTGAAGTAAGCATTAATCTGGTCACGGAGGTATACACCGATATCAGCAAGCTTAATGTTTCCGGAAGCGTCTGTCTGGTTAGTCTTTGTAAGAAGCTCCTGTCCGGCACCTTCTGCAACGATGATTACAGCGTGATGTCTTCTCTTAAGGCGCTCTTCAAGGTGAGCCAAAAGTCCGTTTGGTCCGTCAAGGTCAAATGGAACTTCAGGGATAAGACAGAAGTTACATTCGTGGCTTGCAAGAGCGGCTGCTGTTGCAATAAAGCCTGATTCACGTCCCATAAGTTTTACTAGCCCGATACCGTTAATCTGTGAGTTAGCTTCCATGTGAATAGAAGCAACTGCTTCTTTTGCACGCTGAACCGCTGTTTCAAAACCGAAGGAACGGTCGATGAACTGAAGGTCATTGTCTACAGTTTTTGGGATTCCAACAACTGCACACTTAAGACCGCGTTTTTCAACTTCATTTGAAATATCAAGAGAACCGCGCTGTGTTCCGTCACCACCGATGATGAACATCATGTTGATTCCAAGCTTCTGGATAGTATTTACGATGTCGTTTACGCGCTGTCCGCCGCCACGGCTTGTTCCAAGGAAAGAACCGCCGATTTTGTGGATTTCATCAACATTTTCAGGGTCAAGGGCGATTGTTGAATATCCTTCTTCCTCAAAAAATCCCTTGTAACCGTACTGGAAACCGCGGATATCGCGAACACCGTAACGGTTCCAGAGACAGCGTACAACTGCACGGATAACATCGTTCAAGCCAGGGCAAAGACCACCACAGGTACAGATTCCGGCTTTAACATCTTTTGGATCAAAATAAATATATTCCCTTGGACCTGCTTTCTGCATAAGGTTTGAAGAATCAAGGGCTGCAGGTTTTGAAGCGTCAAACACATTTACTGTATTGATAACATAAGAATCATCTTTAACGTAGTTTGCACGGCAGTCGCCGATAACTGTAGAAAGTTCGATTGGTGAACGAACAGTGCATTCTCCTAATGTATCTACGGTAAAATCGTATGTTTCATTCTTACTCATAAGAAAACCTCTATTTTTACAATTACAATATAACTTCGCCATTATAGAGTTATTAGCGGTTTTTAGCAACTATTTTTTTTTGAGTGAGCGCCTTTTTTATAGAAGATTAAAACTCTTCAGTTTGAATGACGGTTGCAGTTAGGACAGCCGTTTATGATAACATGGGGCTTTCCGCTCTTAGTCTTATAGAAAATCCGGGAAAGAAGATAGCTGTCGTTGGGAAGGACTTTGTGACACACCGGGCATTCCCGCTTTATTCCGGGCTTCGGAGAAGGAAAACAGGCCGGACAGCCATAGACATAACAGAGCTTATCGTTTTCAGAAGCGGCGGAAGTAAATATTTTTGAACGCACATTCTGCCCCGGCCCAAGTCCCGTATTACAGACAGGACAGTGGGAAAACATGGAATCGGAAGAGGTTTGAGAAAGGGCCGCCGGAGCCTGAGAAGCAGAGAAAAACTGCTTTTTGATGAAGCCCAGCAAAAGCACAATGACAACAACGGCAAGGGCCATTAAAAAGTAAATCACACTTTCTCCTTAAAAACAGCAGTCATTTCGAGTTAGAAAAACTGCTTCAAAGCCGGATGAACCCACATCCAGTTTTGAAGAAACCAGTTCTAAACAAAGTTGTACGGAGTTTCCTGATATACGTAGTAGTTCAGCCAGTTTGCAAAAAGGAGATGGGCAGTACTTCTCCAGTAGCTTGACGGCGGAAGGGAAGTATTATTGTTCGGGAAATAATTTCGCGGAAGGTTGATTGTAAGTCCCTTCTGCCTGTCCCGCCAGTACTCGTTTGCAAGGGTGTCCGTATCGTACTCCAGGTGACCGGTCATAAAAATATTTCTGTTATCAGCAGACTTTACAAGGGTTACGCCGGCATCCGGGGATTTTGCAAGAATCACCAGTTCAGGATGCTCCAGAACGTCCTTTTCGTAGATTGTGGTATGCCGGGACTGGGGAATCGGGAAAGTATCGTCAAAACCCCGCATCAAAGGCTCGTTACTGGTTGTCCGGTAGTTCATGAATACGCCGAAAAGCTTGTTGTCAACAGGATGCTTCGGCACTCCATGAAGGTGATAAAGCCCCGCAAAGGCGCCCCAGCAGAGATAAAGTGAAGAAAATACATTTTCCTTCGCGTAATCCATAATCTTGCAAAGCTCAGTCCAGTAGTCAACGTCTTCGAAAGGAAGCTGTTCAACAGGAGCGCCGGTTACAATCATTCCGTCCCAGCGGGTCTTCAAAAACTCACTGGAAGTAATGTAGAACTTCTGAAGATATTCCAGGCCTGTATTTTTATAGTCGTGATTTTCCATGCAGACTAGTGAGACTTCCGTCTGAAGCGGGCTGTTTGCAAGAAGCCGGAGAATCTGAGTTTCCGTGGTTTCCCGGGTAGGCATCAGGTTTATTAATGCAACCTTGAGAGGACGAATATCTTGTGTCTGGGCGCGTTTTTCCGTGATAACGAATACATTTTCGTTCTGTAAAATTGAGCACGCCGGTAAATCTGATCTAATCTTTATTGGCATAAGGATAATATAGCAAAATTAACTGAAATTTGCTATACTTTTCCTATGGCAAACAACAATCGCAAGCAGGCTGTAAAAAAGCTTAAACTTCTTTCTTACAATTCAAAGGTTGATATAAACGTTTTCAGAAGAAAAATCGAAGAAGAATACAAAACCGTTTTCCTTCCAAACAAGACGGAAAGAACTGAACGAAACTTCGGCGGAATCACCTGCGATTTTCTTTCCCCGGAAATTTACTCTTCAAAAAGAATTCTTCTGTATATTCACGGCGGTTGTTTTACCGGGGGCTCAAGAGCCTCCTACAGAAATTTTGCCGCGATGCTTGCAAACAAGGCCTATTCAAGAGTAGTTGTTCCTGAATACAGACTGGCACCTTCCCACCCCTTCCCGGCGGCTTCCGAAGACATTCAGGCAGCCTTCAGGGCACTTTTTACGGAAGAACAGATTGCCCGCTCCCTTGACCAGAAATCCTACAGCATGAACAGTTCTGCTTCAGCTTCTGACAGCGGTTCAGAAAACTCCTCTTTTGTTTCTATCGGAGAACAAGGGGAAGGGAAAGAAGCTATACCTGACGCAGACCCTGAGGTTATCATCTGTGCAGACGGCGCGGGAGCCAGCATTGCCTGTTCCGTAATCTTTAATATGCGGGAGAAATACAAAAAATGCATAAAAAAACTGGTACTCTTTTCGCCATGGCTTGATATATCGGGAGTTTCACCCCTCCGAACCACCGCAAAAAACGGCAAAAACAGCGGAAAAGCACCGAAAAAGCTCAGCGACGAAATTCTTTCTTCGGAAGTGATTTCAAAGAGTGCGGACGCTTATACCTATTCTTCAAATTTTACGAATCCTCTTGTTTCGCCGATTTACGCAAGCAGGGAGCTTTTAGAAGATTTTCCACCGACCTACATTCAGATTGGAGAAAAGGAAATTCTTCTTCAGGATGCAAAGGATTTTGCAAAAATCTTACAGGACGCAGGGGTTGAATGCACAATGGACGAATGGCCCGACATGATGCACCTGTTCCAGCTTGCAGACGAATACCTTGAAGAAGCTCATGAAGCCCTGGATAAATTTTCATGGATTATCGCAAAGGACATGGATTCAAAACAGAACACAGAGGCCATTTCAATAGAAAACAAACCGCGGCTCGAAAACAGCCTGCGGTCAGAAGCATAAAACACTGGCCGCCATCGGCCTTACACAGAGGTAGCATATGGAACTTCTTTCACCAGCGGGAAATGTGGAAAAACTCTACTACGCATACGCCTACGGTGCGGACGCAGCCTATATCGGATTAAAGAAATTTTCACTCAGAGTAAAGGCCGATAACTTCTACGAGGATGAATACAAGAAGGTAATTGCCCTCAAAGAACAGTTCCCTGGAAAAAAGCTCCACTGCGCCTTAAATATTTCCTTCCATAATTCAGACATAGACGCGTTTCTTTCAAACATAGACTATTTCAAAGCCTATCCCATTGACGCCTTCATCGTTCAGGATATCGGCATTGTTCCGATCCTGCAGAAGCATTTTCCGGATGCCGCCCTTCATGTGAGCACCCAGGCCTCCTGCGTGAACCGGGAAGCCGTAAAAATGTACAGATCCATGGGCTTTTCCCGGGTTGTTCTTGGACGGGAAGCGAGTCTAAAGGAAATCCGCGAAATCAAGGACGCTGTTCCGGACATGGAACTGGAAGCCTTCTGCCACGGCGCAATGTGCATCGCCTACGCCGGCCGCTGTCTTATGAGCGCCTACCTTACCGGACGAAGCGCCCAGGCCGGTGCCTGCAGCCATTCCTGCCGCTGGGACTTTGATGTAAAGCTGGACGCCACAAAACTCACTCCAGAACTTTCCCGGACACTTTCCGAAAGCGGAGCCCTGGTTTTAGAAGAACACAAAAGGCCGGGGGAATTCCTTCCGGTATATCAGGGGGAAGACTTTACGGCAGTTCTTTCCAGCAAAGATATCCGCATGATTGAACACTTAAAGGACATGAAGGACGCCGGTCTTGATTCCCTTAAAATCGAAGGTCGAATGAAGAGCGTTTATTATGTTGCAGTCGTAACCCGTGCCTACAGAAAGGCTCTGGATGCACTGGAAGGAAAAATCAGTTCAAAAGAAGCGGAACCTTTTATTGCGGAGCTAGAAAACGTAAGCCACCGGGAAAGCGGCACCGGCTTCTACTACAACAGAAGCGAAGCGGACATTACCGTAAGCGGCGCCACAGATTCACGCTACGATCTTTCGGCAGAAATCAAGGAAGAACTGACCGCAAGCGAAGTTCAGGAAATATATAAAAAAGCTAAGGAATTTCAGGCTACCCGGGAAAAAGAGCTTTCTGAAATGCATCCGGAAGCAAGAAAAGCCCGGCTAAAAGACTTCGAACTCCATCCGGACAAAAATCCGCCGGTAATTCCGGAAAACAAGGGCTGGTTTATGTACAGAATTGTTCCCCTGAACATGATACGGCCGGGTGACGAAATCGAATTTATTTCCCCGGACACGGTAAGCATAAAACCGGAAAAGGACGGCTGGCTTCTGGTAAATCCGGAAAACGGAACACTCCGAAGCTGGGTTTGCGACGGACACGAATGTCTTTTGTACACAAAAACAAAGCTTCAGCAGGGAAGCCTTATCAGAAGCGAAGACAAGGAATACCAGAGCGGCGTTATCAGGGATTCGGGACGATAGAAGAGGGCTCCAGAAATTGCTGAGTCGGAAATCCCCCCTTCCAGATTTCCAGAAGCAGAGGACTTACGGTTTGAAAAAAATTACTTTTCTTTTTTTCATTGCATTTTTCTCAGGCTACGGCACAAAACTTTTCTGCCAGTCCTCTCCTGCCCAACAGGAAACTCTCGTTGAAACTCAGTTCAAGGAGGAAACTCCTGTCTCTGAGAAGAAACCGGAAAAAAAAGCCTCCCCTAACCTCTCCTTCATCAATTTTTATTCACCGGATTACAAGATAAGCTTTCAGAACGGCCTTACCCTGGAAAGCGGCACGGACGCCATGCCTCAGCATCTGGGCCCGGATTTTTACACCGTCTGGAATCAGAAGGAAATTCTTGTGACCACGGGAATGCGTTTTTTTCAGGAATCCTTTGATTTTACACAGGAAGCCGTTTACTGGCCTACACTTTTTAACAAACACCAGCTTGGCCCCGGCTCGATTTTTCACTTCTATATGATGTTCGGAATCTTCAAGGAAATAGACTTTCTGCCCGGACTTTTTTACCGCTACGATAACCAGAAGCGTTTTAAATTTACAGGAAGCGTTCTGTATTTCAGAAAGGATGCCTTCATCGATATCGGAAAAGAAAGCGTTCTTCATATCGGAAACAATAACCTGGGAGCAAAGCTTGCCTTTGAATTCACGCCGGTAAATAAATTTAAAATAAACGTTGATTTTTCAAGCTACTCCTTTTACCGGTACATGCTGTTTTTTGCCCCGGATCTGAACCTGAAATTTTCCCTTAACCTTTCAAAGAATTTTACCACGGGTCTTGAATTCGATGTTCAGTACGTAGATTTGTTTACCCTGAGTGCAAACTTTAACTGCATTTCCTTCAGAACCTTTGTGAACATGGAAATATAACAAGATTAAAGAGGAGGTAACAGAAAAGTGAAAAAACAAACTAAGATTTCCGCTGTTTTTCAGAAAAGTGTTTCACATATAGATAAAGCGCGCCCTGCTGCCGGATTCTGCGTTTTAGTTTTCCCTGCCCTCCTTTTTGCCGCCTGTCTTCTTTCTGCCTGCACCCTTTCAAACTACGGCCTTGACGAATTTTTGTACCGGGAAAACCACATCGATAAGCGCGCCTCTTCCCTTAAGGAACTGGACCAGAAGGATGTTCCGGTAATTCCCGAAAGCAAAAAATACTCCGTCATCATTGTAACGGACCTGCACTATGGAGCGGAAAATTCAAACCTGGAACGGCGGGATGACGATTTTTTTAAGAAAATTCAGGCACTGGAGGAAAAGCCCCTTTTCTGCATAAGCCTTGGGGATATTGCGGAACACGGCTACGATTCAGAAATCAGGCGGTACAGGGAAGAATTTGTAGACCGCATGAAAAAAGAAATCGGAATAGAAACCTTTACCGTTGTAGGAAACCACGACCTGTATAATTCCGGCTGGTATCCCTACTCAAAATACATCTCAGATACATCCTTCTATCACTTTTCAACAGAAAAGTTCAGCTGGTATTTTCTGGACAACGCCAGCGCCACCCTGGGAAACCACCAGTTCATGGCTCTTTCCAACGCCCTTCAAAAGGACGACCAGAAAAAACTGTTTTTTGCCCATGTTCCCATGTACAGTAACGGCTATTTTTATTTTACCATGCAGAATTCAGCTGAACGAAACAAACTGATTTCCCTGCTTGCAAACAACAACGCAAAAGGATTTTTCTGCGGACACACCCACAAAAAATGCGTCAGCGATCTGGAGGTCTTCACCGAATACACCACCGGAGGTTATCTTGCTGCAAAGGAATGGGGACTTTTAAAGATTGACGAAACTGCCGGCTCCTACTCCTTTGAATACCGGGAATACTAGGAGAGGGTAATATTTTCCCTGATGCGGTTAGTCCAGCAGTGTAAGAGCATCCGGCAAAACTTCCCAGCGCACAGAAGTAACTTCACCTGCATATTCTCCGTCGGTATGAAGCGTCATTGGAAGATCGCTTTCCAGCTCAAGGCCGTTAAAGCTTTTTACCGTAAAGCCCCTGATTTTAGAATGAGTTCCAATCACAAGAAAGGGAAACACAAGATAAGAAACAAAGCGGGGAATTCCGTGGGCAGCACAGAGCCAGAGCTTTCCGTCACAGCATTTTGCCTTTGGAGCCATTTTTACGCCGCCACCCTCCGCCTTAAGGTTCATGGCAGAAAGGAATATCAGTTTTCCAAAAGGAAGCTCCTTAAAACCTTCCGCCGTCTTTGAAAACATCCGGGCCCGAACCCTGTAAAACTTCATTGTAGAAAGAGTGTACAAGGTCAAAATTATGTAAACGGCGCCCCCCAGCTTCAGAAAATTCAAAACCTTCTTTAAAGGAGAGGCATCAACTCTACGGCACACAATTGCATCCAGCCCGATTCCGCTGGAAATTCCAAAATAACGGACCGAGGAAGTTTCCTGCGTTGAAGGAGACGGCGCTGCCGCCCCTGAACAGTCTTCGGGCTGTCCACCGGAGTGCAAATCCGGCTGTAACGATGCCGCAGCAGAAAAGCTCACCTTTCCCAGATCCATCTTTCGCGTGTTCCCGGAAAGAACGGCATCCAGAACCTTTTTAGTATTCCTGCTTCCCCTTTTTATTCCGGTTCCTCTGCAAAAATCGTTTCCGCTTCCCGTGGGAATCACCCCAAACTGAACCTTCTTAAAATCTTCTTCACCAATTCCGTTCAATACTTCATTTATTGTGCCGTCACCGCCCACCACAACAATCTTCTTATCGGAGTCTTCATTCCGGCACACCTGCTGAGCAAGTTCCCTGGCGTGCCCCTTATGCTCTGACAAAAGAAGCTTATACTGCACGCCTCTGGCAACCAGGGATTTTTTTACTTTTTTCCAGGTCAGAAGGGCATTTCCCCCGCCCCCGTGAATATTGGTGATAAAATAATACATACCATGATTTTAATAGAAGAAACAGGAATTTGCCACAGAAAATTGCCACTTGTGCATTACTCAATTTAATGGCATTATAAAAAAGAGGTTTATCAATGTACGTTTCTCCATTCACCTTCACTGTACAGTATCCGGAAGTTCAGAGCGAACACATGATTTCCGTAGAAAAAAAGTACAGCCCGGTTTTAGACGAAAATTACCCATACCGCGAAAAAACTTTTTCCTGGCGCTTCAAAAATTTCTGGCTGAACGTGCTCTTAAATATTGCCGTGATTCCCGTTACAAATATCCGCTACGCAATCCGGGTTGAAGGACGAAAAAATCTCCGGCTCTACAGAAAAGAACTGAAAAACGGTTTCGTTTCCGTTTCAAATCATATCGCTGAATGGGACTATCTTGCCCTACTTTCAGCAATGTATCCAAGGAAAGCCTTTTTCCCAATCTGGTCCCGGAATATGGAAACTCCCATGGCTCCGATTTTTAAGACAATCGGCGGAATTCCGGTTCCTCTCAGCGCCCACGGAGCCCGCTCTTTTATCAGCGCAATGGACTCCGTTCTTGAAGAAAAAAAATGGCTTCATGTTTACGCAGAAGGAAGCATGTGGTTTTTCTACCCCGCCATCCGTGAATTCCAGAACGGCGCCTTCTTTTTTGCCCTGCGCCACAAGGTTCCCGTTCTTCCCCTGGCAATCTCCTACAGAGAACCACGGGGCCTGTACAGATTATTTAAAAAGCACCCGAACCTGACCGTTCACATCGGAAAGCCGGTTTTTGCAAATCCTGACCTTTCACGAAAAGAAGCCGAAGGGGATTTATGCCGGAAAGTTCGTACAGAAGTAATGCACCTCATGGGCATCAGAGACGAAGAAGAAAATCTCTCTTACATGAAGCTGTATGAATACAAAAAAGCAGAAGAAAGCAGTTAGAATAAGCAGGTGCAACAGAGGTGAGAAAAACTGAAGCCAGGTATTCCGCAGCAATTGGTTCCGCATCACGTTATTCCGCTTCCACCTGCAGAAAAAGCAAATTTCCTCTTACACTTTTTCTCTGCCAGATTATTTTCTGCCTGCTCGTTTTTTCCTGCGTCACCACACAAAAAGCAGGCTTACAATCCTTTGAAAGCGAGCCCTGCGCTTTCAGAATCATAAAAACCGCCTGGAAAACCGATTCTTCAGAGATGCAGACTGCCTCGTCAGAAGAAACCTATGTCGGTACACATGAACCCGCTGGTACTAAAACCTCAGCTTCAGGCGGTGCACAAACGCCATTTCTTGAGCCGGAAGAAATTCTTTCTGATACGGAAGAGTTTCTTTACCTGTTTAAAACCTGTTACGCAGGAAACAAAAAAGCCCGGCAGAACGGACTGAACCCAGATACAGTCTATGAAAATATCAAAAAACGCTTTTCCGGAAGAACAAAAATCCCTCAGGACGAGTTTTGCTGGGCTCTCTGGAAAGAAACTTATCACTATATTAACGACATGCACTTTGTTCTGGAAAGCCAGAAAAGCTATTACACCTTCTGTCCCCATAAAATTCCATTTTTCTCAAATACTTATGTGAAAAAAGAAGGAAGCAAAAGCCTTGTTTTCCTTACTGACTCAAAAAATATTCAGATTGGAGATGAATACACCGGTTCAGAGCAGAATCTTTTTTACTACCCTTCCCGGGGGCTGGATGTCTACAGAATCGGCGTTATTCTGGACAAAAATAAAATTATGAAGGAACAGGCAGCGCTGAGGGACACGAAGTCTGCACAGAAAACGAATTCTGAAATTCTCTTTGAAACAAGCATTAACGGCAAAAAAGAGCGTATCCCCGTCCGGGATTTTGGAGAGCTTGAAATTCCGGAAAGCTTTCAGTTCAAGGAAAGCGAAACGGAAAAGACTGCCTACATCTACATTTCATCCTTTTTAACACCGGAAGCAGAGTCTGAAGAACGAACAAAGACAGAGAAGAAATTCACTTCCTATGCAGACGCCGCAAAAAAATACCTGGCAAAACAGAATATAATTCTTGACCTGCGGGGAAACGAAGGCGGAAACATGAATGCCTCCCTTGTATTTCCCATAAATCTCTATCTGGGAATTGATTCCAGCTTCTACGACGGTAAAAAATTTGATTCAAACGACATGGCAGATTTTTTTATCCGGGAACTGTACAAAGACTGTTTTCTGATTGAATCCCCGGGAACCGTACAGAACACCCTGGAATATGTGAACCTCTGCTTTCCTGAAATGAAGGAAACCATTGATTTTCTGGAAGAACGGTATAAAAAACTTAAAAAGAAGCCTGAAGTCAGCATTTTCCCCATGAACGAATACGCCTCTACCTCATCCAAAATGGATTTTTCAATTCCGGAAAAAAGCGCATTTACCGGAAACCTGTTTATAATCACTGACAGAAACTCCTTTTCCGCTTCAGAAGATATAATTACCTTTTCGAAGCTGCTTTTTAAAAATCAGGCGAATGTCTATGTACTGGGAGAAAATACAGCCGGCTGCATCGAATACGGCGGAGTGCTTTCATACAAACTTACCAGTTCAAACATAACGGTTAATCTGAGTCAGAGCGCCTTCTATCCCTTTGAAGAAAAGGTCAGCTCCTGGAAGGGTGAAGGAAACGGACATTTTCCGGACGCCTGGTGTACCCCTGAAGACATCCGGAAAACTCTTGAACTTCTGTGCTATTAGCCCTAATTAAAAGAGGACAGTCTACTGCACTTCGTAGTCACGCTTGAATGCTTCCTCGATGGTTGCAATATTTATCGGGTTGAACTTTTTGTTGCGGGCAGAAATTGCTTCATCCAGAGCGTATTCAAATGGTTTTACACCGCTGATCATTCCCGGAATTGCCTTTGCAAGACAGCCAAGAACAACCATGTTCGCACCGCGAGGATTGTTTGTCTGTTCTGCAATCTCGTTGCATGGCAGGGCAATTTTTTTGATATCCGTGCGAGACGGAAGTATGTCAATAAGGGATGAATTGTAAATCAAAAGTCCACCCGGCTTGAGCCATTTTTCGAACTTTGTCATACTCGGCTTATTAAGCGCAACAACTACATCCGGCTTTTCAATTACCGGAGACGCAACTTCCTCATCACTTACGATTACTGAACAGTTTGCAGTTCCACCGCGCATTTCAGCCCCGTAAGACGGAATATGAGAAACGTATTTATCTTCGCTCATTCCAGCGAGAGCCAGAATTTTTCCGGCAAGGATAACACCCTGTCCGCCAAATCCTGCAAAAATTATTTCTGTTGTCATCTGGCACCTCCGTTTACTACACCTGCTACCGGGCGTGCGGCTTCCGGTATATTTCCGGCCGGAATATCGCGGAATACACCAAGTGGATAATATGGTTCCATCTGCTCTTTTACCCAGTCGGCTGCAACTGTCGGCTGAACGCCCCAGTTTGTGGGACACATAGAAAGAACTTCTACAAAGCTGTAGCCCTTTCCTTCCATCTGATACTGAATTGCCTTTTTGATTGCAGCCTTTGTCTTGTTGATATGAGCAACGTCGTAAACGGCACAGCGCTCAATGTATTTTGGCTCAACAAGAGTGTTCAAAAGCTCGCAGGCACGGATCGGGTATCCTACATCATCGGCATTTCGTCCGTATGGAGTAGTTTTTGTAACCTGACCTACAAGACTTGTTGGAGCCATCTGACCGCCGGTCATTCCGTAGATTGCATTGTTGATAAAAATTACAGTGATGTTTTCACCGCGGTTTGCAGCGTGAACTGTTTCTGCAGTTCCGATGGCAAGAAGGTCTCCGTCTCCCTGGTATGAAAGAACGATTTTATCCGGGTGAACCCGCTTCATTCCAGTTGCAACCGCAGGAGCGCGTCCGTGTGCCGCTTCACAGGTATCTACATCGATGTAGTTGTAGGCGTAAACTGCACAGCCAACCGGAGCAACAAGCAGAACTTCGCTCTGAATATTCAGTTCGTCGATAATCTGACAAACAAGCTTATGAACGATTCCATGACCGCAGCCACCGCAGTAGTGCATCGGAACATCCTTCATTGATTTTGGAAATTCGTATTTTTTAGACATAGCTTTTTACCTTCTCTACAACAGCATCCAGAGACGGAATTACTCCGCCCGGCTCACCATAAAAATCAACGTCACTTACCTTGTGACCTGAATACAGTTTTATATCCTGAACCATCTGTCCCATGGACATTTCAACGGTAAGAATGCGCTTTGCATTTGCACAGGCCTTTTCAAGCTCCTTTTCCGGGAACGGCCACAGGGTAATCGGTCGGAAAAGACCGGCCTTAATTCCCTGGTCACGCAATACCTTTACAGCCTTTTTGCAGACACGGGCACAGGTTCCGTATCCGCAGAGAACAAAGTCGGCATCGTCACACATAAAGCTTTCACTCAGGGTTTCATTTTCCTGAATCTTTGCATAGTTTTCAAAAAGCTTTTTAGTATGTGCGTTCAATTCTCCGTCAGGTCCGCTTAATTTGAGGGAATAAATTTTATTCTGAGCTCTGTCAGAAGTTTTTCCGGTCAAAGCCCATGGTTTTGCAGGAAGCTTTTCGATGAATTCCGGAAGAACACAAGGCTCGCTCATCTGTCCAAGGTAACCGTCTCCTAAAATCATGCAGAGAACACGGTACTTGTCAGCAATTTCAAATGCCTTTGTGGTTAAATCTGCCATTTCCTGAACAGTGCCCGGAGCGATTACAACTGTGTGATAGTCACCGTTTCCGCCGCCACGGGTTGCCTGGAAATAGTCCCCCTGAGCCCCGGAAATATTACCAAGTCCAGGACCGCCGCGCATCATATTTACAACTACAGCCGGAAGCTCAGCTCCGGAAATGTAAGAAAATCCTTCCTGCTTCAAAGAAATTCCAGGAGAAGAAGAGCTGGTCATACAGCGGGCGCCGGCAGCACTGGCACCCATTACCATATTGATTGCGGCAAGCTCGCTTTCAGCCTGAAGGAAGGTTCCGTTCACTTCAGGAAGTCGTTTTGCCATATAAGCCGGAATTTCATTCTGAGGAGTAATCGGGTATGCAAAATAATAACGGCAGCCGGCTCTGATTGCAGCCTCCGCGATAGCCTCATTTCCTTTCATTAATACTTTGTTTGCCATTATTCAGCCTCGATTTCAATTACGCTGTCCGGACACATGGTTGCACAAAAACAGCAGGCGATACAAAGCGCCTCATCACTACAAACAGGGTAAGAAACACCCTGACCATTGGTTTCTTTTGACATTCCTAAGATTTTTTTAGGACAGACGCGAATACAAAGACCGCAGCCCTTGCACCGCTCAACATTGATTAAAGGTCTTCCCTTTGCCATTAGACTCCACCTTGCGGATTTTACCGCAGAGAATATTTCGGGCTTCCCCGATTTAACTAGTACTGAGTAGTATATAGAACAGACGCCTTTAATTCAATATTGAAGAGGACAAAAAATGCAGTTTTACTAAAGAAATTTAGTAGAGTTTAAGTTTGTAAAATGAATGTCAAGTTTTACTAATGAAATTTAAAAAATTGGCTTCCGGTCACGTCTCGCCAATTTTTAATTATATTCGCAAACTCGCCATTCATTCTGCTTTCTACTCAATCAGGCTGCAGCGGACTTTGTGACCTTCTGAAACTTCTTTGAAATCCGGAACAGAATGCTCACATTCTGCCTTGCGCATTGGGCACCGGTGATAGAAGGGACAGCCGGCTTCTTTTTCAAGAACGGTCTTTACTTCAAGCCCGGATTCCTTTTTTGAAACTGTGGTTCCTTCAAACAAAAGCTTTGTGTAAGGATGAAGAGCGTCCCTGTACAAGGTTTTCGCGTCTCCTTCTTCAACCAGCATTCCCCGGTACATTACACCGATTCTGTCACAGAAATAGGAAGCGACCCGTAAATCGTGGGTAATAAAGATATAGCTTAAATTTCTTTCTTCTTTCAGGGAGGTTAAAAGATTTATTACCTGCCCCTGAATGGAAACATCCAGAGCCGAAACAACCTCGTCGCAGATCAGAAGTCTTGGATTCATGATCAGGGCACGGGCAATTGAAATTCGCTGGCGCTGACCGCCGGAAAATTCTGCGGGGCGGCGAAAAAGGTCTTCCTCGGAAAGTCCAACTTCCTTCATAATTTCTGAAGCAAGAGCAAAGGCTTCTTTTTTACCCTGCCACTTTGAAGAATAACGCAGGGCATTCGTTAAAACTTCCAGCACCGTAAGACGGGGATTCAGGCTTTTTGCCGGATCCTGAAATACATATTTTACCTGTTCCCGGTAATTTCTCTTTTCCTTTCCCTTAAGGCTGTGAACTTCAAGACCTTCACTCCCCGGCTTCGGATAAAACAGAACACTTCCGCTGGTTTTATTATACATTCCGATTGCAAGACGGGCTGTGGTAGTTTTTCCGCAGCCGGACTCTCCCAGGATTCCGTATGTCGTTCCCCGGGCAACCGAAAAACTCACATCATTCACAGCATAAACTGTATTCTTATTTCTGGAAAAAAAGCCCGCCTCAAGTGCAAATTCCTTGGAAAGATTTTTGATTTCAAGAATATTATCAGTCATTTTCTACCCCACCAGAAACAGCTCTGAAATAAATACAACAGCGCAGCTTATGCAGGCTACCGGGAAAAGCCCCAGGCCCAGCCAGGAAATCACAATTCCGATTACAAGGGCAAGGATACCGGAATACATACTCTGGGTTGCTTCGACTATTGCCGGGAATGTCATTACAGACAGAGTAACGTACGGAACATAATACAGAAAGGAGCGCAGAAAAACGTTTTTAATGGGCTTACGGATCAGGGTCAGAGGAAGAACCCTAATCATATAAGAAACAAAAAAAGCTGTAAAAATTGAAGCATAGATTCTAAAGGTCATTTTTTTCCTCCGCCGTATTTTTATCAGGTACGCCAGCTTCTCCGCCTGCATCCGCTGCCTCAGAAGAAGGCAGAGGCTCCTTTACAGGTTTTATCAGCGCCGCAATTCCGGAAATTAAAACCGTAAGAATAATTGTCCTGGTTCCGCCGGAAATATTGCGGACAAAAGGAAGCTTTGAACAGGCAAAACTCAGGGCAAAGCTTACAAGAACCATAATAAGAATCATCCTGTCCTTTTTTGAAGGAGGAATAATTATGGCAATAAACATGCCGTAAAGGGCAACAGAAAGGGCGCTTACAACCCTGAGGGGAAGTATATTTCCCGCCAGAATTCCAAGACTTGTCCCGAGACTCCAGAGAGGAACTGCTGCAAGAATTGCGCCGTAATTATATACCGGCTCAACAGCACCATGTCGTCCTACAGTGATGGCAAAAATTTCATCAGTTATTCCGAAGCCTACCAGAAAACGGCTGAAAAACGGAGTTTTTGAATCATATTTCTGAGCAATGGCACAGCTCATAAGCATGTACCTTGCATTTACCACCAGCGTAATAAGGGCGATTTCTGCATAAGTCGCCCCATTCTGAATCGAAGTAAAAAGGGCATACTCACCAGCGGAAGCAACATTAAAAAAACTGGCAATAAACCCCTGAAGAGGCGTAAGGGAAGCATTTTTTGCAACAATCCCCAGAGAAAAAGCAACGGCAAAATATCCAAGCCCGATTGGAAATCCATCCCGGAGCCCCTCAACAAACGAATTTGATTTCATAGAATAGAATAATAAGAAAAACCGAAGGTTTAGACAAGAGAGTTTATTCTGCAGAAGGAACCGAATTATTGACGGGCTATGTTTCGCCCCTCTCAGTTCCGCTATTGTTTTTTTACCAATATGCCATTAAAATGAAGTATTATGAAGAAATCGGGATTATTTATTGGACTTGTCATTCTGCTCGCAGCAAACAGAGCCTTTTCAAAGGAGCGTCCAATCGTAAAAGACATTCAGGCGGTTACCGGCTCAGGAACCAGAATAAATGTAACCTGGATTCTTCCTAAAGACACCGAAAGCCCCGTAACCCGTCTTTTTGTATACAGAACCCTGAAGCCAGTGGGCTCCTTCTACGACATTTCCGACACGGAACCGGTTGCAACCCTTTCTTCAAATCTTTCGAGCTTTGTGGATAATGTTGCCGACTACAGGGATTATTACTATTCCGTAACCTGCGAAACTTCCGGCAGAGAATTTGACATCATTCTTCCGTCCATAAACTCCACCGTAAACGGCGTACACTTAAAGCTTCCGGAAAAGAAAGCAGAAACAGAAGCAACCCTTTCAGGAAAAGAGAAGAATTATTCCGTTGAAAGCCTCAGAGACATGCCGCTTCCTTATCTGGATCTTCTTGAAAGCAGAAACAGAACTCCGTTAAAGATGAGCGACCAGGCCCTCTCCATTGCCCGGGAGCTTGCTATGCAGTCAGACGTAAAAAAGAACCTCATTACCGAACCATATGTATTCGAAGAGGACTTAATCAGCCCGGACAGCGGTGACGACTTTCTTCTTTTTGAAGTTTTACGAAAATATTTTATTCAGAAACAGTACGGACAGACAATCAACCAGCTGGAAAAACTCATCGCAACAAACAGAACCAAGGCGGTTACAACCAGGGCAAAGTTTTATCTGGGTGAATCCTACTATTTTACAAAGAATTACAGGGAAGCCTGCCAGACCTTCCTCTCAATCTACGACGAATACCCGCCCCTTGCAAAAAAATGGATCGATTCCTCTCTGGATATGTACGAACTCCCTGCAGAGACAGATTAGGAGAAAATTTATAAAACTCGATATTCAACCTAATAAATGCTTCTGATTATGTCCATGAAAGATGGAGTTCTGCGGATTCCTAAATCTTCCGCAGTGAGTCCCGCTTTTTTAGTGATACTTTCACCGTTTGAGTTTCCGCCGGGAGCCGTCTCCATAACCGGAATATCTGAAGTTCCGGAGGCCTGTGCTTCCGGAGAAGGCGGCAGGCTTATAAGCACCAGAACATCGCCAATATTCACCCGGTCGTAAAAGCCCTTGTATTCCAGAAGACCTTCTGAAATTTCTTCGGAGCAGGTTGTTACCGTAAAAGTACCAAATATGTCGTTTTCCTTATATTCAACGCCAAAAGCCGTACCCGAAGGCCGGATCATTCCCTTTCGGACAACATCAAATACGGCTCCCTCCCGGATATTTTCCGTAAGCCCCAGATCACACAAAAGAGTCTTTCCTTCCCGGGCAATAATCTTTCCCGTAATCGGAAGATGCCCCATAATCTCAGAACGGAAACGGCGGAAAACCGTTGCGTGGCGCATATTTCCGGTTCCATAAATCGTATTCTCCGAAAGAAGATAGCCGGTGCGTCCAGAATAGAAGGAATACTCAAGAGAAATATCCCGGCTTCCCTCGTCCTGATTAAGCATCACAAAATAATCGATTCCATTTTTTCGGGCATGCTGATAGGCTTCCGCAAAGGAAGAAACTTCCAGCACCGCTGTGTCCACAGATGCCTGAGAAAGAGCCGTAAAGACATCCTTTGCAAAAAGAGCTGCCGTTCTGTTTCCTTCAGCGTGATACAGATGCATGCTGCTTTTTACATAATAAAGTCCGATATGCCATCTGGTTTTATCAAGATAAAAAGGCTCCACCTTCCACTTTTTTGCAAGAGAATCCTGAAGAATATCGCTGTAAGCCTCGATGGTGTCGTCCATCATAACTTCTTTAAGGCTCTTTTTTGTGCCGTCTGAAGTTCCATTTGAAGCCGCTGCCCCGGAAGATGAAGCGTTCGAAGACGGCTGAGCTTTTCCGGAACCCGAAACATCCGAAGCCGCAGAATTGGAAGCAGCTTCTTCAGAAAGTTTTCTGTTTTCTTTTACGAACAAAAGCTGGTCCAGGTAAAGCTCATTCAATCCGCTTAAGCAAAGCAGCTCGGCATACTTTAAGCGGGCTTCCTCATTGGAAGGCTGGATTTTTAATGCCCTCTGATATTCCCAGGAAGCAGCTGCTTTATCAAACCTGGAAGCAGCCTCTTTTGCGCAATTAACATGGTAGTTAGCCCATTCAGTGCGGCGGGAATCCTCCAGGGGAACAAAATCATTTACTGCAATCTCAAGGGACGCACGCATAATTTCATCATCAGGGGTAATTCGAAGGGCAGCAGCCCAGACCTGAAGGGCTTCTTCTTCCCTTCCGCTCTGATAAAGGGCCTGACCCTTCAGATACCAGGCAGAATTATGGCTTCTGTCCCTGGAAATTCTAAAATCACAGATTGAAATGACCTCATCATATTTTTTCTGTTCGTAGAGACACTTTGCTAAAAGCTCGTAGGCCCTGTCATAATTTCCATTTATACTGACACTTACGCGGCAATGTCTTTCAGCACTTTTTACCTCACCCTGCATTGCGTAAATAATCGCTGCAAGATAATGAACCTCTGCCTCTCCGGAATAATAGGTCAGGGCAGATTCCATAAAATGCCGTGCATTCTCGTATTTTCCCATTCTGGCAGAAACCAGGGCAAGACTTAAAAGAGCCTTTCTGTTTTTTCCCTGACGTTTCAGGGCTTCATTATATTCCGCTTCCGCCCCGGAAAAACGGCCGTCAAACAGATCAAGCTCTGCAAGGCCAAAACGGGCTTCCACATTATTAGGATATTTTTTAAGGATTTTTTCAAAAATTTCACGGGCACCGGAAAAATCCTCCAGTGCAATCAGGGTCATCCCCTTAAGATTCTCAAGACGGCTGTCATCCTTCAGATATTTTTCCGCCTCCTCCAGCTGAACCAGAACCAGATCAAACTCTCCCAGCATATAGGAGCACTGGGAAAGGGAATACCAGGCCTCAGCGTAGGAAGGATTCTCTTTTACGGCCTGAAGGAAGCATTCCCCCGCCTTGTACCATTCCTCGTCCTTCATAAACCCAACGCCTTCCTCATAGGAAGAAACCGGTGTTTTTTCCGCACAAAACCCGCTCAAGGGCAGAAAAGCAAAAAAACACAGACAGACAGTCAGCCTGAAAGCAAAAGCACTCTTGGAGGATAGTTTATTCTGAATCAGATTTTTCTTTATCATCATCCGTTCCTTTTTCTGAGGAAAGTTTTACAAGCTTTATCAGATTTATGCGGTGACCTTCCATATCCTGAATGATAAAATCCCAGCCGTTCCAGGATGCTTTTTCGTATTTAACAGGGATTTTTCCAAAGAGGTCAAAAGTGAAACCTCCCAGGGAATCAAAATCCTCTGCAGGAAAATCAGCTTCCAGGATTTCATTTAAATCATCAAGGTCTACCCGGGCATCGCAAAGCCACATGTCCTTTCCGACACTGATTATATCTTCTCGTTCATTATCAAATTCGTCCTGAATATCGCCAACAATCTCTTCAATAATATCTTCCATAGTGATAATTCCGGCTATTCCGCCGTATTCGTCAATGGCAATGGCAATATGAAGGTGGCGTCTCTTAAACTCACGCAAAAGCGTATCAATCCGCTTGGATTCCGGCACAAAGAACGCTTTTCGGATAATTTTTTCAAGAGAAAAGTTCTCGTTCTTCGAAATCGAATATATCAAATCCTTTACATACAGAACACCGATTACATTATCAATAGATTCTGAATAAACGGGAAATCGGGAATGTCCGCTTTCTAATATTTTCTCAAAGAGTTCCTCACGGGTCACGTCCACAGAAATAAAATCAACGTCAATTCTAGGAACCATAACCTCCTTTACGGCGGTTTCGCTCAAATCCTCGATTCCCTGAATCATGTCCTTCTTTTCTTCCGCAATTATTTCCTGCTGCTCGGCCGTAAGCTCTTCAGAACCATGATTAGACTTTACCTTTTTATGATGAAAAAACATTCTATTCCCCTATTTTTACCATTTTCACAATTTTTACATAATCTTCAATTCAGAAACTTCTTCAAGTATCGTTTCCTGAAGAACCAGCATCTCGCATTCCGGCTTTACGCCCTTTTCAATATGCTCCTCTCCATGATCATAACCGTTTATGTGAAGAAGTCCGTGAATCAAAAGTCGCTTCAGCTCCGTATCCTCGTTTACTTCAAAATACTGAGCATTTTTCGGAAGAGTTTCAAGGCTTAAAACAATATCCCCGGCACTGAGCCACTTGCCCTCATCGTCCTCGTATTCTTCACCATTTTCAAAAGAAAGAACATCCGTTGGAGCATCAATTTTCCGGTATTCCCTGTTCAAATTCTGAATGAATGCATCGGTACAAAACAGAACAGAAACCTCTTCCCCGTCAAGTTCAAGGCGTTCCATAATCTTATAAATAAACGCTTCCGCCTTACTAAGCCATTCCACAGGCTCAAGGCCGTCTTCCATGGAAATTAAAACCCGATTAGCCATGCAGTTTCACCTCTGTAAGAGTTTTGTCACTCAAAGCACCTTCTTTTCCTTTTTCAGTCTGAGAAGATCCGGTCTCCTTTGATTCTGCGCTTTCTTTTGAATTATCTTTTGAGGCCTGAGATTCCTCTTCCTTTTCCGAAGAAGGATCCTTCTGAGACGGATATTTTACTCTGTTATGGTAAACACCAACTAAAAGCTGAAGGAAGGATTCCTTAATTTTACTTATATCACTGAAGGTAAGGGAACAGTCATCCAGCTGGTGATTTTCGATTTTTGAATTAATCAGCACCTGAATGAATTTTTCCAGACGTTCTTCCGTCGGGTTTTCAAGGGTTCGGCTTGCCGCTTCCACCGTATCCGCAAGCATTACAACTGCCGATTCCTTTGAGCGCGGCGGATGTCCCGGATAAGTGTAATCGCTTGGATTTACATTCGGATCTGCTTTCTGAGCCTTATCCAGAAAATATGCAATCGTGCTGTTTCCGTGATGTTCTTCTATAATATCAATAACAATCTGAGGAAGGTGCAGCTGACGGGCCTTTTCAACCCCCTTTCTTACATGGCTTCGTAAAATTGAAGCCGAAAGGTTCGGACTGATCCCGTCATGCTTGTTGGGTTCACCGGCAGGAATGTTCTCTGCAAAATATTCACTCTGGTCAATTTTTCCGATATCGTGATACCAGGCGCCTACCTTTGCAACCAGAGCATTTGCACCGATTTCACGGCAGGCATTCTCTGCAAGCTGACCTACCATCTGAGAATGCTGATAGGTTCCGCTGGCCGTAATCAAAAGCTTTTTAAGGATCGGAACATTGGTGTCCAGTAAATCCATCATTCTGAATACAGAAGCAGTGTTCAAAATCCATTCAATCGGAGTGATAAATGCAAGAGCCAGAATGCCGGAAAGGAAGCCGTTTGCCGCAACTCCGCCCAAAAGGATTCCAAGACTGGAGACCGTCTGCTGATTGAAAATCACCGTAAACATATAGATGAACACAACATCTACCAGAGCAAGCACCAGGGCAACAAAGACCATGTGGATACGCTTTTCAATTCTGTTTACAATAATACTTGCGGCAATACAGGTTGCTATTGTGTACAGGAACGGCACGATTTCAAAGGATGCCGCATCAAAAACTCCCAGGGAAAGGATAATCGAAAACAGCATGGCGCTTAGGTTCCCGTACAGTATGGCATCAATTAAAACAAACAGCGCCGAAGGAATCAGAATGGTAAGCATAATCGATGAGGTTATAAACGGAGCCTTGGCACCAAAAGCGGTGGCCGCGTAAACCATTAAAAAGCAGACAACCTGAAATACAAATTCACGAACAAGCGCCTTTCTTCCAAGGGGTGCGTGAGCAAAAAATATTGCCCACAGAGTAACAAGAGCCAGAAGGAACAGCTCGGAATCCGCAAAGGACCGCAAATCCAGGTACACCGGGGACTCCGCCATTTTTTTCAGCTTTGCATAGGCCTCTTCGGTTATCGGGAAGCCCTGCCGGATTATCTTTTCACCTTCTTCTATATATACAGGATTTAATTCGTCTGCCGGAATGGACTTTGGAGCATAGATAGTTTTAAATGCAATCTGTCCGATTTCAAAATCATCCAGCTTAAAGCTGGCAATTGTTTCACTGGTGGCAACATTCAAAAAATTCAGAACTGTTACCGCCGTATAGCCTAACAGTATAAGAATTATTATTTTGTACCGTTTTTTCAAAAAATCAACGAATCTTGAACTTCCTTTTTCAGAAGAACCAAGCCCTTTTGAAAAATTATGATTCTTTTTCATCTTCGTACGCCCTTACAATTTTTTTGACCAGAGGATTTCGCACAACATCCTCCGCCGTAAGTCTTACCATTCCGATTCCGGAAATTCCGGACAAAAGAGACGTCGCATGCACAAGCCCCGACTGAACCTTTTTCGGAAGATCTATCTGGGTAATATCTCCGGTAATAAAAACCTTCGAACCTTCACCCATTCGAGTTAAAAACATCTTCATCTGTTCTTTTGTGGTATTCTGAGCCTCATCAAGAATTATCACCGAATCCGATAAAGTACGCCCCCTCATATACGCAAGGGGAGCAATTTCTATCATGTCCGCATCCATAAGACGGCTCACCGTTTCATGAGGAAGGACAGCATTCATTGCATCGTAAAGCGGCCTGAGGTATGGATTTATTTTGTCTTCCAGAGCCCCCGGTAAAAAACCAAGGCTTTCCCCCGCTTCAACAACCGGACGGGAAATAACCAGACGGCGCTTCTGATGTGTCAAAAGAAGCTTAAGGGCCTCACAAACCGCTAAAAAGGTTTTTCCGCTGCCCGCCGCCCCGTAACAGAACACCATGTCATTGGTTCTCATTGAAAGAATATAGTCCGCCTGATTCTGGCTTCTCGGGTATATTTTTTTAACAGCACCCGGAATAAGAATTGAAGTATTTTCTAAATCAGCTCTCTTTTCAATATTTAAAACAGAAGTGATTATATCATAGGAGTTTTTACTTCCGTCGTTAACCTCATCCACAACCCGGTCAATAATATACTGAAATTTTTCCCTTACTGAAGAATCCTCAGTTTCTACGGATAACTCATTTCCCCTGCTGAAAACCGGAATTCCAAGATGTTCTTCGATGAGTCTTAAATTATTGTCGTTTGTACCGCACACGCAGGAAAGCACCCTGGTATCCGGCACAACAATCGTATATTCATTCACTATCTTTTAATTGTAAAGTCGATGAGACTTTGTGTCAACGGGACAGAACTCCCGCGAACTTCAAGCAACTCCATTAAATAATTGTCACAACAAAAGAAACGGAGGCTCCCCCCGGCCCCGGAATTCCGTTACTTCAGCTGAATCTGAGTCCAGTCTTCATCGTAATCCTTTGTGATTTCAGCCTTCATTGCGGACATCGGATTCCATACGATTGAGAGAGAGAAATACGGATCGTAGGTGTAACTCTTCATTCCGGAAGCATCCGTCAAAAGTTTCGGTTCGATTTTCAGGCTGGTTGTAAAATTCCAGTCATGCATTTCATGGGTAAGATTAAAGTTCATGCTTTTGATTTTAAAGCTTGAGCGCTCCCGGACACTGTCGTCATCAAACCGGAAGCCGTTCATCAGGTCAACAAACGGATTTGTTTCCGCTGTTTCCGGATATATTTCCGGCTTTACATATTTGTAAATGGCAGAGTTTTTCGAGGTAGCCGAGAAAGTCAGGCTCAAGAAATCCTGTATTTTCAGTGTCAGAGACGGAGAGAACGTAAAGCTTGAGTTGGTTGCCCGAAGCAGGTCCGCGTTTATATTCGTAGAAAGCCCTGCTCCCAGATTCACACGGTTCTTCCATGCATAAAAGTTTTTAGTTCCCGTTGAATAAGAAAGGGTAAATGAAGACGGAAGGAACTCCTTGTCCGTTCTGGCAACCCACTTATTCTCTTCAAAATCATAGCCCGTTGTGTAGGCCTGTGTATAGCTTGCCGAAAGATTTTTCCAGCTTACCGAAAACCTTAAAGAATCGTGATATTCCTCTTCCCGGTTGTAGGAGTAGGACTGAGAAAGCTTTAAGCTTTTGAACAGAGTAAGACTTAAGGACTCCTTAAACGGCTGGTGAACAAATTCCGCATCCTCTGAGGCATCCTTCTTCTTTTCACCGGTTTCCAGAGTAAGCGTTGTGTTCGGGAAGCCCAGCCGGAGAGTTCCGTAATAGGCTTCTACCTGAGGCTTCAGGGTTGAAGTAAAGGTAAAGCTCTGGGTAAACATATTGTCAAACTCGTTTACCGCTACCGTAAAATCAAGAGCGTGAGTCGTAATGGATTTTGCAAGCTCAGCATCGTCGTCTTCTTCGATTACTTCCCAAATCGGATTGTAGTCATATTCAGGCTCATCATCCGCAGTTTTTACAGATTCGGTATCAAACTCAGTTCTCAAAACCTTAATGGAATTTCTGTAGGTTACACCCGTATCCTTAAAATGAGTCAGATACGCAAAAGGCTTGAACGAAAAGGAATTGGAACTTGTAATATCCTGTTTATGAGCCGCATAGTCGGTTTTTAAAAGCTGAGTTTTAGAACTTTCCGAATACCATATGGTCTCCGCCTTACCGTTTTCATCCGTTCCGTTTTCATGAATATAAGGGTGCTCCTGCCAGACAGGACTGTAGCTGTTGGAGTTTGTAAAGCTCAAAAAGCTTCCGCCATAGCTCAGGGAATTGTCAAGGGTTACCGGGAGCTTAAAAATATAGATACGAGACTTCTGTCCCTCTTCACCCCATTCAAAATCCTCGGCTGTAGAAAGGCTGGAAGAATTATATGCAATCTGAGTGGTAAAATTCGGCTTTACGGAATATTTAGAAGAGAAAGAAAAACCGCCAATAGTCGCAGCACTGGCCGTAATTCCTGAAAGCTTTGGAAATGCCTCATCCGGAAGAACCTTTTCAGCCTCCTCACCATTGCCTGAAGCACTTCCCTCTGCCGTAGAACCTGCCGGAGAAGAGGCACCAGAAGAGGCCGATGTTCCCGCAGCTGTCCCATTTTTTGAACCAGTTCCTGCTTCCCCTCCGCTTTTCTCTGCCTCAAGAGCAGCAGCCTCAGCCTTCTTTTTCTCAATCTCCGCCTTCTGGGAATCCGTCAAAAGCTCCTCCGGAATTTCAAGAGGCGTTACAAAAGTCACGTTCTTTTTTTGAGAAGAAGTCTTTGTGCTTGAAGAACCGGAATAACTGAAAATCGTTCCGCTGAGAGTTGCCGTTGCAGTTAAAGGCGTAATCTGGGACGGATAATAGAACTTTCTTATAGGCGTATAACTCAGCCAGGCAGACATATCCTTTGAATCAATCTCATCTTCAAATTCCTTCTTTAATGAATCCGTTTTTGCGCTCATTGAAGAAAACACCATGGAAGAAGTCATATTGAAGGAAAGAGTAGAAACATAAGGCTTCATAAATGCCGGAAGAGGCACCGAATAGGAAGCATTCGCATTCCAGGTAAATGACGAAATTTCGTTTATTGTATCGTCATCCTTTTTATCTTCTGTTGCCTCCAGAAGATAACTGATCCAGTCCATGGATTCATTGCGCTGGTCAAAATCGTTGGAGAAAAATGGATCTGAATAAACCGGAAGGGAAAGACTCAAAGAAAATGGCTTTGACATGGACATCTTAAGATTTGCCGCATATCTGAAAGGAAGCTCAAGTCCCAGAAGGTTCGATTTATCCATATATCGTTCACCGCTGTCGTAAACAGGAAGATAATTGTCGTCAACCTTGAACAGCGTATTGGAAAAGCCCGTTAAAAGCTTTCCTTCTATATTAGAGATGTATTTTTTTGGCTTATAAACTCCGTCAAAACCCACCATTACACCAAGATTCGTGTAATAGTCCCCCATGATTTTCAGGTAATTGGTTGTATCACCCTTGTAATCCGCATCAAGATTGTGAAGGATAAGTCCTTCCCTCTGCTGTTCCTTTAAAGAAGAGGGCTTAATAAAATTGAACAGAGCCTTCAGTTTTTCCGCACCTTCACTGTCATCGGAAGAAGCCGTTGTGGTAGACGTTTCCATGGGCTTTCGTCCGAACAGGTAAAAAGTATTCTGATTAAAATACCCTGTCCTCTTTTTAAAACCAAATACCGGATTAAAAATCAGCTCGTCCTTCGGATAATAAAAGGCCGGAAAATAGAAAACCGGAACAACGCCAACATACAAAAGGGCATTCAGAAAAGCAAACTCGCCACCCGGCAAAAGCCAGATTCGGCTTGCCTTGATATTCCAGTGAGGATCCTCATCATCACAAAAGGTAAGGACACCATCCTTAAAGGCAATGGTATTTGATTCACTTCGTCCGAATACATCACTTGCAACTACAAGTGTAGAACCGCTTGGAAGATTAATGGCGTCCGATTTTGTCTGAACAACGCGGCCATCATCGAATACGCCTTCCAGAGTTGCCGTGTTAAACATAAGGGAATCTGCCGTTACATTCTGACTTCCGGAGGACGCAGTCGTCATTTCCAGGGTTACGTTTCCGGAAGCATACATCATCTCGCTGGTTCTGTCATACCTGATGGAATCTGCGAAAATTACGTTTTTATTGTCTCCGCTGGTAACAGAAATCCGGACATCGCCCACCAGAAAAACCACATCATTTCCGGTTTCCTTGTCTTTTTCATACTGAGTATTAAGAGCATTTTCGATTGTTATTACCGTTCGTTTTACCTCATCCTGCTTATTTTCCGAAAAACAGCAAATTGCTGAGAAGAAAATAAAAAGAGATACGATAAACTTTTTTTTCAAACTACCAGAATGCTGCACAGATTTTCCTACTTTTTAAGCATATCCTTTATAAATTGACCGGTGAAAGACTCTTTTACCCCGGCTACTTCTTCCGGAGTTCCCCGGGCAATAATATTTCCTCCCCGGAATCCGCCTTCAGGCCCCAGATCAATAATATAATCCGCCTGACAGATAACATCAAGATTATGTTCAATCATTAAAACCGTATTTCCCTGATTTACAAGCTTCTGAATCACTTCCATAAGCATTTTTACGTCAGCAAAATGAAGACCTGTTGTAGGTTCATCCATTATATAGAGAGTTTTTCCTGTGGAAACACGGCTAAGCTCATTTGCAAGCTTTACGCGCTGAGCCTCTCCGCCTGAAAGTGTAAGGGCATTCTGTCCAAGCTGGATATACCCAAGACCTACAGATTTTAAGGTTTCAAGCTTTCGGGAAATATGAGGAATGGAAACAAAAAAGTCACAGGCTTCCTCAATCGTCATATTCAGAACGTCGTTAATGCTCTTTCCCTTATACAAAACCTCAAGGGTTTCCCGGTTAAAGCGCTTACCGTTACAGACATCGCACTGAATATTTACATCCGGAAGGAAGTTCATTTCGATTACAATTTCCCCGGCTCCCTGACAGTTTTCACAGCGGCCGCCCTTAACATTAAAGCTGAAGCGGCCTTTCTGGTACCCCCGGGCCTTGCTTTCCGGAGTACTTGCAAACAAATCCCGGATTGCATCAAAAACACCGACATAGGTAGCAGGGTTACTTCGGGGTGTGCGTCCAATAGGGCTCTGATCAATATTGATTACCTTATCAATATTTTCAAATCCTTCTATATTATCGAATTTACCGCAAGGGTAATTAGTTCTCATTACCCGATTACTTAATGCAGGATAGATAACATCCGTCATAAGGGTAGATTTTCCGCTTCCTGAAACACCGGTTATACAGGTAAAGGCTCCCAGAGGGAAAGACGCGCTCACATTCTTAAGATTATGCTCGGTAACTCCGCTGACTGTCAAAAACGAGCCGTTTCCAGTTCGGCGGGCAGCAGGAATTTCCATTTTCAGGGTTCCGGCAAGATACTGACCGGTTTTGCTTTCAGCGCACTTCATAACCTCTTCCGGAGTTCCGCTGGCAACAATTCTTCCACCGTGAACACCGGCACCAGGTCCCACATCAACTAAAAAATCCGCAGTACGAAGGGTCTGTTCGTCGTGCTCAACAACAATGACCGTATTCCCCTGGTCCCGCAGATACAGAAGAGTATCAATAAGCCGCTGGTTATCCCGCTGATGAAGACCAATTGAAGGTTCATCCAGAATATACATAACACCGCAAAGGGCAGAACCGATTTGGGTCGCAAGCCTGATTCGCTGAGCCTCGCCTCCGGAAAGGGTTTCCGCAGCACGTTCAAGAGTAAGATAATCCAGACCTACATTTTTCAGGAAGAACAGGCGGGACTTTATCTCCTTCAAAATCTGTTTTGCAATCTGCGCTTCACTTTCAGAAAGCTCAAGTTTATCAAAAAAATCAATGGACTCAAGGACACTCATGGAAGAAAGCTCAAAAATGTTTTTTCCGCCCACAGTAACGCCAAGGGCTTCCTGTCTGAGCCGCTTTCCGTGACAGCAGGAACATTCTGAAACAGACATGAATTTTTCTTCTATTCTAATGCGCTGATTTTCACCCCAGGCTTCAGCGTGACGGCGCCGCATGTCCCCCATAACACCCGTCCAGGGACGATTGTATTCGGAGTAGCCTTCACCGCTCTGCTTTCTGTAAATCCATTTAATTTTTCTCTCAGGGTCAGAATCCCCGTTCATAAGAAATTCAAACTGTTCACCGGAAAGCTCATTCAACGGAGTATCCAGCGTAAAGCCCCCTTCCTTTGCAACTGCTTCAAACATGGAATGATTCCATTCGCTGTCCGGATTATAAAAGGCAAGAGCCCCCTGATTAAAGCTCATGGACATATCAGAAATAACTTTCTTCATATCCCATTCCATTTTTTCACCAAGACCAGTGCATTCCGGACAGGCACCAAATGGATTATTAAAAGAAAAAAGACGGGGCTGAAGCTCCGGAATGGAAATTCCGCAGTCCGGACAGGCATTTTTCTGACTGAAGAAAACTTCCTCTTCCTTGTCTCCTGTACGGCGGCTTACAATAATTATACCCCCGGAACTTTCCAGCGCTGTTTCAACACTGTCCGAAAGTCTCTTTCTGGAGTCTGCATTCAAAATAATTCTGTCTACGATAATCTCAATTGTATGTTTTTTCTGTTTATCAAGCTTAATCGTGTCGTCAAGGCTGACCTGAACACCGTCTACCCTGGCACGAACAAAACCAGATTTTTTTGCGTCCTCAAGTATTTTAGTGTGTTCACCCTTCTTACCCCGGATAACAGGGGCAATAATCTGAATCTTTGTCCCCTCATCCCAGGACATAATAGAATCCAGAATCTGATCCACACTCTGTTCCCGGATTTCACGACCACAGGAAGGACAGTGAGCATGCCCGGTTCGTGCAAAAAGAAGTCTGTAATAGTCGTAAATTTCAGTGATAGTACCAACAGTAGAGCGGGGATTTTTATTCGTACTTTTCTGCTCGATTGAAATTGCAGGAGAAAGCCCTTCAATCATGTCAACATCCGGCTTATCCATGGTTCCCAAAAACTGACGGGCATAAGATGAAAGACTTTCCATGTAGCGGCGCTGTCCTTCAGCAAAAAGCGTATCAAAGGCAAGGGAACTTTTTCCAGAACCACTTAAGCCGGAAATAACAACAAGCTTGTTACGGGGAATCTCAATATCAATATTCTTAAGATTATGTTCACGAGCTCCACGAATAATAATTGAATCACTACCAAAAACAGACATAGAAAAATATTATACAGAAAAAATCTATGAATGTCATTAAAGTAAAATAAGCTAAATCGGACTTCCACAGCATGACCAAAAAGCTAAAAAAGTATATATCCAGGCGGACCGGGTCGCTACGCTCCCCTCAATTCACCTACCGGTGTTCCGTGGCCCGCCAGAGGCTCGGTACAAAAAGTCATCCTGCTTTGTTTTAATACATCTAGTCAAGGCACGCTTCGCTTAAAGCCTTGACTAAGCAGTTTTTCGGGTTTTATATATTCACAAAATAAAAAAAGGCACCCCGCAGGATGCCTTTTTGCACTGCCTTCGGCACCACTCCATACCGGCGCCAGAAAGAAGTTTTATTAAAATATACTCACCCTCTCAAAAGCTAGGGGGAACGAAGTTGTCCGGATAAATAGAACTCAATGGAAAACTTGCATGCATGTTATTCAGATTTAAAAAACAAGTAGGTTTAGAAAGCGCATCAGGAAAATCCGAATAATCATCGTAGAATATTTCATCAGGAACAGCCATCTGGCCAATTGCCATAATTTCCTCATCAGAAACGTCATCCGGCAGGAACATCACAAGATTCTTTTCACTGTCACTATACATTGTAAGATTCATATACGCCCCCTTTCCCTCATCTCTACATATATGATACCCTACTTTCCCAAAAAGTCAAAAAGAATAGTCTGTCATTAGCCCTTCAAAACTGTGTTAAATAAAAAAAAGTCTGGCAGCTTGCCCTCAATAGGAAATCCGTTAAAAAAAATTGCGGTTAGCAATTTTTTAGGATTCTCCTTTAATCCGGGCTCGTCGGTGCTGTGCGCCGG
>CAMHMJ010000002.1 GCA_946186185.1 uncultured Treponema sp. | reverse complement strand
CGCGATTGTAGGAGAACGCTAAAATGACCCTGGCGGCTCATTTTTTAACGCGTTTTCTATATGCGCGTTATTCCATCTTCATAGGCATAAAGACAGTAAGTATATTGTCCTGATTTACCTTAACCGGAGTCTGAGGCTCCTTAATTTCAAAAATGATTTTCTCCTTATAGATACCAGACAAAAACTCAAGGCAATCTCTACTGAATCTGGAAACAAAGCCTTCAGGACAATTATTATTACATGATATAGATTTTTCAAGGCCGTCTATCTTAAACTCAAGCTTACCGGCACTAAAAGAAAGATAAACTCCAGCAACACTATCTCTATCATCAATAGAATCAAGGAAATCTTTTAAATCTTTTGTGCTAATTTCAGCATTATAAGGCTGGTCAGCTGGAATTACCCTTTCAAAAGAAGGATATTTGAGTTCCTTGTATGTACTGGTGTAAAGAGCATCATTGATTTTTACAAATAAAACATTATTGCCTTCGAATAATTTTACGGTATCATTTTCTGAAATTTTTGAAATCAAAAAGTCTACAAAAGAAAAGTGCAGATATAAAGGCTTTGCAAGGCTTGTTTTATTAAGAGCAGTTAAAGTTACACTGCTTATTGTTTTTCCATCCGTAACATTCAGAATAATCTTTGAATCATCATCTTCTGCTTTTTTTACCTGAATATGGGTTAACACATCCCTCTTATTAGGATACAGGAAGCCTTTTATAATTTTATTCTGATTTTCAATTACAAAAAGAAAATCCTTTCCATTTAATTCAATACAGTCCTTCTCAAAATCCTCAGAATAAGAACCATTGTTTTTATGAAATGAATCATCCTGCAGGGAAATATTTTCATACAAATCATCAACGATTATGTAATTGTAAAAAAAGTTTTCAACTGTCCCGGCTTTTTTTAAGGAATAAAAATATTTTACAGCCTCTTCTTTTTCTATTCCGTAAGCATCTTTCAATTTAGAAACCATTTTAGACAAAGAAAAAACGTAGCGGTCATCCCTAAAATCCACACCTAAAATACAATCACAAAAATCATCGTAGATACTATCACTAATACACTTTTCGTCGTCGATATCCACAAAGTCACTTCGATAAAAAACAGGAGTTTTATCTTCCGGTTTATAAAAGCTTAAATCACGGCTAATCATTTCATAGATGGACCTCACGAGATTTTCAGCTTCTTCCGTATTTCCATCGATATTTTCTTCTTTGCAGACATAGTCATATACTTTTACTAGATCATAGACAGCCCGCCCGTCTGTAGAAACGCCGACGATACAATCCTCATAATCATATGGACTTGTAAATCTCAAAACCTTGGAAGGGTCACCACCTTTCCAGAATGCCATTTTTTCTTCGTTTGTCATTTTAGTGTCCTTTTTTTTACTAATATAAATTACATTATAGGTAGCTTATTGCTCTTGTCAAATAATAATTACTTTGTCCGGCTCTCTAAATCCATATAGACACAAGCACAGTTCTATAGCACCCATCCACTTACACCCCCTTACAACCATGACACCCCTTCACCTCCTCCCTTGCGCCAAATCTTTCTTCCATGTAAAATCTTAACTTATGGAAGAAAATTGCGGTATGGAAAAATCAAGGGCCAGTAATAAAGCCTGGGCTCCAGAAAAAAATCAAAATACAAAAACTCAATTTGATATTGTCTACGAAAACGAAGAAATTCTCATCATAAATAAAAAAGCCGGCATTTCAGTTCAGGGCGGAAAAGACGTTGCCCATCCACTGGATAAAGAACTCCCCCTCCAGACAGGATACCCTGTATATCTTGTGCACCGCCTTGATAAAGAAACAAGTGGCCTTCTGATTGTTGCAAAATCTCCCCTGGCAGCCGCAAAATGGACAAAATTGATAGAAAGAAAACTTGTCACAAAAGAATACACTGCCATCTGCCTGGGAAAGCTTTCCAAAAAAGAGGGAATAATCCGCACAACTGTAATTCAGCACGGAAACGAAAAAAGTGCCGTAACCCACTACAATGTAATGGAAGAAAAAGAACTTGAATTTGAAGGACAGACTTACCAGATATCGAAAGTCCACCTACTTCTGGAAACCGGCCGCATGCACCAGATCCGCATTCACCTTTCCCAGCAGGGAAACCCGATTTTAGGGGATGATAAGCACGGAAACTTTAAAATTAACAAGATTTTTAAAAAAGCTTTTAAGGTAAAGAACCTGCTTTTGTGCGCCAGCAAGCTTTCCTTCCCTGTAAACGGAAAAAACTTTATTCTGCAGATTGAAGAACCAGACTATTTTGCCTTTTAAACTTTTTTACTATTAGACTTTGCCGTCTTAAGCCTCAGCATAAATTATTCGTATTTGAGCATAAAAAAAACCGCCTTTTTGAAGTACACTTCATTAAGACGGCTTTTTCTTTTATATAGCAGAATTTATAAGAAAACTGTATTTATAACTTACTGGCAGATTAAATCGTAAACTTCATCAGTTGAAGAAGCCTTTGAAAGTGCAGTTCTAAGTTCCTGATTCTTAAGTTTTGCGCTGAAGTAAGAAAGAGTTTTAAGATAGTAAGTATGCTGGTTATAGGCTGCCGCAATCATGATCAAAAGATCTACAGGTTTATCATCGATAGTCTGGAAATCCTGAACAGGAGTTTTACAAACACCAACTGCCATTACAAGGTCAGAAACAGAAGAAAGGCGCACATGAGGAATGGCGATACCCCTTCCCACAGCAGTAGACATGAGGGCTTCCCTCTTCAAAATTTCGTTCAAGAGCTCTTCGGATTTCTTTACCTGTGGAGCGGTTGCAAGAATTCCTGCAAGTTCAGTAAGAGCATCCTGTTTTGTAGAGCGGTTCAGGAAAACAACGCGATCTGGTGAAAGAATTTTTGCAACATCAACTTCCGGTTCATTTTTTTTCTGATTAGAACTTGCCGAAAGACGTTCATTTACCCAGTTTTCAACTTCAGATTTTTTAAAGCGCCATACAGTTCCGATTTTACCGGCAGGAATTTCACCCTTCTGAGCCCAGTCATAAACAGTTCTATCAGAAACTCTAAGATATTTTGCAACTTCTTCAATTGTAAGGATATCGTCGCCCATACTTCACCACTCTCTAGATATATTTTTTAGCAAATTTCATTTGAAAATATTACCAAAGTTTGCAATATTTACGGTTTTTTGTCAACCTTCGCAAGAGCCATTATCACCATGCAGCTTTTATAAAAAGTAATAATTTATTGTTTTTAAAATTCCTATTTAAGTCTGATTTTTTTACAAAATCCTAATTAGCCCAAATTTCGAGTTTTATAATTCCAACTCAAAAATTGGCTCTCGGCGTGAACGCGCCAGCAAAAAGCGGCAGTACCGCTTCGCGGTGGCTGAGTGCTTTTTGTGTCGCAACCCCGCCTACGCCAATTTTTATTTATCGTAAATAACTCGAATTTCAGGCTAATTATTGTTAAAGCCAGGGGATTTGGACCATTCAAAGGTGCGTGAGGGTGCATGCGATTTTCTACTGACACTAACACTACTGCTTAAAAAAAATTAGAAAATTCCAATTTTTGAGCTATATTATAATAAATAAAGAGCATACTTTCATGTCTTGCATACCAACGCAAAAACTCTGCATAGCTTCTGAATAAGACATGCAGTAAATTTTTATAAAAAAGGAGATGCTAATGGAAATTAATAACCAGATTACACTTTCTGACGGAACACAGGTTACGGAGTACAGGAAAAATCAAGGTAAAGAAATTTTTGTAAGCATTGATAAAAAAGAATTCGGACCCTTCCAGTCTGCAGATCTTTTTATAAGCACATCAGAAAAGAAAAAAAGCACTGTAAAAAATTATTTTTTTGCCGGAAAAGAATTTGATGGAAAAGTCCGCTGCTTCGGAAAAGAAAAAGAAATCACCCGCCTTCCAAAGGCCCTGGAATATGCAGACCTTCCCTACAGGCCGGAAGTGGAACCAGTCTTTGACAATGAAAATTGTTATTCCCCCGATGACGAAGATACAGAGTAAGGAGACCCCATGAAAATCTATTTACTGGACAGAAACCTTGAAATGTTCCTTGAATGGGAAGCGCAGTTTGCAGACTGCCCGGAAGTTGATGTGGTTATGGACGATTTTTCCCATTTTATGAGCAACCATAAAATTCAGTGTGTAGTCTCCCCCGCCAATTCCTACGGCTTTATGAACGGCGGCTACGACAAGGCAATCACGGACTATTTTGGCACGGAACTAATGGACGCCGTCCAGCAGTATATTATTGAAAACTTCTTCGGCGAACAGCCCGTTGCTACGAGCTTTATTATCGATATTCCGGGAAAGACTGAAAGCAAGCCAGGATACATTTCCAACGCAGAAAGCGATACTAGCCCCGGAAACAACCCCGCAATCAGTTCCGATAGCGCTGTCATTCCTCAAAACACTCAAAAGCTCATCCACACTCCCACCATGCGCACACCCTCAAAAATCCGGGAGCCGGAAGTTATTTACCAGTGCATGCGCACAACCCTCATGACCGCAATCAGGAATAACATCGAAAGTCTCGTAATTCCCGCCTTCGGAGGCGCCACAGGTCAGGTTCCCTACAGAACCATCGCAAAACTGATGAAGCTGGGGTACCGGAGGATTATGGAACAGTACCAGCCGGATTCATTCCACTGATATAACAAAATATTATTATTTTCTTTTTCTTAAATGGGTAATTTCTGCAAAGTTTTTCCAAATATATAGGTATAGACAAAATTAAATGGAGAAACTGAAATGAGTAAAACAAAAGAATTAAGCCCTGAAGAAAAATGGAATAATGCAACAATCGCAAACAATTTTATTTTTTACAAAGTGATGCGGCATAATAAAGATATATGCAAGGAACTTCTTGAGATATTACTGGAAATTGAAATCGATCATATTGAACTACATGGCGAAGAACTTATTCAAATTGATGCGGAACAACGTGCTGTCCGTCTGGATGTGTATGCAAGAAATTCTACTCAGGCATTTAATATTGAAATGCAAACCACCAACACAAAAGAGCTTCCGGAACGAGCCCGATATTATCAGGGCATTCTCGATGTAGAATGCCTGAATTCTGGGCAGCCTTACAAGGAATTAAAAACTTCCTATATCATATTTATCTGTATCGAAGATATTTTCAATAAAGGACTTGGAAAATACACCTTTCAGAATGTCTGTCGTGAAGAATCTGACTTAACTATGAATGACAGAGCATTTAAATACTTCTTTATTGCTAAAAACTGTGATAAACTGTTAAATGAAAAGCAGAGGGCATTTCTAAACCTTGTTTTAGGACGACCTGCAAACGGCGACTTTGCATCAAGGCTTTCGCGCCTTGTAAATGACGCTAAGCGCAATGAACAATGGAGGCTCCAGTATATGACATTTGAAAGATTTCAGAATGAAGCTTTTGAACGCGGCAAGGACGAAACAAGGCTCGAAACCGCAAAAAAGCTGCTCCAGATGAATATCTGCACCATCGAACAGATTGCTTTTGCCACAGCGCTTTCCATTGAAGAAGTAAAAGCCCTGGCGGAAGAAGCAAAAAGCAACTAATAACCAGAATCAATTAAGTCTAATCCAGTCTGTTCAAAGCTTCCCACAGAAGAAATACAAAACAATTAAAACCCATACGGGACTTTACAAAAAGCACCGTATGGTCATCTGATTTAATTTTTCGGTGCAGAACGGACAAGGCGGAAGCCAAATAATTTATTCAATATACCACAGTATTTCCAGGATGTTAAGTTTTCACGCTCCCCATCTCTCCCCCCCCTATTTGCTTTTTTTTCTCAAATTCAGTATTATGTGCTTGTAATTTGAAGCATAAATAACCTAGTATTCTAGTAGATATATGGAGAACATATGGCACTGTTGGATATTCAGAATCTTTTTGTAAATGTTGAAGAAAAGCAGGTTTTGAACGGAGTAAATCTTTCAATCAACCCCGGCGAAACCCATGTTCTTATGGGACCTAACGGAGCCGGAAAGAGTACCCTTGGAAATGCCATAATGGGAAACCCAGTATACAGCATTACAGACGGTAAAATTATTTTTGACGGCAAAGACCTTACAGAAGAGAAAACTGATGTCCGGGCAAAGGCTGGACTTTTCCTTTCATTCCAGAATCCTCTTGAGGTTCCGGGAATCAGCGTAGAATCCTTTATCCGCTCTGCCCTTCAGCAGAAAACCGGCGAAAAGGTAAAGCTTTTCCAGTTCCAGAAAGAACTCAAAAAATGCATGGAGCTTCTTTCAATGGATGAAAGCTATGCAAAGCGCGACCTTAACGTAGGTTTTTCCGGCGGCGAAAGAAAGAAGAGCGAGATTCTTCAGCTTTTGATGCTCAAGCCGCGCCTTGCAATTCTTGACGAAACCGATTCCGGACTGGATGTTGATGCCGTTCGCACAGTTTCAAAGGGAATCGAAGAATACCGCAAAACCCAGAACGGAGGACTTCTGATTATCACCCACTCCACCAAGATTTTAGAGAGCCTTAAAGTTGATTTTGCACACATTCTTGTAAAGGGTAAAATCGTAAAAACCGGCGATGCGTCACTTGTCAAAGAAATCAACGAAAACGGCTTTGACTCATATATTAACTAATACCAAAACTTCAGAAAACGGAAAACTATGGCAGAAGATAAGATTGTAATAGAAGATATAAACCGCGAATTTTACGATTTCCGCTACGAAGAAAGCGAAAAGAACTTTTTCCGTCTTGAAGCCGGCTTGAATCCAGAAATCGTAAAAAAACTCAGCGAAGAAAAAGGCGACCCTGAGTGGATGAGGGAGTTCCGCTTAAAATCCCTTGAACAGTACAACAAAATGGGAGTTTCCACCTCCTGGATGCCGAACATCGAAGGACTTCACATCGAAGACATATCTACCTATGTCCGTCCAAAAACAAAAATGAGCGGTAACTGGGAAGATGTTCCTGAAGACATAAAAGAAACCTTTGAAAAGCTGGGAATTCCTGAGGCTGAACGAAAAAGCCTTGCAGGCGTTGGCGCCCAGTATGATTCAGAGCTTGTCTACCATAATATTCAGAGCGAAGTTGCAAAACAGGGTGTAGTTTATCTGGACTTTGAAAGCGCATTAAAAAGCGAAGAATGGGGTCCAATGGTAAAAGAATACTTTATGACTCTCATCACACCCCGGGATCACAAATTTGCTGCCCTTCACGGAGCAGTCTGGTCTGGCGGCTCCTTCGTTTATGTTCCAAAGGGAGTAAAGCTTTCCTTCCCTCTTCAGTCCTATTTCAGATTGAACGCAAAGGGTGCCGGTCAATTTGAACACACCCTCATCATCGTGGACGAGGGCGCTGACCTTCACTTTATCGAAGGCTGTTCCGCACCAAAATACAATGTAGCAAACCTTCACGCCGGTGCCGTTGAGCTTTTCGTAAAAAAAGGCGCACACCTCCGCTATTCAACAATTGAAAACTGGTCTAAAAACATGTATAACCTGAACACCAAGCGTGCAAAGGTTGAAGAAGGCGGCAGCGTTGAGTGGATTTCCGGAAGCTTTGGAAGCCATGTAGGCTGTCTTTATCCGGAAAGCGACCTTGTAGGCCGGGGCGCTAGGGCGGAATTTACGGGAATCACCTTTGCAGGTGCCGGTCAGATTCTTGATACCGGTGCCAAAATGGTTCACCTTGCTCCGGATACAAAAAGCGTAATAAATACTAAGTCAATTTCAAAAAGCGGCGGTGAAGCAATTTACCGCTCAGCCGTATATATCGCCAAAAAAGCGGAAAACTCTAAGGCAAGCGTTTCCTGCCAGTCCTTAATGCTGGACAGCGACTCTCGAAGCGACACCATTCCTGCAAACGTCGTTCTGAACGATTCAAGCGATGTTGGACACGAAGCAAAAATCGGACGCATTTCCGATGACGCGGTTTATTACCTTATGAGCCGGGGAATCAGCGAAGAAGAAGCCCGAAGCATGATTGTTTCAGGCTTTGCAAATCCGGTTTCCAAGGAACTGCCTCTTGAATATGCGGTTGAAATGAACAATTTAATCAGACTTGAAATGAAAGGTTCAATGTAGGAAGGAGGAAATAATGAAAGAAATCGAAATCAACAAAGTACCCTCTCCTACCTGGAGCTGGCTTAAAATTGACGGAAAAAAGGTTTCTGTTCCGGAAGAGCTTAAAATTCCTGCAGAAAATCCGGAAATCATAAACTCAAAGAAAAATCTGAAGGACGGAGAACCTGTAATTCTAGAATATTCTTTACAAAACGGCGAAAACAAAAGCGTTTCTCAGATTATTCAGGCAGAGGAAGGCGACGAGCTTTCTGTTATCATCCTGAATGAAAGCGAAAAAGACGCAGAGGGCTTTAATGCAAACAGCACAAAGGTGATTGCAAAGCCTTTTTCTAAGGTTACGGTATACAAGGTTCACCTTCTTGGTGAAAACCTTACCCAAATCTGCCAGACAGAAGTAGTTGCCGACGAAAACGCAAAGGTCACCGTAAACCATATTCTTCTTGGCGCAAAAGCCCTTTTCATGGAAACAAAGTGCGACCTTAATGGCTACAAGGCTTCCTTCAACTCAGAGCTTTCATACCTTGCGGAAAAGGAAGAGCTTAAGGATTTCAACTATATCGTAAATCACTTCGGAAAAAAAACTGACTGTAACATGAATGTTTACGGAACCCTCCGGGACAAGGCAGAAAAAAATTACCGCGGGACAATCGATTTTAAAAACGGCTGTGCCGGTTCTGTGGGCGAAGAAACAGAAGACGCTCTTCTTCTAAGCCCGGAAGTAAAGAACAATTCCCTTCCTGTAATTCTCTGCCGTGAAGAAGATGTTCAGGGAGAACATGGAGCCACAATCGGCCGAATTTCCGAAGAAATGCTTTACTACATGGAAAGCCGAGGCTTTTCAAAAAAGCAGGCAGAAAATGCCTGTGCCCGTGCAAAAATCCAGAGAGTTCTTTCAAAAATACCGGATGAAAACATACAGAAGAAGGTTTCCGACTTTCTTGAAAACATCTTTGAAGAATAAAACTGCAAGTACAAGGAATCAATATGGCAAACGAATATAAAAAAGACTTTCCGATTTTCCAGAGCTCAAAAAACACGGGGCTGATATATTTTGATAACGCTGCAACCACTCAGAAACCTCAGTGTGTAATCGACGCAATATCAAATTACTATATGGAAGATAACGCAAATCCGTTGCGAGGGCTCTACGATTTAAGCGGAAGAGCAACCCAGGTTTATGAAGATTCCCGCCAGACCGTTGCTGATTTTCTGGGTGCTCACCCCTGCGAAATCGTCTTCACCCGAAATGCCTCTGAAAGCCTTAATCTCGTTGCCTACACCTGGGCCATGGAAAACATTAAAGAAGGAGACGAAATTGCCGTTTCCATCTCCGAGCATCACTCTAACATTCTTCCATGGCAGATGGTTTGTTCTAAAAAAGGCGCAAAACTTGTCTGGCTTGAAGTAGATAAAACCACCGGCGAGCTTACTGACAACGAACTAAAAAAAATCAACGAAAAAACAAAGCTGGTTGCCATTCAGCAGGTTTCTAACGTTCTTGGAATCACCCACGACGTAAAAAAAATCGCCCGCATTGCTCACAGCGCTGGGGCAAAAATCTGCGTGGACGGAGCTCAGTCTGTTCCCCATATGAAGGTAAATGTAAAAGACCTGGATGCTGATTTTTTTGCCTTCAGCGGTCATAAAATTTTAGCACCAATGGGAATCGGCGTTCTGTATGCAAAAAAAGAAATCCTTGAAAACACACAGCCCTTCCTTCGGGGCGGCGAAATGATTGAATATGTAACCCGGGAAAGCGCAACCTGGGCTGAGCTTCCTCATAAATTTGAAGCAGGAACCGTAAATGCTTCCGGAGCGGCCGGTCTTGCAGCAGCATTAAAGTACGTTTCAAATATTGGATTCGACAAAATTCAGGAGCATGATAAAAAAATCACAACCCTTCTTATGGAAAAAATGAAGGAAATTCCTCATGTAAAAATCATCGGAAACAAAGATCCGGCTAAACACTCCGGAATCGTTACCTTTACACTTGATGGAGTTCACCCTCACGATATTGCAAGCCTTCTGGATACTAAAAAAATCGCTATCCGTGCAGGACACCACTGTGCTCAGCCACTTGGCGCCTATCTTAATGAAACCGCAACGGCACGGGCAAGCCTTTATTTTTACAATGACGAAGAAGAAGTAATGTCTTTTGTAAAGGCGCTTTCAGAAGTCAGAAAAATGAGCGGATACAAGGATTAAAACCTCTTCCAATTTTTCTTGATATGGCGTAAAATCTGACTGAATTTTTACTATTGTCTTCTATTAGGAGCAAGTCCATGGATACTCAGGAACTTTACAGAGAAATATTAAACGAACATAATTTAAACCCAAGTCACAAAACTCAGATGGAAGGCGCAACTATTTCCCTGAACGGAGTAAATCCAAGCTGCGGAGACAACATCACCCTTAATTTAAAGATTGAAGACGGAATCATTAAAGACGGAAGCTTTACAGGAAGCGGCTGTGCCGTAAGCCAGGCCAGCTGCGACATGATGCTGGATCTGGTAATCGGAAAAAGCGTTCAGGAAGCAGACAAGTTGAACGACATTTTTATGGGAATGATTCGCGGCGAAAGCACGGAAGAACAGCTTGAAGAACTGGACGAAGCTGCTTCACTTTCCGACATTTCCAAGATGCCATCCCGGGTAAAATGTGCCGTTTTGGGCTGGCGCACAATGAAGGAGATGTTCCAGACCTCTTCAAAATGCGCAAGCTGCACAAATCCAACCTGCCACTAATTCAGTTGCACAAAAATATCCGGACAAAAAAAATACCGCGTTGTCTGAATGCGCGGCATTTTTTTCCCGGTGGACCTTGTCTATCCTTTAACAGCTCCTGCTGCAATTCCCTTGATAATGTATTTCTGCAATGAAAGATAGAACAGAATAATCGGAATTGATGAAATCGTTAGTGACGCACACATAGGGCCGTAATCCTTCATGAACTGACCGTTAAAGCGCATCTGAGCCAGCTGAATGGTTCCCTGCTTTGCAACAATCATCGGAAGCAAAAAGTCGTTCCAGAGCCAGAGGGCATCGATTACGGCCACCGTAGCAATAATGGTCTTAATGAGCGGAATAATGATTACAAAGAAAATGTAAAACTTTCCCGCACCGTCAATGGCGGCGGATTCTTCAAGCTCCTTTGGAACGCTTTTTATAAAGCCGTGGAACATAAAAATCGCCGTAGGACAGCCAAGTCCCCAGTACATCGGAATAAGGCCAGGAATATTCATAATATGAAGGTCGCTGGCAAGAACGGCAATCGGAACCATAATAATCTGAAACGGAATTACCATGGAAAATGCGAAAAATCCGTAAAGAAACCAGGAAATTTTTGATTCATTTCTTACAAGCCCGTAAGCACACATTGCAGATGTCAAAAGAATGCCGCTGGTTCCCAGGAAGGTTACAAGGAAGGTATTCAAAAATACCCGCGGAAACTGCATTTCCTGCCAGGCCTTCACATAGTTTTTCATCATGGAAAATCCGTATTTGTGATATTCAACCGCATTAGGAAGCCCCAGGGGATTTACGATAATCGCGGCATTGGGTCTGAAGGAGTTTACAACAACGAAAATTAAAGGATACAAAAAGAAAACTGCACAAAACAAAAGGAACACAAGAAGCATTACCTTGTGGGAATTAAAACGTTTTTTTGCAGTAAAAAATCCTATTTTTTCTGAATCAGAAACAAGTACATCATCTATATTCGCTTTCATTATGCTTCAATCTCCTTTCTCTTCATGGTAACAAGCTGGATTCCCGTAACAATAACAATTACAAAGAACAGAATCATGGCTTTAGCCGTTGCAAGACCTGCCTGCTTTAACGAGAATGCATCAAAATAAATATCCATTACAAAAGGAACAGTACCGGTGGCATAACCGGTCTGCCCGATCATTGCATAGATAAGGTCAAAACTCTTCAGGGCATTTGCAATTGTAAGGAACAGGGAAATCGTAAGGGACGGAATCATAAGCGGAAGGGTTACATACCTGAAGCGCTGAAAGCCGGTAGCACCGTCAATTTTTGCCGCTTCAATTACATCCGTTGAAATATTCTGAAGGCCGGCCAGGTATACAATCATGTAATAACCGGCACCCTGCCAGACTGCAACCAGTACCAAAAGCCACGGAGTTTTTTGTGAATCGGAAATCCATTTTTCAATTCCGGTAACCGCCGGTAAAAACTGAACAAACAGCATTGACCAGATTAAGGCAACGATAATCATGGAAAGAACATTCGGAAGGAAGTAAATGGTTCTTAAAATCTTCTGACCGCGGATTCCGGTATCCAGGGCAAGAGCCAGGGCAAAAGCCACAACGTTGATTCCGATTACGGAGAAAATTGCAAAGAAAAGAGTAAATCCGATTACACCCATATAGTTCTGATTTACCACCCAGACTTCAGAAAGCACATCCTTTACCCGTGCTGAATCAAGCAGCTTTTCATTCACTGAATAAAAAACCGATTTTGAAACCTCTGAAACTTCATGAGCGGCAAAAAAGTCCCTGGCAAAATCATTCAGACTATCCAGCTCCTCATCAAGAGAAAGAGCCTTCACATCCCTGATATATTTATCAATTTCTGAATCAGAAATCTTCCTTTCAGCAGTTATTTCAGGAAGCTCCCATAACTGCTCCGTAATTATAAAATCGTTATACTGCTTTTCAAGAACATAGCGTTCATTTTCACTGTTGTATGTATATGCACCCAGAATTGTATTCGTAAATTCCGGATTTTTTTTCAAATTTCGTTTAATTTCCCCTTCAAATTCCTTTTTAGAAATAAAATTTGGAAGAGCTGAAGTCTTTGTAAACTTCTGGATTTTCATCTTGTGGGGATAAAAGTTTGCACCAACCTGCCCCGTGAAGATTTTTTTATAGTTTTCAAGACCAACAAATTTATATCGCTCAGGCTCATAACCGGCTTTCCTAAAAATCCGTTCAAGCCTGTATTTTTCCTTACCTTTTACGGCAATTCGCTGATAGGAATTATCCGATTCCCTGTAGGAATAAATGCCTAAAACAAAATCTTTGTCTTTACTCTTTTTTATATTATCCAGGATTTTTGATTCAAATTCAGATTTTTCAAGAACAATGGGAGTTTTCGGTGTAAGACCATCCCAGTTAGTAAAGGAAATTGCAATTCCCCTGAAAAATGGAACAATAAAAAATATAATATACAATACAAAGCACGGCAAAACAAAGGCCGTAAAATATGACCATTTTTTAATCTTCGGTTCGACCATTAATAAATCCTTAAGATAAAATATCTTCGGTAATCAAAAAATTACCGGAGAAACATAAAAGCGCCCTGCAGGCATTAAACCTCCAGGAGCGCATTAAAATTATTTATTGATTGAAGCAGCCCACTGTGCATCGATATCTTTGATAACGTTTGCACTGGCTTTTTTCTGCATCATATACTGCTGAGCACCGTTCTTACATGCATCTTCAAATACATCTGAAGGATACTGGCTGAATGCCCATGGATTTGAACCGCGGTCTGCAACAGATTTCATCAAATCAGCATATGGAACACCAAGTGAAGCAAAGTCGCCGCCCTTGAATGAGTGAGTAAGCTTGTATTCAGAAACCCAGAGCTTAGAACCTTCAGCAGAAGCAAGGAAGTCAAGGAATTTGATTGCAGCAGCCTGTTTTTCAGGACTAGACTGGCTTGAAATTCCGAAAGTTGAGTCAACATCTGCATACATTTTGTTCATAGAAGCATCGTTGAATACAGGGAATGGAATGAAACCAGCGTTAAGGTTTGGATTCAATTTCATAGCGTCGATGTAAGCCCAGAGTCCCTGAACCATCATTGCTGCTTCACCCTTTGCAAATGACTGCTGCTGAGCACCACCGTCCATTTCTGCAGCATTTGAGTTCATGTTAGCCTTGTAGAAATCAAGAATGCTGAAAAGCATAGAAGTATCGATGTCGCCATAAGAAGCTTTTCCTTCGTTCATCTTGTTTACGAATTCTTCAGCAGAAATACCTTTTTCCTGAAGAAGTGCTGTGTGAACCATAGTGATAAAGTGACCTACAGACCAGTTTTCTTTAAGAAGAGCTGCAAATGGAACATAGTTGTTTTCTGTAAGAACTGCGCATGCCTTTACAAGCTCGCGGTATGTCTGTGGCGGCTGAATTCCGCATTTTTCAAAAATGTCTTTGTTGTAGATAATACCGATTCCGGCAAAATCCATTGGCATTGCATACTGTTTTCCATTATAGGTAACTGCAGGAAGAGCACTTGGAAGAACATCCTTCATGCAAGTTTTTTCTGTCAAATCAACAAGGAAGCCTTTTGAAGCATATTCCTTTACGCGTGAATAAGACTGCATCTGCAAAATATCAGGGAGAGCGCCCTGAGCAGCACGTGCAGACATCTGTGCATCGGCATCATTTGGAATGATAAGCGGTGTAACTGAAATTCCAGGATTTGCTTTTTCAAAAGCCTTGATAATGTTCTTTAAGCCTTCCTGATTTTCCTGTTTGTAGTAATAAAGCTCAAGCTTTAAATCTGCCGATTTTTTCTGGCATCCTGTAAAAGCAGCAACCATAAGAGCAGCTGCAACCAAAGAAGTCACAATTTTTTTCATTTTTTCCTCCATATTTATGACTATATACTTTAAAGTCTAAGTCCGTATGGGGAATTTGTCAAATTTTAGATTATCTTTTATGGGGGAAATAACAAAAAGTTAAATAACTTTAATTTCGAGTTTTATAAATTCTACTTCAAAACTGGCTACCGGTCGCGTCCTGCGGGTCAAAAACGCGCGGCAGCGCGTTAGTTGTCTTCCTGGGAGGCGTCGATTTTTACGGCTCCCAGATGAAGAACATTGCTGTAATAGGTTACGAAGTCTTCGGACATGCCGACCCCTACTGCGTAAAGGTCTACATACCAGCAGTTCTTTTCTTCGTCGGAAAAGCTTGAAGAATAGTTTACATCTCCAAGAGCGTCATTTTCCTCCGGAAGGACATTGCGTTCGGCATCATCCCCCCATTTTGAAGAATCGTTCCGGCCAAAATCAAAGCTGTTTCGGTTTTCAACCCGCATTGGAATTCCAAGCTCGTGTTCTGCTGTATAGGTTCCGCTTCCGTCATCGGGTTTTACCTTTACAACAGCCTTAAACGCATCTGAATCCTGAAAATTTGTGAGGCGGATATACACCCTCTGCTTACCGGAATCTGAGCGTTCGATCAAAGGTGTTTTTGTAACTCCGTCGTTACCCTTTCTCAAGCCAAGCTGCTTGTAACCGTAGGTATCAATCATTTTTGCAGCGGCCGCAGATTCATTGGTAGAGCTTGAAGCAAGACTTGAAATGGAACTTACCTGAGAAGCCATGGTGCTGTAGTTATTATAAATTTTATAATAAACAGCAGTTCCCTGAAAAGCCGGCTGATCCGAGTTTTCCATTGTTGTAAATTCAAAATATTTGTAATCGGCTAAGGTTTCGTAAGTAGGAAAATTATGAGTTACTGTGGGCGCATTAAGATAAATATAGCTTTCAAGCCCGCAGGAATTTAAGAAAAAAAGGTTAAAAATAAAAAGACTGCCTGTTATAAATAACAATGTTTTTGTTTTTTTATTACAAGCAGTCTTCATTTTTATAATCCGTAAGTTTATTATCTGTCAGATAAAATTACTTGTTTTCAAGCTTTAAGAGCTCAGTTTTAGAAAGTTTTCCCCATGAAGAATCAGGTTCTTTATCGTAAACTTTCTTGAATGCAGCAATTGCGCCTTCTGTATCTCCAGCTGCTTCCTTTACGCGTCCAAGTTCAAAAGCGGCTCTTGAAGCAAGAAGGAAATCCTTGTCATTTGAAGCTTTTTCATAAAACTCACAAGCCTTTTCATTGTTGCCTGCATTTTCATAAGCGGCAGCGGCATTAAAATATACGATTGGAGCTGTGTAAGCTTTTTTACCTTTTGCAGCGGCAGCGGCATAGTAATCAGCAGCTTTTTCGTAATCTTTTTTAGAATAAGCAATTTCTGCACTGAGCATATTTGCTCTTACACCAACAACTCCACCCTTCTTGTTGTAAACCTGAAGTGAAGCAAGAGCTGTTTCTTTTCTTTCAGCAAGAGCTTCATCACTCAAGTCAGAAGAGTTTTCAGTAAGTGTATATGAAATTTTATCAATTGCAGAAAGACCTTTCTTTGCAGCAGAAGATGTAATTCCTGTAAAAAGAGCAAATGCAGCAATTGCAACAACAACAACTACTACAAGTGCAATAAGAATCTTTTTTCGCGAATCAACATAACCCGCAATTTTTTCGCCAACAGAAGCTTTTTCAAAGTTTGCCATTTTAACAACACCCCTTTTTATATTATCTGCGGATATCAAGCTCACCAATTAGCCTGGTAAGATAGGTCCGCTGGATATCAAGTACTTTACTTGCTTTTGTCTGATTCCAGTCATTTTGTTCCAGAATCATCTTTATATATTTCCTCTTAAAACTGTTAAGTCCAGTTTTCAAGGATAAATCTTCCTTTTCTTCAGCCGAAACAACGGTATTTACCGACTCTTCCAGAGAATTACCGGCAAAAGAGTTTTCTGCTTTAGCGCTTCCGGAAACAAAAAGATTTTTAGAACTTAAAACCTCTTCTTCTTCCAGAATGACAGCCCTTTCAATTACAGTCCGTAATTCGCTGACATTGCCCGGCCAGGTGTAATTCAAAAGAAATTCTTCAGATTTTTTTGAAAACAGAAGTTCTTTCTTACCCCACTTTTTTTTGTACAAAGACAAGTACATTTCTGAAAGAGATGCAATGTCTTCCTTTCGCTCCCTCAAAGGCTTTATTCTTATTGGAAACGAATTAAGACGCATAAAAAGTTCCCTGCTGAACTGATTTGACTCCACCAGCGAGTCAAGCAAAGAAACTGAAGAAAAAATAGTCTTAATCCCCAGTTTATTCTGAACGTTCAGCTTCAAAAACTCGTATATTTCACTTTGAAGTTCGGAAGAAAACTCCTCGATGTGCCGGAAAAACAATGTAGCCCCCGAAAGCTTTACCGCCTTTTCCAGGTCAAAATTATCAGAGTTTACGATGTAAAACCCGCTGCTTGTCTCAGAATTAAGAAAAATCTGAAATGCATACAAGGTTTTTCCAGAGCCCCTCTCCCCCTGAATTAAAACAGGAGAAGAAGAAACACTTAAGTTTTTGATTATACCGGATAAATCTTTCATCGCCGGACTAGCGGCTACAAAACAAGGGTTTTCTGTATCAGGTCCAAAAAAATTCTTATCTAAAAAAGATTTAAACGACAACCAAAACTCCCGAACAACTTCAAATATGAAACAGCGTCTATAGCAAAGGCGCATTGCCATAAAGCAATGCGTCTTTTATAAACATCAGTTGTTATGTAACAATCGATTATTGTTAGTTTTTCTGAATTTTCAAGGAATCGCCGATTGTAAATGCACCGTCATCATCACCGTTTGACTGTGACATATACTGAGAAATTTCATCTCTCTGCTGCTTTTTCTTGAATTCACGAACACTGAAGGCAACCTTTTCTTTTTCAGCATTTGCTTCTACAACATATACGCTGATTTTGTCACCTACATTGTATTTCTTTACAGCTTCTTCAAACGGAGTATCGCGGTCGTCGCTCAAGTTTGCCTTGTTTACAAGACCTTCAATTCCGTTAGGAGCCTTTACGAATACACCAAAATCTGTGATTGAAGTAATTTCACCTTCAAGTGTTGAACCCGGTTTGTATTCTTCAGCAAAAGCCTTCCAAGGATTGTCTGTAAGCTGTTTGATACCAATCTTGATGCGGTGATTTTCTGCATCACATTCAGTTACTACAGCTTCAACTTCCTGATCTACGTTAAGCTCGCTGCCAGGATGTTTTACTTTCTTTGTCCAGCTGATATCATCTGCATGGAGGAAGCCGTCGATTCCGTCTTCAAGAGCAACAAATGCACCTGCGTTTGTAATCTTAACAACCTTACCCTTTACTTTTGTTCCAACCGGATATTTTTCTTCGATTGAATCCCAAGGATTAGCAGTTACCTGCTTGAGACCCAAAGATACGCGTCCAGCCTGGATGTCGTATCCAAGAATCATACATTCAACTTCGTCTCCAACCTTTACCATGTCAGAAGGCTTGTTGATTTTCTTTGTCCATGAGAATTCGCTGATGTGTACGAGACCTTCGATTCCTTCTTCAAGCTCGATGAAAGCACCGAAATCTGTAAGCTTTGTTACATGTCCCTTTACAACATCATTTACATGATATTTTTCTTCAAAGTGGATCCAAGGATCTTCTGCGAAGTGCTTGAGAGAAAGATTGATTCTCTTTTCAGCAGGATCAAGGCGGATAACCTTAAGTTCGATTTCCTGTCCTTTCTTTACAAAGTCCTTTGGACGAGCTACGTGACCCCAGCTCATATCATTGATATGAAGAAGACCGTCAAAACCACCAAGATCGATGAATGCACCGAAGCTTGTGAAGCTCTTAACTGTTCCCTTTACTGAATCACCAATTTTTACGTTATCGAAGAACGCATCACGTTTTGTGTCAATCTGTTCTTCGAGATATTTTCTGCGATTAACTACTACGTTAGCTTTGTTGTCTGAATAAAGGCGTTCGATATAGAACTGACCCTTAAGACCAATAAGGCTTTCCGGCTTTTCTACCTTCTGGCTGTCTGACTGACTGATTGGAAGGAAAGCGTGAATGTCACCACCGAGGTTTACATCGTAACCGCCCTTTACAATCTTTGTGATTGTTCCATAAACAGCTGTCTTGTCTTTGAAAGCCTGTGAAACGTCTTTCCACATGCGCTTTGCATCAGCCTTTGACTTAGAAATTTCAGGACCATTGCGTCCGAATTTCTTTACCAGGAATACCTGTACTTTATCTCCCACATTAGGGAGCTCTTCTGTGAACTCTGAAACCGGGAGTCTACCCTCGGATTTACAGCCTACATCGAGGAATACATACTCATCAGTTACCTGTACTACGATACCTTCGATGAGCTGTCCTTCTTCAGGATTTGTAAAATTGTTCAGAGACTCTTCTAATTGTGTCTGAAAGGCACCCTTTGCCTGGGTTTCTTCCTTTTCCACTTCCATTTCTTCCATTGTGAACCCTTGTTTATAAATTTGATTTAATATTATGCCACAAACATTTTCAATCGTCAAGTTAGAAGTATCAATATAAAAAGCATCCGGAGCTCTCTTTAACGCCCCTTCGGCCTTGTTACGGTCGATTTCATCACGCTTTCGGATTGCTTCCTTTATTTCTTCCAGAGTCATATTGCTTACGCCCTGATCAAAACGGCGCTGAGCCTGAACATCCAGAGATGCGTCCAGATAAAACTTGTGCTCTGCATTAGGGAAAACAACAGTAGTCATATCCCGGCCTTCGCATACAATATCAAGACTCTTTGTAATTTCCTGCATTCTTTCGTTTACAAGGTGACGGATTGGAACAAGTGCTGAAATCTGGGCAACATTTGCACTCACCTTATCTTCATGAAGACGGTCTTCAACATCCGTTCCGTTCAGAATAAGACGGGAAGCCTTATATTCCAGCTTCTGTTTTTTTGAAAACTCTACAACAGCATCTGCATCCGTAAGGTCGATTGAATTTTCAAGAAGGGAAAGTGTCAGGGCGCGGTAAAAGCTTCCGCTGTTCAAGTAAGTAATTCCAAGCTTCTTTGCTATTATTGAAGCGATTGTACTTTTTCCGGTTCCCGCCGGTCCGTCCATTGCTATTATCATTTTTTTATCTCCTGTGTGAGGCCGCTGGCGGCCGGTGTTTTATTGTAAAGCGTTAAGAAAATTGCGGAAGCAATTTTTAGCTTGACCTTTAAGAGAAAACAGCTGTGCTGTTTTCCTGATTAATCGGAAGCCGTTAAGAAAATTGCGGAAGCAATTTTCAGGCTGTCCTTTTTTAAGGCCGCTGGCGGCCGGTGTTTTATTGTAAAGCGTTAAGAAAATTGCGGAAGCAATTTTCAGGCTGTCCTGTATTTTATTTTTTGCACAATTTTAATAAGCCGGAAACCTCTGCTTCCGTAAGCTCCCGGAATTCACCGCTTTTTAAGCCGCTGATTGTTACATTTCCGATTCTAACCCGGGTAAGGCTTCGGATACCAACCTCTCTTGAGGCAAAAACATTACGGATTTCCCGGTTTTTTCCTTCAAGAAGAACGATTTTCATTTTTCTGGCGTTCATGTCCAGGGCATCCTTACATTTGTAGAAGACTCCGTCCACACGAACACCTTTCTTAAAATCTTCAGCCAGTGTACGGGGAAGAGGTACCGAGGTTTCAACAATGTATTCTTTTTCGAGCTCGCTTGAAGGATGGGAAAGCCGGGCTGCAAAATCGCCGTCATTTGTAAAAATAATAAGCCCCTGACTGAACATATCAAGGCGGCCCACATTATAAAGCCGTTCACTGTAAGCTTCTTTTAAAAGCTCAGAGGCAACCGGCCGGTCCTTTTCATCGCTCAAAGAGCAGACATATCCGGAAGGCTTGTTTAATAGAATATAACGCTTGGTTTCTTCAGGAGTAATCTTATTTCCGTCTACACAAACCTCATCAGAAGGGGAAACCTTTGTTCCCAACTCTGTGCAGACTTTTCCGTTTACGGTTACCCTGCCCTCAAGGATAATTTTTTCGCTGGCACGGCGGCTTGCAACCCCTGAATGAGCAAGATAAACCTGAAGGCGAACTTCATTTTTAGCTTCAGCGTCTGAAACTTTGTGTGTGGCAGAAGAACTGCCGGAATTATCGGGAAAGTTCAAATCTCTTTTCCTCATCTTCATCGAGTTTAGGTAAATCGGCAATTGAATTCAAATGGAAGAATTTCAAGAATTCCTTTGTGGTTCCAAACTGAATCGGTTTTCCAGGGACATCCTTTCTGCCGACTTCCTTGATAAACTGCCTTTCTACAAGCAATCGTATCATATTATCAGCACTTACTCCACGGATTTTTTCAATTTCGCTTCGGGTAATGGGCTGTTTATATGCGATAATGGAAAGAGTTTCAAGAGCAGATTTTGAAAGACGTCCGGAGTTCTTTTCTCCGTATCGCTCTCGCAGAACATCCCAGTACTCCGCTTTTGGTACCAGCACCCAGCCGCCGGTAATCATTGCAAGCTCCACTCCGCTGGTTTCTTCCGTATATTTTTCCTTGAGATTTTCAATGCAGACTTTTATAACCTCTTCTGAAAGCTCTGCAACCTGAGACAAGGCCTTTTCTGTCATGGGTTCGCTTTCAAGAAATAAAACTGCTTCTACAAGGGCTGTTTCTTTTTCAAGTTCCATACTTTATTCCTAAATAAGTTAATATAGACTTTAATAATTGTTACTTCAAAAACTGGCTCTCAGCGGGAACCAGCTATTAACTCAAAGTTTATTTATCCTCGCCGGCGGTTTCCGGTTTATCAATTGTAATTTCAAGGGGTTCAAACTTTTCTGAAGCGTCAAGACGGCGAACCAGCTTGATATCACCAAAGACTCGGCTCTGCATTATTCTGATCATCTTAAACTTAACGGCTTCAAGAATTGCCATAAAGGCGCAGATTACATCCATTTCATTTCCCGGGCGGGTAATCAGCTCACTGAACATACACTCATTTCCCTTGTCAAAAAGCTCGTTCATGAGGGTAATCTTTTCGTTTACGGAAATTTCCTCGTACATGTTAAGGATGGTATCGTTGGAATACTGCCTCATCATGTCCTTGAAAAGCTTCTGCATCTGCTGCAAAAGATCCCAGGTATCGATTTCTTCCCAGTCCGTTTCCCGTTCCTCAAAAGGAAGCACACGCTGAATCTTTGAGCGCTCAAAGTTCCATTCGGAACTGTCTTCCTGCTTTTCCATAAGCTCAGAAAGCTTCTTGAATTTCTGATATTCGATAAGCTTATCTACAAGCTCCTGGCGCGGGTCTTCCATTTCATCGTCTTCGTAGTCGATTTCAACCGGAAGAAGCATGCGGCTCTTCATGGAAAGAAGCATTGCCGCCCATTTGTAAAATTCGCTCAAATCTCCAAGATCTGTCTGAACTGCGTAATCCAGGTACTCTAAGTACTGTTCCGTAATCTGAGCAATCGGAATATCATAGATGTTGATTTCGCTTTTATGAATAAGATACCACAAAAGGTCTAAAGGGCCTTCAAACTCTCCAGCCTCAAAGGCTCTTTTTGGAGAGGATTCTTCACCTTCCTCTTTTACTGCCGTAATAGTTCCACCCGTTGAAAATTCTTCTTCTGCCATAAAAACCGCCTGTTTCTCTTTCTATTGGGAAAAGCTGAAGGTCAGAACAGAAAGCGCTCTCCTTGAAAGACAAGACGCAAGCTTCCCTATAACCGGTCATTTACAAAGCCTTACAAAGAACAGTCCGCTTCTTTCCAGTTTGAAAACAAGAGCTGCATTTGCTCCGGGCTTTTTACAACTCCCTCATCAGGAAGTTCAGAAAGCCAGACTCTGCACTTTTCCCTTATTTTTTCATCGGCAGATTCAGATAAAATCTCAAGTAAAGGAATTAAAACAAATGCTCTTTCTTTTATCCGCGGGTGCGGTATTGTAAGAATTTCTGTATCCATCTGAAGGTTTCCCAGTTTTTCGATATCAATATCGATTGTTCTTGGGCCAAAACGGATTTCCTTAGACCTGTCACGGCCCAGGGACGCTTCAACCTGATGGATTTTTTCAAGAAGAGCCAGAGGGGAAAGCTTTTCAGAAACATTTCCCCTCAGAACGGCATTAAAAAAATTATCCTGAGAAAGAACGTACATGGGTTTTGTTTCATAAACAGAGGAAATCCTGATGTCAGAAACAAAATCAGAGAGGAGCTTTACTGCAATAGAAAGGAGTTCTACAGAACCTTTTCCTTTGTAGGGGCAGTTAGAGCCAAGACCAAGAATAACTTCCATGTACGCACCTCAAAACTTATATCAGAGAAGGACCGTCGTCGGTTTCTGAAGCTTTAGAAGCCTTTTTAGAGTCCTTTTTCTCTTCTTTAGAAGCAGCTCCCACAACTACATTACCTTCCTTATCGCGCAAAACCTGACCAGGGAACAAAAGCTCACGAAGCTGTTTTTCAATTCCATTGGTGTATTCAGGATTCTGCTCAAGGAAAGCAACGGCATTTTCATGTCCCTGACCAACCTTTGTATCTCCCTGTGTAAACCAGGCACCTTTCTTATCGATAATTCCGTGCTTAACAGCGGAATCCAGGATACTTGCACAGCGGGAAATACCCTTACCAAAGTAGATATCAAGCTCGGTTTTTCTGAATGGCGGCGCAACCTTATTCTTTACGATTTTTACGCGAACGCGGTTACCAACGGCATCCTCATCACCTTTTCCGTCGATTGATTCAATGCGGCGGATTTCAAGTCGAACAGAAGTATAGAACTTTAACGCCTGACCGCCGGTTGTTGTCTCCGGATTTCCGAACATTACGCCGATTTTCATTCGAATCTGGTTAATAAAGATGATGATACAGTTTGACTTTCCTACGATGGCAGTGAGTTTTCGCAGAGCCTGGCTCATAAGACGGGCCTGAATACCCATCTGGGCGTCACCCATATCCCCTTCAATTTCCTTCTGAGGTGTAAGGGCTGCAACTGAGTCTACTACGATAATATCAACAGAACCTGAGCGGACAAGAGTTTCCGTAATTTCAAGAGCCTGTTCTCCGCTGTCCGGCTGACTAAGCCAGAGTTCGTCAATATTTACACCAAGATTTTTTGCATAAACCGGATCAAGAGCATGTTCGGCATCAACGAAGGCGGCAATTCCACCCAGCTTCTGAGCCTCTGCAATTGCATGAAGCGCAAGGGTTGTTTTTCCCGAGCTTTCAGGTCCGTACATTTCAATAATACGGCCCCTCGGATAACCGCCGATACCCAGTGCTTCATCAAGCATAATAGAACCGGAAGGAACAACATCTATACTTGCCGCATCGCGCTGTTCTCCAAGCTTCATAAGAGAGCCCTGCCCGTACTGTTTTTCAATCTGAAGCCGGGCAGCCTCAAGAGCCTTTAATTTTTCTGCCTTATCCACAGAAACATCAGCCATAAAAAGACCTCCAATACTTTAATAATGGAAAAATTTTATTTCCCTAAAGTATATATAGTAAAAAAAATAGCAAAAAATACCGTTTTTTCCAAAAAAAATTACTTTTTTTCGTATTTTTTTTGTTTCAAGTTCAAATAACACGCCGAAAAATGACGCTGCCTTTCAATCAGTCTGCCAGCCTGCCTTTCAATCAGTCTTTCTATCAGACCTTCAGCACTGACTGAAAACTACATTCCTTCAGCCACGTTGTTTTTTACGCTCTGATAAACGCTTCTTCCTTTTAAAAGAAGCTTTCCCTCTTCCGTAGAAATCTGGGCAAGCACAGTTACTGGCTTATCAAGGGCAATTTCCGGAGCGGCAACAAATTTCAGGCGGACAATTCCGTCAACTTTTTCCATGTTTTCGTAGCCCACCAGAAAATCTGCCGTATAGACTCCATTTGTATTTTCAACATTTGAAACCCGGCCGGACCAGGAAACCCAGCAGTCCAGATAAAGCGGAGTTTCCTTTTCAACCTGTCTGTAAGACGGAGAATCCTTTATAGTATCAAAGGAAGGAGCATCCAGATAACTCATCAGAGTCCGGGCCTTTGTCTTTACCTGAACGGAGGCATTTGAGGATAAAAGCCGGTTTATTTCAATCTGGCACATATTGTCCCGGTACTCCTGGAAGTAACGCTGTGCACGGTCATAGCAGGAAGAAATTTCCTTGGAGGAAAGAAGATAGTTAAAAGCCCCGGAAGCAAGATCCGTTTCCTGAAGCTGATTCCTGTCTTCCACAGTCAGCATAAGTGAAGAAAGATCGGCGCGGTTTCCTTTTCCCGGCCGGTTCAATTCAATTGCTTTAAATGCAAGAACGCAGCCTAAAATACAGGCAACTGCCGGGAAGGCAAAACCAAGTATTTTTGAAACGTTAAAACCAATCGGAGGATAGAACGCCTCGATTTTCCCGGTATCAGTCCAGCGGCAAATGGTATCAAAATCACCCCGGGTTCTTACAAACTCCATCGCCCTGAGGGCAACCTTGTTGGAAGGATCGTTATTGAGAATTTCGATATAATAGCTTATAGCTCTGTCCGTATCCCCACGGCGCAGGAAAATTGCAGCCTGACCCAAAAGAAGATTAGAATCAGTAAGGCTCAATTTACGAGCTTTTGAGTAATTTATGGTTGCTGAGCCCGTATCTCCGGCATAAAGATAGGCGGTTCCCAAAAGCACAAAGTAGAGGGCATTCGCATCATAGAACTGAGAGCGCCCCTCAAGAACATTTATAGCCTTTGCAAACTGTCTGTGCCGTAAAAAATAGCGGGCAGATTCAATAGCGTCCTTTGCCATTTACATTTCTCTTAATTTTTTCATTATTGCGTCAAGCTCTGCATTAAGACGAATCAACTCAGTTCTGTCCAGATCATCCTCTGATTCAAGGGAGTAAATTCGGTCTATAAGTCCCTGAACGTAATTGAAATTCAGTTTTTCTTTCGGAAGTTCATCCGGATTAAATTCCGGAGCCTCTACGTCCGACGGTTTTTCCCGAGGCGGAAGAGTTTTCTGTTCCGTATAAAGCTGAGAATCATCAGAAGCTTTTCCTGCACTACCCCCGCTGCTTCCGGAATTATCTGAAATGCGCTCCAGAGGCTCCTCTTTTTTCTCCTCTGCTTTTGTTCCGACTTCAGAACCGTTTATTTTCTGGGTCTGAGAAGGTATATTTGCCGAAGAATCCGAACTGGAAACGGTAAACTTATCATTTTTTTCAGTTTCAGGAACCTTGTTCAGCTCTGAATTTGTGGTAAGGGTTTCAATCTGAGACTCAAACTTCTCGGCCGAAGATGCGTCAACCTGCGATTCAATATAGTTTTTAAGAGATTCAAGACGGTCGTTTCTGTTATCCGGGTTCTGCCAGAGTTTCATGACCGTATCAAAGGCTTTTTCATAATCTCCGACCTTTGCGTATGCAAGGGCCGCCTGATACTGCTCTTCAAACTCACGAACGGAATATTTCTTTTCTTCTCCCCGCTCCCGAATCTGGCGTTCCAGCTCCTGAATAAACTCATCGCCCCGGGGCGCCATTCCGTCGTTTCCAAAGGCAATGTAATAGATAAATGTTTTTTCTCCATCAGGAGCCAGAGTTACGCTTTCCCAGTTCAGGCAGACTGCAGAGTTATTATAGGAAACAACTGAGTCAAAGCTTCTGGAGCGCACAACCGTCGGAACCCAGGAAGAAAGGGAAACCAAATCCTTGTTTGCAAGGGAAACAACCTCCGGACAGGTAATATTTGCGCCATTCAGCAATATCTGCATGGAGGCCTTTGTATTCTCAGATTTAACCCAGCGGATTTTTTCCATTTTCCGGAACTGCATTTCATTGTTAATTGCCATATCCTGAGCAGTAGAAAAATGAACGCCCCTCTGCTCCCCCAGAACTGTATCAAGAACATTTTTAAGGGCAAACACCTCTTCCTTTCCGGAGCGGTTCTTTAAAATTGCGGTAACCTTAAGAATATCCTCCGGCTTTTCCGGGTCACTTCTGAAAGCGTCGAATTTTACAAAAAGACGGGCAACTCCGGGAACTACATAGACAATCTGGGTTCCCCGCTGGCTTTTTCTGGTTCCGGTAATGATTCCGGCATTATCGATAAGCTTATAGTCCTTTTTTCCCACAAGAACAGAAAAGAAGGAAGAAGTTGATTCATCGTAGCCGGAAAGAACAGGAACGGCAACCTTATCCCGGTTCAGGGTATAAAACTGAAAGCTTCCAACGCCGCCCTTCAGGGAAACACGAACATTTCCTACCGTATTGGAAACATTTTTTGCCTGAAAAGCGCCTTCGTCACTTACAACTTCTACAACCCGAACCTTTTCAGAATTCTGAGTTTTCTTTGAAGGCGCTGCGTACAAAAAAGAAGAAAATAGAACCACCAGCAGAGAAAAAGCAGCAGATTTCAAAAGTCTTTTCATTTTCTAGCCTCCTCTCTTTCCTTCTGGTTCAAAAGCTCCTCAGTTGCCTGAGCCTTTTCCTTTAATGTACGAAGCATATCTGCATTCTGAAACTTTACGTTTGAATTCTTTCTCATTTCTACGCTTAAATCGTATTCAAGATTTACTTTCTGGCGTTCAAGCTCGCTCACCTTTCGTTCAAGCTCTGAATTCTTAAGCTGCAAATCCATAATTCGGCGGCGAATGTCTACTGCACTTTCAGAACCGGTAAGCTTTAACTGGCGTTCGTATTCTTCTTTTGCAGCAAGATACTCTTCGCCGGTCTCCTTCAAGAGATACAGAAGTTTTTCTTCCCGGGCTTTCTGGGCAATGGTTTCAATGCGGTACTGTGCCTGAGCCGCCTTTGCATCATCCGGGTACTCGTTTACAATTCTTGAATAAAGAATTTTTGCGTCATCGTAGTTGTAGCCGGCATAAAAGGCTTCCGCAATCCAGAAAAGTGCTGCGGCATACATTTCGTGCTCCGGATAAAGATGGCAGAAATCACTTAAAAGAAGGACGGAACGCTCGTATTCACCGATACAGAAAAGCGCCCGGCCCTTATGATAGGTTATGTAAGAAGTATATGGACTTTCCGGAAAGTTCCGGAGATAAGACTCGCAGTCCTGAAAGGCCGTCTTGTATTCGCCGGCATACATTTCAGCGGTAATCAGCATATACCAGGTATCCTGATTGTAATTTTCCGGATAACTGACAGCACGGCGCAGCATAAAAACGGCGCTCATCCACTCTCCTTTCCTGAAGGCGGTGGTTCCCTGAACAAAGGAAGCCTGAGCAAGGCTGTGCTCAGAAACCTGAGAGAAAGCCGGAAGACTTACAAAAAGAAAAACCGTAAAAAATACTGAAATCAGGCGTGCCAGAAGGGCTGAAAAACGTCTTTCCATTACACTATCTCTCCCAGGCAAGTTCACCTTTAAAGAATGAAGAACCTGAAACAACAATATCAGCGCCGGCTTTTACAACATCCCCTAAGGTCTGGGAATTTACACCGCCGTCCACTGAAATCTTAAAATCAAGAGCTTCTTCTTCACGGATTTTTTTAAGTTCCGTAATTTTTTTAACGCAGGAAGGAATCAATGCCTGTCCGCCAAATCCCGGGCTTACCGTCATTACAAGAACCAGGTCTACATATTCCAGTAATTCGCGGATCGCGCTGACCGGAGTTGAAGGAACAATTGAAACTCCGGCTTTTTTTCCAAGGCTGTGAATTTTCTGAACAAGCCGGTGAGAATGAACACAGGCTTCGTGGTGAAAGGTAATCCAGTCGGCACCGCTTTCAGCAAAGGTTTCCACATGATTTTCAGGCTTTTCAATCATAAGGTGAACATCAAAAGGAAGCTTTGTAAGGGGCCGGATACTTTTTACTATCGGCTGTCCGTATGAAATCTGAGGAACAAAGATTCCGTCCATAACATCAATATGAACAACCTTTCCCCCATTGTTTTCAATCAAAGAAATCGCGCTTTTCAAATCAGAAAAATCAGCGCTAAGCAAAGATGGTGCAAGCATTATATCATTCATTCTTCTATAATAGCAGAAAAAAGTACAAACCGCAATATAAAACATTTTGAGCAAAGACTAAAGAACAAAGAACTCCTGCAGTGAGATGTCATAACGGATAACCCGATACTCCCAGCCTCCTCTTCCACGGTTCTAAAATTTTTCTAAAATTTATTACATTTTGTTTTTTCTTTTATAAAAAATATCTTGACAGATTCACATAAAGCGAGTATAAACTTTACCCCATTTTTAACAAAAATCCATTGACTAAAATTTTCAATCTGTTATAATTAAAGAACGCACTATGGAAAACCATACAGCAATAGGATTAAAAGAAGCTCTTTCCTTCCTTGAAGCAGGGAACCCTATCCAGGCTAAAAAAGTGCTGGATAACAGCCTGATTTACGAGCTGGACAGCAAAGAACTTATTTTTACCGGAAAATGCTGTATATACTGGCAGGAAATAATACTGAACACGACTAAGATTTCCAGTCCCTTTGACAGAGGCGAACGGCTTCTTTCTGAGTGGAAAAACTTTCTGGTAGTGTTCAGACAGAACGAATGGATTTACGAACCGGCCCTGAATGCACTCTGCAGGGGAGTTTTTTCTCTCGCGCTGCAGAATTTCAACAGTCTTCTTGCCGAAAAGGACGAAAGCCTTAAAGCCGAGATTTTACGGAAAATCGGTTTGTGCTACAAAAAGCTTGGGGAATACGACAATGCAGCCCGCCTTCTTACGGAAGCAAACAAGCTTCAGGGAGGACAGGCAGCCGTTATCGCCGACCTTGCAGACTGCTATGCTTTATGCGGAAACGACAAAGCCTCAAAAGCACTGTTCAAGGAAGCATTTTTTATTGATTACGAAAAAGTAGATCTGGATTTTCTTGATTCAGAGCTTATAACAAGGCTCATCAGAAAAACAGAGGAAAAAGGATATAAGGGAGACGTATTAAAAGCCTGGATTCCTGTTTACGGAGTTCTATGGGGCGTTTTCAATGTAAAGCGCGCCATGAAGCCACGGGAAATCAGTAAGCTGCGTCAGGATGTATATGCCCTTGAAATGGAAATCAGAGACCCTTCAAGAGCAAATCCATACCAGACGCCCCGTCTTCTGAACTTGTATTTTTGGCTCATTGATTATTACCAGTCCGTTAAAGAGGACAAGCTGATTGATGAGATATTACTGAAGATAAAAATATTAGATACATACGTCTATAATCTATACGTGAAGTAAAACTGATTTGTAGAAATGTATTTTCAAATAAGAGAGATTTTAATTTACCAGGAGTTTTTTTATGGCTGAAGAATTAATTAAATCCGTGCAGGATATGCTTCAGGAAGAGACATGGACACGTGCTGCAATCTCAAATTACTCGAAAGAGAAATTTATTGAGCTTGCTGGAATCGTTGAAAAAGCAAAAAATGAGCACTGCACCCGCGAGCTTCTTGCGCTCTCTAATGAAAAGCTTTTAAGTCAGAAGGACAGTATCATTGCCCTTTACCTTTCAGGCATGCTTTCACTTCACGAAGAATCTCTGGACAATACAAGTCTTATCTCACTTGTAGAAATTTTCCAGAACAATCACAAGGAAGCAGTTGTTGAATATCTTTGTACAAGCATCATTGAAGAAGATCCGAACAACAAATTCGCTTTAAGAACCCTGGCAGAGCTTTACAGAAGCCAGAACAACGACAAGGTCTGGGACCTTTACATTCAGATTGTAAAGCTGGACTTTGAAGAAGCAGACATTGCCCGCGCCCTTGCAGATCACTACGAACAGACCGGTGATATGGAAAGCGCAAAGGAATACTACAAAAAAGCCATTCTCCGCTATGTAAACATCGGAAACATGCCGATGACAAAGGAACTCTGGTCTAAACTCGTACAGATCATTCCGGAAGAAATCGATTTCTTCCAGCTGGTAAAACGCAAGGTTTCAAAAACTCTCGGAAGCGACAAAACAGCCATTCTCCTTCAGGAACTTTACAACTGGTATAAAGACAACAAGAAATGGGAAATTGCCATCGATCTCTTAAAGGAAATACTTTCCATCGACCAGAACGACTTCTGGGCAAGAAAGGAAATCACAGACTGCTACCGCGGACTTTACCAGGGACACAGTCACCTTGAAGAATACATCAAGGCATCAAGCCTTACTTCAAACTTCAGAAACGTATTCGAAGCCATCAACGATTTTGAAAAGCACATTGCTTTCGACGTTAAGAGCTTTGTTTTCCACCGCTCATGGGGCGTTGGTATCATCCGCAAGGTAAACAAGGACAACCTTACAATCTTCTTCGGAAAGAACGGCGAAAAGGAAATGTCATTGAAAATGGCAATCAACGCCCTTGTTCCTCTTGCAAAAGACCACTTCTGGGTAATCAAGGCCAGCAACAAGAAAGAAAAGCTTAACGAAATGGTAAAAAATGACAAAACATGGGCATTGAAGACCATCATCAAGAGCTTTAACAATTCATGTGACTTCAAGAAAATCAAGGCAGAACTTGTTCCTTCAGTTTTGAGCGTAAACGAATGGACAGCATGGAACACCGCTGCAAAGAAAATTCTTGAAACAGACGCAAACTTCGGTGTAAACCCGAACGACATTTCAATGTACACTGTTCGCGACCACGAAATCAGCAAGGAAGAAAAGCTTGCAAACGAATTCAAGGCTCAGAAACAGTTCTTTGCCCGCATCGATACCCTGATGCGCTATGTTGAATCTGACGAAACAGACAAAACCAGCGAAATGTTTGCCGAAATGTTCAACTACTTTACAGCTTATGTTAAGACATTGGATAACCAGGACTTCTCTGTAAAAATCAACGAACAGCTTCTTGCAAGCTACCTTGTAGTTCAGAACATCACCGGAAAAATCAGACAGCTTTCAAACCCTACAAAGTGCACATTTCAGGAAATTTATGAAAAGATTTCTGATCCTCGTGAAATGTACAACCTTTTGAAGGACACAAAGAATACATCCCTTCGTTCAGACTACCTTTCTTCAATCAGAATGCTTCCGGACTGGACTGAAGAATATATCCGCCTCTTCCCTACAGTACTTTCAGGGGACATGATTAAGATTCTTATCAATGCAGGACAGATTGACAAGGTATACAAGCTTATCAATGACTGCTTTGACAATCCAAAGGATTTCAGAAATGCCGTAATCTGGTTCTTCAACGAAGGACTTAAAGAAAAGAACGGTGAATCAAAGGAAACCTGGTTCCTGGATGCAAAGGTTCCATACGAAAAACAGCTTATTACCTTGATTCAGCTGATTGAACTTACATTCCGTGAAATCAACAACCATGTAAACACAACTGAAAACAAGAAGATTAACAAGAACGCAACACAGCTTCTTTTCAAGGACGACACACTTCTTACATACATGTTCGAAAATGATGAAGAAACTGTAAAACGAATGTACACCCTCATTGATGACCTTCAGGACATTGACCCGTCATACAAGGCTCAGATGCGTAACAAGATTCTTGAGAAATATCCGAACTTCAAGTTCCAGACTTCAACTCAGGAAAAATCAAACGCACCAAAGGGAATGCTTGTTACAGCTCAGAAGATGGAAGAAAAGAAAAAGCAGCTTGAACAGATTCAGACTGTTGAAATTCCTGCAAACGCAAAAGAAATCGAAGAAGCCCGAGAAAAAGGCGACTTGAAGGAAAACCAGGAATACAAGGCTGCAAAGGAACACCAGCACAAGCTGAACAACGATTTGAAACGCATTCAGGCAGAATTGAACCGCGCAATCGTGTTCGACCCTACTACAATTACAACTGCAATCATTTCTTTTGCTACAACCGTTACCCTGTTGAACACAGACAGCGGAAAGACAGAAGAATACACAATTCTTGGACCATGGGAATCAGATCCGGACAACCACATTATTTCTTATATGGCTCCGTTTGGAAATGCACTTATGGACTACAAAGTAGGCGAAAAAGTAAGCTTCAAGATTAACGAATACAAGTATAATTACGAAGTTAAAGATATTCGTCCTGCAAAAATCTAAGGTTTTCTGCATCAGCGCTGCTCTGAAAAAGGGCGCGCTCCAGTAAAAAAAACGGACAAAAAAAATCCCGTGCAGCTTTCATTGTGAAGTGCACGGGATTTTTTTTAGTCCCAGCCGGAAACCTTAATGCTTTCGTCCCAGTTTTCTACAATCTGAACACCGCTTGAAGTTCCGATTCTGTTTGCACCGGCCTGAATCAAGGAAAGAGCCGCCCGGGCAGACCGAATACCGCCGGATGCTTTTACGCCGCACTTATCTTTCACGGCTTCACGCATCAATTTAACATGATGCACGGAAGCGCCGTTTGGCAACAGGTTTCCGTCAACTCCCTTTGGAGAAGCAAAGCCGGTAGAAGTTTTTACAAAGTCCGCTCCGGCCCTGAGGGCACACAGGGAAGCGGTTGTAACTGCTGCATCATCTAAAAAGCAGGTTTCAAGAATTACCTTAACAAGAATATTTTTCCCGATTTTTTCACCGGTTTTGCGGCAGGCCTGCACTACTTCAAGAATATCCGTTTCAACATTGTTGTATCTTGAATCAAGAGCGGCACCGATATCCATTACCATATCGATTTCGTCAGCACCGTCAAGAATTGCACATTCAGCTTCAAAAGCCTTTGCCTTAGAGGAACTTTCGCCAAGAGGAAAGCCTACAACGGTGCAAACCTTTACGCCGGAATCCGCCAGCTCCATTCGGGCAATGGGAACATACCGGGGATTTACACAGACAGAAGCAAAACGGTAGCGTGCTGCTTCTGCACAAAGCCGGACAATATCCCTGATTCCGGCTGTCGGTAAAAGCAGGGTATGATCTATAAGAGAAGCGATGGTTTGTTTATTCATTTATATCCTCAAAAATTAATCTTCCAGAATCTGAAGATCAATATTTAAATTTGCCGAATAGGTCTTTCCCTTTTCAGCCGTAATATTTCTAAGAACTTCGTAGCTTCCAAGAATGAACTTCAGGGAATGCTCTCCCTCTGAAACTTCAAATTCTTTTCCTGTTTCAGTAAGCTTCTGCCCGTCCAGGAAAATCTCGGCGTTATCAGGAGCAGAAACAGAAAGAAGAGGCTTTAAGCTTTTGAAAGTGAATTTTTCCTGAGTAATTTTTGCCTGTTCAACCATACAGGAACGGACTTCACTTCTGAATTCGTTTGACTGTACATTTACGCTGTGAAGCCCCGGATTTACCAGCACGGAATAGGTCTTTCCCTTAAACTGAGACTCAACCAGCTGGTCATCCAGGAGAATATCCACCGGGGTATTTTCGGATTCGCTGTTGCGCTCAAAATTCAGGTTAAGGCGCCCCTTATTCCGAAGGCAGGGCTTTATTGTGACCGTAAGATTTGCATTCAGGGTTTCTTCAGGAACGCCCTTCATGACAGGCATAAAGCGAAGAAATGCAAAGCCCTTCTGCACATCAGGAATTACATTCACCTTTGTAGTGTAAGAGCTGTCTTTTAAGCCGGTCTCCCGGTACAAAGGAATCTGAACAATCCAGCTCATTTTTGAAGGAAGGGGCTGAATAAAAATTCTGGTTCCGGAATAATCAATCTGAGAAGCGGAAGGCTTTGGAGAAACCCCGTCATAAAGTGAAAGGGCAACAGAGTCACGCCAGTCAGAGACTGACTTTGGAATAGAAACCTTTACTTCAAGGCCTTCAAGAAAATCAAAGCGGGAAGAATCCTTCTTTTCCGGAAGGAAAACCGCAATACTGTCATTTATGCCGATTGTAACGGATTTTTCAAAGCCGGTTTCTTCCGTAAGTGTTACCGAATGCACCTTTCTGACACGGAAATTTTCACCGGAAAGTGAAAAAAGAGGCAGAAAGAGAAACAGAGCTTTTAGAAACGGACGCACAAAAGGCTTCATATTATAATAATATACAGCATTTTCGAACAAAATAAAACAGTTTTTTATTATTTTAGCCCTAATTTCGAGTTTTACAGCCACCTATTTCAAAATGGGCTACCAGTCGCGTCCCGCCAATTTTGTATTATGTTTGCAAACTCGTAATTCGGCCTGCTACTGGTGGCCGGTGGCTTTGGGGAGGATGCGTTCGGGGTCAAGGGGCTTTCCGTTCCGACGGATTTCAAAATGCAGGTGAGGACCCGTTACCATTCCCGTGGAGCCGGAGAGTCCTATTTTCTGCCCGCCCTTAACGCTGTCCCCTTCCTTTACAAGGATTTTAGAAAGATGGGCATATACGCTGGTCAGTGAAGAAGAATGAGAAACGATGATATAGTTTCCAAAAACCTCATCGTTCTGCTTTACAAAGGAAACCGTTCCAATCCGGCAGGAATAGACGTTATCCCCTTCCCTTGCGGCAAAATCGATGCCGTTGTGCTTTTTCCAGGTTCCGTAAACCGGGCTTTCCCGCATTCCGTAAGCAGAGGTAACGATTTTTTTATCCAGCGGAAGGGAAAAATTGGAATCAAGGAAATACAGCCTGTGATAGGGAGAAAAGCGTTCCCCTTCAAAAAAATAAAAGCCTTTATCATCAATCTGAAAGCGTAAAGCATCGTCAAAACGGTCCTGGTAGGTCTTGTAGAGGAAGACATCGATTTCTGTCACAGGCTTTTCCGGAATGAAAAGTCCCTTTATGTCTGTCAGGATTATTTTTTTTCCGGTTATGGGCGTTTCTGAAGAAGGAAGGGAATTCAGGGTTGCAAGGGTATCGTAAGGCACTCCGGTACTGGCATTCACAGAAAACAGGTTATCGCGGCCCACCGGAACATAGGCATAAAAATGAGGCGTTGTAGAAACATTATTAAGCCTTCGGTTTTTCGCCCTGGCATAAAGAATATCATTCTGCTCAATGGAATCTGAAAGTTCTAAAAGAACCTCATCGTAATCTTCAAATTTAAGGGATGAAATTAGGGGAACAACGGAAGTATCAACTAAAAACGAACCGTCATCTTTTTCTGAGCCGGAGTCTAAAGCCCGGAGAGAAAACAGAAAACCAAGTTCAGCAAAAAAACACAGGACTTTTTTAAAGTGAAAGTTTTTCATCTTGCCTCTATAAAAGACGGAAACTTCATAAAATAAATAAAAGAGGGAGGCAGACTCTGAATAAAAAACAGAATATACACTTCCCTCTTTTTAAATTTCAAAAATTACTCTGAAATTGCCTCTGAAGGACATGTTGAAGCACATGAACCGCAGCTGATACATTTATCAGCATCGATTACGCGAACATCACCATTCTCTGAAATAGCCTCAACAGGACAGTCAGGTTCACAGGCACCGCAGTTAACGCATTTACCAGAATCAATTTTGTAAGCCATATTTTACTCCTATAAAATAATATAACTAAATATACAATGATTAGTGCCAAAATACAAGAATTTAAAAAAATATTTTAAAAACATTAAAGATTTTTACACATGTGGTCGATATTTAAAATGTCAAGGGCATTTTCCCCTCCCACCCATGCCCTTGACTGCCTGATGGGCATGGCTCGGTTGCTACCGAGCCTTTTTTTTGTCCCAACGACCTGGCAGAACACTCCGTAACACCTTTTAAGAAAGACAAGAAAGCGTTGACAAAAGACCCGTATTTTTTTATTCTTCTATATATGGAAAAAATTAAAAAATCCACAATTGTCTTGATTTCAATTTTGTTTCTTTCATCTGTACTTATAGGAGCTGCAACCGGCTGGATGATTTCAGAAACTGTAAATATAAAAAACTCAGAATTTCTTACATCTCTTGATACCGCCCTTCCCACAAAGCTTCTGGACATAAACGGTGAGCTTATAACTGAATTTGCGTCAGATGAAAAACGCGAAATCATAAGCCTGAACAAGCTTCCTCAGCACATGCTGGACGCCCTTTTAACCCGTGAAGACAGGATTTTCTATTCACACAAGGGCTTCAGTTTTAAGGCTCTTATGCGTGCGGTTGTGGGAAAACTTACCGGCCGTTCTCTTGGTGGTGGTTCTACCCTCACCCAGCAGATTGCAGGAACCATTTACTGCGACCGTTCAGAAATGTCCATCATGCGAAAAATCAAGGAGCTCTGGTGGGCAATCCAGATGGAGCGCCGCTACTCAAAAAATGAAATCCTTGAGCTATACCTTAACAAAATCTATTTCGGCGGCGGAACCTACGGCGTAAATGCCGCTTCAAAATACTACTTTGGCCACAGCGCAACGGAAATCACTCCGGCCGAAGCCTCAATTCTTGTAATTCAGCTTTCAAACCCGGCATTCTACAATCCCTTTGATCATCCGAACCGGGCAATGGAAAGACAGAAGGACGTGCTTGCTTCAATGGTGCATGCCGGCTACATCACTCAGGAAGAATCGGATGAGTCCTTTGATGAATTCTGGGGAAATTTTGACTATACAAGAACAAGTTCTTCGGCATATTTAATCAGGGATGATAAGGCACCGTGGTTCAGCGAATATGTTCGCCGTGAGCTTGGAAACATGATTTACGGAAGCCAGAACATCTATACTTCAGGCTTTACCGTAAACACCACACTGAACCTTTCTCACCAGAAAGCGGCCCAGGACTCAATGGATAAATATATTGCCCGGGCCAACAAGCTTTATCAGGAAGAACATTCTACCCGTTCAAACATGGCGTATAACACCTATATTCCGATGACGGAGCTTTTTGCACTTTTGTTCAACCTTCCTTCACTTAAGGTAAGCGCACAGCGTTCGGAATCCATTTCAAAGGCTTCCTACCTTTCTGAAATTAACCCGATTGTGGATGTTTTCTCCCTCATGTGCGGACTTGATAACCTGAAGGTAAGCGTTGTAAACCGCGCAAATACCCAGACAAAGAAGGAAAACGAAAAAACAACAATTGAAGGAACCATGATTTCCCTGGAAAACGAAACGGGTTACATTACCGCTCTTGTAGGTGGTTCAAAGTTCGACAGTGAAAACCAGTTCATCCGTGCAACACAGGCTAAGCTTCAGCCGGGTTCAACCTTCAAACCGCTTTATTATACGGAAGCAATCAATTCACGAAAATTCACTCCGACAACAATCATTTCCGACACGCCGGTTGTTTTCCATACCGCAGACGGAAAACCATATATTCCGCAGAACTTCAAGGGAGAATGGCTGGGTAACGTTACCCTTTATTTTGCCCTTACAACCAGTATGAACATTCCTTCCCTCAAGGTACTGGACGGCATCGGATTTGAAGCGGCAATAAACAGAGCCGTAAGCCTTCTGGGCATTCCAAAAGAAGAGCTTCCTCAGCGGGGCTTTGTTCCGGGCTACCCTATCGGTCTTGGTGTATGTTCAGTTCGTCCTATAGAGCTTGCACGGGCTTATGCTGTTCTTGCAAACGGCGGAAAGGCGGTAACACCGATGGCAATCCGTACGGTTGAAGACAAAAACGGAAACATTATCCTGAATCCGGAACGGGAAATCCGTGAAGCACAGCAGCAGAAAGGGGCTCAGGCTCAGATAATTCCGCCGGAAACCGCTTTTGTAATGACAAAGCTCCTTGAACAGACTGTAGGAACAGGTTCTCTCTGGCGACAGAAATGGAAGTTCACCTACACCAATGATAAGGGCGTTAAATACAATATGCCGATTGCAGGTAAAACCGGTACAACCCAGAACTGGGCGGATGCCTGGACAAGCGGATATTCTCCATATTACACCTCAACATTCTGGTTCGGCTTTGACCGTCCGGGACAGTCTCTTGGTCTTCAGATTACCGGTGCAACCCTTGCAGGTTTTGCATGGGGAGACTACATGCGGGAAATTCACACAAACCTGATTGCAAAGGATTTCCCGAAGCCTCTTGAAGGTGTTATCGAAGCAACTGTCTGCGCAACCAGCGGCGAGCTTCCAACTCCAGCCTGCGAAGGACACCTTACAACTCAGTGGTATCTTGAAGGAACACAGCCGACTTCTGTATGTTCCGTTCATTCTTCAAATACAACTTCATATCTTTGGATTTCAAGGCTCAGAAACGAAATGTATAAGTCTGGTCAGCACCTGACTGAACGTCCGGACTTTACACCGCTTAAGGTAAACCTTGACTTCCTCAAACCTGGCTATGAAAATACGGTACAGAAAACAGAAAGTACAATTGAAGAAGAAAAACCTGTTGAAACCTTTGACTATAACTTCCTGATGGAATAAAATAACTTCCGGAACCTGTGCCTGAGAAAGCCGGAAGGCAGTCTGGAAGCAGACGGAAGGCAGTCTGGAAGCAGAGGATTTACAGAAGGAAAATAATTTAAGGAGGACGCGGAATGCTTGTAAACATTGAAGACATTAAGATAAAAAAACGCGTCCGCCAGGATTTGGGCGATCTGGAAGCCCTCAAAAGCAGTCTTCGGGCATACGGTCTTTTGAATCCCATTACACTGAACAGAAAATACGAACTCATTGCCGGAGAACGGCGCCTTCAGGCTGCAAAACAGCTGGGCTGGACCAGTATCAACGCCGTCATTCTTGACAATTTAGATGAAATTGAAGAGCTAGAGATGGAGCTGGAAGAAAACAACCAGCGGAAAGAGTTCACTCAGGAAGAACTTCTTGAAGGCTACAAACGCCTCGAAAAACTCCGCCACCCTTCCCTCTTTGCAAAAATCTGGAAAGCAATCAAAGCTTTCTTCAGCTGGATAAAAAGCCTTTTTACTAAGTAGAATAAGACAGAAGGCGAATATCAATTTACTAAATTGGCGGGAGGGAACGAATCGTGGGGCAAAAATGCTCTGCTTGTGGATGACGCGAAGCGGCATTTTATAGTTCCTATGCCACAAGCATAGGGAGCGACGGCTGTAGCCGGCAAAATGCTCCAGTGGAGCATTTTGAGCGAGTCTCCGAGCAGCTGTGCTGCGAAGGCGGTGCACTAGTGCGCGTTTTTGCAACCACGAGATTGTGACCGGTAGCCAATTTTGCTATTAAGAATTATAAAATCAAAATTGGCTCTTTCATCTTTACACTTCCGCAATAAAGTACTTTTTCTTTCCACGGCGGATGATGATGATTTTTCCTTCCAGAGCCATATCTTTTGTGATAACGGCTTCAAGGCTGTTTACGGTTTCGCCGTTTACGCTTACTGCATTTCCAGTTATAAATTCACGGGCTTCGCGTTTTGAAGAAGCAATCTTGTTATCAACAAGAAGATCAACGATGTTTTTGTCGCCTTCAAACTTGAAAGAAGGAACTCCCTTCATTCCGCTCATAATGTCCTTTACAGAAACCCCTTTGAAATCTCCAGCAAAAAGCTTCTGGCTTACTAAAACTGCATTGTCAGCTTCTTCTTTTCCGTGGAGGTCTTTTACAACTTCCCAGGCAAGTGTTTTCTGAGCGATTCGTGTTTCAGGAGCGGCTTTCTGTTCAGCCTCAATCTTTTCGATTTCTTCCCGTGAAAGGAAGGTGAAAACCTTAAGATATTCGATAACCTTTGAATCGTCAGAATTGATGAGGTACTGGTAGATTTCGTAAGCGCTGGTCTTGTTTTTGTCCAGCCAGAGGGCATTTCCTTCAGACTTACCGAATTTCTTTCCTGTTGCATCAAGAATCAACGGCATTGTGAAAGCGTATGCCTGTTTATCAAGCATTTTACGGATTAAATCAACACCCGTTGTAATATTACCCCACTGGTCGCTTCCTGCAACTTCCATGATACAGTTCTTTTCCTGGAAAAGATGAACAAAATCATAGCCCTGCATGAGCATGTAAGAAAATTCAGCATAGGTAATACCGTTTTCAAGACGGCGGCGAATAATATCCTTATCCAGCATGTAGTTTACATTGATGTACTTTCCTACATCCCGCAAAAAGTTCAGGAAGGTGTAATCCTTAAGCCAGTCGTAGTTATCAACAACTTCAGCGGAAGGAACAATTTTTGAAACCTGAGCCTGAAGTCCTTTAATGTTGTTGTTTACTGTTTCTTCAGAAATGATTTCACGCTCAGCAGTCGGACGAGGGTCTCCGATTCGGCCTGTAGCACCACCGCACAAAAGAACCGGATGGTGACCTGCATTTGCAAGACGCTTTGCCATACAGAGAGAAGAATAATGGCCAATATGAAGGCTGTCTGCCGTGGGGTCAGTTCCCCAATAAAAAGAAAACGGCTTTCCGTCCAAAATTTTCTGCAAATCACTTTCTTCGCCTGCAACGTCCTTAATAAGGCCGCGCCATTTCAAATCTTCATACAATGACATATTTTAGTCCTTTTTAATTGAATTATTGGATTTATTATAGAAGATTTTTAAAAAAGAGAAAAGAGAATTGTGAATAGAACAGAAATCTGTGGAAGAATGGAGATTTGAGAAAGAAAGGCTATTTGTAAAAGAAAGGCGATTTGTAATTATTTCAAAAATTTTGTATATTCATTGTATGAATTTTTTCAAAAAATTTTTGATTCTTGCATTTTTTTCACTGAGTTTTAACGCATTTTCCCTGGGCGTGGGAGCTCAGATCAATATTGTTCCGGGTTTTTCTTTCAATTCCGAGGATGAAAAGGCTTCGAAAAGTACTGGCGGGTCTGAGGAAACGAAAGCTTTCGAAAACTTTTTACTGGAAGGAGGAGCGGCTTTTACCCTTAAAACCGACAATTTTCCTCTTTCACTTGCAGTCTGCAACGACTGGGATTTTTTAAACAATCATTTTGATTTTTCAGTTACCGCAGATTATCATTTTTTAGAAATCCAGACAGGAAGCTTTTCCTCTCTTTTTGCAGGACTTGGAGGAGCAGCCGGCACTACTCTTTTTACGAAGGATTCTGACTTAAAAGCAACTCTGAATCTTGCACCTCGGGCAGTTTTTGGCTTAAGCTGGATTTTCTACGACGGCTTTTTTGAATATTTTGTTCAGGGAGCTGTTCAGCCGGGATTCAGTTTTTTTAATGATACAGGCCACACCTGCGACTTCAGCTTAAAAATACCGGTTAATACGGGAGTTAGATTTTATTATTAGTGCCTGAAACGGGCACTCAGGAAGATTTTACATGAAAGAAGTAACATTTAAAACAACAGGTACCTGCGCAAAGGTAATCCATTTTACAAAAAACGACGACGGAACAATTACAGGCATCAGCTTTGAAGGCGGCTGCAACGGAAACCTTAAAGCAATTTCAAAGCTCTGCGACGGAATGAAGGCCGAAGAAATTTCTGCAAAATTAAAGGGAAACATCTGCGGCTTCAAAACCACAAGCTGCGCCGACCAGCTTGCAATCGCCGTAATGAAGGATTAAAGGATTTTTAGAAAACGCTGCAACAATTCCTGACTCCTCAAGGAACGGCTGTCAAAAAACAGGAATAATCCCGGCTACATCATCTCCACGGAAAAACTGCCGTTTCCATCCCGGCCAAGAAGCTTGGAAAGATAGGTCAGAACGGAAGACAAGTGCTCGTCCAATCCCCAGCAGGGATTTACGACAAACATTCCGCTTCCGTAAAGCCGTGGCTTTGCACTTCCTATAGCTTCTTTGAGAGAAGTTTCTGTGTGGCTTTCTGGAGTATCCACCAGAAGCATAGCGTCCAGCACTTCCGTGTGGCTGTCCCTGTTTTTCACTGTTGAAAGAATAGCCTGTTTCATATTTTCAATTTCTTCAGCCCGGTTTGAAAGAAGCGGATACCACAGAAGAAGGCTTGCCCCGCTCCATTTTTTGTGAACCAGGGAAAGAATTTCAGAAGCGTTTGTATAATCGGAAGTTTCCTCGTAACTCGGGTCGCAGAGAACAAAACCCCGCTTGATTACAGGTGGAACGGAAGCCTTAAGAAGAGAAAAACCGTCCTTATTTTCGATTTTTACGGTGCAGTTTCTGGAGAACTTATGGTTTGAGGCAGGATATTTTTCGCGCAAGGCCAGGGACTTTTCGTCACTGCCGGGAACATTTTCGCCCCACAATTCAAAATCTTCCAGTTTTTTAATATTTTCGCACAATGCGCTGTATTCAGTTTTGTGTAGTTCAGTAAGAAAAAGTGTGCTTCCTTCTTTCAAAAAAGCGCGTTCAAAAGCGGGGCTTCCGGGATAAAACCCCTTTTTAAGGGAAAAGCGAACAAAATCGATGTAAGAAGCGAGGTCATTTTGGCATGAAGCGGGACTTTCTGAAGCTTCCGGAGTCACATGCTTGTCTGGAAGCTGCTGATTTTTCGAGCCGTCTGGATTTTCACCCCCCTTCTTTGAAAAATCCTCCAGAAGACGGGCGATTCCCTTTGCAGCCTCCCCGGTTTTTAGAGCCGCCTCACTCTGTAAATCATACAAGCCCCGGCCGGAATGAGTGTCAAAAACGGTGTACGGCTTATCTTTTTTATTGAAATATTCAAGAGTATACAAGAGAGTTATGTGTTTTAGAATATCCGCGTGATTTCCCGCGTGAAAGCTGTGGAGGTATGAGAGCATATTGATTTCCTATTTTTATCCCAGTTTCGACAATTCTTTAAATACTTCGCGAATATTTTCGTAATCTTCCCATGGAACATTTTTCAGAATATCCTGACGCATCCGGAATTGTTTAGCCGCAGTCCTGATAGAAAAATAGACATCAAATTTAGCTTTTGTTTTCAAAGAACGGTGTTTCAAATATTTAGAGTCCGGGTCTGCAATATCAACAAAATCATTACCCTTCCTGATAATCTCGGCATCATAAGAATCCTGTTTTGAAATTGAATTCAAAAGAAATGTTTCAAGAGCGCCATTTTCATCAAAAGGAATTACGAGCAACAATACATCGACTTCAAACGGAGTCTTATTATTTGTCATATCAGTGAACGAGAGCTTTGACCATTTTCTATTACTGATTTCTCCGGCTACACTACTAACAGCATTAAGCTCAGAAACGATTTTTGATTCAGTTCCTTCTTCGTCATTATCAGTTATGATAACAACCTTTGAAAAACGTTCTGAATCAAAAACTGTATTCTCATTATTCCTTATAACAGCAGAAAAAACTTCTTTTAAGTTGGAACATCCACCTGCTGAAATAATTGTGAGCATATTTGAATCTTTTACAAAATCTCTGGATAAAATGCCTTTAATTTCAGGATTAAAAGTATTTTTCCCAGAATCGCTCCAGCCATAAACCTTAATCATAAAATACTGAAGCAAAGTGAAATCTGTTTCGCCTTCACAAATAATAATCGACTTCATCATCTGAGCTCCTGTCCAAAGTTTTTATCGGCTTCAATGGCACGCTCAGCAGAAAGCCTTCTTGCAATATTCTTTCCATCAATTTTATATAATGTATAAAGTGTAATTTGATTCTTTAATTCAGGCTCAGAATTCAAAGCCAGAACTTTCTGAAGAGCTTCCTTACTGTGAGTTGTTAGGAATAACTGCACATTAAATCTTTTTGCAGCCTTAAAAATCCATGAAAAAAGATTATCCATTACGGAAGTATGAATTGCCGTCTCAAACTCATCAATAAGGAGAACTCCATTTTTATGAGCAATAACAGAAGCAACAAGCCAGATTGCTTTTTTCAATCCATCACCATAAACATTAAGCGGAATAAGCTTTCCAAACTGCTTTGAACGGATTTGATAGCTGTCCTTCACAGGAAATGGAATTGAATATTCCCTGACAGACGGAACAATATCCAGAATATCATCGTCAAAAAGCTTTAATATTTCAACAAGCTCAGCATGAGTTTCATTATTATTGATAATCTTATTTATAATCGGGCATTCTTCATTATAAATGCTTGGAGATATATAACCTGTTTCATATTTTTCATAAGGCTTATCAGCATTTTCAGCAAAGCCTTCAAATCTGGTAACATTATAGACATCAAAAGAATCTTCATTGTTTCCATTGAAGAATAAATCTGTATGAAGCTTAATCATTTCCATTTCGGAATATTCTTCACCAGGTTCGCATTCAATATGAGCAATTTTGCAATATTCTCTTTTTATTGTCTTTTCCTTAGAAATCTCAGCTTTTAATTCGATAGAAGATTTTCCGTTTTTTTCATCAACCTTGGAATAAGCAATTCGTAAATCATCCGCTGCAACAGAAAATAAATCCTTAATCGTTTCAAAAGGAGTTCTAGTTGGCATGTTAGAGTTTTCACTTCTTCCAACCAATGTCCAAGAAAGCGGAGAAAGAGGATTCCCGGAAGTCTTTAGAATTTCAAGAACACTTGTTTTTCCAGAATTATTGTCTCCAGTAAGAATGTTAATCCCAGAGAAATTATCGAGATTGAGATTCTGGATTCCTCTGTAGGTTTCTATGGATAAAGATTTTATGTGAATATTTGACATTTTTTTGCTCCAAGTGGGATTATAGCATATTATTATGATTTTTGCTTATTAAAATAAAGCTGTGGAGGTATGAGAGCATTTTATTTGTACCTTTTATATTCTTCTACAGTTGCGGAAGGGCCGTCCCACCACAGCTTTGTAGAATCATCATATAGAGTTTTTGCGGTATTAGATTCCATAAAATCTATGAGAACCTTTTCAGAAGGCTGATCAGTTTCTTTGGAAAGCTGCTCTACCACCATTAAAGTTGTCAAATCCATTGCAAAAAGGGTTTTGTCATTTGTCATAATTACTCCATCTAGTCCAGAGAAACTTTTTCGCTTTTGAAAAATTCAAGAACCGAAATTGATTTATCTGTTCTAAAGCAAAACTGGTCGCACAGGCGCTCCGGCATTAACAGACTGATACACATTTTATCTGCCTGTTCGCTACCCATAGAACCAAAAACGTTTCCCATATAAGCAACAATCGTAGTATTGGTATCATCATTTGCTATCTTTCCCGAAATTACATCGTATTTCAGCATGGATTTACGGATATCTGAAAAAGCACTTTCTTTTCTGTGAGAGACGATGCAATGAAGCCAGTCAACATCGGCTGTTTCAAACGCAAAAGTATTTAACTCACCTATATCTTTAACTTTGAAAAATGAAACATGGGCAAATTTTTCGGAAAAAGGAACATCGCCTCTTGCTTTTGCTTTGGTTAATGAAATCTTTGCAAAGGACTTAGCCTGCTCTTTAGAAGTGGTAAGATAAAACCCGCGTCCAAAATCTTTATAATTCGCACATTTATTCAAATCAGGATTTTCAACAACACAATAACTTCCGTGATACAGTGTCAATCCGTTTTCCAGTTTTTTCATAAAACAGCTCCTTTTGCTTTAAGGAATTGTATTACTTCATCAAAGACGGCCTCATCTCCTTCCACGTGAAAAATACCAAAACCTTCACGAATAAACGGAAGTACATTGAATTTATCAAATAATTCTGCCGACTGCTTCAAAGTAAGATTATTCTTTTCTGCCATCATGCGAATGAGACGAATCTGCATAAATAAAATCTGGTCGTTTTCTGTCATAGAATTTTTCTTACTTCGTTAATGAAAAAATATCATCGGAATATAAACAGAGCATAAATCCATACTGTATTATACCACTGAAAAAATTAAATGACTATATTTCTAAAGATTTTTGAATTTCTATTTTGAATTAAGAATTATTTTTTCTTGCTTTTCACTATCTTCATGTCATAATTAATAGGGAGACACTATGAAAATTAAAAGACAAAAGCATGCTTTTTTCAATGGTAATTTTATTATTTTTCTAATCTGTATATCATTTGCAGTATCCTTTATTTCCTGTCAGCAGGAGGCAGAGCCTTCGCCAAAAAATCCGAAAAATCCGGTCCTTTCAGAAGACTGGGATAAAGACGGGCTTACAAATGATGAAGAAATCAATGCCTATCACACAAATCCTTACGACGCAGATACGGACGGTGACGGTTACAGCGATTACGAAGAAGCTGTCACATTGAAAAATGACAACACCAACAAATTCAATCCCCTTCTGGCAGATACACCGGATGTTCAGATTCAAATTGTAACCACTCCCTCCATCGGATTAATCAAAACCTATTCCGACGGCACAACAGAAAGCCAGGCTCTTACAAATTCTGAAAGCGAAAGCAATACTTCTTCCAGATCAAACACTAATTCAAATACAAAGACCTGGGAAGGCGGATTTACAGTAGGCGCTTCTGTCACCAAAAACTGGGGAGTCACCAACGGAGGAGCACAGGGAAGTGTTTCTGTAAACGCAAGTACCTCCTGGAAATGGGTTCGGGGAGACACTACTTCTTTTTCAAACAGTGAAGCCCAGTCAATTGCAAGCACTTATGCGGAAACAAAATCAAAAGCAGCAACGAAAACTGAAAACTATACGGGCGGCGTTGTTTCTGTTGGAATAAAAATTAAAAACAACAGTAATGTTTCCTATGTTCTAAATAACATTATGCTTGAGGCATACAAAATTTCTTACGGAAATAACAATGAACAGACCGAAACCGCTGCAACAAATCTTTATCCTACAACAGCCGCAGCTGCTGAACCAACGCTTTTAAATGCAACAATTCCAGCTGGAGGCGAAACCGGTGTAATAAAGTTTTCATCCGCTCAGCTTCCTGTTGCAGCAATTGAATCAATTATGAACGGACTTGTGGGATTCAAAATCGATGTTTCTTCCATTAAAATATCTTCTGAAGACACAAAGGATTTTACAAAAATTACAACTGCAGTTGACGCAAAAACAGCCTTAATTACCGTAGATTACGGTCCCTGCTTTGACAGTTCGATAATGCCAATTGCAAAATCCCTTCCGGAAACAAAATCCTTCCAGATTGCAACAAAACGCACTCCCCTTTCCCTTGAAGAAACAACTCCAGTCACCTACAAAGAACTTACCCTTACAGAAGCCCTTTCTGACTGTCTTCCAAATGTAGTTACCTGGTACACAGATGAGAAAAATCATAAAATGATTAAGTCAATCTATGAGGTTGAAGGAAAGGCCACAAATCCAGAAGGAATGGAAGGCGACTGGTTTATTGCGGTTATCACTTACGAAAACGGAATTGCAGATGTAAAATACTACGGACCAAGCGAGGAAAAGTATTACTACAACGCAGACCAAATCATTGTCCGCGCCGGAGACGACATTACGGTAATGTACAGCGTAGACAAAGATAAGGACGGAATTCCTTTACGGGAAGAAGAGCTTTTTGGAACTTCAGACGATTCAACTGACACAGACGGAGATACAATAAGCGATTACGCCGAACTTACCGGATGGACAGTAGCACAAACAGGAACTGTAACCTGCACAAATCCAGCCCTCAAAGATACAGACGGCGACGGAGTTAACGATAATGAAGACCCTTACCCAACTGTTTCTTCCGTTCTTTCAAACGCATACTTAAAATCAATAGATATAAGCTATAATCCCTTTAACAGCCGGCCATTTGATACAGGCTCAACTCTGAACCTTGATGTAGGATTATGGGATTCTGAAGTACTTAAAAACCGCGAATGCGAAATATTGCATCTAAAATCAATTGATGAAAACGCAACAAATAGCGACGGTTCTTCACAGTATGCATTTACGCTGAAGGGCGGAGAAATCCCAAGTTCAGCATTCCTTTTACAGCCTAAAGTTTCCCACGGAAGCGCAAACTATGAATATTATCTGATTCGGGGCTGGGCTGAAAAAGACTTATCTTACGATGAAATTGAAGGCGAAAAAACATACGGAAACAAAACTTACGCGGGAATTACAAAGGAAGAATATAATAACATGATTCTTCTGTCTGCATCCGGAAATGAAGACGGAAATCTGGATTTAACATCTCTTCCAATAGGAAAATTTAAAATTGCCGTAAAAGTAAGCTCTTCCGACAAAGCAAATCATGTCTGGTATATAATCCGTTTTGATTCGCCCCTTGAAGTTCCAAGCCACACAATGGCAGGAATTTCAGCCTCCGACGGAGAAAATGCCAAGGTTTCACTTTCCTGGGCAAAAATTACGGAAAGTCGTGCCACAAATCTTCTTATTGTTCGATACCGTGGAGAAAATCCGGATGTAAATTATGTTCCTGACCACAATTACATCGTTGCAGCAGAAAATACAACCCTTCAGACTGATACAGAATCCAGTCCTTATTACATGGTAATACCTTGTGACCAGAGTTCTGCAATGGACGAAATTGCATGGGCAAACGGCTACTGGTACTATTTCTACTCTTATTATAAAGACTCAAAAACAAACACATATTATGTAAGTAAATCCGGTTCACCTATAAATGCCATTGCCGAAATTCCTGATAGCTTTACCGTTTCTGCAAAATTCGAGCGCCTTACAATTACGGATGATTTTGGTGATGAAGGACATTCTTTTGAACTGAAATGGACAATCTGGCAGAGTACGGACGGCGGAACTGAAGTTCTTGTAAATGATCACGACCAGGAATGGAAGGGAGATTATGACAATATTCGTCAGTCAAACTGGTATTCCCTTGTAAATGATGAATGTACTGCAGTTTTCCAGAACATCAAGAAAAATCAGGACTGCAGGATGAATATTCATGTAAGGCTAAGAGAAATCGATGACGGCGCAGAGGATGATGACATTGACAACATCAACATTGACCTCTTCTACGATTCTAAAACCAAGACCCTTAAATACGACGCTGAAAAACACAACACTGGTGCAGATTCTTCAAGTAATCTTAATCCTGTAGAATTCACCTTCGGAAACCAGACGCCGGTTAGATTCAGCTTCAACACAAAGAATGGACATAAGAGCGTTGCAGGATATTTTGACCTTACACTTCTCTGGGCAAAATAAAAAATCGGGTTGTCTTAAAATGACAACCCATTTTTACGTTATTTTAAGTTTTCAATTTCTTCCAGCCACAAAGCTGCACTTGCGTCGCTTGGCATTCGCCAGTCGCCACGAGGAGAAAGGTTTACAGTACCAACCTTTGCACCATCAGGCATACAGCTTCGCTTGAACTGCTGGCTGAAAAAGCGGCGGTAAAAGGTCCTGAGCCACTTCAGGATGAAGACGCGGTCGTAAGGAAGACCTGACTTTTCTGCAAGGAAAAATATTTTTGAAGGTGAAAAGCCGAACCTCAATAGATAATAGAGGAAAAAGTCGTGAAGCTCATAAGGTCCCACCAGGTCTTCCGTTTTCTGGGAAATCACGCCGTCTTTTGGAGGAAGAAGCTCCGGGCTAACAGGAGTATCAAGGATATCACGGAGCACTGCCGAAAGCGGACTTTTTGACGAAGTTTCAGACTCATCTTCCGACCCGGAAGTCTTATTTTCTGCGCCGGAGGAAAAATTTTCCGCGCCTGACGCACAATTCACCTCATTTGAAGAACCATGCGCACCTGAAGAACCATCTACCGCACCGGAAGCCCCCTGCACACTGCAAGAACTTTCCGCCTCATCTGCAAACCATTCAACCAGATGCCTTACAAGTGTCTTTGGAATCGAGGAGTTTACGCCGTACATGCTCATCTGATCTCCGTTGTAAGTACACCAGCCAAGGGCAAGCTCGCTTAAATCTCCTGTTCCAATTACGATTCCGTTGGTCTTGTTTGCCAAGTCCATCAGAACCTGAGTTCGTTCCCGGGCCTGGCAGTTTTCGTAAGTTATGTCGTGAACATTTTCGTCCTGACCGATATCCTTAAAATGAAGGCGGACGCTTTCTGCAATGCGCACTTCCTTCAGTTCAGCGCCCACTTCCCGGGCAAGAGCACAGGCATTGTTGTAGGTTCTGTCGGTAGTACCAAAACAAGGCATTGTAACGGCTAAGATTCCCTTTCGGTCAAAACCGCACAAATCAAAGGCCTTTGCAGTTACAAGAAGAGCCAAAGTTGAGTCAAGCCCTCCGCTCAAACCGATTACCGCCGACTTACAGTTTATGTGTCGCAGGCGCTTTGCAAGTCCTTCCGCCTGAAGCTGAATTACAGAGCGGCAGCGTTCGCTTCGTTCAACTTTTCCGGAAGGAACAAAAGGATGTGGATCTACAAACCGCTTTAAGTCACGGGGCTCAATATTTTTTTCTTTAAGAGAAATCTGAATTACACGGTAACCGTTTGCAGTCCCCGACGCAGCTCCAGGAGCACCAGAACCGGAAGCCCCTACCCCAGCTGCACAGCCCGCACCAGAAGTTCCAGAAGGAGTAACAGAAAAACCGCCCCACGCATTTCCGGCACCGAAAGAGCTGCCCCCGCACACATTGAGACCCACATTGAATCCCACATTCAGACCCGCGTTCAAACCTGCACAGTCAGAAAAAGTCACTGTCTTTGCCCGCTCAGCCATGAGCCGTTCAAGGTCAATGTCGCAGCATACGGATTTTCCGGAAAACAGCTGGCTTTCAGCAAGAACAGTTCCATTTTCAGAAATAATGTTGTGTCCGGAAAAAACCAGATCCTGTGTTGACTCATCGTGGCCGGCACTTGCATAAAGATACGCACAAACCGTGCGGGCAGAATGCATTTTTACAAGATTGCGGCGATATTCCGCCTTTCCGATAACCTCATTGCTGCAGGAAAGGTTTGCAATCACCGTGGCACCACTTAAGGCAGCCTTCACACTCGGAGGTTCCGGCACCCACAAATCCTCGCAAAGCTCAAAGCCAAGTACAAAGTCAGGATTTTCTATAGATTTTACAAGAATATCGCATCCAAAAGGAACACAGGGATTTTTTTCAGAAAGGTAAACGGACTGAATTCCCTGCCGGGCAGCCGTCACAGAGGAAGCAAAATGCCTCTTTTCATAAAACTCAGAATAATTTGGAATATAAGTTTTTGGAACCAGGGCAAGGATTTTTCCCTTATGCAGAACCGCTGCGCAGTTGTAAACGGCACCGTTCACGCAGACCGGAAGCCCCACCGTAAAAACAGCCCCAGCCCATGAAGTTTTTTTTGCAATGTATTCAAGCTTTTCGATTGCTGAAGCCTGCAAAGCCTTCTGAAAAAACAAATCACCGCAGGTATAGCCGGTAATGGAAAGCTCCGGAAAAACAATAAGGGACGCTCCTTCTTCACTCAAAGAGCGGACAGAATCGATTATCTTTTCTGCATTAAAACCGCAGTCACAAACCTTAAGCTCTGGGGATGCACAGGCAACCCTGAAAAATCCATAATTATTCTTGCAATTCATAGTGCCATTTTAACACTATTAAAAAATCTTTTCCACAGGGGTAATTCCAAGTTCCTTCAGGGTACGGTATGCTTCCTCCACATAGCTGTCCCAGACCTGATCCGGAACATGGGCGTCCGCTCCCACCACAACCGGTAACCCGGCCTCAGAAACCTTTTTCCAGAAACTAAGAAGAGGATACTGCCAGCGTTCTTCTCCGCTATAATCAAAAAGACCGCGCCGCATTCCGTTGGCATTGAACTCCAGAATGGTCCCGTTTCTTTTGGCCGCTTCGATAATCATGTCGCTTGCCTTATCGTAAATATCACAGCAGCGGGAATCTTCAGAAAAATCCAGCATTGAAAAAATATCGGGATGAGCAAAAATCTTGAAATACCCGGTATTCAAAGCCTGAACTGCGGCTTCTGCATAATCCAGAACATTGTCCAGCTTTTCAATAGTGTAAATATTAAGGAACTCGCCCTTTTTTGTGTAGAAAAAGTGAGCCCCCAGCAAAAGATAATCCAGTTTTTTTTCTTCTAAAAGCCAGCGGTAGTAGCTTTTTTGAGTCTGTTCTGACTGCGCTCCGGCAAAACCGTGGGCCCCGCCGTCCGACACCCAGTCCGCGGCAACCCCTCCGGCATTCTCACTTCCCGCTTCATCAAACTCCGGTAAATATTCAATCTCAAGGGAAGAAAAAATCTGCATCTTTCCTGCATACCGTTCCCGTTCTTCCTGCACCTCGCTCAGGTAGGAATCCAGCTCATCAAAATCCATGCCGTTTCCGTAACGGTCGCCGAACAAGGGAACCGGAAAAGGCGCATGGTCTGAAAACCCCAGCACTTCAAGTCCGGAGTTAAATGCAGCCTCTGCAAAATCCCTCACTTCACCCTGTGCGTGCCTGCAGTAACGAGAATGAGTATGATAATTTACTTTCATTTGATTTTTTCCGTACCGTCCGCAGAACCTTTTCCGTCCGCAGAACCACTTCCGTCCGCAGTACCAGTTCCCGCAGCAGGAGCATTTTCCTTCGGAGGGATTTTTTCCGACTGGCTGTCTTTTTTGGTAGAACAGAAGTATCCGCCGTCTTCAAGATAGCGGCGGCGTGTCATAATAAGCTCGATGAGCTCGCTGTACATATTGTAGTCAATTTCCAGCGCCATGGGCAGAAGGAAATATTCTGTTTCGTCGCAGTAGCGTTCAATAAATTTCGGGTCAGTTACATAGCCCAGGGAAATCATATTGCTGATTCTGTCGGCACACTTTAAAATCTTGGCCTTCTGGGTTCCGGTATCAAGAATTCTCTTTAAAAACTGCTTTTTATCCTCGTCTTCCCGGCGGGTTACCTCAAGAACCAGGTCTAAAACAGCCTGCCCCTCGTTGTCGGCATTCACAATCAGGTTCCGGTCAAAGCCCTTAATGTCCTCAACAGTGTCGTGCACCACCGAAGCCTTCAGGAGCACCGAATCAATATACCCGTAGTCAATCAGAATCGCAAGGGTGTCCATCTGGTGACGGAACATATTTCCCCCAGCGTGCCGGGCCTTTCCAATCAGCCCGGTGGCAAGCTGCATATACGGCGCAAGGTGCATTTCGCTAAGACGCTGCATGTCGTTCAAGTCCATATTTTGAGACCGTTCAATTTTCATCTCATACTTGGCTTTTTTCATAATGCACCTCCAGAATATTCTTTAGGAGGGGGAAGTCTCCCCCTGCGCCCGCACTTTGTTGCGGGCTACCCTCTCGCCTAGGGGCTTTAGAAAAGCCCCTAAAACCCAAAAATTACAGACTTTCTACATAACTCTGAAGCTTTTCAATCTTGCGTTTGCTTTCTTCCATTTTATCGCGTTCAGCCTGAACAACTTCAGCAGGAGCGTGCTGTGCAAAGCTTCCGTTCAATTTTGCTTCACTCTTTTTTACCCAGCCTGTTTCTGTTTCGATGGCTTTCTTAAAGCGGGCAATAAGCTGTTCCTTATTGATACTTTCGTCAACGATGATAAATGCTTCAAAGCCCTTACCAACAGTTCCAACAGAGCTTGCAGGCTTTGCTTCAACGAATTCAACGTTTGCAACACCGGCCAGAAGCTTAATCATGTCAACCTTTTCGTGGCAAACTTCAGCTTCACTTCCCTTTGTAACAAGGATGGCAATATTGATTTTGTTTGCAGGGTCAATTCCGCATTCAGTTCTAAGGCCGCGAACCTGACCGATAAGGTCTTTAAGAACATCAAAGCGTGCATCAACTGCTGTATTTTCACGCTCTTTTGCAACTTCCGGGAAAGGAGCGTTGATGAGCATTGCGTTATATTCAGAATTGCAGAGAACCTTCTGAGTTCCGGCTTTCTTTCTGTTTTCAATAATTTCAGCAAGCGGCAGCTTAGAATAGATTTCTTCGGTTACAAACGGAATAAACGGATGAAGAAGTCTGAGTGATTCTTCAAGTACGTTCAAAAGAACAGAAACAGCTCTGTCTTTTTCGTGTTCGTCGCCGTGCCAGAAGCTGAGCTTTGTTGCCTCAACATACCAGTCACAGAATTCATTCCAGAAGAATTCCATAAGGGCGCTGGCAGCGTCGTTGTAGCGGTAACTTTCAAGAGCTTCCCGGTTTGCTTTAACGGCAGCATTCAAACGGCTGTAAATCCATTTATCAAGTTCAGTAAGGTCAGCGTCGGTTACAGGAATAAGGTTTCGGCTTTCAAGGTTTCCAAGGATGTAGCGGCTTGCGTTCCATACCTTGTTACAGAAGCGGCTTCCAAGTTTGAAGCTGTCCTTATCAATAAGAATATCCTGTCCCTGGGCACACATAAAGCTCAAAGTAAACTTAAGGGCGTCGGAACCGTACAAATCGATGATTTCAAGAGGGTCAATTCCGTTTCCTAAAGACTTACTCATCTTTCGGCCCTGCTTGTCGCGAACAAGTCCGTGGATGTAAATATCGTGGAAAGGAGCCTTTCCTGTAAATTCAAGGCTTGCCATAATCATGCGGCTAACCCAGAAGAAAATAATGTCGTAGGCAGTAACAAGGGCTGATGTTGGGAAGAAGCGCTTAAGGTCTTCCGTTTCTTCCGGCCAGCCGAGGGTACTGAAAGGCCAGAGCCATGAGCTGAACCAGGTATCAAGAACATCCGGATCCTGCTTAAGCTTATCAGCCTTTGCGTGGCACTTTGGACATTCTGTCGGGTCTGTACGGCTTACAATCATTTCGCCGCATTCGCCACAGTACCATACAGGAATTCTGTGTCCCCACCAGATCTGGCGGCTTACACACCAGTCGCGGATATTTGTAAGCCAGTGCTCGTATGTGTTTTCCCATTTTTTAGGGAAGAACTGAATGTCACCATTTTTCCAGGCTGCAAGAGCCTTGTCTGCCATTGGCTTCATCTTTACAAACCACTGGTAGCTTAAATATGGTTCAACAACTGTCTTACAGCGGTAGCAGTGACCTACTGAGTGAACCATTTTTTCTTCGCCTTTGAAAAGCCCCAGTTCTGTCAAATCTTCGATTACGAGAGCACGGGCCTGTTCTGGCTTCAAGCCCTGATATTTTTCAGGAACATTTTCGTTGAGCTTTCCGTCTGGAGTTAAAAGATTTACAACTTCAAGATTATGTCTCTTACCTACTTCCCAGTCGTTAGGGTCGTGGGCAGGAGTAATCTTTACCATACCTGTTCCGAACTCTTTGTCAACATATTCATCAGCGATAATAGGAATTTCTTTTCCGGTAATTGGAAGCTTAAGTTTTTTTCCAACAAGAGCAGTGTAGCGTTCGTCACTTGGATTTACGGCAACAGCGGTATCACCAAAGAAGGTTTCCGGACGGGTTGTAGCAACTTCAATTTTTCCAGAACCGTCTGCATATTCGTAGTAAAGGTGGTACATTGCACCCTGAGTGTCTTCATGGTCAACTTCGTCGTCAGCAAGAGCAGTACCGCAGCGAGGACACCAGTTTACAAGGCGCTGACCTTTATACATAAGTCCCCGCTCATACAATGAAACGAAAACATCCCGAACTGCAAAAGAAAGTCCTTCATCGTAAGTAAAGCGTTCCCGGTCCCAGTCAGTAGAGTTTCCAAGCTTTCTCTGCTGTTTTACGATAATGTCGTGGTGAGCCTTTTTTACTTCCCAGGTGCGTTCAATAAATTTTTCGCGGCCAAGGTCGTTTCGTGTCTTTCCTTCTTTTTTAAGCTGGCGTTCAACTACGTTCTGAGTTGCAATTCCGGCATGGTCAGTACCAGTTACCCAGAGAGTATTGTCGCCCTTCATTCGGTGATAGCGGACAACGATGTCCTGCAAAGTATTATTCAATCCGTGTCCCATGTGCAAAACGCCGGTTACATTCGGCGGTGGGATTACCACAGTGTAAGTTCCAGTTTTTCCTGAGCAGTCTTTGCAGCTGCATTTTTTTACGTATTCTGCGTGAATAGGAGATGCTTCGTCGCTTGCAGGCTTAAAATAGTTGCCCTTATCCCAAGCGTCATAAATTCTGTCTTCAAAATCCTTCGGATTATATGCTTTTTCAAGTTCAATAGCTTTCATAAAGTGAATTATAGTGAATTCGAAGTTTTTTTACAAGAAAATCGAAAAAATGGAAAATGGAAAGCAGGCTGCTGAAAATTAAAAAAGGGGCGCTGCAGGCCCCTTCAATAACGCCCCGGAATATAAGACACGACGCTTTAATTTTCAACCTGCTCAAGACAGCCGGAGGTATTTACTATCCAGTGGTAATTGTCAGAGGTATCGTCGTCTACTACGGCAAAAATTGGATTATCAACATTATGGTAGGTTGTATCGTTTATCATTGTGATAACCTGCGTACCAACCGTATATGTCTTTGGCTTTATTGTTGCAAGAATTGTTGCGTCCCCTACACGAATCAAACCTGATGAGATGGAAATAATACCAGAAGTATAATAGTTTATGAAATCACTATCCAAAGTCATTGGAAAATATGGCTTTTCACCAATGACAAAACAGCCGGTAGAGCAGTTCAAATTTATAGCTCCCAGGGCTCCGCCTTTATTGTTTGTTATGGTTCCGCCGGTTATCTGTGTTTTATAATTTGTATTGGTCGAAGAGATATTTATTGCTCCTACATTATTAGAACCATTATTTTTTATGTACCCGCTATTCATCTTAATTGTGCTTTGAAAACTATATATTATACCACTAGAGGTATCCGAAGTACTTGAGGCAAAATTATACATTATACCCTTATTCAAAGTCGCTTCAACAGGAACATCCGGATTATTACTGTCGTATTTATAACCAAGATATAATTGACCTTTAGGTGCTAGAGTATCAGAACTATAATATGTATTTTGAATAATCGATGAAGCTTTGTTCGAACAGTCACTACTGGTTGCATAAGTTGTTTTAGAATCATCACCAATAAGGGCATCTCCTGACATATAAAATTTTCCACCATAATTATAAACAATACAGGTCGGAACTTCAGTATTATTTCTTATAACTCCACCCGTCATGCAGAATACAGGAATTGGATCCGAACTATTTTTAACGTAGTTATAAATGACATAGCCATAAGAATTTGTGGAGAATTTTTTACACTCACTTATTTCTCCTCCTGTCATATAGACAGTTCCATAATTAGTAACTCCAGCTCCGTATTTTCCAACATTTGAAGTTATCAGCGTTCCGCTTTCAATATACAGAGTAGCTCCTTTTGCGACAGCAACACCACCATAACTTGACGAACACGCACCGCACAATTTTAAATTTCTTACATGTACAGGAACATCACAGAAAACACCCAAAGCAAAACCATTAGAATAACCAGTACCTGTCGGACTTAAACTTCTGTTCAGTTCGTCCTTTGGAATCCCGGAAGAATCAAGCCCGTTTGCCCCGCAAATGGTAATAGACTTTGCCATTCCATTCAAACCTTTTTGACTGTCAGTCGCATCCATCCTACAGACTTCATTTGCAATCGCACCATTATATGGTGTTATCACTCCATTTACAAAAATCGTATAATCCGCATTAGGGTCGTTTCTATCGTGAATTGCCATAAAGGCCTTTTCCATATTTCTAAATGGAGAATATGCTGTTCCTGTATTATCATCACTTGCAGTCACCCCAGGAAGAAGAGTTCCCTTAGCACTGCTTCCAGCCCCTACAAAGAAAACATTCCGCTTAAAGGCCGCAAGATGAGCATCCGTCAGGGTAAAGGTCCCGTCAGCAGCAATCAAACCGGAATTAGTGCTGCCACTCTTCCATTTAACGGTTCTCATACCATTATAGACATTCACGCACTGGTTTGTTACATACTGAATAGTTCCATCCTGATGGTCATAAAATTTCAGGGTAAGATTATAGATTCCGCTTGGAACATCAGCAGATATCTCTATAAATCTTGAACCGGAATCTCCATCACAGAGAAAACTCATCTTATCAGACGGCCAGCTGACGGTATTTTCTCCAGAAATTCCCGAACCGGAAATTTTCAGGAAAGTTATATGGTCAGAAACATTCATAGAAAGCTGTACAGTGCCCGTTCCAGTTTCAGAATCTGGAACTATAAAAAACTCATGAAAAAAAAATGCATCCGCCGGCGTAATATTCTTTGTAAATGAATCAGTAATTGTTTCCGTTCCGCTTGTAAAGGATACGGTAACCGTCCATTCGTGTCCTGAAGCAAGGGAAATTTCAAAATCCCGCCCGGTAATCAGCAAGGGGTCTGCAGTAAGCCCGTCTTCAGTACTGGCAGAAACAGAAAAAGTTGGTGTACCAAAATCAGGTCCTGCAAACCGGCTTTCTTTTGAAACATCACTTGGGTTCGGCACACCAATTCCATCAGCTTCAGCGCTTACCTTGCCAGAAACCTTCTTATTCGAAACATAATTATCCGGAGAATAAAACTCCTCATCATAAACGACAGTTCCAACAAAGCGGCAGTAAGTAACCTGATTATTCGATGGTGAATTTTCTGAGTTCTCAGAGCCGGAAGAAGACTCTCCATTTTCGCATGAAAAAAACAAAAACACGCTTACGAGAAAAAATAAAATAATACCGGAGCTTCGTTTATAAATCATACATCAATTATAAAATGGAAAAACAATTTTGAGAAGTAAAAGAAGCAGCGCCTTCATCTTCAAAAAGTTTTTGCTAATTTGGCAATGTGGTTTATAATAGAAGAAATTGATACTTCAGAGAAAGGAGCGAACTTATGAATAATGAAATCTTACACATCACCTTTCCAGACGGCAGCGTTCACCAGGTTGAATACGGAACTGAAGTCGGAAAACTTATTGAAAAAATGAATTTAAATCCTGACCTTATTCGGGCCGCAAAAATCAATAATAAAGTTTATTCTCTTGATAAAGAGCTTCGCTACGATTCAAAAATCGAACCGGTAATGGCAAACTCAAAAACCGGAGCGGATGTCTACCGGCGCTCGCTTTGCTTTGTACTGGGTGCCGCAAGCCACAAACTCTACCCGGAATCCCGCCTCATCGTAGGACCTTCCGTTGACTACGGCTACTACTACACTCTTGAAACCGGAAGCGAAATGAAGGAAGAGGAAGTAAAGGCCATCGAAAACGAAATGCGGAACATGATAAAGGCTGGCCTTCCAATTGAAACTAAAATCGTTTCTTACGAACAGGCCGTTGAGCTTTTTAAGAACAGCGGACTTCAGGAAGGACTTAACCAGCTGGATTTTATCTGCCCGCCTCACATCCGGGTAAACAAACTTCAGGATTTCTATGATTTCAGTTTTGGAACCCTTGTAACAAACACAAGCCTTCTTAAAACCTTCGAACTTTTTAAATACCAGAACGGATTTTTGCTTCGTTTCCCGCGTTCAAAAGAGCCGGAAACCATCAGACCATTCCACGACCAGCCAAAGCTTTTTGAGCTTTACCAGAACTACAAAAACTGGGGTAAACAGCTGGGAGTTACTGCGGTTTCAGACCTGAACCGCCTGATTATCGACCGGAAGGTAAACGACTTTATCGACATAACGGAAACCTTCCAGCAGAAATGTATTTCCTACATTGCAAGCCAGATTAAAAAGCGTCAGACAGCCCGGGTAGTTCTGATTGCAGGTCCTTCAAGCTCAGGAAAAACCACCACAAGTAAAAAGCTTACCCTTGAGCTTCAGGCCATCGGCTACCGTCCTAAGGTAATCAGCCTTGACTGCTACTATGTGGGCCGGGACAGAACTCCAAAGGACGAAAACGGCGAATACGATTTTGAATGTCTTGAAGCCCTGGATGTTGAATTACTGAACCAGAATCTTGTGGACCTTTTTGCCGGAAAAGAAGTAATCATTCCTTCTTACGATTTCCATACCGGAACCCAGAAATTCGACAAAAAGAACACCATGAAGCTGGAAGAAAACGAGATTCTTATTATGGAAGGAATTCACGGCCTGAATCCAAAGCTCACGCCAAAGATTCCGGAGGACAAAAAGTTCAAGATTTATCTTTCTGCCCTCACCCAGCTGAACCTTGACGACCATAACAGAATTTCCACCGGTGACAACCGTCTTATCCGCCGTATTGTCCGGGACTACCAGTTCCGCGGAAAAAACGCCGCTGGAACCATTGCCATGTGGCAGAGCGTTCGTAACGGTGAAGAAAAGCATATCTTCCCGTTCCTGAGTAACGCAGACGCAGTTTTGAACACCGCCCTGGACTACGAGCTTTCTGTTCTTAAGGTTTATGCTGAACCGCTTTTAAGGTGCGTAAAGCCTACAGAGCCGGAATACGGAAAGGCCTGCAGTCTTTTAAGTTTTCTGGATAATTTTGCAACCATCGCCCCAACCCAGGTGCCGGACCGCTCAATTATCAGGGAATTTATAGGTGGAAGTGCGTTTAAGTACTAGCGGATACAAGTATGAAGTATGAGCGGTGAAGTATGATTTTTGCATTGCGCATCCCTCATACTTCATACTTCATACCTCATAATTCTTGTTTTTATCTCAGTATGCGGCTTGTAACGATGTCGTCGGTTTCTTTGTCTTCTTCGTCCTGAACCATTTTGTTGTATTCGGAAAGTTTAACTTTTTTTAGTTCTTCAAGGGAATCTGTTTTTGCCATGCACTGGCGGAGCACTTCCCTTTTTTGTTCTGTAACAAGCTTTGCTTCTGTAATTTTATTTAATAAGAATTCTGACTGGGTTCGTACAAAGGCATAAAAACGGCCTGCATCAATTATTGCATTGGCGTCGGTACTTCCCTTCATCTGCTGTTGAACCGTTGCCTGCTGCTGAGCAAGGGCATCCAGCTTATCCTGAATTTCTTTTTCAGCCGCCAGCGCCTTTCCAAGCTCGATTTCTGCCTGCTGCTGTTCAAATTTTCTGAAGGAAAGAACATCTTCCAGTTCAAAAGAGAACTTCTTCATTAAAGAGCTCCGGATGAATTACCTGAACCTGACAGCCCTGTGTTAAAGCCGGAAGCAGTACCGTCTGAACCGAAAGCACCTCCTAAAGCGCCTGAGGCACCCGTTCCAGTACTATCCGGAATCACGGCATTGATTTTCTGCCCCAGTTCCTTCATTTTCTCGGTGTTCATCCCTTCCGCACGGATTTTTTCATCACTCAGCTGAGCCGCACTTTTAGCCCCGGCATTAGGACATTCAGCATACTCTTCCGCAGGAATTTCAATCCCGGTCAGGGAAGAAAGCATATCCAGAGTTTCTTTTATGGAAGAAGGTTCGTATTCTTCCTGCTTTAAGAATTCTTCAATTTCGTCGTGCTTGTTGATTGCTTCATCGATGGCAGCGCTGGTTCCCATCTGATAGATTCCGGCGTTTATCATCTGTGCATTGTTCTGGTAGACCGCCATAAGTTCCCGGACGCGGCCAACCGCCTTCTTTGTAATCTTTCCTGAAACACGGTTTGCAATTCGGCTTATGGACTGCAGTACATCAATTGCAGGATAGTGATAGCTGTCTGCAAGCCGTCGGCTCAAAACGATATGTCCGTCCAGAACACCGCGGACAGTGTCAGCAATCGGTTCGTTCATGTCATCACCGTCAACAAGAACGGCATAAATTGCAGTAATTGAACCTTTATCGTTGGTTCCGGTTCGTTCAAGAAGCTTTGGAATTGAATCGAATACGCTCGGCGGATAACCGCGCTGAGCCGGAACCTCTCCGGAAGAAATACTGATTTCACGCTGAGCCTTTGCAAATCGGGTAACATTATCCATCATCAGCATAACGTCCTTTCCCTGGTCCCGGAAATATTCTGCAATGGCGGTACAAACCTGGGCAGCACGAAGACGGCAGATTGCAGGCTCATCGCCCTTGGCAACAACCACAACGCTGCGCTTCATGCCTTCAACCCCAAGGTCCCGGTTAATAAAGTCCAGTACTTCCCGGCCTCGCTCGCCGATAAGACCAATTACATTTATATCTGCATCAGTATTTCTTGCAATCATTGAAAGAAGGGTCGATTTTCCTACGCCTGAACCGGCAAAAACACCGATTCGCTGTCCTTTTCCAATCGTGAGCATTGAATCAATTGCACGAACGCCGGTTGTAATGCGGCGGTTAATTTCAAGCTTTGTCATGGCATCCGGAGCCGGGCAGATTGCAGGATAATAGTCAGCCGGAATCAGTTCCCCAAGACCATCGCAGGGCTTTCCGGTGGCATCGATAGTTCGTCCAAGGAGGTTCCATCCCACCGGCACCTGAAGGGGCTTTCCGCTGGCAATTACTTCGCAGCCGATTTCGATTCCTTCAGTAAGTCCAAAAACCGTAAGCTTTACGGAATTCTGCTTTAACGCTACAACCTCGGCCAGAACGCTGGTACCATTGTGCAGCTTGATCGTACAGATTTCGCCCTTCTGAGCGCAGGGACCGTTTGAGATTACTTCAAGACCGCTTACCTCGGTTACATAGCCGATGTACAGAATCGGGTCGTAATCTTCAACATTATCGATATATTTTGAAAAATTAAAATTGTCAGTTAAAACAAGTTCGTCCGTCATAAAATGCTCTTCCCCTTTCGCGGCAACCACAAACAGAGTTTTTTTGCCCGCCTGCCGCTATCCCTCCGCCAATTTTGAATCGTTATTACCTGCTTCGGCATTCGAACCATATCCAATATACTAGAAAGTGCTGCCTGTTCCGGAAAGCTGGGCTTCGGCCATGCTGGAAGCGCTCTGAGGTTCAGAAGGCTTCTTTTCAACGGTTTTTACAGGTGAAAGCTCAAGAATCTTGTTTTCAAGTTCGCCAAGCTGGCTTGCGATGCGGGCATCGATTGCACCAAAGTCTGTTTCAACGATACAGCCGCCCTTATCAACCGACGAATCTTCAAGAACAGTAATTCCCTGAACATTTTCAACCCGGCGGATAAATTCTGCCTTATGCTCCGTGGTTGTTTTGTAATCATCAAGATTTACGCGGATTGTAACATTTCCCCGGGTTTTAACCTTTTTTAAGGCTGCAAGAACATTGCTTAAAACAACGCCCTTCTGATTTTCAGAGATGATTTTTACAATCTTGCGGGTCATCAGAATTACAAGATCAACAATCTGCTGTTCAGTATCCTTTAAGATTTCCTCACGGCGGGTCATAACAGATTCTACAATTTTGTGGAGCCGCGCAATAAGGCGGTTCACCTCTTCCTGACCGGCCTTGTAGCCTTCTTCAACACCCTGAGCCTCACCAGCTTTTGCTGCTTCTTCCTGAATTCTGGCCTCTTCAGCGTGAGCTTCCTGAATGATTTTCTGAGCTTCAAGGTGTGCATTCTGAATTATTTTTTCTGCTTCCGCCTCAGCATCGGCCTTTATAACCTGTGCCTGGTCTGTCTGACGCTTTACTTCAGCGAAGGCAGCATCCTCCGCCTTTTTTACGATATCGTCGGCAGATTTCTGGGCTTCATCCAGAAGACGGCGCTTTTCGATTTCCCAGCCGGCACGGAATGCCTCTGCTTCTTTTCTTAAATCTTCAGCGGTTGGACCGTTATAAACCTCAACCTCTTTTTCTTCCTCCGGAGTTTCCGGAGTATAATCGTGCAGAAGCTTTAAAGTGAGTTTATCGCCATTTTTTACTTTTACTTCGTTCGGTCTGAATACTGTCTGTGCCATATATTATCCTACTGAACCAGTTCGTCCTCACCGCTTCGTGCGATAACGATTTCACCGGTATCCTCAAGACGACGGATTGTAGATACAATCTTCTGCTGAGCTTCTTCAACGTCCTTCAAGCGGACAGGTCCCATGAATTCCATATCTTCCTTAAGCATACTTGCCGCACGCTTAGACATATTGCGGAAGATTTTATCCTGAACTTCGGTATCAACGGACTTAAGCGCTTTTGAAAGCTCCTGAGTATCGACTTCGCGGAGTACCTTCTGAATAGCGCGGTCGTCCAGCATAACGATATCTTCGAATACGAACATTCGTTTCTTGATTTCTTCTGCCAGATCCGGATCTTCTTCTTCCAGGGATTCGATAATTGCCTTTTCAGAAGAACGGTCAACAAGGTTCAAGATTTCAACGATAGATTCAACACCACCGGCAGCAGTGTAGTCTTCGCTGGAAAGGGTTGAAAGCTTCTTTTCAAGAACTCGTTCTACTTCACGAAGAACGTCAGGAGAAGTACGGTCCATGGTTGCAAGTCGCTTTGAAACTTCAGGCTGCATTTCTTCAGGAAGATTCTGAAGGATTACCGCAGCTTTTCCTGGTTCCAAATAAGCCAGAATCAAGGCGATGGTCTGAGGGTGCTCCTGCTGAATAAAGTTCAAAAGATGAGCAGGGTCTGTTCGGCGGATAAAGTCGAATGGACGAACCTGAAGACTTGAAGTAAGTCGGTTAATAATGTCGATTGCCTTCTGGCTTCCCAAAGATTTTTCCAAAAGTTCGCGGGCATAGTCGATACCACCAGTTGTGATGAAGTTCTGGGCATTCATCAGCTCCTGGAATTCTTCGAGAACCGCGTCCTTATATTCAGCGTCTACTGTTTCAAGACGAGCAATTTCAAAAGTAAGGGTTTCAACTTCGTCTTCACGAAGGTGCTTCATGATTTCAGAGGAAACGTCGGAACCCAGGGAAACAAGGAAGATTGCGGCTTTCTGGCGGCCAGTTAAGCTTTTATAATCCTTTCTGTCTTTCTTGCTGGAACCGGCAGGCTTAAGACTTCCCGGCTTTGGAACCGGTTTTGGATTTGATTTCGGAGCTTCTTCGTCTGCCATTCTAGTCCTCCTTCAACCATACGCTGATTACATTTGCAACAGCATTTGGATTTTTGAAAAGTCCGTGCAAATAATCGCGGCTCTTTTTTGTTTCATGCTCCTGGGCATATTTTTCTTTATTGAACAGGCTTGGACGGGCAAAAATAAGGCGTCTTGAAAGGCCGTATTTGTTTGTCTCCTCCAGCATTTTTATTTCGCGGTTGAGCTCAACCTTATTTCCAAGTTTTTTTAAGGTTTTTCTTAATTCCCGCAATTCCTTTGTGGTAAGAAGAGGAATAATTTCCGAGGTATAGCCGGAAAGCTCACCCATCAGAAGAGCGGCTTTTTCCTTTCCGGTAAGAGGACGCTTATCTGTTCCTTGTGCAACATAAGAAAAGCCCTGCTCCATAGAAAGCTGAGAGCCTTGATTCATATTTTCATCAAACTGCGTCATTTACTATTCCTCCATCAACCATGTTCTGATAAGAAGGGCAACGTCTTCCGGATGCTCTTTTGCCATATTGATTGCATTTTCCTGAAGTTCGGCACGGCGGCTTTCTTCCACGGACATGGTAACCTGCATGTTTGCATCGTCCCGGGCTTCCCAAAGTGCCTTTTCCCGTTCTGCCTGCTGCTGACGGAGAAGTTCTTCCTCCCGAAGACGACGGCGGCGTTCCATTTCCTTGGAAATAATCCTGAAAAGAATAAATCCGATTAATACAATCGCAATTGCAGCAAGTACAATCAGGATAGTTCTGTTTCTCTGAATCTTTGCAACTTCCTTCTGAGTTTCCGCTTCGATAAATTCAGTATAATCAATCGGAACGTCTTCAACCTTTACAATATCACCACGGGCTGAATCGTAGTTGATGGCGCCTTCAATCAGGTTTTTATATTTTGCAAGATCCTCCGGAGGAACCGGAGTATATTTTGTCTTTAAAAGACCGCTTTCTTCATCAATTATGTACTTGAAGGTTTTAGGATCCCGGACAAAGCTTAATGAACCGGAAACGTTTACAGAAACGGAGCGGCGGCCAATCTGCGGAGAAACAATCTCTACAGTGTGAGTAGAATTTACGGCGTTATTCTGCTTTACCCCGGTTTCAACGGATTTTCCGATTACATTGGAAACATCTGAATAAACCGGCGGATTCTGTCCTTCAACGCCCGTAGGGCCTTCCGGATTGAAGCCGGTACCCTGCCATTCCTTGGTTACCGTTTCCTGAGAAACCGGAATTGTATCTACATAGTCAGAATCGTCGTAAGGCGTATTCGGGTTATCTGCCTTTCGCTGAATCGGAGAATATTCCGTTGATTCCCGGTTTTTCTCCGACATATCCATTTCAAGGTTTACGATTACGTCACCGATTCTCTTTCTTGTTGGCTGAGCACCGATTTCGGCACCCATCTGAAGAGTATCAAAAAGATTAATAATTGCGGCCTTGAGCTTTGCTTCCTCGTCATGACGGATTTTCTGCTGCTTCTGAATTGAAGTAAGCCTGTCCATTTCCGTAAGGCCTTCAAAATCATTCAAAGTCTTTCCGTCAGTATCGGAAATAGTAAGATTTTCAGCCTTCAGGCCTTCAATCATGGTAAGAACAAGGCGCTGAATGCTTTTCTGGCGGCGAACATTGGTTTCAATGTCACTGTTATTTGTCAGTCGAAGAATAATTGAAGCCGAAACGGGGTTCTGGTCGGCTGCAAAAAGTCGTATCTCCGGAACATTGATTGTAACCCATGCCTTCTGAATTCCGTCAAGAGCTTCCAGAGACTGCTGAACCTTAGCTGTAGCGGCATTTTTTAATTTTACGTTCTGCTCCTGGTCAGTATCGCTCCAGGAACGGTGATAAAATGCCTGATACGGATCCCAGGTTGCCGGCTGAAGACCTTCAGAAATGAGAATAGAAAGGAGCCTGTCCTTATTTACATTTTTGTCGATTGTAATATAACCGTCATCGCTTACATAAGCCTGAATATTTTCCTGATTTAAGCGCACGACAATCTGACTGCGCATATTTTCATCAGTAACAGGTACATCGTAAAGACGAACAGTATTTGGTTTTGAAGAAACTCTGGCAGTTACGACGATGGCAGCAACCACCACCACAACTACACCAATAAGAATAACTTTTTTTATGATGGAAGCACTTTTCCAGAAATTTTTAAGCTTATCCATCACTTTTTTAAGCCATTCGTTCATTGAACCCCTCCCGTGAACGAATCTTTAAAGAAATTTCGAGTAAATTTAATGAATTATACCATAAAGAAGAAAATTCCGCAATGAATTAGTTGAGTAAAAAACAGACAAACATCAGTGCGAATGTTGAGTTTAAGAATTACTACTGCAAAATTGGCTCTCAGCGGGAACCCGAGTTTTATCTTGTTGTTGTGATTTCGCTCCAGCCCTGTACAAGACGATCGATTACGGTCTGTGCCATATTCAGGGAAAGCTGAGCCTTGCTCATTGCGATTGTAACGTCGTGGATATCAACTTCATCCGGATTTGTGATGATTTTTTCCTGAAGGTCAGAAACATCCAGCTGCTTCTGGTTTACAGACTTTACGGCATCAAGAAGATAATCCTGGAAAGTAAGTTTTTTTTCTGAACCCTGATTTTCCTGAGTTCTCTCAAGGGATACAGCCTTTGTTGAACGGCTTACACCATCTACGGCAGGAACAGTTTCGCCACCCAGGTGATACATTGAAAGGGGCTTTACCAGTGAAGAATAGGTATTAGCCTTCATTGTATTCATATTTGAAGAAATGTCGTTAATATTCATCTAAAAAGTCCCTCCCAAGACCCTGATATTATCAATCAGAAAGCCCTGTTAGTCAATGCGGTAAAAGCCAGAAAAATTACCTTCCGATTTCAAGAGCAGCACTGAACATGGATTTTGCACCTTCAATTACCGTAGAATTGGCTTCGTAAGCACGGCTGGCTGCAATCAAATCTACCATTTCGTTTACGATATTTACGTTCGGATATTCAACATAACCTGTATTCGGACCGGATTTAATTGCATCAGGGTGTTCCGGGTCATAAACAAGGCGTCCTTTTGTTGTATCCTTTACGATTTCACGAACCTTCACGCCTTTTCCAGGACCGTTATCCAGATCTTCAGGACAGAAAGGAGTTCTCCACTGAGGCTTTTTTGAGCTGACTGCTTCAAAAACAACCCGTGAACGCTGAAAAGGACCGCCGTCCTGAGTTCTTGTAGTAGATGCATTTGCAATATTGTCAGAAATTACATCAGATTTTAGGCGTTCAGCCGCCATTCCTGTTGATGCTATATTAATTGAAGTAAAAAGTCCCATATCAATCTCCTAAAAGCCGCTGTCAGCGCAGTTATTTTTTCAATACCTTATTTACCTGAGAGAACTCAAAATTCGTAAGCTGAGTTAAAAGTCTGTACTGCATCTGAATCTGAAGGATATTGTTGGCTTCAGTTTCTGCATCAACATTATTCCCGTTTGCTTTGCTTGTAGTTGTATAATCCAGAACTCGACGAGGTTCAACATCATGCCAGCTGTATGGTTTATCCGAAGAAACGTGACGAGGATCAGTTCTTGTCATCTGAAAGCTTTCGCTTCCCTTATTGGATTTTTCCGCTTCAAGAGCGCGTTTTAGTTCACTTTCAAAATTTACCACGCTTCGCTTAAAGTTCGGAACCTCACTCATACTGAGATTGTTTGCCGAAACCTGATAACGAAGACTGGTAACATCCAGAGACTTATGCAATAATTCAACTGACCGTGTAAAATCGTTCATATTCTTTTCCCTTCCCTATATAGAGTTTCGGAAAAAGAAAAAATTAGTTTAGAGTTTTTTTTACAGACCGGATGTTTAAGTTTTATAAAAACTGCTTACACTGCTTCAAAACTTGCGGTCCGCCTTTCAGCAGCACCACTAAACAATTTTTTGAACAAGAAAGCTTATATCCGTTTTTGAATAGTCGGCGTTCTGTACAAATTCTGTGATTTCTTCACCCTTGTATTTATCTTCCGGATACAAAACTACCACGGCTTCGTCCCCTTTCTGAAGAAAGTTTTCCTTTCCAAAATCCGTATAGCGGGTAGCACCTATGCTTACCATGATTTTTTCAGGGAAGCCGGATTTTTCAAGATACAAACGGATATTTTCAGCTGATTCAAAATCTTCCTGAGTATTGATTTTGTTTATCAGCCATTCAGTGAGGCGGTCGTATATATAGGAATAATCTGAAATCCGTGAATCCTCGCCGTATTCAAAAACCTGCCTGAAGGCTCGGACAAGAAAGCTTTTTATGCGGTACCTGGAAATATTTCCGGCAGAAGAAAATCTGTCAATTTCGATTGCGTTGGAAGAAAAGCCTTTTGTATTTTTTCCCCAGTTTTTCTTCCAGCTGATTTTGCATTTTCCCTTTCTGCGGATTGAACAGTCGTTACTGGCGCCAAAACAAACCGGTTTAAGGCTGCAGATTTTCCCATTTTCCCAGGAAACATCAAAAATCACGGCACATTCGCTTTCAATCTGAAGATTCTGCTCTTCTTCACTTTCAGGAGGATAGGAGATTTTTTCACTTGAAAAAGGAAAAACATTTAAGAACTCAGGAATTTCAGGGCTAGAGGCCGGAATATAGGTCGGAAAAACAGCCTTAGGTTCATCCTGGGTTTTCGTTACAACATTTTTAAAGCTTTCAGCCTCACCCGCCTGTTCAAGATGGCCGGTAAAGTTTCCCGCAACGCCAAAGCAGCAGATTTTACTTAAATCGATATTCATTTTTCTAAATCTCCAGTTCCTCGTGATTGATTGTTTCCATCTTGCCCTGGGTGTAATGATTACCGAACTTCGGAAGGGCATTTAATAAAGCCTTTGTATAGGGGTGCTGCGGAGCAGAAACAAGAGCTTCGGCGCTGTTCGTTTCAACAATTTTACCCTTATACATAACGCAGATTCGGTCAGAAATCTGTCGTACAAGATTAATATCGTGGCTGATAAAAATAATTGAAAGATATCTCTCCTTCTTGAGCCGCAGAAGCAGGGCAATAATCTGAGACTGAACCGTTACATCCAGAGCCGTTGTAGGCTCATCCGCAATAAGGATTTTACAGTTCTGAGCCAGAGAAAGGGCAATTGAAATTCTCTGAAGCTGACCGCCGGAAAACTGATGAGGATAATTTTTTAAGCGTCCCTCAGGATCCGGAAGGCCCACTTCGGTCAGAAGCTCAACCGCCTTCTTAGCGGTCTCATCTTTTGTAATTTCCGGTTCAGAATTTTTCAGGGTTTCAAAAAACACGTTTTCCAGAGTCTGAAGAGGGTCAAAAGAACGTCCCGGTTCCTGAAAAATCAGGGCAATATCTTTTCCGCGTAATGAACGGAGTTCCTTCTGATTCAGTTTTGTTAAATCCCGCCCCTGATAAATAATTTCACCCTGAACTGTACCGTTGGCACCAAGAAGACCCGGAATAGCGGTTGTTGAAACCGACTTTCCGCTTCCAGACTCTCCTACAAGTCCTAAAATCTCCCCCTGATGAAGTTCAAAGCTTACGCCCCTGGAGGCTTCCACCACACTTTTTTTCGCACCCCTTAAAACCGAAAAGGAAACGGTAAGATTCCGTACGGAAAGCAGGACTGGAGGCTGAGTGGTACTGGAATCAGCGCTGTTTTCAAGACCTGCCGCGTCTTTCTCCCCAGCGACAGTTGTTTTTCCGCCAAAAACGTTAATTCTCTTTTTCTTAAACACCGCATGATAAGGATCGTAAAAATCCCGGAGGACATCGCCAAGAAAATTAAAGCTTAATGTTACAAGAAGGAGAAGCAGAACCGGGTACAAAAGCCACGGAAAGTTTTTCAGATTCGAAATCGTGGAAATATCCCGGTTTATAAGGCTTCCCCAGCTTACGCTAGGATCATTAATACCAAGTCCAAGATAACTTAAGGTGGTTTCGCTCATAATAAAGCCAGGAATGCTTAATGCAGTGCTCACAATAAGGAGACTGGAAATCTGAGGAATTATGTGCTTAAAAATAATTACCACAGAAGGCACGCCTTCCAGCTGAGCATCGATAACAAACTCTTCCCTTTTGATTGAATGAACCATACCGCGGATTGTCCGGGCACTTCCCGGCCAGCCCACTAGAGCTAGAATCAGGGTTATGACCATGTAACTGGTGCCGCTGTCCATCCGGGTATTCAAAAGAGAGCGAAGAAACAGGATAAAGTAAAGGCCCGGAATCAGCATAAAAAATTCAGAAAAACGCATTATTGCCCAGTCCGTGATTCCGCCGAAAAATCCGGCAATTCCTCCAAAAAGAATTGCAAGAAGCAGGGAAAGAGCGGTTGCTACAAATCCAATGGTCAAGGAAATCCGGCTTCCGTAAACGATGCGGGAAAACAAGTCCCGTCCAAGATTATCAGAGCCAAGAAGATACACCGGATATTCCGAAGAGGAACCCAAAAGATGAAGGGAACATTTTATTCCAAGAACCCTGTATTCTGAGCCGCGGACAAAAAACTTCAGTTTATGAATGCATTCCTCATCCTTCACCTTTACATAAGTCCAGCTGGATTTATTGATGGCGCGGAATTCCCGTACCCGAAAGCCTTTCACAGAGCCTTTTAATGAAAACTCAACATTAGCCGGATGAAAGGAATTATTCTCAAAGCTTTTAGTGGCTGAATAGGGCGCAAAAAACGGCGCAAAAATCATCACAATGTAAATTACCAGCAGAAAAATCAGGGATGTCATCCCAAGAGGGCGCGTTTTCAAATACTCAAAAAATTTCTTCATTTGCTGCACCTCCTAATTTTCCTTTCCGTAACGAATTCTCGGGTCAACAAAGGCCAGAAGAATATCACTGATAATCATTCCGATAAGAACCAGGGCAGAAATAAACATACTGTTTGCCAGAACCAGATTTATATCCTGCTGAAGAACCGCCTCGTACATAAGCCGTCCGATTCCAGGGTACGAAAAAATAATTTCAAGAACCATGGAGCCGGAAAAAAGGCTGGCCAGAAGATTTGCACTACCCGTAATATAGGGATTTAAGGTGTTTCGGAATGCGTGATTCAAATAAACCCGTTTTTCACTTATTCCCCGGGAACGCAGAGCAAAAATATAGGGAAGACCCATCTGATCAAGCATTGTGCTTCGAATCATGCGCATGGTACTTCCAAAGCCCCCAAGGAAGCTTGCAAGCAGCGGCAAAAAAATGTGATGCATATAACTGAAGGTAAACTTAATTTTTGCCTCAGAAAAAGAAAAATCCGGATAAGCCGTTACCGGAAACAGATTTGTAATTGAAGCAAAAAGCTGAAGAAGAATCAGAAGCAGAATTCCCGGAAAAGCGTGAAAAAACAGGGCAAAAAAGGTAACTCCGGTGTCCAGGGGAGTACCCGCCTTGCTTGAAAAGAAAACCCCCAGCAAAAAGGAAAAAATCGTTATAAAAACCAGGGAAATCAGATTTAAAAGAACAGAATTCCAGATTCTTGAACCGATTAAAAAGGTTACGGGAGCATGAGATACAAGACTGGTTCCCAAATCGTGGTGAACCACAACCCGGTTCAGCCATTTGAAATACTGAATGTAAAATGGCCTGTCCAGACCAAATTCATGCCTTAATTCCGCCATCTGCTTTTCAGAAAAAGACTCTTCATCCATGCCGCTGTTACCGGAAACTCCGCTTCCGCCGGTCTTTGAACTTCCGTTCATGCTGTTCATAATCTGCTGGCTCATCATCTGGTCAACAATATCACCGGGAGCCAGCTCCATGAGTGCAAAAAGGGCAAAGCCCAGCAGAAAAAGAAGCACAAGCATGGTACATAATCGTGAAACTATAAAGCTTAAAAGAGGAAACTTTTTTCTGAAAAGCGACCAGGGAAAAATCAGTTTTTCAAAAATCGCTTTGGCACTGTTATTTTCTGTCATATAAAATCTCCGGAAAACCGAACTATTTCCCTTTACTGCCGGATATAAATCCAGTCCATCAGAGAGCCGTTTTTATTGTCGTAATAATAATTTGTAAAATCCCATTTATTTCTGACGGCAACAAAGCTTTTTGGCCGAACCAGATAAATTAACGGACATTCCTCCAGAATGATTCTCTGATATTCATTCCAGATTTCAAAGGCAGCCTTTTTATCTATTGTATAGAGTCCTTTATTATAAAGGTAATCTACCCTTTTTTCCCACTCAGTTGCCGGCTCCTTTTGCAGCGGGTACCACAGATGAAGATTTCCGTTGCTGGGCCACACATTACTTCCCTGAGAAGGAAACATAATTGCCCCAAAGGCCAAAAAAAGGCTCTCCCAGTCGTAGGTGGCCGTCACCATTTCAACGAGCTTCTGGAAATCCACCTGGCGGATATTAAGCTTAATTCCGGCTTTTAAGAGCTCATCCCGGATAATCAGGGCAATATCACTGGAAACCGTGGAAGAGGAAGCTATACTCAAATCAAATTCAACCTGCTGCCCCTTTGAATCGTACAGAAGCCCGTCGCTTTTTTTTGTAAATCCGGCTTCACTCAAAAGGCGCTCTGCCCGCTCCACATCATAGCGGTAAGACAGAGTTATATCCGGGTTATAGAAGGGGTTTACTTCCGGAAAAAATGTATACTTCGGCTCTGCAAGCCCGCGATAAGTCTGATTTATGATGCGGTCTCTGTTTAAAAGGCAGCTCATGGCCTGCCGGAATTTTTTGTTTGTAAACCAGGAATAAAAAGGCTTGTCTTTATTCACCGGATTCTGGTTAAAACTCCAGAACTGGCTTGAAAGGGAACCTTCCGCATTAAAAACCGTATATTCATCCTTCTGGTTTTCAACCAGATCAGAAAGCTCCTCAGGGCGGGAGCCGTACATTTCAGTTTTACCCTGCTTAAAAAGCAGATATTCAGTATTGGAATCCCCCACCACAGAATAAATACATTCATCATAATAGGGAATGCTGTTTCCCGCCTCATCTTTTTCCCAGTAGAAAGGATTTTTTTTACAGATAAGGCGACGCCCTGCCTCATAATCCGTAATATACCATTTTCCGCAGGAAGGAATTGAACGGACATCCTGAGCCACAGAAAAAAGGCTCTTTACTCCTTCAGCGCCGCCGTCCTCCTTTGCTTTTTTATAAATAAATGAAGGACAGGGACTCATATTTGTTGCTAAAAGCGGCTCTGCAACAATACATGGAAAAATAAAATCAAAATGCTTGTCGTCTATTTTTACGCAGTCAACATGCTTTTCTTCCCCGGTTTCGGTTTTAACAAACTGAGCACCGTACCCGCTTGAAGAAAAAGCTTCGTCCCCCGCAATTTCATTGTACCAGAAAACAAAATCGTCGCTGGTTAAAGGAATTTTCTCCTCTTTTCCGAACCAGCTCCAGTAAATATCGGGACGAATCGTATAATGAACAATCAGTTTATCGTTTTTTAAATCAGTTTCAATTGAAAAATCTGCACAGTGGGGAGTCCATTCCCTGGTCACATTGTTGTAATCAACAAGATAGTCCAGAGTCAGGGAAATAATCCCCATACTGGCAGAATCCCTCTCTCCAATCAGCTGATTGAAGGTTTTGGGATCACTTAAAATCGTATCATACCAGATTCCGCCCGTTTTTCCTTTTTCGAATTTTTCACCATTCCAGGGTTTTGTTACCGTCTTTGAAATCAAGGCAGTATCCCCTTCTCTGGTTAGCTCCTCTATTTCAGCCAGCGTCATTTCCTTATAACGCCGGCATGAAAACAACACTGTAGAAAGAACACAAATCAAAAAAAATGACGGACAGAATCTTTTCATAGTACTATTTTATCTCGCAGAATTATTTATTCTTTGCAAGAACAACTGAAGTCAAAGGAGGAACAGTTATCTTTCCGTCCTCAATAACAACTCCAGGGTTTGCAGCATAAACAAGGCTCAAATCCTTTACTTCAGCAGGAAGCTCTGCGGTTTCTGTTGTGTAGCAGGAAACATTGTGAATCACAAATGCAATTTCTTCCTCACATTCCATTATATAGGATTCAAGAACAGGTTTTGCAAGACTTAATGCATGAAGGCGGCCCTTGAATAAAGCAGGATGAGCAGTCTTTACGCGGATAACTCTCTTGTAATGATTCAAGATACTGTTCGGGTCCTTGTTCTGCTCCTGAACGGAAACAGTCTTTCTGTTATACAGGTTTGACTTTTCGTACATCGGAGAATCAGTCCACTTAGAAGTAAGTTTGTCTTTTCCGTCCTTTGCCCAAACCATCGGAGTTCTCTTTGAAGGGTCGTCGCTGCCACTCTTCATGGCAATTTCTTCACCATAATAGATGAAAGGAATTCCTTCTGCAAGAATATACATATCTGCAGCAAGCTTAATTTTTGCAGGTTTGTTCTGCAGGCTTGCTGCACTTCGTGCCTGGTCATGATTTGAAAGGAACGGAGCATCGATATAGTTAGGGTTGTTTGTTTTGTAAAGATTGTATTTTCCTTCAAGGCTGCGGGCAAAACCATTGTAGGTATTTACATCCGGATCCACAGGAACATTCATATCCTCGTTTACTTCCTGATTGTTGATACACTGGGCAATCAAGGTTCCAAGATCAAAATGGAAGTTAGACGGAATTCCTGCCATATATCGTGCACGGATGGCAGTTGGTTCCCAAACCTCACAAACGGAATATACATCTGGTTTCTGAGAAACAAGGTAGTCTTCCATTTCCTTCCAGAAAGCAATTGATTTAGTAATTGTTTCTGTTCCAGGTTTTACTTCTGCAACATTGTATGCGTGACCGGCAGCATCAAAACGGAAGCCGTCTACACCCTTATCCAGCCAGAATTTGAAAATCTTCTTGAATTCTTCCCGAACAGCAGGTTCATCAAGGTTATAGTCCGGCATACCTGTGCTGAAAAGACCGGCATAGTAGTTCATTACCGGCTGATTTTTTTTGTCATAAATAGTATTTCCGTTTTCATCTGTTACAGGACTTGTAAGGTCGATTTGCCAGATATTTCCGGCAAGTCCCTTCTGGCTGCGGTTATAAAGACCGCCATTTTCTACAAAGTCAAGGTCATTAATCCAGCGGTACCAGGTGCGGTACGGACTTTTCGGGTCCTTTGACTGCTTGAACCAGTCATTGTAAACAGAAGAATGGTTGCAGGTCATATCGATAATTACTGAAATGCCGCGTTTCTTACATTCCGCAAGTAATTTTTCAAAATCGGCCATAGTTCCGTATTCAGGATTTACCGAATAATAATCGTCAACATCATATCCGTGATAAGAAGGAGATTCAAAAATCGGCAGAAGCCAGATTCCCGTAATTCCAAGGTCATCAGTTGTAAGGTCGTCGCCATCATTTAAATAATCAAGCTTTTTGATGAGACCCTTAAAATCTCCAATGCCGTCACCATTACCGTCGGCAAAAGCACGAACAAACAGAGAATAATATACGCCTTCCCCAGGTTTTGAAGCCTTTCTTTCAACCGGCGCAAGTTCATTAACTGCTTTTACAGGATCTACAGCAGCAGCTTTTTTTGGTTTTGCAAAGCAAACCGAAGAGATAAGAAGCGGCAGAGCTGCAGAAAACAGGATTTTTCTTTTTAACATAATTCCTCCAGAAATTTGAGATTTATTTTATCATATATCTAGCCCGAATGTCGAGTTTTATAAAATCTGCAAAAACAGGCTCTCAGCGGGAACCCTGTTTGAAAAACGGCAGTACCGCTTCGCGGTGGCTGAGTGTTTTGCCCAATGGGCCGTCACGAGTCGCTTCACAAGTGCCAATGCAAGCATTGTCATTTGCTCCGCTTTGTCGCGCCTTCAAAACAGGAACCCCGCTTACGCCTGTTTTTTATTGTATTTACAAACTCGATATTCGGACACTTTTATAAAACATGCTCTCAGCTGGCTTTCGGGCAAAAAAAAATGCAGGCAGCTTTGGGCTACCTGCACTAAAAAAGTACGGAATTTTTTAATAGTTACAAACTAAATTACTCTTTACCACTTGTACCGGCAAGAGAAAGAAGAAGTGTCTTCTGTCCAGCCATGAACAGGATTGCGAATGGAACTGCAACAAGAATTGCACCAGCCGCGAACATAGTAAAGTTATCGTTTGAACGTCCACTAATCATTTCATAAAGACCTACAGCGAGAGTCTTCTTATCATCTGAACGAAGAACCATTCGAGGGAAGATATAGTCCATCCATGGTCCTGTGAAAGATGTAAGTGTCAAGAATACGAGCTGTGGTTTAGCAGCCGGAAGAATAACCTTGATGAATGCCTGAAGTGGAGAACATCCGTCGATATATGCAGCTTCTGCAATATCCTTTGGCATTGTATCAAAATAACCCTTCATAAGCTGGCTGTTGAAAGGAATGGAACCTGCAGAATATACAAGTACAAGACCCCACAACGTGTTCAAAGCATTGAACTTCCACAAGATTACATATGTTGCAACCATTCCGATGAATGAAGGGAACATCTGCAAAACAATCATGGAAGCCATAATCTGCTTACGGCCAGTAAAGCTGAATCGGCTGAAAATATAACCTGCAAGAGTACAGATAATAACGGTGATGAATGTGTTAAGACATGCAATCTTAAGGGTATTCAAGTACCAGTGCTTGTAGTTAGTACCAAGCATTGGTTTTACGTTACTTGCCTTTTCTGCCGGATTCAAACGAACATATTTGTCTGAATCAGTAAGAAGGCGTCTGTACTGATACAAAGAAGGCTTTTTGAAAGAGAAGGAAGATCTAAGTTTACCAATCTTTCCAGTACCGTTACATGCTTCACATGGATCATCTACGATACCTTCAGTTGTTGTAACCACATCACCTTCACGAACTTCAATTTTCTTGTTTCTCTGAATAATACCGGTGGCATTACAAGTTTCACAAGGATATTCCACATACACGTCCTTCTGACTTGTAAACGGAATTACGGAAGAAGCCGCAAGAGAACTTGAAACGGAGAATGAAGAACTGATTGTAAAGAGTACAGGATAAAGTACGATGATACAGTTTATAATCAGAATCAAGTTCAAAATAATACTGATAGGAGTTGATTTGTTTATAAATTTCTTCATGATTATAATTCTCCTTCCTTGAATGACTTGGTTCTTGTGAAGTTGTACAGAGCGAACGGTACAAGAACAACGAATACCAGAATAGAAAGTACGGATGCAAGGTGGTAGCGCGAAGGTGTACTCATAGTCAATTTATAGATCCATGAGATAAGAAGGTCAGTTGCACCGCAGGCTGTTGTTGTGGTAAGTCCTGGCTGTGGCATGTTTGGTCCACCACCAGTAAGGAAGAATACAGATCCGAAGTTGTTAATGTTTCCGGCAAACTGCATGATGAGTGTTGGTTTAAGCTGGAACATAACGAGCGGATATGTAATGCTCTTGAACTGCTGCCATTTTGTAGCACCGTCGATAACTGCAGCTTCGTACAATGAATTAGAAATAGCGGTCATTGAAGAAGTTGTAAGAATCATTGAGTATGGGAATCCAATCCAGATGTTTACGAAAATCAATGAGAATTTTGCAACATTAGGATGAGAAAGCCATGGGATTGGCTGTTCAATAAGGCCAATCATCTGCAATGTTCTGTTGATAGGTCCGATAGTACCGTTCAAAAGGTTTGCCCAAACGAACAATGAAAGCATTGTTGGAATAGCATATGGAAGAATGTAAACAGTTCGGAAGAAACCTGGAATTACAACACGCTTGTCCTGAAGAACGAATGCATAGAAGAATCCAACGAAGAAACAGGTAAAGGTTGCAAATACGGCCCAAACGATTGTCCAGATAGCTGTCCATCCGAAGGTCTTTGCCCACTCACCGCCTCCGATTCTTGTGGAGAACATGGTTACAAAGTTTTCAATACCTACCCAGTCAACAAGGTTGTTCGGCGGAATATGGTCTGGAGAAGAATAGTTCGTGAACGCAACCAGAGCCGAGAACAAAAGCGGAACCAGAGAGAAGATAGCAATCATTACTACGCTAGGTGAAATACCGATTGTAGCAAATGCATTCTGAGAAATATCATTCTTTGCTTCCTGCATTGTCGGGAATTTATTGTTTTTAAGAATTTTCTTTACTGCAAGCTTTGCGCTGTTTATATTGATGATATAAAGAACAACAAAGAATCCAATAATAATAAGAGAAAGGATACCGTTAATCATCATGAATACTGAGTGATCCATGAACTTTGTAACGGTTGTAGGCTGTTTAGAACCAAGTGTAATAAGACCGGCAATTGATTTTACTAAAGGACCCCAGAACCATGCTCTGTGAGCTGTTGTTCTATAACCCTTACGAGCAGCCTTTTTACAGATATCACAGCCGTCATAATGTTCGTCAAATTCATTAGCAACTTCAGCAAGGGCTTCTTTTCTTTCTTCTTTAGAAGCACCCTTAAGACCGGCCTTTACTTCCTTAAGTTCAGCATTGTAGTTCTTTACTGCAATTGCTGCCATTGCTTTTGAAAGCTGGCGGTCATACTTCAGGTGAAGCTTTTCATAAATTTCAACGATCTCGTTGTTTTCAGTGTCATAAACGAATGTATCGATTGCATCGATTGAATCAGACAATTCATCGATTGAACCTACATCGTATGTGATTGCTTCGTAGTTTTCATCAGCTGTTTCTTTCAATGCTTCAAGTTCACTCAAAGCGTCTTCAAGAGTGCTGACTGCTTCTTCTGCATCACTTAAATCGCTTGAAGTTCTGTCAATTTTCTTTTCTTTTCCAGAAGCTTCTGCCTTATCATAAATTTTCTGAGCTTTTTCAAGTTCAGCATTTGCTTTTGCAAGATTTTTTTCAGCAAGAGCGATGCTCTTGTTAATGTCTTTTACTGCCTTATTTTCAATGAAAGACTTCATAGCCTTTGTGCGGGCAGCAACAATTTTGTCTACATTCTTGTAGTCATTGTCCTGCAGATACTCTACCATTTCTACAGTATCCGGAAGACCCTGCATATCATCATATTCTGATTTGTTTGCAGGAATAATCTGTTTTGTACCGAAGATGACACAGCAAATCATGACTACTTCTACAAGTGCAAAAAGTCCGCCACGAATGTACTGCTTCAAAAACAGTATCTGTCCTAAGCCCATAAAACATTTGGATGCCAAAGGTGCTTTTTTTAGTTTTTCTGGGTCTACGGTGTTACTCATTCCATACTCCTTAATAAAGAATTTAACAGAGCGCACACCGCGGAAAAACGGTGTACACTCTGTAACCGACTAAAATATTAAAGAAAATTGTTTTAACGGAAAGCTATGCCTCCCGCAATACAAAACTTTCCTTAAAGCTTATTTAGCAGCTTCCATTGCAGCAGCAGCTGAATCAAGGTCAGTTTTTACTGGATCGCCGTCCCAGATTCCTGAGTAAGCAGAACCCATTGCTGACCAGTATGTTCCAAGCTGTGGGATTGTAGGCATAGCTGTTGCATACTTGAGCTGTTCTTTGATTCCGTTAGAAAGTGGATCGTTTGTTGTGATGTCCTTTCTTGGTGGAATCTGGTCTGTGATTTCATAGCGCTTCTGGAGCATATCTTTAGAAGTCATGAATTTAGCAAATGCTTTTGCTTCATCAGGGAACTCTGTGTAAGAGCTTACGAATGCAAGACGAACACCAGAGAATGTGTTTGCAGCATCTTTTCCTGTATCTGGGAATGCAGGTACAGTTGAGATTGCAAAGTTGATTCCTGCAGCTTTGAAATCGTTTGTCTTCCAAGGACCTGTGATGATCATAGCAGCCTTTCCTTCTGTAAATTCTGCGTTACAGAAGTCTCCTGAAGCGTCTGCTGCAGGGATGTCAAGAATCTGCTTTCTGAGGTTCTGGAAATAAGTAAGACCCTTAATAGCGTTAGCACTGTTAAGGTTGTGCTGCTTTCTATCGTCGTGTGTAGGTCCGAAAAGTGGAGCACCGAAAGATTCCATGAACATGTATCCATAGTATCCATCAGCTACCGGCCATACGAGAGCATATTTGTTCTCTGCCTTGTTGTTGAATGTTTTTGCGAATGCAATTACGTCGTCCCAAGTTTTTGGAGCTTCTTTAATAAGATCTTTGTTATAGAACAAAGCATATGTTTCTGCTCCTAATGGATAACCATAAACTTTTCCGTTGTAAGTTGCACCCATTCTAGCCATATCGATGAAGTCTGCCATGTAAGCATTAGCATCATCAACAGGAAGAACATGTCCACCAGCAACCAAAGCACCGATGTGATCATGCGGTGTTACGAAAATATCAGCACCTACTCCGGCTGGTCCGTCAAGCTCAATTTTTGCGCGGGCATCAGTAGCTTCAACAGGTTCGAAAGAAATCTTTGTTTTCTTGTCTACCTTCTTGTACTGATTAATTGCATACTGAACGAATTTTTTCTCCGGTCCAGCAGATTCCCATACCTTCAATTTTGCCTGTCCAGCGGCAAATACTGAAGACGCAGCCATAGCAACAGCCATTGCAGCACATACTACTCTTTTCATTTTATCCTCCATAATTAAATAAAAAGATCTTTAAATTTATAAGCGAATCACAGTTGCGGTCAGGGCATCAAGGATAACCTCATTTTCAGAAAGTCTTACTCCCTGAGGATTCTTTATCCCCTCCACATCACTAGATTTCTTATCTACTAATATTACACCATTATTAACAGAAACGCCAGCATTAATTTTAACTTCTTCGTTTCTTGCGTTAATAATAATGAACCACCTGTTCTTCCCGTCCTTTACGGTGTATCCAAACACCTGTCCAAACGTGTCCCCAATCTCGAGATTTGTGAAATTCTTTTTTATTTTCTTAGCATCTCCGGTTCTGAAAATGCCAAAGGTTTTTCTAAGTTTAATTAAACCGGCAGTGTACTCACGAAGCTCTTCATAATCCTTATCCAGAGTCCAGACAATCTGATTGATATTATCTGAAGAATCGTAGCTGTTTCGTACAAAGGCTCCGATGGATTCATTTTTTGCGCCCTTTACGTTAGGTTTTGTTCTTCCCCTCTCCTGTCCTCCGTGAAGGAATGAAAGTCCCTGAGAAGTGAGTACGATAAAGTTTCCCAGCTTTAAGCGGGAAATAATCTCTGGGCGGTCACGGTTTTCATCCAGATGAAGATTATGAACGATACAGTCATGAAGAGTCAGACCATCGTGGCAGGAAAGATAGTTCAGGCTGTCACCCGGGTCATCGGCACGGTAATTTGAAAGAGGACTTCCGGTGACATTTGCAAAAAGCCGGGTTTCATCGGTACTTTTCTTTGTGATAAAGCCGCGGCCGGTTTCATTAAAGCCGCCGGCCTTCATCAGATCACGGAATTCATCGTTGAATACGGAAACACAGTTTGTTTTTGTCATGTAGTTCTGATCCATTCCCACAGTTCCCCGTTCACCGTTGTACATTTTCCAGCCTTCACCCACAAAGAGAACGGAAGGATTGATTTTTGAACAGGCAGCATAGGAATCAGTAACTGTAGAGGCTTCCATAAGTCCCATAAGGTCAAAACGGAAACCATCAGCCTTAAAATTCTTTACCCAGTAAGAGGTTGAATCAACGATGATTTTTTTCATCATTGAGCGTTCGCTTGCAGTATCGTTTCCGCAGCCTGAAGCCGATTTGAAAGCACCCTTTACATCTGTTCTGAAGTAATATCCCGGGACAATATCATCAAGGAACTGAGTTGTTGCCATATGGTTGTATACGACATCCAGAATTACACCAAGACCGGCTTTATGGCACTCGTCGATAAGCTCACGAAGCTCCCGGACACGGCAGTAAGGGTCATTTGCATCTGAGGCATACCAGCCTTCCGGTGTAAAATAGTTATGAGGGTCATAACCCCAGTTGTAGTTGTTATTTCCTACGGTACCGGCATCTTCATAGTTTTTATCGTTTTCGTTTCCAAAATAGAAGTTCAAAACAGGAAGAAGCTGAACATGGGTAATTCCCAGCTCCTTAAGATACGGTATTTTTTCAATAAAGGCTTTGTAAGTTCCAGGAATATTTTTTACTCCGGAATCAGGAGAAATCGTGAAATCTCGGACAGAGATTTCATAGATTACGGCATCTTCCCGCTGATTAAGCTTTACATAGGAAGCATTCTGAACACCGGCTTTTTCACCAGAAAGATTTATAACCGCTGCACGTCCGGAACCGCCCTTTCCTTCATAGGCAGCCATGGATTTTGCATAAGGGTCTAAAACCTTTACCTTTCCCTTTGAGTTTGAAAGGGTAAAATCGTAGAATTTACCGTCAATATCTTTTCCTTCATATGAATAAGACCACACTCCTGTTTTAGAATTAAGGGTCATTTCGAAGGTTTTAAACGGTTCTTCTTCAGTGCCGTTTTCATAAAGGTTCAGGATACAGGAAGCAGAAGTTGGTGCCCACAAAGCAAAGCGGGCTTTTTCACCGTCAAAGGAGCAGCCTAAAACTTCATCTTTTTTTGGAACCGATTTTTCTGCAAGCTGCACGGCAAGATCCGTTGAAGAAATCTTGAAGTCAGAAAGGAATTTATCATTTTTAAGGAAAAGTGTTTCGCTAACGGAAGCCTTTTCATCCAGAACAATCATAACATCCGCAGTCATATTAAGGGCAAGGTTGTCCGGATGATTTGCATTGTACACTTTTGAGATTTTATACTCTTTTCCCTCTGAATTTACAACGGAAAAGCCCGAAGCAGAGCCGTCTGTATCAAGACCGTAACGTCCGGAAAGCTTAACATAGATTTCATTCAGACTTACAAGGCTTGATTTTGTAATGGAAGGCTTATAATCAGCAGCTGCATAGGTCTGCTGGTTTCCGGAAAAAATTGCAACCTTCTTTGAAGTATTTGTATTCCAGATACGGTCTTCTGAACCGTCCTTATTCCACTCTTCCTTCTGGCGGACAATTAAGCCCACAGTTCCGTCCAGGGAAACAAATTTAGTTCCGCCGGTAGAAGAACCGTCCAGTTTATAGCGCATGTACCCTATTCCGTCCTGAACGGACCAGTTCTGAGTGTAATCCCAGGCTGCCCCTCCGTCTCCTCCGGGAACAGCCCACATCCAGAGGGCCCAGGGAGCATAATTTTTATCTTTTCGAACATAGTAGATTACAAATTCATCGTCTGCAGGGGAAAGTTTTTTATCAAGTTCCAGAACTTCCTTCATAGCTTCAGGAGCGGCATTTTCAAAAGTACCAGGCTTACCTGAATCCAGTGAAAATGAAAGGGAAGCAAAAGAGAAGATAAGGGAACCCAGAATCAAACGCTTTAATTTCATACATACCTCATTTTGAACGTCACGATTTATAAACAGTTGATATAACAAAAAGTTATAAAAATAATTACATAATTTTCGAATTTAATATTTCCAGCTCAAAAATTAGCTTTCAGAGGGAACTCCGCTTACGCCAATTTTAAACTGTAATTTATAAACTCAATATTCTGTCCATTATACACCAAGATTTAAATCTTGGGGAACTTTTTTAAAGTATTCTTCAAGAATTTTTCGGGAATCCTCAGGGGTTTGGGCATTCAGAAGGCCGGACTTTAAATAATGGGCAAAGGAAAAGTTTTCCGAATAATAGGTAAAAAAGCGCTGAAGCCGGGTTTTCCAGAATTCCGGCGGCTGATAGCGCATAACATCGTCGATATAAGACAGTGCAAGGGTAAGGGCATCCACAGTGCCGGCAGCCGGAGGAGCGTCTGACAGCAAACCATCAACCGGCATTCTGTTTTCCGGCAAAGCGCCAGAAGCAATGCCGTCAGCGGGCACGCCACCACCTGTGCTGTTTGCCGGCGCGCTTTCCGCAGCAGTGTCCGCCGTGCCGCTAACTTCAGAAGAATCCAGGGCATTCCTGAGTTCCTTAAAAATCCAGGGCTTTGAAACTGCTCCCCGTCCGACCATTATTCCGCTGCAATCAGGACAAACAGAAAGGGCTTTTTTAAGGCTCTGTTCATCTTTTATGTCGCCATTTAAAATTATTTCAACCTTCTGGCCTTTGTACCGTTCGCAGAGCTTCTGAACATATTCATAGCGCGGCTTATCCCGGTATTTTTCCTTTTTGGTTCTGGGATGAAGAGTGATTCGGCTTACTCCGTTTTGAACCAGCATATCACAGAAAGAAAAAAATCCTTCATCTGTAAAATTTTCATCCCCAAGACGAAGCTTGACACTGAGTTTTTTCTTATACTCCGGACTGTTTACTATAGAAGAAACTTCCCGCACAAGAGATTCCGTTTCACTCCGTTCTTTCAGCATCCAGGCAATACCCGCCCCGCTACGAACAATTTCCGGTGCACAGCAGCCCATGTTAAGGTCTACAAAAAGTCCCGGCAAGACAGCCACTATTTTTGAAGCCTCAACCATGGGGCGAATATCCTTTCCGGTAAGCTGCCAGACCATTTTTTCCGGCACGGGAGAAGGATCGATATAGTATTTTTCAAAGGGGCCCATATTCAGAAGGGAGGGAGCATTTATCATTTCATTATAATATTCATCACAGCCGCCGAATTTTTCTATCATGATCCGGAAGGCAGGATGACTTATGGTTGCCATGGGTGCGCAGATGAGTTTCATTGCGGGGATTATACACTGTTTCGAGCCGGTTTCCAATCCCATAGCCAGTGCAGATTACATAAATAATCCAGTCCTCTCAATTATAATTGACATCATTAAGATATGAGAGTATTTTTAACATATGTTTGATAGAAGAAAATATAAAAAATATGCCCGAATGCAGCTGAAAGGACGCTGGACAACTCCAGTGCTCATGACTTTAATTCTTTTTTTAATCCTTTCGATTATGAACCTTCCGGAATTCAGAGGGATGTTTCAGGATTTTAAAAACGCAAAGCTTCTTTACACCTCTACAGAGGGCGGCTTAAAGGCTTTCAGCATGGGTTTACAGGAACCTCAGTCAGCGGCCAGCATGCTTGACTCAATTGTAAGCTGGCTTGCAATAATTGTAGAATTTGTTCTTACATTCTCAATGACAAGCGTTCTTATAAAAATGACCCACGGTCCGGAACCAGTGGAACTGGGAAACTTTATTGAAGGTCTTTCGCACTGGGCTAAGGCGATTATCTGCGGATTCTGGAAAAGCATCTGGATTTTACTGTGGTCATGTCTTCTCCTTATTCCTGGACTTGTAAAAACCTACGCATATTCCCAGATGGAATACCTTCTGCTTGAATATCCGGAGCTTTCGGTTACAAAGTCCATGAAAATCAGCATGATTATTACCCGGGGACACAAGGCTGACCTTTTTATACAGGATCTTTCCTTTATAGGCTGGGGAATTCTTTGTACCGCTACTTTCGGAATCGGATACCTCTGGCTTGTGCCATATATTTCCGTTACAAAAATTAACGCATACCACGCACTTTTAAAAGAAGCCGTTACTGCGGGACTTGTAAAACCTGAAGATTTAAAAGACTGATAACAGCCGGAAGACTTTTTCTTATCTGATGGCTGGTTACTGCGGACTGTGGATGTATATTCGGAGGAAAAATGAAAAACAATAAAAAACACGGAATTTTAGTACTGATTATAATTGCCTTGATTGCCCTGCTTTCGGCATTCAGCACCTTCGTTCCAAGAAAGGATGGAAAAAGAACCCGGGATAATACGAATCCGGAAATGCACTTTATTTTTAACAAAAAGAAAGACGGATATATCGCCGCCATAAAGATTCAGGGTGTAATTCAGGAAGCAAACAACGAATACAATCAGGAATGGCTGCTGGGAACCATCGACGAGTTAAAGAAAGATAAATCGAATCTTGGAATTGCACTTTTTATTGATTCACCGGGAGGTGCAGTTTATCAGGCAGATGAAGCTTATCTTGCCCTGCAGGATTACAAAACCAGCGGAAAACCAGTCTGGGCATACCAGGGAAGCCTTGCAGCAAGCGGAGGATATTACATTTCCTGCGCTGCGGATAAAATTTATGCAAACAGAAACACTTTAACAGGTTCCATCGGGGTAATTACCGGAAGCTCCTACGATTTAACCGGACTGTTTGAAAAGCTGGGAATAAAATCAGAAACGGTTCATGCCGGAAAAAACAAAAATATGTTCAATGTAAATGAGCCGGTTACGGAAGAACAGCGGGAAATCATGCAGAGTCTTGCAGATGAAGCTTACGACCAGTTTACGGGAATTGTTGCAATGAGCAGAAATATTCCTGTTATTGAAGTAAAAAAAATCGCAGACGGTAGAATCTATTCTGCGGCACAGGCATTAAAAAACGGATTAATAGACGGAATTGATTCCTGGGACGGAATGATAAAACAGATGAAGGACAACTGCTTTGGGGGAAACGACAACGAAGTCATCTGGTATAACTATGAATACAACCCTTCCCTGTGGGAATCTGTTATCGGTGCCTGTTTTGGAAAAGGCGAAAGAAAAGCTATTTCAGGCGAACTTTCAAAACTTTCAATGAGATACCCGGCATATTTGTACGAATAACATTAACTTCGAGTTTTATAAATTTTACTCAAAAATTGGATTTGCAAGCTCGAAGTTATCGCTAATTATTTCCATCAAAATTAGAAAGAACTTCCTTTACCATTGACCAGGAAAAGCCGTTATTCAGCATTTTCTGAATTATTTTTTCTCTATCAAGAGGCTTTGAAGAGCTGCCGGAGGTTCTCATAATTTTTTCAAGGCACTTTTCACAGAGCTCGTATTCTGAAATCTCTTCAAAAAACTCCTCCAGAGCAGACTGAGCGTTATTTTTTGAAATTCCACGGGCTAAAAGCTGAGAGAGAAGCTTTGTTCTTCCTTCAAAATGACTGATTTTTCTTGAATTAAGCCAGGAAACAGAAAAGCGGACATCGTTCAAAAAATTTTTCTGTTCCAGATAATCCAGGGCCTTATCGATATGTTTTTTTTCGTAGCCTTTTTTAAGTAATTTTTGAGATAAAGCAAAACGACACTGCTCCGCCCTGCTTAAATAGTCTTCCGCCTTTACTTCTACGGCATAGGTAAGACCAGCATCCAGAATTTCATCCTCTTTTTCATCAGAAAATTCAGCACCTTCCTGAATTTCTTCCGGCTTTACAAGAGATAAAAATACTGTCCGCAAAAAAAAAGCAGATCCCATATCGGAGGATATTTTGATAACCTCCGCTGAAATCTGCTCTCTGGTGTAAACAACCACGCAATAATCCAGAAACTAACGTTTTGAGAACTGGAAGCGTCGGCGGGCACCTTTCTGACCGTACTTCTTTCGTTCAACCATACGAGAGTCACGAGTAAGGAAGCCGTTAGATTTAAGAGATGTTCTGCAGTCTGGGTCAATCTGAAGAAGAGCTCTTGAGATTCCGTGAGCACATGCATCAGACTGTCCGTTCATTCCGCCACCAGTTACATTGATAACGATATCAAATTTAGAATCGTTTGAAGTAACAAGGAGAGGCTGAACAATAGCCTTTACCTGAGCTTCAGTTGCAAAATATTCTTTTGCATCTTTTCCGTTTACAACGATCTTGCCAGAACCTTCACGTACGAAAACGCGGGCTACGGCTGTCTTTCTTCTTCCTGTTCCGATAGCAATATTCTTTACCATACTTCGTCGTCTCCTCTATTAAAGTTCAACAGCCTTTGGATTCTGAGCTGTGTGAGGGTGCTCTGCACCAGCGTAAACTTTTACGTTGTCCAAAAGAGCACGTCCAAGGCGTCCATGTGGGAGCATACCTTTTACTGCAAGACGAATTGGGTCTTCAGGATGGCGCTCAAGGAGCTTTTCAAATGTATAATGCTTAAGTCCACCAACAAAACCAGAATACTGGTAGTAAACTTTCTTCTGTTCCTTTCCACCAGTTACAGCTACTTTGTCTGCATTGATAATTACTACGTAATCACCCATAGCCTGGTTAGGTGTGTAAGTTGCCTTTTCTTTACCACGAACAATTGCAGCAGCTTTAGCAGCTACACGTCCAAGAGATTTTCCAGCAGCGTCGATAACGTACCATTCGCGCTTCTGATCTTTTTCATTTACGAAAATAGTTTTCATGTATATACCTTAAAATTATAAAGTTTATGTTCCTTTCTGCATTTGCATCCTGCAAAGAAGAACTAAGAAAAGTACCGATGAGCAGTCAGTAAATTTCTTTTTATATACGGGGACTAGTAATATACAATTTTTTGTAAAAGTATTCAATAGAAAACGAGGCTATTTTTCTGAAGAAGCTTCTTTTTCTTCCTTTTTTGCTTCGTTCTTATCTTTGATGTCTGCGGCACCAATAAATAGAAGAATTAAGCCGAAAAATGCACTTACAACCGGTGCACAGCCCTTCAAAAAGTTAATTACATCTGCACCCCAGGAAAGCGGACACATAGGAAGTACCGCAAAAACACAGAATGCAATCATAATAATTCCAAGCAAAAGTAAAAACATATTAATATCTCCTGAAATAGTTTAAATATCGAGTTTTATAATTTTGTATTATATTTGCAAACTCGATATTTGACCTTATATCTTCTATATTAGTATAAGAAGGCGGACAAGGCAACTGTTTTGACAGGCTTTACCCCGTAAAAAAAAACAAAAAATTCTTCGGTAAAAGTATTGACAATAGTCTGTATTAACATCATTTTTAAAAAATATCTAAACTTGCAGATTGCAGGGTTATCACTTTTTTACGAGGACTTTTGTGAACGGAAGTCAGGTTACAATTGATCATGTTCAGAAGCGCTTTGGAAACTTTGTTGCGCTGGATGACATTAACTTTACTATTAAACCGGGAGAATTCTTTTCTCTGCTGGGACCTTCTGGATGCGGAAAAACTACCCTTCTCCGCATAATCGCAGGATTTGAATTTCCTGATGACGGAGCGATTCTTCTGGATGACAAGGATGTTGTTCCCCTTCAGGCAAACAAAAGACCCACAAATACAGTATTTCAGACATACGCTCTTTTTCCTCACATGTCTGTTTACGACAATATTGCTTTCCCTTTAAAGCTTAGAAAAGTTGACAAGAAAACAATCGACGAAAAAGTTCGCCACTATGTACACCTTGTTCAGCTGGATGACCATATCCACAAAAAGCCGAACCAGCTTTCCGGCGGTCAGAAGCAGCGTGTTGCCATTGCCCGTGCTCTTATCAACGAACCGAAGGTTCTTCTTCTGGACGAACCGCTTTCTGCCCTGGATGCTAAGCTCCGCTCAAGCCTTTTGATTGACCTGGATAACCTCCACGACAAGATTGGAATTACCTTTATCTATGTTACCCACGACCAGAGCGAAGCCCTGGCTGTAAGCGACAGAATCGCCGTAATGAACAAGGGACACGTTCTTCAGGTTGGAACTCCATTTGAAATCTATGAAAGTCCGGCTACTCAGTTCGTTGCTCAGTTTATCGGAGAAACAAACCTGTTTGAAAGCACCGTTGTTCAGTGCGAAGAATACAAGGTTCCAGGAAAGAGCGACATCGAACACATGGTAACCCTGAATGTTCCGGCTCTGGGAATGCAGGCACATCTTACCGGAGAAACTCAGGCTACAATGGAAGAAGACAAGAACATTCTTGTAACCGATTACGAGCACACCGACGAGGGTCAGAAGGTTGCCTTCACCGTTCGTCCTGAAAAAATCAAGATTACTCTTGAAGAACCGGATGTAAAAGGCCGCCGGGATATCAACGTATTCAAGGGAATCGTTGAAGAACCGATTTATACAGGCTTCCAGTCAAAATTCTATGTTCGCCTTGAAAACGGAACCATCGTAAAGGTTTTCAAGCAGCACACAAACTATTTTGACGACGGTCCGGAAATCGCATGGAAGGACACGGTTTATATTTCATGGTCTGCTGAAGACGGTTACATTGTTGAAGACATCAACAAATAGAACGGAGAAGTATTTTGGAAAAAGAAATAAACGAAAAGGCAGAGGAAGCAGGAGCTGAACAGGCTTCAAAAGCTCTGCACAATAAACCCATAAAAAAGAAAAATCCGGGGCCTCTCTATGCCTGGCCAATGGGAATCTGGTTTTCACTTTTCTTTGTAGTTCCTCTTGCAATCATCATCGCCTACTCATTTATGAAGCGGGATATGTTCGGAGGCGTTATAAAGACATTCTCCTTTGACGCATATAAGTCCATGTTTGCACGGGACAGCGTTACCGGTCATTTTATCTATCTTCCGGTTCTTTTAAGAACCTTCTGGATGACCCTGGTTGCAACAATTATTTCGATTCTGATTGCCCTTCCCTGCGGATATGCAATTGCCCGAAGCAAGCACCAGACGGTTCTTTTGATTCTGGTAATCGTTCCCTTCCTTACAAACTCTCTTATCCGTATTTTTGCCTGGATGACGATTCTTGGAGAAAACGGACTTATGAACAAGATGGCAGAAATGCTTTTCAATATCGGAAACTTTTTTGCCCGGGGAAAGAACGGAAGCTTTACGGCTCACAAGTTCATGTTCACCAAGGGAGCCGTAATTCTTGTAAGCATCTACATGTATCTTCCATATGCGATTCTTCCGATTTTTACTTCGGTAGACCGCTTTGACTTTACTCTTCTGGAAGCAGCGCGGGACCTGGGAGCTACAAAATCTGGCTCAATCTTCAGAATCATGATTCCGGGAATTAAAAGCGGAATCATAAGCTCGATTATTTTTACCTTCATTCCGATTTTCGGAAACTACACGGTACCGCAGCTTGTGGGAAGTACAGAAAGTTACATGCTGGGAAACATTATTATGGACCAGATTACAAAAGCCCGAAACCTTCCGCTGGCAAGTGCCTTCAGCGTGATTTTAACGATTGTAAGTATGGCGGCAATTCTCTTTATGCTTTCCAGCGATAAAAAGGAAGAGAAACTGAATACAACCGACATCAAGGCCGGCGCCGTTCAAGGAGGCAAATAATGGATTTTCTATTTTCTCTGATTATGGCGCTTCTGAGGAAAAATCCTCAGGCAAAGGTTGAATCCAACAAGCATGCAAAACGGGGCTGGAAAAGAAGAGCACGCATCTTCAGTTTTTCAAACACTGTGCTTTTTATTTCCCTTTTGTTTTTGTTCGTACCGCTTTTTGTAATTATTTTTTATTCCTTCAACGCATCTGAAAGTTCTAAGTTTACGGGATTTTCTTTTGTGTGGTATGAAGAGCTGTTTTTGAAAAGCGGAGCCCTGTGGCAGAGCCTTCTGTACTCAGCAATCGTTGCTCTGGTAAGCGCAGTTATTGCTACTGTTCTGGGAAGTCTTGCGGCAATCGGAATCAGCTGGAATAAGTTCTTTGGAAAGGGCTACATCCGCTCAATTGCATTTTTGCCAATGGTTTTGCCGGAAGTAATTATGGGTATTTCCCTTCTGATTTTCTTAAGCGGAATCCATATGAATCTGGGACTTGGAACAATCATCATCGCTCATACAACCTTCTGTCTGCCCTTCGTATACCTTATGGTAAATGCCCGGGTTGATGAATTTGACTACTCTATAATTGAAGCAAGCTACGACCTGGGAGCTACTGAAAAGCAGACTCTGTTTAAGGTTATAATTCCAGCCATTATGCCTGGAATTATCTCGGGTTTTATGATGAGCATTACAATGTCCATCGAAGACTTTGTAATTACAAGTCTTGTAAACGGAAACGTAGTAACCCTTCCGATTTATGTATATAATATGATAAGACACGGAGTAAGTCCGGTAATCAACGCACTTTCCTTCGTTCTTATTATTTTGATAAGCCTTATGGCGGTTGCCCTGAGAAAAGGCTTAAAAAGCTTTGCTCAGGCACACTAATAATTAAAGGACGACCTGAAAATTGCTTCCGCAATTTTTTAACGGTCTCCAATCAATCAGGAAAACAGCACAGCTGTTTTCTCTCAGGAGATTAGAAAAATGAAAAAGATCCTTTCATTTGCGGCAAAGGCTGTACTTGCCGCTTCAGCGCTGGTTCTGCTTGCAGGCTGTGAGCAGAAAGAAAAATTGAACCTTTTCACATGGACCTACTACACTCCAAAGGCTGTTGTTCAGTCTTTTGAAAAAGAGTTCAACTGCAAGGTTATCGTTACTGAATACGATTCTAACGAAACCATGTTCAACAAGCTTATCAATGGCGGAGCAAAAAGTTTTGATATCGTAGTTCCAAGCCAGGACTATGTTTCAATTCTTATCGCAAAGGACATGCTTCAGCCAATCAACCAGGAAAAGTTTACAAACAGAAGCAAAATCAACCCTGCCCTTCTTGATAAAATCAGCTATGATCCGGAAATGAAGTTTGCAGTTCCTTACTACTACGGAGCTTCCGGAATTTGTGTAAACAAAAAGAAGGTTCCTGGCGGAAACTATGAAAGAACCTGGAACATTTTTGCTGACAGCCAGTTCAAGGGTCACGCAAGCATGATGGACGACTACCGGGAAGTATTCGGAGACGCCCTGAAGCACCTTGGCTATTCTGTTGCTACAAAGAACGATGCAGAGCTTGATGAAGCAGTAAATCTTGTAAAAACTTCATGGCTTCCAAATATCGTAAAATTCGACGCAGAAGGCTTTGGAAAAGACTTTGCCCGTGGAGACCTGTGGCTCTGTCAGGGATACGCAGAATGTGTTTACGGTGAAGTTCCGGAGGATGAATGGGAAGACACCATCGACTTCTTCATCCCTGCAAACGGAGGTCCTTCATACCTGGACAGCATGTGTATCTTGAAGAACTCTAAAAAAGTTGACCTTGCAACTGAGTTCATCAACTTTATCCACAGACCGGAAAACTACGCCCAGTTCCTGGACGTTTTCCAGTTCCCATGCTATGTAAACACAGAAGCAGAACAGTATATGAAGACAAAACCGATGTACCCGGCAAGCGCAATGGATAACTGCGAGCTCAAAGACGATATCGGTGAGTATCTTGCAAACTACTACGACAAGTGGGAAAAACTCAGACTTCAGTCTAACTAAGTTCCTGCAAACCGGAACATTTTGAAATACCCCCCCCGCTCTAACTGAACTAACCGAACGGGAAAAACAGGCAGCGTCTTCAAAAAAGACGCTGTTTTTTTTTTCTGTTTTTTTTCTCGCGCTTTTTAAAAACTGGAGTATAATAAATATATAAGCGTAACTGCAAGTATGAAACATTGATTAAAAAATTGGCGTAAGCGGGGTTCTTGTTTGAAAAACACTCAGCCACCGCGAAGCGGTACTGCCGTTTTTCAAACAAGGTTCCCGCTGAGAGCCAATTTTTTTGTTGAAATTATAATACTTGCAGTCAGGATTATATAAAAAAACGGAAAAGAGTTAAAAATATTTATAATTAAAAATGGAACAAAATTTTGACAAACAATGTAACTGCTAATAAAATAAACGGCATGGAAGATATTGATTTCATGTCCATTCTGGATGCTTTCCACAGCCCAATCCTCGTTGCACGCCCTATAAAAGCAGAGAACCGGACCAGAGACTTCGAACTTGTCTTTTACAATGACACCTTCATAAAACAGATAAATCACGCACTTGCGGACTGCAAATATTATCATGAAATTAAGCAGTTTCTTTCCCCTGATGTTCCGTGGCTGGATCTTGCGGACAAGGCCCTTAACAATATCCCTGTAGATCCTATTTCCTATTATTCTGAGCTTTCTGATTCCTGGTTCCGGATTTCCATGAAGGGAACAAAAGACGGTCTTCTGGTTATAAACCTGGATAATATTTCAAAGGAAAAAGAACAGGACTTAAAACTGATTGAAACAGCCTATCACGATATTCTGACGGGACTCTACAACAGAAACCGTTTTGACGAGGATTTCCAGCTGTATCTTGACCAGGCATCCTTCTGCGGAACAAAGATTGCCCTTCTTCTGATTGATATTGACAACATGAAAAATATCAATGATTTTAAGGGGCATTCTCAGGGAGACAAGCTTTTGTGTCATGCTGCAGAAATTTTAAGGCAGTTCAATCCAAAGTCAATTATTCCATACCGCTTCGGAGGAGATGAATTTCTGGTTGTGATCAATAATCAGTCCTCCATTGACAGCATTGCCAACATCACCGATACGATTTTTGAAAGCTTCATGCTAGAGCAGATCGATATTTCCGGCGGAATCTCTGTTTACCCGGACAACACTGAAAGCTCTGAAGACCTTCTGCGCTTTACGGATATTGCAATGCACTACGCAAAGAAAGATGGTAAAAAGCAGTTTAAATTCTTTGAGCCGGAAATGCAGCGGATTTTCATTCAAAAGCTGAACATGCAGGCTAAAATGACGGATGCCATTATGTCCAGCGATTTTTATCTGGAATACCAGCCGCAGTTTGACATAAAAACAGGTAACTTAAGGGGCTTTGAAGCCCTGATTAGATGGCATGATAAGGACATTGGAATCATCGGGCCTGCAATCTTTATTCCGATGGCGGAAGAAACGGGTCTTATCCTTCCGATTGGTACATGGGTCTTGAACACAGCTTTCTCAACCTTAAAAAAATGGCAGACAGATTACAATTTTGACGGAATTATTTCCGTAAACATTTCACCTATTCAGCTAAAGCAGCCCTCCTTCGTTCAGGATATTAAGGATTTGCTGAAAAAATACGAGCTGACACCGGATAAAATCGAAATTGAAATCACGGAAGGTATCATGATTGACAACATGAATGATGCCATCACAAAAATGCATACCCTTAAGGAAATGGGCTTCAGGATTTCTCTGGATGATTTTGGAACGGGTTATTCTTCCCTCAGTTACCTGCAGATGCTTCCTCTGGATACCCTTAAAATCGACAAGTCATTCATCAACGGAATTACAATGACCGACGGAGTTCAGGCGAACATCACAAACTCAATTATTGCCATGGTTTCTAAAATGGGACTTGAAACAATTGCAGAGGGCGTTGAAAAACCGGAACAGCTTAAGATTCTGAAGGATTTTCACTGCCACATCGTACAGGGATTTTTGCGTGGAAAACCAATGAGCGTTGATGCCTGCCAGAAATATTTAGGCGGTGACAAAAAAGCCCTGATAAATCTTGAAAACAACGCCTAGGGTTATTTATCCATAAGGGTAATTTCAACCCGGCGGTTTCGCTTGCGTCCCTGCTCCGAGAGGTTAGAATCAACCGGTTCTGTGGCACCCTTTCCAAGGGTAAAAATGCAGTTCGGATTACGCACATCCAGTTCCGAAAGGAATTCCGCAACGGAAACTGCACGATCCTCCGAAATTTTCATCTGATTTTTCTTTGTACCACGGTCTGCGCAGTGACCTGTAATCAGAAGGTCGTTGTCAAACTGCTTCAGGATTTCTGCAATTTTTCGGAGTTTTTTCTTTTCACTTTCCATAAGGCGGGAAGAATCCGGCTCAAACTGAATATTTTCAATGGAAATTGTGAGGCCCTTATCGCTCTTTTTTACATCGATATCCTGGATTCCAGAATCACCAACAAAATCCTTGATTTTCCGGATATTTTCTTCCGTGGAAACCCGGGTAAACTCCTGAACTTCAGCATGGGCGGTTCCGGTAAAGGAAAGGGTGTCGCCGTAGAAGGTTTCAATTACAATGCGGAAATCTTCGCTGTAGTGGTCGATCATGCCCTTTTCATTGTCCCACCAGATTTTCTGGGAGGAATGTCCCATTGTAACGGCAGGATAGTTTAAATCCTCTCCGCTTAAAGCCGTAGAAGGAACCGGACTTTCAAAATACAGATTGTATTTTACTTCAATCAGGTGGAAGGTCTTGTCCTGCTCTGCATCGTATTCCTTCCCTGCATATTTATACTCTGCATTGAAGGGAACTTTGAAGGGCTTATCAATTCCAAAGGTAATTCGCATATCGTGAGCCTCGTGACCTTCTGAACTCCAGGTTTCTCCGGGTTTTACGGCATTTTCCGGGAAAAGGGGTACATCCCGCACGGTAGGCATAAAGTAGATATCATCAATATCGTATTTTCCAAGAGGACTTCTGGTAAAAATGCTGTCGTATTCCTGTCCCCAGACATAATTTTTGCCGTAGGAACCGGTGGAACTTTCAGAAGTCATAAATACGGCTTCACACTTACCGTCACCGGCCTTATTTACATCGGTAACCACACTGGAGATTCGGTTTAAAATCGTTGCCTTGTGATTCAGCCGGCCGTTTACATACACATTTTCTTCTACTGTTGAAAGAACCCGGGACTGGTCGTCCTTCTTAAACTTAAAGCGGAAAAGAACAGCTTCGTCGGCTTGCCCTGATTTATCATTTTGTCCGGATTTTTTCTGAGTAAGGTTAGTGCCGGAAGCGGAAGACACCTTTCCGGAAGCTTCAGAAAAGCCAAAACCCGCTATTCCACAAAATAAAACAATTGAACTTAATGTCCTTTTATATAACCTGAATAATTTCATACAATTTACCTGCTCTTTACATTATCGGCCCCGTTTGGTAATTTCTATTCATGAATTTTAGAAACTTCAACTTTTCATTCGATTCAAAGGAAACCTTAATTCTGTTTATCCTGGTTATTGCAATAACCGCATTTACATTCTTTCTTCTGGGGAAGCTTGTATGTAATATAAACAACCAGAAACACCTGAAGGACACAAGAAATGATGCAATAAAAAGAAGCCGTGCCGTTTTAGGCGGACAACTGGCCGAACAGATAGCACCTTTTCTTCCCGGATTTCCCTGCAATGCTGCAGATGTGCGCTTTATCGGAAAACCCTTTGACTTTATTGCATTTCCCGGAATGGCGGAAGGAAAGCCCCTTGAAGAAATTCTCCTGATTGAAGTAAAAACTGGAACTTCAAAGCTTTCGGAACGGGAAAAGGAAATCAGGGAGCTCTGCAAAAAGGGAAAAGTTCGGTACCTTGAGTATTATTTTTCTGCAAATTAATTAATTTCTGCCGATAAACAAGATATGGATATAAAAGCGCTTCTTCCAGTCATAACAAAAGTTCTCACTAATCCTTATGTAATCGGAACTACGATTGCAATAATCCTATACATGAACTTCTGTTCTTTTGTTGCCAACTACAGGAAAAAGCCGCCTAAGCCAAAGAAAAAAAAGAGCGCCCCAGCCCCGGCTCCTGCTCCAAAACCGGAAGCACCTAAAGAAGGCGAACAGGCAGAAGAAGCTCCGCAGGCTTAAGATTTACAGCAATTCGCTCTATCTTGATAATAGCAAAAACATCCCCCCGTTGTAAGAGAAGCTCCGCAGGCTTAATTTCTCCGTACGAGTTCCACCCGGTTTTTCCATGGAAACTTTCCGATTCTGATTTTATTCATCTTGAAAAGCTCGTCCCGGGCGTAAATATAATCTGCATGGCTCCAGATATTTATTCCCAGTTTTTCCCGAGTCAGTTCATTCATTCTTTCCAGAAAAACTTCTTCCAGTACGTCTTGGGTGTAAAACCGGTCATGACTCCTGACGATTTCAAGAAGCTCAAGATAATCACAGGGCAAAGTTTCTCCCGGCATTAATTCTTTCTGAAGGCTGTTTGAGGAAAAGAAAGAGCCGGTATCCGGAACACCATCTTTACCGGTTCCACGATTATTTCTGTTTTTTCTGTCACATATGTCGCAGCCGGAACAGACAGCCTCCTCAGCCCCCAGTGCATCAAGAAGCTTCTGACGGCGGCAGGTTTTAGAAAGGGCAAAATCCCGGACCGCCCGAAAGCGGCTTTTTTCATCAAAGCCGGAAACCTTTTCTTCGTCCCGGGAAGACCACAAAAGAATTGCATTGGCAACATTTCTGTCCCTGCCTCCACGCCCCGCTTCCTGAATATAGCTTTCAGCCGTGGCAGGAGCATCCACATGAACCACAGTGCGTATATCACTTTTATCAATTCCCATTCCGAAGGCGCAGGTTGCACACAAAACGGCATCCTTTTTATCAAAAAACCACTTTTCAATTTTCGTCTTCTCTTCTTTCTCCAGGCCCGCGTGATAAAACCGGCTCACCTGGCTTCCGTAAGCCATGTTAAGATAGCGGCACATCTGCTCAGCGTGATTCCTGCTGGAACAGAAAAGAATCATGGGACGCTCTTCTGATGAAGAAAGATACAGAGCGGCCTTTTCCTTTGACGCAGCCCTGTAAACGTAATAATGAATATTGGGACGGTCAGATTCGCTTCTGACTATGTGAAAATCCCCGTCAAAAAGAACCTGACCTACATTTTCAAGAACTTCCGGACTGGCAGTTGCGGTAAATGCCGTAACAACGGGAACTTCAAGTTTTTTAATGATTTTTCCAAGCTCAAGATAAGCCTTTCGAAAGCTGCTTCCCCACTCCCAGACGGTGTGAGCTTCATCAATTGCGATGTGACTGATATTGCATTCCTTTAAACCCGCTATCAGTTCATCATTGTCCAGCACTTCGGGATTTGCAATTATTATCCGGTAATTTTCTTCCTTAAGTTTTCTGAAATTTTCTTCCCTTTCTTCACGAGTCTGACCGCCGCGAAAAACCACACTTTTCAGGCTTCCTTCATTCATACGCCTTTCCTGATCGCTCATAAGGGCAAGGAGCGGATAAATTATAAGGGTAGGACCGGGCAAAAGAAGGGCCGGCACCTGAAAGCAAAGGGATTTTCCTGCTCCTGTGGGAAGAAGAACAATCTGATGCCGGGGTGTATCTTTATGCCCATTTTCATCCGGAAGGGAATAATAGGCGTCCATGATATTTGCAACCACAAGCCGCTGCCATGGAAACATGTATTTTATGTTGAAGGCCTTCTGACAGGCTATTGTCGCGTCATCATCCGTAAAGATTTCATCTGCATCCAGAACAAGACCTTCGATTTCGTCAGCCGGACAGTCCGGAACTTCAGTTTTCCCGCCTTCAGCCCCCTGAAGTTTAGAATCCTCACTCTGCTCTGTTTCACCTTTCTTTTCCATACTTATTATAGCCAGAAAAAATTGAAAAAATACCGTTTTTGATTGAAAAAAAAACTAAAAAAGACTAAATTCTTTTTCATGTACGAAGTTAGAGTTGAAGCCGATTTTTCTGCGGCACATTTTTTAAGGGATTACAACGGAAAATGCGAAAACCTTCACGGACACAACTACAAGGTTTACGCGTATGTAAAAGGCGAAATTTTGAATGAAGGCGGCATGCTCCTGGACTTTACGTTTTTAAAAGGAGCATTGCGGGAGGTCTGCAAAACGCTGGACCACACAAACCTGAATGATATTGAAGAATTTGACCAGAACCCCAGCGCCGAACGGATTTCCTTTTATATTTACAGGGAAATCTGCCGGCTTCTGAAAGAAAAAAATGTGGATATTTCCTATGAGAAAGGAAAGAAAACAGCATACCTCAGTGCTGTAAGCGTATTTGAAACGGAAACAAGCAAGGCAACATACAGCGTTGAGTAATTTATTCCGCTGTTACAAAATGCAACCTTGCGGGGAAAGCCGCACTCAATTAATACCTTACCGGAACGCCGGCCTTTGAAAGCTCGTCCTTGATTGAACCCACGGTATAAGCCTTTGAGTGAACCATTGAAGCAATCAGGGCAGCGCTTGCTTTTCCCTCTGTTAATACTTCGGTAAGGTGCTCAGGTTTTCCTGCCCCGCCGGAAGCAATTACAGGAACGCTTACGGCCTCGCTGATCATTCTGGTAAGTTCGATGTCATAGCCTTCTTTTGTTCCGTCTGCATCCATGGAATTGAGGACGATTTCGCCGGCGCCAAGAGAAACGGCTTTTTTTGCCCATTCCAGGGCATCAAGACCTGTATCAACCCGTCCGCCGTTTATTGTTGTTCCGTAGCCGCTTGGTTTTGAAGAATCCTTTCGGACATCCATTCCAAGAACAATACACTGGGAACCAAAAATCTTTGCTCCTTCACTTATGAGCTCCGGATTTCTGACCGCAGGACTGTTCAGGCTGACTTTTTCTGCACCTGCAAGAATTGTGTCGCGAATATCATCAATTGTTTTTATTCCGCCGCCGACACAGAAGGGAATGAAAACCTGTTTTGCCACATTTGAAATAAGCTCCAGAATCGGGCCTCGGCCCCGGGCGCTTGCAATGATATCGTAAAATACAAGTTCATCCACACCCTGACGGTAGTATTCAGCTGCCATTTCCACCGGGTCACCGATATCAACGTTATTTAAGAACTTAACACCCTTTGTTGTGCGGCCATCCTTTACATCAAGACAAACAATTATTCGCTTTTTAAACATTTTTCTAACCTCGAGCGCTTAAAACTCACACACCCCGCATACCACGGAGCCAGACTTGCAGAAAGCTATTTTAAATCTTCCGCAGTGAAATTTCGTAAAATCTGAAGACCTTTTTCTCCGGATTTTTCCGGATGGAACTGAAAGGCGGTAATATTATCCTTTTCAACGCAGGAAGGAACCTGAATTCCGTAATCGGTAACAGCCTTTATTACTGTTTTGTCTTCCGGGCAGATTACATATGAATGAACGAAATAAAAATCTGAATGTTCCGGGATTCCGGAAAGAAGAGATGAAGAACCGTTCTGGTATGTTAAATCGTTATAACCAATCTGAGGAGACTTGAACTCTCCTTCCTTTATGCCTTTTTCTTTCCAGAGACTGGAAAAGGAACGGATTTTTCCGGGAATTATCCCAAGGCAGGGAGTGTCCCCCTCTTCCGACCAGTCAAAGATAATCTGGCTTCCAAGGCAGATACCCATAAGCTTTTTGCCGCTCTTTACCCATTCTTTGATAAAAACGTCAAAGCCGGACTTTTTGAGCATTTCCATGGCGTACTTTGCTTCTCCTACCCCGGGAAAAATCAGCCGGTCGCAGTTTGAAAGCTTTTCCGGCTCTTTTGACATAATATACGGTGCGTTTATGTAAGCAAGGGCACGCTCTACGCTGGTAACGTTCCCCGCATTGTAATCTATAATTCCTGTCATAACGGTGCTATTATAGAAAAACGGGGAACTTTTAGCAACACAGATTTTTGCTCATCATTAAGCGCAGGTGATGCAGGCAAAAATTAAGCGCAGGTGATATTGATTTTTCGAGGAAGGGTTTCCGGCTTTCTTGGAATCGTGATATTTAAGATTCCGTTCTTATAGGAAGCAGAAATTTCTTCACCAGATGCATCTTCCGGAAGAATAAAGGTGCGCTTAAAATCCCGGACAGGCCGTTCACGAAGAAGGTATTTTTCCGGCACGGAGTTTTCGTGAGTTTTGAAAGCACCGGAATCAGCTTTTAAAGCAGCATCAGAAGCTGAAGTTTTTTCTTCTGAGTCGTTGTCAGACTCCGCAGCTTTTGCAATTTTTCTTGAAGCAATGGAAAGATTATTTTTTTCAAGAGTGATATCAAATTCATCTTCGGTTCTTCCCGGAAGCTCTAAATCGATTTTGTAAGCCTCTTTTGTCTGGCGGACATCAGCCTTTGGAACGAATGGCACGCTTTTTGTAACATAGCACGGAACTGTACCAAGACCAGCATTAAAAAGTGAATCAAGCATTGAAATAGTGTTCATAACGAACCTCCTTGAAAGTAATAGAATGAATGTGTCGTTTAATAACTGGCTATCCAAAACAGGCTCACAGCGGGACCCCTGTTTTTAATCCCTCTTTTAAACAACAACATTCATTCTGACAAAAATATTGTTCTCTTAAGAATATGCAAAAAGCGTGCCAAGTTTTGGGGGAAGGTGGGAAAAGTTTTTATCAAGGAAAAATACGGGCGCGGGCGTGGAAGAGTGGGCACGAAAGTGACCAGTGCGAAGCACCGAGCCTCTGGCGGGCTCTGGAAGGCCCGTAGGAAGACCAGTTCGCCCCCAGATAAAAAGAAAAAATGGAAAAAAATATTCAGATTTTTGAAAGAAAAGGCAGATTTTGAGTAAAAATTCCCCGATTTTTGCGAAGAAAGACCCGGGCAGCAGGTTTTCGCCCTATTTATTAAAAAGCAGGACTTCCGGGCGGTATTCAAAGTGCATATTGTCCCAGACTATCCAGCTTCCGCCCCACAAAAAGCCTTCGCTTACAAAAATATCGATAATTTCCTGGGGCGGCATCCAGCGTTTTTCAAGAGGCGTCATGAACCAGCCTTCACTATCCCACTGCCGCTGCCAGCCCCAGTAAATGAATTTCTGGTAGTAACCACGGGGCAGAATATCGATTGCAAGGGCAAGACTGTGGAAGGAACGGTTTTCGGTGTCTCGGACGCTTCTCCAGTTATAGCAGTCAACGCGGTTTAGAGTGGAAATAAAAGCCTTCAATTCCGGAGTTTCAGGGAGAGCTTTTATTCTTTTTTCAACCCTGAGAACCTTGTCCTTAATCCGTTCGTGAACATTGAGGGTAAAGCCCAGAAACTGAACCTTTACGATGTGGCTTTCAAGACTTGCCCGGGTTTTACAGTCATAGATAAAATCGTAAAGAAAAGGCGGGTCTATTGGCGCATTTTCCCGGCTTTCTTTTGAAGTATATTCTTTTATCCGGGAAATATCTTCTTCCGTGAAGTTTTTTGGATCCGGAACATGTTTTGTATAGGGATAGACCATTTTCCGGTATTTTGAGGCGTCAGGAAGCTTTTCTTCCGGCAAAAATCTCCCCTCAGCCCAGTAAAGGGCAGTTTCCTTTTTTTTCCCCTGAGAGGCAGAGCCGCCGTTATCAACAATTATGTGAATAAGCCAGTCATTCTTTTCTTTATCAAAGGTGGGAATGAAAATCAGGTCGGGATAGGCGGCCTTAAAAACTTCAAGCCCCTCCGGCTCCCACCATTTTGCAAATGGAAGGCTGGTTTCCCGGGGAAGGTCTGAATATATTTGTTCTGCCGCGGGCAGAGAACTCAATGAGAAGGAAAAAAACAGGAAAATCAGGAAAGTCTGTGGAAAAAGAAAGGCTTTTCTCAATTAAAAAGCTCCTTTACACCGTTCATAAACTGATTTCCCCGGTCAAATTCGTTCTTAAAAAGGCCGAAGCTTGTGGCTCCCGGACTGAAAACCACATCCACATTCTGAATATTGTTCCGGTCGATATAATCTTTTACGGCAGAAAGCATTTCCTTTAAAGACGGAAACGGTCCTTCCCAGCTGACATTGTCTACACCGGAAGATTTTCCGGAAGCGGCAGGGATGTTTTTATCAGTGGCAGAGGCGACATTTTCAGAATCAGAAAGTCCAGCAATGAGTTTATCGGTGCCGGTTCCCGCCAGAAGGAAAATCTTTTTCGGGTAAAGGGGATTATTTACGTCCTTAAGGGTTTTTACAAGAGGCTCAAATGAAAGTCCTTTATCAGTTCCACCGGTTAAAAGAATTACAGGCTTCTGGAAAGCCTTTGTTGCTTCCGTAACTGCCTCTGGAACGGTAGCACAGGAATCATTGAAAAAACGCACGCTGCCGGCATAGGTGTGAAAATACTGAAGTCTGTGAGGAGTTCCTTCCCAGTTTTCAAGAATGCTTTTAATACGCTCTGCAGGAATGTGCATAAGGTAGAGAACAAGGGCGGCATTAAGCACATTTGTCCGCATGTGACGCCCCGGAACCTTAAGATTATCAAGAATTACTTCGCTTTCTTCCATTCCCGGAAGGAGGACTCTGCCTTCAGAAGAGTTTTCATCCCACACGCCGAACATTTTCTGATCCGGTTTTGTTTTGGAATAGCGCAGAACGGTAGCCTTAGATTCTGAAGCAAAAATATCGCCCCAGCTTTTTCCTTCAGCATTTTCTACACCGCAGGCAGAAGGGGCGTAAGAAGGCTCGTCACCATCAAAATCAACGATTGTCCAGTCACCCCGGGTCTGGTCTGCGTAGATAAGCTTTTTGTCCTGAACATAGCTGGTCATGTTGCCGTACCAGTTCTGATGGTCAGGAACGATTTTTGTAATAATTGAAATGTAAGGTTTCAGCACGCCCCGGCCCCGCAAGTCTGCAAGCTGCCAGCTTGAAAGCTCCAGGACAACAGGAGTGTCTGAAGAAGTTTTATCAAAAAAAGTAAGGGGGCTTACAGTGATATTTCCCCCAAGAAAGGCATTGAAGCCAGCCTGTTTAAGACCGTAGTAAATGGCGCTTACGGTGCTGCTTTTACCCTTGCTTCCGGTAACTGCAATTATGGGGCTTTTTGAAAAACGAAGGAAAATGGAAATATCGCTTTCAATTGCTTTTGCAGCCTGAAGATATTTGTTTCCTTCAAATTTTACGCCGGGATTTTTGATTACGCAGTCGGCATTTTCAAAATCACTTAATTCGTGCTTTCCAAGAACATAGCGGATTTTTCCTTCTGTTTCCTTGCCGCCATCTGCTTCAAGGTCCTTAAGGCGCTCTATTGAAGGAAGAAGATCCTCATGAGTTTTCATGTCGGTTACGGTTACAATGGCCCCCTTCTCTGCAAAAAAACGGGCAGATGCTTCTCCGCCTCCGTTCAGGCCAAGGCCCATAATGGTAACACGCTTTCCCCTGATATCTTCTATGCTTTTAAAAGCACATGTTCTTGAATACTCATGCATAATCTTTCCTTAATTGCAATGTACGCCTGTTCAGCGCCTGATACACTCCGCCAAAAACCGGTCACAGGCCGCCTCTAGCCGTTCCTGCACCGGCAAAAGCCAGCAAGCTTTATCTTGAAGTCTGGAGTCTTTCCTTTGCATTAAAGCGTTCTACGGCTTCCTCTAAGAGAAGGAGAACCAGCTTGTCAAATGGGAGCCCCGCAACATCACACATTTTCGGGAACATTGAAATTGGTGTAAAGCCCGGCATTGTGTTAATTTCATTGAAATAGATGTTTCCGTCGTCCCTGTCGATAAAGAAATCAACACGGGAAAGGCCTGCTGCATCCAGCGAACTGTATACTTTTACGGCAAAAGAACGGATGGTTTCTAACAAATCCTCTGAAAGGTCAGCAGGAATTTTAAGCTTTGCCCCCTCAGGGTCGTTGTATTTTGCGTCAAAATCGTAGAAGGTGTGGGTCGGGCAGATTTCTCCCGGAATATAAGCCGTTACGGCTTCGAAATCGTTTTCAGGGGAGAAGGTAACGCTGTTTCCTGTTACGGAACATTCGATTTCACGGGCATTAACGGCCTTTTCAATCATTACCTTGTCGTCCCAGCTGAAGGCTTCCATCAGGGAGTATGAAAGTTCTTTTTTATTGTTTGCACGGGAAGCTCCGTTTGAAGAACCGGCACAGCATGGCTTAACAAAAAGCGGGAAGCCAAGTTCATCGATTGCCCTCTGGAAAATCTCGTCATACATGGCAGAGTCGTTCAGTTCGCTCCGCTTGATGCAGATGTATGGAACTACAGGAACACCTGCGTCCTTTACCACAACCTTTGTTTTTTCCTTATCCATAGTGAGGGAACTTGCAAGGGTTGTACAGCCTACATATGGAATTTCAGCCATTTCAAGAAGCCCCTGAATTGTACCGTCTTCGCCATAGGTTCCGTGAAGAGCCGGGAAAACTACATCCGTTTCAATCTGGGCATCTTTTGTCGAAAAAGCCTTTTTTCCGGCTGCAGGACGAACAAAAACCTCGTTCTTTTCATCTTCAAAAATCTTGAAGGCCGCAGTCTTGTCGCTTTTTATGCGTTCCAGCTCGCTTTCCGGCTGAAGATACCAGCGGCCTTCCTTGGTGATACCGATTAGTGTTACTTCATTCTCAAGTGCAATTCCGCGCACAATTGCAGCCGCACTGATAAGGCTGATTTCATGCTCACCTGAGCGGCCTCCGTATATTACTGTTACTTTCATACTTTACTCCTTAAGAAAAACGGCTTTTCCGCTTCCTATATATCGAAACCTTACGCCTTATACCCCATTTCAGAAAGGGCTTTTTCCGCTTCTGAAATTTCGTCGTAAGGCATTACATAGTCTTTATAAATAATTGAATTTTCGTGGCTCTTTCCAAGAAGAAGAACAATATCTCCCTTCCCTGCCATCTTGAAAACTTCACGAATTGCTTTTTTTCTGTCCGGAACAATAAAAAGGTTCTCCCCCTCTTTCTTTCCTTCCTCAAAAGCGCCCTTTGCAATATCACGCAAAAGAGTTTCCGGATCTTCTCCGCGAGGGTCTTCATCGCTCAGGAAAACCACATCGCAGTAGCGGGCTGCAATGGCTCCCTGAAGAGGACGCTTTGTTAAATCCCGCTCCCCGCCGCTTCCAAAAAGACAGAACATTCTTCCGTTGCAGCGTTTTCTTAATGGCGGGAAAATTGTTTCAAAGGAGCTTGGAGTATGGGCATAGTCAACGATGAGCTCGAAAGGCTGCCCTTTTTCAATAAGGGTCATGCGTCCCTTTACAGGTTTAAGAAGAGAAACCTTTGAAGCCACCTCTTCAAAAGAAAGGGAAGTTACGCTGGAAACAGCGGTAATGGCTGCCATAAGGTTGTAGGCATTAAAAGCTCCCGGGAAAGGTGACTTTACGCTGAAGGAAACATGCTTTCTTGGAAGAACCGGATCAAAATTGTCCGGATAAAGAGCACTTTCGCCGTCAGCGTCCACTGTAAACTCAAGGCCGTAGCGGGCACTCGCAATATTTTTTCCCGTCATATAGCGCAGGTTTTCCGGGATTTTTGGAAGGGAAACGGCATTTTCACCTTTTTCTGAAGCAAGTTTTCCTGCCTCTCCGTTTGTGGTAAAGCCGTAAACATGTTTTTTTGTGGCATTTATAAAGAACTCAGCGCTTTCGTCTTCAAGATTTACAATTCCTATGGAAGGAACGCGAACCTTTTCCCCGGCAATAACCTTGATGTGGTCGTGGGAATCCAGCATTCTGAAAAGGTTTGCCTTATCGTTCCTGTAGGTTTCAAAATTCTTGTGAAATTCCAGGTGTTCAAGGGTAACATTCATAAAAACCGCAGTATCGAACTGAACGCAGCCTAAACGGTTCAGTTTTGCGGAAAGTCCGTGACTTGAAGACTCAACTACTGCATATTTACAGCCGTTTTCAAGCATATTTGCAAGATGCATCTGAATAAGCGGAGATTCCGGAGTTGTCTGATGTTCCGGATTTGGAAGGGCTTCTTCTCCGTAGGAATATTCAACTGTGGAAATAAAGCCTGCCTTCTGACCGCACTGTTTTAAAAGCTGCCAGATAAAGGAAACTGTACTGGATTTTCCTTCCGTACCGGTAACGCCGATAACCACCATCCGGCTTGAAGGATTATCGTAGAAAGCAGAAGCAATGGGAGCCATGGCACGCCGTGAATCCGAAACCTTAATAAAAACCGGAACTAAAAGCTTTTTTAAACTGAAGGCTTCGTCCTGGGAAGTCGAAGTAACGGTATCGAGACCCGTCTCAGTTTCAATTTCAAGCTGTCGTTTTATGACAGCCTTTGCGCACTCCTCTTTCTGAGAAGGAGAAAGCTCCCCCTGATAGACAATTGCAGTGGCGCCATTTTCAATCGCACTTTTAATGTAAACATTACCGTCGGAATGAACCCCCGGCCATGCAAAAAAAAGACTTCCCCGGGTAACCTTTCTTGAATCAAAGCAAAGGGATGTTACCGGAACATTAGAAACCTCTTTATCCGAAATAACAGATTTTCCGTCCAGTGCAAAAATTTCATGCTGAACGGCAGGTAAAAGCTGCGAAAGATATTTTTTCATAACGGAACCATTTTAGCGTTTTTTGCTAAGAATGAAAATATAGTATAGAAGAAAGAGAGAAAAGCACCCTTTAAATACTTTCCATAATATAGTAAAATTAAACAATGCCTTCATTAACTTTTGTAAATATAAACGACAAAAAGCTTTCTATCCCGGAAGAACTTCTGAAGGGAAAGAGACATCTTACTCCCGCAGAAATTTCTGTCCTTGAAGATAATTTAAATACCAACACGGACGGTACCTGGGAAAACTTTTACGTTGATGACTCAGACATGGGCTTTGACCCCACTTTGATAAAGAGCAGCCAGTTTTCAGGCTTTATCATTTTAGGACGCCTGTGGCCTGCAAAGCTTAAATTCCACGACCTTGAACTGAATGCATCCATTTTTGGTTCACGGCTAAGAAATACAGTAACCGGAAACGACAACGCAATCGTAAACACAGCTTATCTTGACAACTACCGCCTTGGCGACCGGGTAATTCTTTTTAATGTTCAGGAAATGAGCTGTACCACCCACTCAAAATTCGGAAACGGAATAATTAAAAAAGGCGAAGAAGAAAAAGTCCGCATACAGATAGCAGTCGGAAACGAAAATGAAGGCCGAAGCATTTTACCTTTTGAAACCCTGATTCCGGCAGACGCCTATATCTGGGAAAAATACCGTGGCGACAAAGCCCTTCTTGAAAAACTGAAAGCCTTTACCCAGACGGACTTTTACGGTGACGACAAAACCTACGGAACCGTAGGGGACGATGCGGTAATCAAAAACACAACCATCATAAAAGACGCAAAAATCGGAAGCGCCTGCTACATCAAGGGCGCCTTCAAGCTTAAAAATGTTACAATTCTTTCTAACCCTGACGAAGAAAGTCAGATTGGAGAAGGGGTTGAAATGGTAAACGGCATCATGGCAGAAGGAAGCCGGGTTTTCTATCAGGCGGTTGCGGTTCGCTTTGTAATCGGCAGAAACTGCCAGCTGAAATACGGTGCCCGGCTTTTAAACTCTGTACTGGGAGACAATTCCACCGTTTCCTGCTGCGAGCTTTTGAACAACCTGATTTATCCCTTCCACGAGCAGCATCATAACTCCTCCTTCCTGATTGCAACAACAATTCAGGGGCAGTCGAATATTGCCGCAGGTGCCACAATCGGTAGTAACCACAATTCCCGAAGTCCGGACGGAGAGATTTTTGCAGGCCGTGGCTTCTGGCCGGGACTCTGCAGCGATTTTAAGCACTCAAGCCGGTTCTCATCCTTTGTTCTTGCAAGCAAGGGAAGCTACCAGCACGAACTGAACATTCTCTACCCTTTCTGCCTTCTTCTGCCATCTGAAAAACCGGAGGGCGAAGTTCAGATTATTCCTGCCTGGTATTTTATGTACGACATGTTTGCCATGGCAAGAAACGGTTATAAATTCAAGGCCCGGGACAAGAGAAAAACTATTATTCAGCACATTGAAACGGAACCTCTGGCACCGGATACAGTTCAGGACATGATAAATGCCGTTGACCGCCTGATAACCCTGACGGCAGAACGGCTTGAAGAACTGGACAACGATGCCTTCAAAAAAGCAAAAGACCACAAGGAAAAGATTTTAGCCGCGAAGGATTTCCTTCACAAAAAGTACGAAACAGACTTTACCCTTCACGACCCGATTTGCCAGAAAAAATACGGGGCAATAATTTACAAACCGGGGAAGGCCTACAAAACCTACCGCAAGATGATAAAATATTTTGCCGTAAAGAGCCTTCTTGAATATGTCTCTTCAACGGACTGCGGTGCCTTGAATGGAGAGGCAGCAGCAAAAATCACCCCGGACTTCATCAAAAACTCGCTGAAAAAAATACCGCTCTATACAAAATGGCTGAATGCCGGCGGACAGGTGCTTCCGGAAGAGAAAATTACGGAACTCAGAAACCTCATAAAGGACGGAAAAATCAAAAACTGGGACGAAGTTCACGCATTTTACACAGAATGCCAGAAATCCTATGCAGCTTACAAAGCGCGCTATGCAGTTTTCATCATCGAACGAATGTACATGACCGATTTTGAAAACTTCAGCAGGGATCAGATTCAGAATATGAAGGACGATGCATTTTCAATCGCCGACGAGCTGTACAAGGCAACCTTTACTTCCCGGGAAAAAGACTACACGGACTACTTCAGAAAGATGATGTACGAGTCCGAGGAAGAAATGAACGCAGTTATCGGAACTCTGGAAGACAACTCCTTCCTTACAACCTTCAAAAAAGATACTGAGGATTTTAAGGAACAGCTTGAAAATATTTTTAAGGATGAACAGTAATGAAAAAAATACTTTTTGTATGCCACGGAAACATCTGCCGCTCCCCTATGGCAGAGTTCATGATGAAAAAACTGGTAGCGGACGCAGGACTTTCAGAAGATTTTTATATTGAATCTGCAGCCGTAAGCCGGGAAGAAATCGGAAACGACATGCATTACGGGGCAAGAGAAATGCTTACCAGAAAGGGCATTCCTTTTTCCAGCCGGGAAGCCCGCCAGATTACAAAGGACGACTACAAAAACTTTGACCTCCTGATCGGAATGGACATAAGCAACCTTTACCGCATGCAGAAATTCTGGGAAAACGACCCGGATTCAAAGGTGAAGCTGCTTCTAACCTACGCCGGAAAAGACCGGGACATTGCAGATCCCTGGTACACCCACAACTTTGACGACACCTGGCGGGACCTGGAAGAAGGACTTTCGGCACTTTTAAAAGCCCTTATTAAAGAACAATAAACAAATATAATATGTAAAATCAGCAGCCGGAAGAAAGGAACTAAATAACAGCATGAAAAAAAGAGTTTTCTATAATAAAAAACATTTTCTCACCTTTGCTTCAATGCTGTCTCTGTTTTCGCTGTTTTTTTCCTGTGAATTAGAAACTGCATCGACAACGCCTCCTGCAGATGAGAACAAAAACAAAAGCTCCAGAACCCTTGACCTGGATTTTTCAGCCCCCGACTACACGGAAATTTCTTCCACCGGCGGCGGAAAATGGATGATTGCCATGTACCTTGCAGGGGACAACAACTTGAACTCCTATCTGTACAAGAACATGAAAATGGTTGCAGAAGGACTTTCTGAAATCCGGAACGAGGATGAAAGCACAAAGAAAGGCTATGCAGAGGTTCAGGCAGTAGCGCTGCATGACGGTAAATCTTCTTACTACAATCAAACCACAAAAGCTTACACCAACCAGCAATATACCCATCTTTATGAAATTAACCGCTATGTAGAAGAAACAAACTCTGATTCAACGGAAGAAGGTGACGAAGACCTCCCTGTACCTTCAGAATATGAAATATCTCCCCTCTATCTAAAGGACATGACCTGGGATGCTGAATTTATGAATTCCCAGAAGAAAATTAATGCCTCAACAAAAAAAGAATATGTAGAACTGAACATGGCAGACGGTAAAACCCTGACAGATTTCTTAAAATACATCCAGTCAAATTACACCTACGACCACCTGATTCTTGTGGTTGGAGACCACGGCCTGGGACCTTCCGGCTCAAACGCCTTCGTCTCTGCCTCCGCTTCTGCTTCCCTTTATGACATTTCTCGCTCAATGTGTAACGATGACACGGACGCCCCTTCAAACTCAGACTTACTGTATTCAGATGAAACAGCCCTGGCCTTAAAAAATGCGGGCTACAGCGAAAACCATAAAATCGACATGATAATTTTAGATGTCTGCTACGGAGGAAGTATTGAAGATGCCTACGAATACCGTCATTACGCAAAAACCCTCCTTGCAAGCGGAGACAAACAGCCGGGACCGGGCTATGAGTACACCGATTTTATCAAATGCTTTTCAAAAAATGTAAACCTTCTTGAACTTGGTAAACGGTTCGTCAAAATTTTTACAAATGACTGTTACACAGGAAAATACAAAGACGGAAGAGAAATCGGAACCCTTACCTTCACAGACCTTTCAAAGGTTGAAGAAACCGCAAAAAAAATCAGCAGAACGGCAGATTACATTTTACAGACAAAAGATGTAAAGATTTTACCACAGGCTGAGTACACAGAAGACGAAAACGGAAACAAAATTACTCTTTATTCCCAGGAACCTGAACTTTCCTGGCTGGATATTTTTACCGACAACTATTATGGTCTTCTTAAATCAAATTACGATTACTATTCTGACGCCTACCAGAAAGAAAAATGCTATTGCACCCCATACAGGCTGTACCACAAGGCAAACATATACACAAAAGAAATATACAACTACATGTTTGACACAGGCATTCTCTTTCAGGCCCTTTACGAACTTTCCCTTGCAACTGAAGATACGGAATTTGCACTTCTTACAAAAGATACCCTTCAGGCTCTTTATGAAAGTGTAATTGACTCCTGGTCAATCGACTACGGTATTTACGACCATCCCATTGACGGCCTCTACCCTGCCTACAACAAAAAATACAATTATTTTGGCCTTACAATCTGCGGCGCTTCCTGCGGGTATTCAGACATAAAATTACGAAACTCCTATAAAACAAACGGTTTTGCTTTCAAGGATGATACAAGCTGGTTCGAGCTTTTAAAAACAGTTTTCCCGGCGGATTTTAACTAGTGGCCGCCACTAAAAAAAATCTGAATCAGAGGTTCAACATGAAAAAAACTTTTATTCTTTTACTCACACTTCTTTCTTTTATGGGCGTTTCCTGCTGCACTAGCAAAAATAAAATTTCAGCAAACAACGACGGCTTTATTACCGGACTGGTAACTGTAACAGAAGACGGTAATGTCATATTTGAAGAAAACCCGCTTTCAAGAAATAAAATCACATACACCCTCACAGGAAGCAAACAGCTCCTGAACCAAATCAAAAAACACGACGGAAAATACCTGAACATTAATGGAAAGATTACGGAAGAAGTCTCCTTCTGGTCAAAAACAATGGAAGTGGAAGACTGGAAGCAGGTTAAATAAATAAGCAGGATTTAAAAAATATTTTTTTGGATTAAAAAGACAAAGACTTAATTCATCTTTGTAAAGAATATAATTAAAATTGGCAAGAGGGAAACGAATCGTGGGGCAAAAATGCTCTGTTTGTGGCTGCCGCCGTAAGGCGGCGTGTTATATAATTACTCTGCCACAAACAGCGCATAGTGCGCTAGCGCACGGTTTTGCAACCACGAGCTCGTGACCACCAGCCAATTTTGTATTGATAATGCAAACTCGAAATTAAGGTTAATTAAAATTGGCTACCGGTCTCATTGTGGACTGCGGGTAAAAAAAAAGCGGTAGTCTTCAAAGTGACCACCGCTCTTTCTAACAGTATTCAGCAGAACTTAGAACTGGTATTTTACACCAATCTGAGCAAAGCTGTTGTGCTGCCAGCCGTCAAACTCGCTTTCGCTGTCCTGGCAGAGAATCAAAAGTCCGCTGAGGTTCAAAGCAAAGTCGTCCTTGAGCATGAATGTCATAGTTGGCATTACAAGAAGGTCACCGCGCTCGATTCCCCAGATTCCCTTGAGGTCAAGCTTGATTTTTTCGTGACTCCAGCTGTCTGTGATATCAACAACGAGTTTGTTGTTTGTGTAGCAGTCGTTTGGATCTGCATCAACATCGATTGACTTATACATGCTGTCGTTGATTTCGCCACCCTTAAGAATGTATTTACCGTTTGTCTGAACGTTAAAGTTGATGTTGTGGATTGGAAGGTCAAGGTCAAAACCGGCAACCCATCCCAGGCTGTTGTTGTGAATTGCAGGATCATCACCGGCAAAGTCTTCTGTCATGTTGTAAGCAAATTCAAGACGGCTGTTCAAGCGGCCAAAGAGAACTGCAGCAGCTTCAAATCCGAATACCTGAAGTCTGTCGTATGCAACAAAGCGGTCGTCGTCAGTGATTTTTTCACCGGCAAGAACCTTATCAAGATAAGGTGCAACTTTTCTTGCATCTACAGAAGGCTGCTTGTTGCGACCATTGTAGTAGCTCAAGCCTAAGTCAACTGAACCAAGTGTAAATGTTGTGCGGAAACCGAACTGACCGTACTTAAGCTGGTACAAATCAGGATAGATTGAATCAGGATCGTTTGAGAAGCTAGAAGCATTGTTCAAAGCAAGAGTGTAAGCAGTTTCTGCAAGTGTAATCTCTTCTTTACTTGCCAACATAGAAGCCATAGCTGCATCTGCAGCTTTCTGTTCAAAACCTTTTCTAGCATCCTCCATTGAAGCGTAACCGTAAGAAGCCAAGGCTTGAGCAAGTTCATTTGATGCTGTCGAATCAGCTACAGTTGCAGAAAGTAATGCAGCATTAGCTTTAGTTACCAAAGCTGAAAATTCTGCATCAGAAGTTAAATTTCCTCCTGTCTGCGAGTTATATACAGCCCAAACAGGTAAAGAATTTGCAGTTGCATAAGCCTGAAGATTTGATAAATCTGTCACATTTTTCTGACATGTCTGTAAAGCAGCAGCGGCAGCCTGTGCATCAATATTGATGCCTTCAAGAACGATAAGTGGAGCGGAGGCTTTTGAAGCCTTCAAAGCAGCCGTAATCTCCGCATTAGCCTTCACAGTATCCTTATTGCTGATTGCAGTTGCAAGTTTTGCCATAACAACCTGTTCTACCTGTGCAGTCAAGTTTCTGCTCTGCTTTGGAACCCACATGCCGTTTGAAGCAAGGCGGTCAGCAGTCATGAACGGTGTATATACACCTTCAAACTTGATGTTGTTGTTTGTGCTGTATACTGCGCGGAACATTGGTTCTGCAATACGGCGGTCGATGTAGTCAGGAATGATGTAGTCTGTGTAGTCGTTTGCGTTGAAGTTGTCGAGAACGTGGAGTTTGTCTCCCTTTCCCCAAACTACGCGCATTTTTCCGGCTTCAAACTGGAAGTTTCCGATGTAAGCGCGGGCTGTAAATTCATCAAGAATGTCCTGATAGTAACCTTCCTGAAGGCTGAATTTATCAAGCTTAAGTTTTATTTCTACATCCGAGAAGGTGTTAGAAAAACCGATATTTACTCTGCCTGTAGGGAAAACGGCAACTGTTCGTCCGCCGACATCGTCCCATTCAAGATTAGCTTTCTCGTCACGCTCCCCTGCTTTGTGGTCAACATAAGCGCGGGCATTCATTTCAACAAGACCGCCAAGTTCTACTTTTGGCTCTTCTGATTCTCCGTAGCTCCCTGAATCACCAAAATCGCCAAAGTCATCAAAATCATCTGCAAAAGAAGCAAAGGCAAGGCCGAATGCACATGCAGAAAGAATCAATTTTTTTGAAAGCTTCATAAAAAATACTCCTTTATATTGAATATACTAAAATATTCGAAAAAATCAAGTTGAAACTTTTTTATTTGAAATTAAAAATGAAGTGAATATATAGAAGAAAAAACGAAATGGCTGCCAGAAAACTTTTGGCAGCCATCAACCATTAAACGAAAAGGTTATTTACCAGTGTTAAGCCAGTTCTGTGTAAAGTAGCGGTCAGAAACTGGTTTGTCGAAAGTCATCTTTTCTACAGCAACACGAGTTCCGCGGCCTGTTACCTTGTTTTCCATGATTGTTTCGCGGCGAAGCCAGTATTCTTTTCCTGTTTCACCCTTTACAATTTCATGCTTTGTAATAGTTCTGAGCTTAATCATCTTTCCTGTTTTGTCATAGTATTCTTCAACAAGTGGAAGATATGATACTTTGTCGATGTATTTGATAATGTAAGCAAATTCAACGTTCTTGTTCTGAACTGGAGTAGCCTTAACCTTCCAGAGTTTTTCCTGCTTTCCGCCAACATTCATTGTTACGTTTTCTTCAAGCATTTCAAAAGTGTCATCTTCGAACTTACGGATTGTCATATCGTTGTATGTAAATTCAGAACCTACGAAGGATTTTGAACGTTCAGCATTTGCAATACGACGAGTTGTCTTAAGGGATGGAAGGTAAATCCATTTTTCATCTTCGCGTCCTAATTTTTCAGCCTGAAGAATACGGGTATCCTTTACAGAAGCCGGTGAACGGAAATCAAATACAACGTGACGAAGACTTTCTTTTTCATCACCAATCTGGTTGATAACGCGGTGCTCTGTTACGTTTCCTGATTTATCCAGCAAATCAAGAGTAAGAGTTCCTATAGAATAATCTGGACAAGGCAGTCTGGTAGACTTTTTCATAATCTCTTCAACTGACTGTGCAAACATTGCTGAACCCAAAACCATAAGTCCAGCGAAAGCTATCAAGATTTTTTTCATGTGTAATCCTCCTAGAGATAATTCAAAAATTAGCTAATGTGCATTATAGCACATACTTAGAATTATACAATTAAAAAATAATAAATCTTTATTAAAGTAACATTTTTTTTGTATTTTTTTCTTTTTTTTATAAACAAAATATTGTAAAATAGTAGCAAGTTAAAATTTTTGATTTAAATATGAGAAGAGGAGTCTATTATGTCTGACAGAAAAAAAGGGTCAATCTACACAAAAATTGTTTCTGGAGTTATGATTGAAACTACCTTGCTTTTGCTTGCGCTGGGAGCAACAATTTTCATGCGCATCAAACCTTTGAATGACGACACATTCACAGAAAAACTTTCTACAGTAATGAGACTTACGGATTCGACTATTTCAGCTTTCCTTGAAGGAATGAACAACTCTGTTCTGATGCTTTCAAACGAAACCGAGGATGTTGATTCTGAAGATGTTCTATATACAACTGCAAAAATGGTTACGGAATCAAACCGGTTCATAAAATCAGCTTCCATCATATTCGATGATGATACCTGCCTTTCCTATCCTGATGATTCAATGACAACAGATTTTGCAAAGGACGCTGAATGGTGGGATGCAGCCCTGAATCAGGAAGGTATTCCTTACTTCTCTGCCCTCTATGAAAATCTTGAGGGAGAACCGGTAATGGCCGCTGCAGTTACCCTTCCAAATGGAAACGGTATTGCCGCAATCGAAATTGATCCGGAAGCCTTTATCGTTCTGCTGGGTGATGAAACAACCATGGGTGATGTAACCTTAATCGTAATGGATGCAAACGCAAATGTTGTTCTTGACCCGTACGATCCTGTTGTAGCCTACAAGCACTGTTCAACCTTCAACATTCCTTCCCTTCAGAACTTCTTTGCCGGAGCCTACGGCGTTTCAAGAGAACGGGTACTTGACGGCAGAATGGCAGAGGTACGAATTCTTCCAAGTCAGAACGACTACTGTATCTTAGACTATGCAATGATTATTTCTACAAAGGTAATGAACGCAAGTACAAACGCTGTATTGCACCTTCTTATTATCGCCGTAGTTTCAGGAATGGTAATTTCCGTATTGATTTCAATTCTCATGGGAAAAAGCATTGCAAATCCTCTCTTAAAGCTTATCGAAATCTTAAAGAACATCTCTGAAGGAGACGGAGACCTTACCGTACGAATTCCAGAGGATTCAAACGATGAAATCGGAACCATGGCACAGTACTTTAACCTGACTCTTGAAAAACTTGCCGCTTCCCTTAAATCAGTTATCACGGAAAGCCAGAACATGAAGAACACCAGTGAAAACCTTGTACAAAGTATAGAAGATTCTTCAAATCAGATTTCCGGAATCAGCTCCAACATTCAGCAGATTAAGGGCGATGTTCAGAACCAGAACTCTTCTGTACAGGAAGCAAACAATACAATCAACAGAATTGCTTCTAACATCGGTGACTTGAACGAAAGTATCATCCACCAGGCAGAAAGCGTAAGCCAGTCTTCTTCTGCTGTTGAACAGATGGTAGCAAACATTGCCAGCGTTACAAGCATCCTTGAAAAGAACCAGAACAATGTACGCCTTCTTTCAGATTCTGCTGAACAGGGTAAGGAAATCATCGACAAAACTGTTGAAATGGCAAACAAAATTGCCCGTGACTCAGAAGTTCTTATTGAGACCAGCTCAATCATTCAGAATATTGCGGAACAGACAAACCTCCTTGCTATGAACGCAGCCATCGAAGCGGCTCATGCCGGTGAAAGCGGAAAGGGATTTGCCGTTGTTGCAGACGAAATCCGAAAGCTGGCAGAAGACTCAAATGCACAGGGTAAGAAAATCGGTGAAATTCTTGAAGAGTTCCGCGGCGTAATCACTCAGATGACCAGCGACTCTGCTGAGCTCCAGTCTTCATTCGACACAATTTTTGAACATACACAGACTGTATCTGAACAGGAAAGCGTTATCAAAAACGCAATGGATGAACAGAAATCAGGAAGTGACCAGGTACTTCAGGCTATGCGCTCCATCAACCTGATTACGGGAGACGTAAAAAACAGTTCTCAGTCAATCGAACAGGGTTCAAAAGAGATTCTTACTCAGATGGAACAGGTTAAGAACATCACGGAACAGATTAACTCTTCAATGATTCAGATTAATTCCGGCGTTGAAAACCTTTCTGAAACAATGAGAAGCGTAAACGAAGTTACCGAAGAGAATACCGTAAGTATTTCAAAGGTAAGCGAAGAAATCTCAGCCTTTAAGGTTGAATAGAAAGCTTTCCTTTTTTTACAAATCCCGCCAATTTTTCTATATGGAAGTTAGCGGGATTTTTTTTATTTAATCCAGTTATAATGAGGAAGCCGTGATAAGTTCAGCCTTCCCCTCATTGTTTCTTTTTTCTCTTTTCATTATAATTTTTAAACTTTTATTTCTAGCACAAAATTTTCACATATAGAGGATTTATTATGGCAAACAACGAAGTTCGTGTTCGATATGCGCCGTCACCAACGGGAATGCAGCATATCGGTGGTGTGCGCACTGCACTTTTTAATTATCTTTTTGCCCGCAGTCAGAACGGAAAATTCATTCTGCGCCTTGAAGACACAGACCGCACCCGCTATGACGAAAAATATGTTCAGAACCTTTATGACACAATGGCCTGGCTCGGAATTGACTGGGACGAAGGCGGTTCAAAGGGCGGCGAATACGGCCCGTACGTTCAGAGCGAACGTTTTGAACTCTACAAAAAATATGCATACGAGCTTGTTGAAAAAGGCGAAGCATACTACTGCTTCTGTGACTCAGAGCGCCTTGACCGAATCCGCAAGATTCAGACTGAAAACAAGATGGCTCCAGGCTACGACAGAAACTGCCGCCATTTAACTCCGGAAGAAGTAAAGGCAAATCTTGATGCAGGAAAGCCTTATGTAATTCGCCTTAAGGTTCCGATGGATGGAGAAACAAAATTCTCTGATCACCTTCTTGGGGACATCGTATGGAAAAACGAAGACATCTCTCCGGATCCGGTTCTCCTGAAATCAGACGGCTTCCCGACTTATCACCTTGCAAACATTGTTGACGACCACTTTATGAAAATCAGCCATGTTATGCGCGCTCAGGAGTGGATTCCTTCTACCCCGCTCCACGTTCAGATGTACCGCGCATTCGGCTGGGAGCACCCGGAATTCTGCCATCTTCCGATGGTAAACGGTTCTGACGGAAAGAAACTTTCTAAGCGCCACGGTTCAACTTCACTAAACGAATTCCGTGCCCGCGGTTACCTCCCGCAGGCAATCGTAAACTATGTTGCAATGCTGGGCTGTTCTTACGAAGAAGGAAAAGAGTTCTATACTATGGAAGAACTTGCAAAGGCATTTAAGCTTGAACATTTGAACAAGGCTCCGGCCGTATTTGACTACAAGAAGCTTGAATACTTTAACGCAAACTACATCCGCCAGCTTTCAACAGAAGAACTCTACAAGTGGACACTTCCGTTTATTACCGGAACAGGAGACGCAACTCTTGAAATCAACCCGGAAAATCCACAGCCAAAGCCGAATGTAGGCCCGGAATTCTCTGGTGTAGCCCTGGGTGAAGACGGCCGGCCATACTGTGTTGATAAGAGCATGAACATGAGCACAGAAGATGTTGAAAAAACACTCATGGGGCTCATGCCGTTGATTCAGGAGCGCTTGAAGTTCCTTACGGAAGCAGCAGAAATGGTACACTTTATGTTTACAGAACCTGCCGTTCCGCCGGCTGAACAGATTATTCCAAAGAAAATCGACCTTGCAAAAACCAAGGAAGTTCTGGAAGAAGCCAAGGACTATGTTCACCAGATTTTTGGTCTTGACCACGAAGGTGCTGAAAACCTTGCAAAAGAAAAGGCAGAAAAGCTGGGAATCAAGCTTGGCGACTTCATGATGCCAATCCGTATGGCAGTTACAGGAAGCCGTGTTTCTCCTCCGTTAATCGGTTCAATTCTTGTTCTTGGTGAAGAAAAATCCCTTGAAAGAATCGAAAGAACTTTGAAAGCTTTGTAATTCGTTAAAAGACTTCAGAAACGTTCTTTACACAAATGAATTATAGAGGGGCTGTCCGGAAAACCGGGCAGCTTTTTTTTATACTTTCCGTTTTTTTATACCCCTCGTTGAATGATTTTTTCGAATGTGGTATATTCATAAGGTAAAATCAAATTTTTCAGGAAGGAAAAATACAATGAATGTAGTTGTTATGGGTGCCCAGTGGGGCGATGAAGGTAAAGGTAAAATTGTTGACTACCTTGCTCAGGATGCAAAATACGTATGCCGCTTTGCCGGTGGTGCAAACGCTGGACACACAATTGTAGTTGATGGCAAAAAATATGCCCTTCATCAGGTACCATCAGGAATTCTCTATCCAAACAAAACTGTTTTCTTAGGCTCAGGAATGGTAATCGATCCTGAAGCACTTTTTAATGAGCTCAAAATGCTCAGCGACAGCGGAATCAACTGGGAAGGACGCGTTTTCATCTCTGACCGCGCACACATCACTCTTCCTGGATACAGAGAGCTTGATAAAAAACGCGACGCAGCCCGCAAACGCCCAATCGGAACAACTGGACGCGGAATCGGAACAACTTATTCACAGAAATCAGAAAGAGACGGTATCCGTCTTGCTGACCTTGACTGGGAAGAAAAATGGAACGATCTTGAAGACGAAGACAAGAAGTTCCTTGAACAGTATAAAGACAAGCTTATCAGCATGAGAGTTGATATTGCTGCAAAGATGTACGAAATCCGAAAAGAAAACGTTCTTTTTGAAGGTGCTCAGGGTGCAATGCTGGACATCGATTCCGGTACATACCCATATGTTTCTTCAGGTGCTTCCGGAAGTTACGGAGCTGCCAGCGGTTCTGGAATCGGACCAAAGGCTCTGGACAAAATCTACGGCGTATTCAAAGCATACGAAACCCGCGTTGGAAACGGTCCAATGCCAACAGAATTCAATGCTGAAAGCGAAGGCGAACTCTGCGACTACGTAAGAAACACCGGTAACGAGTTTGGTGTAACAACAGGACGCGCTCGCCGCTGCGGTTACCTTGACCTTGTAGCCCTCCGCTACGCATGCCACGTAAACTCAATCGATTCACTTGTTCTTACACACCTTGATGTTTACGACGAAATGGACGAAATCGAAGCATGTATCGCCTACGACATCGACGGAGAAATCGTAACTGACTTCCCTGCAAGCATTCCTGCTTTGAACAAGGCAAAACCGGTTCTTCAGAAATTCAAGGGCTGGAAATCTTCAATCAAAGAGCTTTCAAAATACAGCCAGCTTCCAAAGCAGGCAAAAGCTTATGTAGACTTTATTGAAGACTACACCGGAACAAAGGTTGGAATCGTATCTGTAGGCCCAGAAAGAACCCAGACTTTCAACAGAGAAAAAATCTGGAAGTAGAATTTTAACATAGACTTAGGTTCGAGTTTGCAACTATAGTACAAAATTGGCGGGAGGGTAGCGACAGGCGGGCAAAAAAACTCTGTTTGTGGCTGCCGCGATAGCGGCATTTTATGAGTTCCTTTGCCACAAATAGCGTTTAGCGCGCTAGCGCGCGGTTTTGACCCGCAGGGCGCGACCGGTAGCCAATTTTGAAGTAGATTTTATAAAACTCGAAATTAAGGTTAATTATAAAAAAATGGACATGCAGGCTGTGGACAAGATGCTTGGCCCAGACTCGAAGAAATCCAATATTATAGAAAATTATGAGGTTTTTATGACGAATTCAAGCAATTATGCCAGCAATGCATTGTTCACCGATTTTTACGAGCTTACAATGGCTCAGGGATACTGGAAGGAAAACATGAATCAAACCGTTGTGTTTGACATGTTTTTCCGACGAAACCCTTTTAACGGCGGCTTTTCTGTTCTTGCAGGAAACGAACCGCTTTTAGACGCAATCACAAATTTCCGCTTTGGCGAAGACGACATAGAATATTTGAGAAGCCAGAAGATTTTTGAAGAAGGCTTCCTTGAATATCTTAAGGACTGGCATTTTACCGGTGACCTTTACACAATGGATGAAGGTACCGTAATTTTCCCTCAGGAACCACTTGTACGAATCCACGCAAATTTGATTGAAGCTCAGATTCTGGAAGGCCTGGTTCTGAACATCGTAAACTTCCAGAGTTTGATTGCAACAAAAACTGCCCGGGTTTACCTTGCATCAAAAGGCGCACCGATTATGGAATTCGGTCTTCGCCGTGCACAGGGACCGGACGGAGCAATGGGCGCTACCCGTGCCGCCTTCATCGGTGGAGCAGCAGGAACTTCAAATACACTTGCCGCAAAGCTTTACGGAATTCCTGCAATGGGAACCATGGCTCACTCATGGATTATGAGCCACTCCTCAGAGCTTGAAGCCTTCCGCGAATACGCAAAAATCTATCCGCAGAACGCAGTTTTCCTTATTGATACATATGATACCCTCAAAAGCGGTATCAAAAACGCCATCATAGCCGGCGCAGAACTTGTAGAAAAAGGCTACAACTTCGGCGTTCGTCTTGATTCAGGGGATATTTCTTACCTTACCAGGGAAGTTCGAAAAGAACTGGACAAGGCAGGATTCCCTCAGGCAAAAATCAGCGTTTCAAACGAGCTTACAGAAGAAATCATCTCTACCCTGGTTGCAAACGGTGCACCAATCAACAGCTGGGGCGTTGGAACCCACATGGTAACCGGCGGAAACGAATCAAGCTTCACCGGTGTTTATAAGCTTGCAGCCCGTCATTCAAAAGACACAGACGAGATGATTCCGGCAATGAAGTTCAGCGACAACCCGGCAAAAACTACAAACCCTGGAATCAAAAATGTTTTCCGTCTTTACGACGAAAACGGTATGGCTCAGGCTGATATTCTTGCTCTTGAAGACGAAACTGTTGAAGCAGGCAAAGAATACCGTTTCTATCACCCGATGGTTGATTACAGACAGTTTACATATAAAGCAAGCCGTGTTGAGCCCCTCTTAAAGCTTAAACTTAAGGAAGGAAAACGGGTAAACGAACGGCTTCCGGAAGCAGAACAGCTCCGCATTGCCCGCGAAAATACTCAGAGACAGCTTGCAAGTCTTGACGAAAGCTACAAGCGAATCTTAAACCCTCACATCTACAAGGTTTCTTTAACAGAAGAACTGAAGGATTTGAAGGCAGATTTCATTCAGAAGAACATTAAATAAATATTTTTGGAGTATATACAAATGTCAAAGTATCCTTTTGAGTCAATTGAACCAAAATGGCAGAAATTCTGGGACGAACACAAAACTTTCAAGGCTGTTGAGGATGAAAAATTCCCGCCAGAAAAACGCATGTACGTTCTTGATATGTTCCCTTATCCTAGCGCAGCAGGTCTTCATGTAGGTCATCCTGAAGGTTACACCGCAACTGATATCTACTGCCGCTACCTCCGCATGAACGGTTACAATGTACTTCATCCGATGGGATACGACGCATTCGGTCTTCCTGCAGAAAACTACGCAATCAAGACCGGAACTCATCCGAAAACAACAACAAATGCAAATATCGAACACTTTACTCAGCAGATTAAGTCTTTAGGCTTCTCTTACGACTGGGACCGCTGCGTTTCAACCTGTGAACCGGACTACTACAAATGGACACAGTGGATTTTCCTTCAGCTTTACAAAAAAGGCCTTGCATATGAAGCACAGACTCCAATCAACTGGTGTCCAAGCTGTATGACAGGTCTTGCAAACGAAGAAGTAAAGGACGGAAAATGTGACCGCTGTGGTGCAGAAGTAACACACAAGACAATCCGCCAGTGGATTTTGAAAATCACTGATTACGCAGACCGACTTGATTCTGACCTCGAAAGCCTTGACTGGCCTGAAAGCGTAAAGCTCATGCAGCACAACTGGATCGGAAAATCTACAGGTGCTGAAGTTACTTTCACAGTTGCAGATAAAGACGGAAAGGCAACTGACAAAAAACTTACAGTTTATACAACAAGATGCGACACTTTGTTCGGAGCAACTTATATGGTTGTTTCTCCTGAACACAAAATCGTTCCTGAAATTACAACTCCTGAACAGAAAGCAGCCGTTGAAGCATACCTTGAAGCCGCTGCAAAAAAATCTGATCTTGAACGAACAGATTTGAACAAGGACAAAACCGGCGTATTCTCAGGAAGCTATGCAATCAACCCTGTAAACGGAAAACTCATTCCAATCTGGATTGCAGACTACGTTTTGATTTCTTACGGAACTGGTGCAATCATGGCCGTTCCTGCTCACGATACCCGGGACTGGGAATTTGCTAAAAAATTCAACCTCCCTATCATCGAAGTATTGAAAAGCGAAGTTGACGTACAGAAACAGGCCTGGACAGAAGACGGAGTTCACGTAAACTCTGAATTCCTTGACGGCCTGAACAAAGCTGACGCCATCGCAAAAATGCTTGAGTTCCTTGAAGAAAAGAAAATCGGCCGCAAGGCAATCAATTACAAACTCCGTGACTGGGTTTACAGCCGCCAGCGCTACTGGGGTGAACCGATTCCTTTAGTACACTGCCCTGACTGTGGAACAGTTCCAGTTCCGGAAGAAGAACTTCCACTCACCCTTCCAGAAGTAAAAAGCTACCAGCCGACAGGAACAGGCGAAAGCCCTCTTGCTGCCATCGATTCATGGGTAAACTGCAAGTGTCCTAAGTGCGGAAAGCCTGCAAAGCGGGAAACCAACACAATGCCTCAGTGGGGCGGAAGCTGCTGGTACTACTTAAGATACCTCGACCCGCACAACGACAAACAGTTCTGTTCAGAAAAGGCAGAAAAATACTGGATGCCGGTAGATTTGTACATCGGTGGAGCTGAACACGCTGTTCTTCACCTTCTGTATGCCCGCTTCTGGCACAAGGTACTTTACGATATCGGTGTAGTTTCAACAAAAGAGCCTTTCCAGCGCCTTGTAAACCAGGGAATGATCACTTCTTTCGCTTTCCAGAGAAAGAACAAGACTCTGGTTCCTGTAGACGAAGTTGAACAGCGGGATGATGGCAACTACTACGAGAAAGCAACAGGGGAAAAACTTGAGCAGATTGTTGCAAAAATGAGTAAGTCCCTCAAAAATGTAGTAAATCCTGACGATGAAATCAAGGCATACGGTGCAGATTCTGTGCGCATGTACGAAATGTTCATGGGTCCTCTTACAATGAGTAAACCTTGGGCAACCCAGGGAATCGTCGGAATCCACCGCTTCCTTGAAAAAGTATGGGCAGTTTCAGAAAAACCGATAGCCGACATCGACATCACAGGTAAACTTGATGACGAGAAGCTTATTTCTGCACGAAAAACCTTCGCCCAGACAATCAAAAAGGTTACGGAAGATACAGCAACCTTGAACTTTAACACTGCAATAAGCCAGATGATGATTTTCATCAACGAGCTTAGTAAGCTGGATACAATTCCAACAGCAATCTGGTCTGACTTTGTAAAAGTTCTTTCTCCATACGCTCCTCACCTTGGTGAAGAACTCTGGCAGAAGCTTGGAAACAAGGACACAATCGCTTATGTTCAGTGGCCAAAAGTAAACGCAGACTGGACAAAGGACGATGCAAAGACAATCGTTGTAATGGTAAACGGAAAACTCCGCGGAAAATTCCAGGCAGCCCCTGGTGCCAGCGACGATGAGCTTAAAGCAAGTGCCTTGAAAGAAGAAAGCGTTAAGAAGTTTACAGACGGTCACGAAATCGTAAAATGCATTGTTGTAAAAGACAAGCTTGTAAACTTTGTAGTGAAATAATCAATAAACAAGAAAGCCGTTCGGTAAAACGAACGGCTATTTTTTACCACAAGTATTCTTCAACAATCAGATTGTGGGCGGACTGCCATTTTTCAAGGACAGCTAAATCATCCCCTTCTGGCTTTGTGTTGTAATCAGCACGCCTTTGCCAGACCTTGTTACCCCGGAGCTCTATGCAGAGCCTGTATTCAACCTCTTTTTTTGCAAAAACAATGATACACTGCCCGCTCAAAACACTTCTTCGGTAGGAAGCAACGCAGTTGTGAAGATTACTTCCGATATCAAACAGAGTGTCACTGTCCTTAGGAAGAGTAAAGGTGTAGCCGTCGATATCATCTTCAAGTAAAAGCTGCTCTTTCGTATAAATGAACGGAACATTCTGATTCTGTACATTCCAGGAAACCTTGGAAAGAAGATTATGGGTATTGGTTGTAACCCCTTCCTTCAAAATGGATTTTTTTATTGCATCCGGAATATAATTATAGTATTCCATAAACATATTAAGAAAATCTTCCAGTTCAGTATCCATGTGAACCGTATGCGTTGTTTTCTTTTCATAACAGTCAGAAGAAATTATTTTTTTAAGATAGTTACATGCAGAAACCTGATTTTTTTGAGTAAGCACAAACTGAATGAAAAACAGCAATGGCATTTTTGGAAGGGACAAAAACCTTTCATTCTGTTTTTCAGAGGCAATTTTTAGAAGAATATTCTTATCAGTAAAACCAGCATTTGAAAAAACAGAATAAACTAAAAGACAAATTGGATTTTTATAAAATTCTTTTCTTAAAGAAGTACAACTTTTAATTTTAAAGCTTTCGCAAAAAATATTGTAGACATTTGGGTCCAGATTGTACTCTATATGATTTTCATATAAACGGGCAGCCTGTTTTTGAGCCTCTTCAAAATCAACAAGAAGCTGAATATTCGGTTCGTAAGGGAAATTGTGGAGAGCCTCAAGAAGGTTTTCGCCGTTTAAGATTGTATTCAAGGTAACTTCACGACCTGCATAGGCATTCAAAACAGAATGAATCTCTTTCATCGCTTCCTCTGAAAACTTTACATCAAAGGCAAAATCTTCATTCCGCTTTGTCCTCTCTGACCACCAGTATCTCTCATTATTATTTTTATTTTCACGGCTTGGAATCCTTAAACTACCGCCTATACTACAGTAAATTTCGTACTGGTTTAGAATCGGTTGATTTTTCGATTCATAGAAAAAACTGTCCATGTATTTACGGTCAAAACGGAAAAACCTTACAACAATTGAACTGGTCTTTTCAATGGCGGTTAGAGAATAGGCAACGATATCCTTAAAGACTCCCCTTTCATCTGTAAAATTATTTATTTCCTCTTCAAGATTTTCTATATAAACAGAATCGTAATAATAATTGAAAAGGAATTCCGCAGGAAGCTTTCTGCGTCCCCGAAGACGAACCTTTTTCTCTTGAAGCTTATTCCTGATCTTTTCAATTTCTTCTGCTTTTTGAGAAGGCTTTACGGGATATTCAACAGGGATTCCGGAAACCTTATTTCCGCATTCAGTAAGAATTCCATCTTCTAAAACTTCTGCCCGTTCAAAACATCTGTGCTCCCGGCAGAAAAAAAGATAAGGCTCCTCCCTTCTTGAGCTTCGGAGTACAAGCAGGGAATCAGCATCAAGAGGCCTATCAGCTTTTATAAATTCAGAGGTACCAAATTTTCGAATATAATTTATGGAGCCCATCTTATTCCTTTAATATCTGTATTTATTGTCGGTGTAAGGCTCTTCAAGATTTTCATCCATCAGAGTCTTCACATCTGACTTAACCTCGTTCCAGACAGCTTTTTTAGAAAAATCTTCGTAATTGATATTAATTTCCCCAGAATCCCTCAGCCGTTGAACCTTTGTTAAGATTGTGCTTCGAGCTTCGCTTATTCTTGATTTAGGAATCAGTTTTCTATTCAAATCGTCGATATCGTCCTTTAACATCTTCCAGGCATTACTAGACATATTGCATTTTATTTTTTCTAAGATTTCAGGCTTTGTATTAACAAGGGCGTAAGCAAGCTCGTAAGAATCGATTTCCCGTAAAAGCTTTTGAATTCCCAGATCGGAAATTGAAAGTAGAATGGCAAAATCCAGGTGCATTTTTCGTAAATATTCACCGTAAATCGGATTTTTTTCGGTAAAGTCATTAAAAAGTTCTTCATTTTCATCTTCTTTGTCGGATTCACTTCTTCTCTGCATCTCAATAAGAGTAAGTTCATCAACAGGATAAAAATCCATTGAAGAAAAGGCATTTTCAACTTCAAGAATCCAGGGATCTTTGTCAACAGCATATTCAGCCAATTTTCCGCCCTCATCCATAAAATGCTCAAGCTTCTGCCGGGTATCCTGATCAAAGCTCAAAAGAAGCTCTTCCATCTTTTCTTTAGGAAGGTACAAAATAACCCGGGCTAAGGTGCGGAGATAGCCTTCCTTTACATAATCCACCAGTACACTTTCACATTTAGTTTGGAAATCATTCAGGAGTTCGGAAAAAGATTTCCGTTGAGCAAGATTTCGGGGTTCAAAACCTGATTTTTCTTCAGTTGAAATTGTCGTATCAGCCATATTTTTAAATATAGCACGATTTTTTTATTTGTATAGAGAATTTTATGGAAAAAAAATGCACCCAGTAAAAACTGAGTGCACTTTATAATCAAAAGATTATTTTAGAATGAACCAGCAACCGCTACGGCACATGCTACTGTACAACCGACCATAGGGTTGTTACCCATTCCCATGAAGCCCATCATTTCTACGTGTGCTGGAACTGATGAAGAACCTGCGAACTGAGCGTCTGAGTGCATACGACCAAGAGTATCAGTAAATCCGTAAGAAGCTGGACCTGCAGCCATGTTATCTGGATGAAGTGTACGACCAGTACCACCACCAGAAGCTACAGAGAAGTATTTTTTACCTGCAAGAAGGCGTTCCTTCTTATAAGTACCAGCTACAGGGTGCTGGAAACGTGTTGGGTTTGTAGAGTTACCAGTGATAGAAACATCAACATCTTCGTGCCACATGATTGCAACACCTTCACGTACATCGTCAGCACCGTAGCACTTAACGATAAGGCGGTCTGGGTTGTTTCCGTATGGAACTTCTTTTACAACTTTAAGAGCCTTGTCTGTACCCTGTCCGTTGAAATAGTCAAATTCAGTCTGAACGTATGTAAATCCGTTGATACGGCTGATGATCTGAGCAGCGTCTTTTCCAAGACCGTTCAGGATAACGCGGAGCTTGTTCTTGCGAACTTTGTTAGCGTTAGCAGCGATTTTGATAGCACCTTCAGCAGCAGCGAAAGATTCGTGTCCTGCCAGGAATGCGAAACACTGTGTTTCTTCAGAAAGAAGACGTGCACCAAGGTTTCCGTGTCCAAGACCTACTTTACGGTCATCAGCTACAGAACCTGGAAGACAGAAAGCCTGAAGTCCCTTACCGATGTTAGCAGCTGCAGTAGAACCAGTTTTGTCACCAGTTTTTTCAGCTTCCTTGATAGCAATAGCAGAACCAAGAACGTATGCCCATTTAGCATCTTCAAAACAAATCTGCTGTGTAGACTGACAGATTTCGTATGGATCAAATCCGCGATCCTGGCAAAGCTTTCTTGCTTCGTTCAATCCGTCTTCGCCTTCTTTAAAACCATATTCTTTAAGAGCCTTATTCACCTGTGGAATACGGCCTGCGTAATCTTCAAATAATGCCATTTCTATATTCCTCCAGACTACTCTTTACGTGGATCAATAAGGCGAACCATGCCCTGATCAGCAGTTACACGACCATAGTGTGTGCGTGCACCTTCAATAGCTTCTGCAGCCGGTTTTCCAGCCTTGAGAGCGTCCATCAATTTACCAAAGTTGATACAGTTGTAACCGATGATCTGGTTGTCCTTGTCGATTGCACATGTTTCAACGTAACCTTCTGTCATTTCGAGGTAGCGAGGACCAGTTTTGCGTGTAGCAAACATAGTTCCTACCTGGCTGCGGAGGTTCTTTCCAAGGTCTTCAAGAGAAGCACCAACTTTAAGACCGTCCTTAGAGTAAGCTGACTGAGTACGACCGTAAACAATCTGCATAAAGAGTTCGCGCATAGCTGTGTTGATAGCATCGCAAACAAGGTCAGTATTCAAAGCTTCAAGCAATGTTTTTCCGATAAGGATTTCACTAGCCATAGCAGCTGAGTGAGTCATACCTGAACAACCGATTGTTTCAACCAAAGCTTCTTCGATGATACCGTCTTTAACGTTCAAAGAAAGCTTGCAGGCACCCTGCTGTGGTGCACACCAACCGATACCGTGTGTAAATCCAGATACATCTTCGATTTTCTTAACTTTTACCCACTCGCCTTCTTCAGGAATTGGAGCAGGACCATGATATGCGCCCTTAGCCAAAGGACACATATGTTCCACTTCTGCAGTGTATGTCATTAGTGACTCCTATAAAAATAGAAAGATTTAGAATGGAGCGTAAAAACGCCGCCAGCCTTTCAACCGTACATTTTATTGAATTTAAGGGAAGATTTCAATAACTGCATCAGCAGATGTCATCACAAGACAGTGAAATTTCACTGTTGCAAAAAAGTGAATAATTATTTATATTTACAGTATATTTATTCAAATAGAAGGTTTCTGTGAAAGAAAGGCTTACCCGACTAAAGACAATTCGTAAACTCATCAAAAACTACAGGATAGAAAGCCAGGATGCTCTTCTTGCCTATCTTGAAAAAGAAGGCTATGAAGTTACCCAGGCAACTCTTTCCAGAGACTTAAAGCTCTTAAAGGTCGGTAAGGTTTCAGACGGAAGTTCAGGCTATGTTTACTCCCTTCCGGGGGAAGAAGAACGCCAGGAATCTGAGCAGATTTATATTCAGGATTTTTTGCGGGGTTATGTAAGCATTGACTGGAGCGGAAACATCGTTGTAATTAAAACTTTTCCTGGACATGCCAACACGGTTTCAAGCGCCCTGGATAACCTGAACATGGACGAGCTTTTAGGAACCGTTGCAGGAGACAACTGTCTTTTTGCCTGCCTGAGACAGGGTGTTACAGGCGAACAGTTCATGACTGAATTAAAAAGACGCATTCCGGAAATCGACGACTAGTTTTAAGGCGAGCATTAAAAAAGCATTTTAAGAGCAGAAAATGAAGGAAAAAGATCAGAAAAGCCAGAAAAATCCAGTAAACAGTGAAAACAATCCGCTGAAAAAGACAACGGCACTAGTCCTTCGCCTTGCAGGAATTCTATTCTTCATCGTTACGCTGATTTTTGTAGTGGAAGTTCTTCAGGTGAACTTTTCCACCTTTGCATACATTATGGACGCCGGCGAAAAATTCTGGAACTTTTTCTTCATTATAAGTGCGCTTTTGTACACAACTTCATTTTTATTTTCACTTTTTTCGACCGGAACTGCGGCAATTTTTGCAGGGAAAAACGGTTATACTCAGTCCGTGTGGAACTGCCAGATTTATTCAATCGTAACCCTGGCACTCTACACCAGCCTTCAGCTTTTTACTGGAATTGAAAGCGAGATGCAGTTCATTCTGGTAACTTCGATTGTAATGGAAGCGATTTTTTCTATTATAGTACTTGTATGCCTGAAGGAGCTTCCGGACTTTTCATTCAAAGACATAAGACCAAAGGATCCGAATTCAAAACTCTGCCTGAAGGTTTACCTTATTATGCTTGCGCTGATGGAAACCGGGTGCTTTATCTGGGCAAACAAAACACTGAACGCACTGTAAAACAGTACTACGCATTAATCTGCCCGGCTTCCATCAAGACGAAGTCCGGAAGCTGAATAAAACTATAATCCAGCCGGAAAATAAATCTAGTCCGCCCAGGTTCCGTCCCGTATCTGGTCGTGGATTCTGAGCCAGGAATCGTATCTTTCTTCGGTTATTACGCCGGAATGAACCGCTTCAAGAATCTTGCAGCCGGCCTCGTGAGTATGGGTGCAGCTCATTCCAAAAGAACACTGTCCCAGAAGAGGCTTGAATTCCCTGAAGTACAGTGCCAGATCATCTGCTTCAATTCCGTCCAGAACGAAACGACGGATTCCAGGTGTATCAATGATAGAAGCGATGCGCCCCTTCACTCCTCCGGTTAAAGAAGTATTGAGTTCAATTCTGTTCAGGGTTCCCTTTGTGGTTGTGTGATTTCCCCGGCCGTATTTCTTTGAAAGACTTCCGGTTTTCAGAACGCAGGAATCATCAAGAACATTTACAAGACTTGATTTTCCTACCCCGCTCTGACCGACAAAGGCGCTCAGGTGATTTTCCAGAAGCTCGGCAAATTCAATTATTCCTTCGCCGGTTTTTGCAGAAATTCGGAGCACCTTGTACCCCAGTTCCTCCCAGATCTGAAGGTAATTTTCCACATCAACATCTGTTTCATCAACTAAGTCGTATTTGTTGCAGACAATTACCGGAGTAAGTCCCAGAAGTTCTGCCTGACAAAGCTCCCGGTCCACAAAACGAGGGCGGAAAGGCGGCTCTGTAGGAGTCGTCACAAGAATCATATAGTCAACATTTGCCGCAAGAAGCTGAGGACAGCGTCCCTTTACATTCCAGCGCACAAATTCATTTTTTCGGGGAACAAGTGAAACAATCTGCCCTTTTTCTTCATCGATGGAATCTTCTTCAATTTCTACAATATCGCCTGGGGCAAGAGGATTGTAGTATTCTTTTTCTGATTTTAAAACCTTTCCCTTAATAGAACAGGTGCGCGTAACTCCGTCGTCACATTCAATTTCAAAATAGTTGTTAGTACCAGCTAGAACAGTTCCTTGCATATTGTTTTAATTTTCCAACAATAATTCCAAGTTGTCAAGGGCAGAATTCCGTGGTATAATGAACGCGCAGGAAAAAACTTATGGATAATACACCTTCTTCAATTACTGTAAACGAAAAAAACTTCAAAATTATAAAGCTTTTAGGCCACGGAAAAGGCGGATATTCCTATCTGGCACAAAGGGACGACAATGACCGGCTGGACACAGCGACAATGGATGCCCCGGAAAACTTTTCTGCCCCGGAAAACTTCTCCGCCCCGAAACAAAGGGAGAGTCCTTCACCTGCAGAACCTGCCCCTTATGTCGTCTTAAAGCAGATTCACCACGAGCCCTGCAGCTACTACACCTTTGGAGACAAAATTCAGGCGGAAGAAAATGACTACAGCCGCCTGAAAAACGCAGGAATCAGAATCCCGGAAATGATTGACATAGACCGGAAAAATGAACGGATTGTAAAGGAATACATTGAAGGAAAAACGATTTTTGAACTGGTAAAGGAAGAGGAAAATATTGAGGAATACCTTACTCAGGTTCGCGACATGGCAGAATGCGCTAAAAATGCAGGACTGAACATAGACTATTTTCCCACAAACTTTGTAATTCAGAAGGGACTTTTGTACTATATCGATTACGAATGCAATAATTATATGGAAGAATGGAACTTTGAAAACTGGGGAATAAAATACTGGTCAAAAACACCAGAATTCCTAAAATACCTTGAGGATAAGGGCGAATAAAAAGAGGCCTGAAACCGGACAGGCAGCAATTCCCCACATAGAATTTTGTTAATATTGATTGTTAAAGCAGGTATTGTATGAGAAAACATTATTTAGATAACATCCGCTGGTTTACGGTATTCGTAGTTGTACTCTATCACGTATTTTATATGTACAATGCAGAAGGAATTTCGGGGACTGTGGGAAAAATCACAGGCCTTGAAGTGCAGTATTATGACTTATTCCAGTACATTGTCTATCCCTGGATTATGATGCTTTTATTCGTGGTTTCCGGCATTGCTTCCCGTCTGTATCTGGAAAAGCATTCCGATAAAGAATTTATAAAGAGCAGAACCACAAAGCTTTTAGTTCCTTCAACAATCGGTCTTGTTGCATTCCAGTTTATTCAGGGATACATAAACGCCTCCATCAGCGGCGTCCTGCTTGCAAATCAGGAGCTTCCCCTTATGGCAAAAATTATTATTTCAATACTCAGCGGAATCGGGGTTCTATGGTACATCCAGATTTTATGGATTTTTTCTGTACTCCTTGTGCTGGTAAGAAAAATTGAAAAAAACAGATTATCTGATGCCGTGGCAAAAATTGAAAAGGCCCCGGAAGCCGTCGTCCTTGTTCTGCTTGTTTTTCTTGGCGGTCTGGTCTGGCTTTCTTCCCTGATTTTGAACACACCCCTAATCGTAGTATATCGATTTGGGCTCTACGGTCTTGTGTTTTTTCTGGGCTACTTTCTGTTTTCACAGGAACGGGTAATTTCTGTGCTGAAAAAATATTTTCCTCTGTTTTCTGCTGTGGCTCTGATTCTTGGAACAGTTTTCTGCATCCTGTATTTCGGAAAAAATTACGCAGACAAACCGGTAAACCGCTCTCCTCTTTTCGCCCTGTACGGCTGGTTTACCTGCCTTGCACTTTTCGGCATTTTTTCCCGCTTCTTCGATTTTGAAAACGGCTTTACCCGCTGGGTCTCAAAAAGAAGCTTTGGTCTCTATGTTTTCCATTATCTTGGAATTTCCGCCTTCGCCCTTTTTATTGCAAAACCAGGGCTTGTTCCACCGGTAGCAGCCTACATCCTTACCCTGCTTTCAGGACTAGCTTCCGGCTTTCTTCTGTATGAAATCATTTCCCGCCTGCCCTTCTTTAAATGGGCGGTACTGGGAATAAAAAAATCCGGAACTGATGTTCAGAAAAATGAGGTAGCTTTAGGCTTCCGGCTTTAATGCATCTACCAGATATTTTTCCGGTATCTTACACGGACGGCCGTCTTTACTCTGAACGCAGGCCCAGGTAACATCTGCTTCTGCACAAATGGTTCCGTCATCCTTTGTAATCTTCTGATGGAAGGTTCCCGTAACATGCTTAAGCTGGGTTGGATATGTTTCTATTGTAAGATTATCGTTCAAAAAAGATGAGGCTTTGTAGTAAATATCGATGTGAGTGACATAGGTGTAATAACCTTCCTCAACGAGAGCCTTGTAATTGAAGCCGCTCTTGTTCAGAAAATCCATTCTGGCGTGCTCAAGATAGTTCAGGTAAACTGCATTATTTACATGAGAATAGGAATCGCACTCGTAGGGGCGGACTGTGATTTTTGTTGTAACTGTCATAATAGTGTCATTATGACAGTTTTTGCATTTTTGTCAACTTAGTAGTACCAATGTCGAGTTTAATAATTTCAATTCAAAAATTGGCTCTCAGCGGGAACCCTGTTTGAAAAACGGCAGTACCGCTTCGCGGTGGCTGAATGTTTTTCCTAACGGGTAGTCACGAGTCGCTCCACAAGTGCCAATGCAAGCATTGTCATTTGCTCCGCTTTGTCGTGCCTTCAAAACAGGAACCCCGCTTACGCCAATTTTTTATTGCTATTGCAAACTCGATATTAGTCCTGCTAGTACAGCTTCTCACCCAGCAGGCGGGCGGCAAGGTTTACGGCGAGGATTGCGGTCTGGTTTCTTATATCGAGAATCGGGTTCACTTCAACGATTTCTGCTGAGCGCACCTTTCCGGTAGTTGCAATTTCTTCCATTAAAAGAAGGGCTTCCCGGTTTGTCATTCCACCGGGAAGGGGAATACCTGTTCCCGGAGCAAACATCGGGTCCAGCACATCCATGTCAAAGCTTACATGGATTATGTCAATTTTCTTAAAAAACGCCAGAACCTGACGGACAACGCCGGCAAAACCGATGCAGTCGATATCACTCATGGTAAAAACCGTAACTCCCGCCTGCTTCATCAGTATTTTTTCACCGGGATCCAGGTCACGGGTTCCCACAAAACAGATATTTTTCGGGTCTATTTTCTGTCCGTCGTAATAAAGGTTTACCAGATCCTTTAAGCCAAGGCCTGCAGAAGCCGCAAGACATTCCCCGTGAATGTTCCCGGTAGGGGTTGTTTCCGGAGTATTAAAATCTCCGTGAGCATCCACATAGAGCACCCCTACGCTTTTTCCTTCTTTTTTTGCCGTTGCAGAAAGTCCGGCAAGGGTTCCAAGAACAATGGAATGGTCCCCTCCCAGAACAAGGGGAAAATCCCCGGAAGCCGTAATTCTTTCCACCTCACCGGCAAGCTTTGTACAGGCATTCACAATAGGAGTAAGATATTTTGCCCTGGGATTACCCGCCTGTTCATATTCCTGAGGAGAAGCCTTAAAAATGTCTGAATATTCAAAGGTTTTATGTCCAAGGGACTCAAGTTTTTCTTTTATTCCTGCAAGACGAATTGCAGACGGTCCCATATCGGAACCGTGTCTGCTGGCACCAAAATCCAGCGGCATTTCCAAAATATGTACATTCATATTTTGATTTTGCTCCCAAACCGCTTCCCCGTCAAGATTTTTTTTTACTTATAACAACTACGGACACTCATATTCAATTTTTTAAGCAGGCCGTCAAAGCTCCGTCAAGAAAAACTTTTCATAGATTTTATTTAAAAATTATTATAAAATGCGGAATATGAAAAATAAAAAGAAGACTTCGGTTTTTGTTACGGCAGGCGTTGTAATTGTTGTACTGTATGTCATTTTTGCAGTAAAGCCACTCAATGAAGAATTTCAGTTTATTCCGGTCTGGAAAATAGATGTTTCAAATCCACCCGTTGTAAAAGCTGAAGAAAATGAAGAAACCTTCCCCTTCAAATTGATGCAGACAATGGGATATTTTACTCAGGACGGAAAAGTAACAAATTTCAGTACATTTCCATACAAGGCAACTATTTCAGATTCCTATTACACAAGTTACAGGGAAAATAATTCTTCCTGCGATTTTTACACACCGGAGGGCAAAAAAGCAGGAACCATAAAGGAAAAAGGCTTTCCAATGTTCGACCAGGACAGACTTTTTATTTTTCTTCCGGGAGGTTCATCCTTTGCACGCCTTTCTTCTGACGGAAAGAAAATGTGGGAATTTGAAAGCTCGTCACCCATTACAGCCTTCGATTCTTCAGAAGCAGGAAATGCAGCGGGCTTTGCGGACGGTTCAATAAGCCAGTTTGACAGCGAAGGAAAAATCCTTCAGCAGTTTACACCAGGGGGAAGCGAATTCAATATCATTTCCGGGGCCGCAATATCCAATAACGGCAATTTTATCGCTTCAGTTTCCGGACAGAACAAGGAACGCTTTGTTCTTGCAAAAAGAGAAGACGCTCATTCAAAAATCGTTTTCCACGAATTTACGGACAATTCCCTTCCATATCAGAAGCTTGTTAAATTCTCTAAAGATGATTCCAAGGTATACTACGACTTTGACGGTAAGCTTGGCATCGTAGACACGGAAAAATATAAATGCAGGCATATCAAAATCAAGGGACAGGCAATAAGCCTTAAAGAAAGTGATTTATGCGTTTTTGTGCTTACAAAACAAAATGACAATTACACGGTTTACATTCTGGAAAAAAACTCCAGCCTTATCGGAAGCTTCTCTTATGTTGCAGAGGCAAGTTTTATTCAGACGGACGAAAATTCCCTCTACATCGGAAAAGATTCGTCCATTTCAAAAATCAGCATTGTAAAAAAATAATCTTGAAGGAACTAATATGAAGTTGAATATATTATCTGGAAAAAAACGGGGCGTTCTTATTTTGAATGCCATTCTTGCCTCCTTCTGTGCCTTTTCTTACGACTGGCCTCAGGGAAACACGGAATTAAGTTCATTCTTCGGACAGATTCGGGGCTCTACAATCAGTACATCCATGATATTCAGCGAAACTTCTGAAATAAAAGCCTCTGAACCGGGAAAAGCGGTTCTTTACATACGGGAATATCAGGATGACACCGATTTTTTCCCTTCAACCCTTGGAAACGCCCTGATTTTAAGCCACTCCGACAACCTTGTTACGGTTTACGGAAATCTGGAAAACAATTCTACAGATGAAGAGCTTCTTTCAAAGCCAAAAATTGAGAAAGGCGAAGTAATTGCAACCAGCGGAGATTCTTCCTGGCACGAAGGCCAGAGCGCACTGGAATTTCTTGTAGTGGATACAAAGAACAATGTTTCCATAAATCCGCGGCTTTTAATGCCAAGAAACATAAAGGAAGAACCCCTTGTTATCTCCGGAGTTCTTCTTCAGAACAGAAGCGGAACCTTTTACGACATAACAAAGCAGAACTACCTTCCGGCTGGAAGCTACCGCGTATACAGAAAAAGACAACCCCTTGCAGTTCCATACAAAACCCGGGTTTCAATAAACGGTGCAATTTCGGACGAAATAAGTTACGACGTTCTGCGGCAGGACGGAAACCTTTTGTGCGTTTCAGGTAAAAGAAATTATCCGAAATCGGTATTGTATCCCAACGAAAACCTTCACCTTGCAGGAGAAGTAAGTTTTGCTCCGGGAAAAAATCTCCTTCAGATAGGCCTTTCTGATTTTGCAGGAAAGGAAACACAGCAGAGCTTTACAATAAATAACTACTAGAGACGAATAGCGGGTTTTATATATTTTATTTCAAAATTGGCTACCGGTTCGCGCTCTGCGGTTCAAAACCGCGGGAAGAGCACGCTAAGTCGCCTTCGCAACATAGTTGCTCGGAGACTCGCTCAAAATGCTCCTCTGGAGCATTTTGCCGGCTTTCAGCCGTCGCTCCCTATGTTTGTGGCAAAGGAACTCATTAATTGCCGCTTGCGCGGCAGCCACAAACAGAGTTTTTTTGCCCGCATTTCGCTACCCTCCCGCCAATTTTTAATTAACCTTGCAAACCCAATATTCGTCCCACTACTGTTATTTTAAAGCCTTTGCAATAATTCCGCCGCCAATAATAACGCCGTCTTCGGAATACAGGACGGCGGACTGGCCTGGGGCTACGGCGCGCTGTTCTTCAAAGAAGGTAAGACGCCAGGGCTGACCGACAAAGTTTTCACCGGCTTCAGCCGACGGCACGTATTTTTCAACCTTTACCCGAACAGGACGGGAAGCCAGACGGATTTTTACCAGGGCTTCAAAGCTTTCCTTTGGTTCAACATTTCCCGGCCAGACAAAATCATCTGCAATAAGAGAGCTTGAATTAAGCTGGTCATTATCCGCAAGAACCACAAGATTATTTTTTGCGTCAATTGAATGAACATAGAGAGGCTTTGTAGAGCTTACTCCAAGTCCCCGTCTCTGACCAACGGTATAATGCTCGATTCCCCGGTGCTTTCCCAGAACCTTGCCGTCAAGATCAATGATATTTCCGGGAATTGAAGGCTTATCAGAAAAAAGCAGGTCAAAATATTCTTCAGGAATGAAATCCTGGCTTTCTTCCCTTTCTGCGGCCTCAAGACCTCGCTCCCGGGCAAGAGTAAAAACCTCTTTTTTTGACATATCCGCCAGAGGGAAACGAACTTTTTCCAGGATTTCAGAAGGAACCCGGTACAGAAAATAGGTCTGGTCCTTTGACTGGTCCAGAGCCGTATGAATCATGCAGGGACGAACATCGCTTCCAAAAACGCCGCTTTCAGGACGAACGATTTTTGCATAATGTCCGGTACAAAAATAATCAAACTTAAGTCCCAGATTCTGAACTCCGGAAAGAAGGGCTCCGAATTTTACGGAATGATTGCAGCGGATACAGGGATTTGGAGTCCGGCCCATTCTGTATTCGGCCTTAAAATATTCAAGAACTTCCTTTCTATAGGTTTCCTTTACATCAATTACGTGATATTCAATTCCCTGAGCCTTACAAAAGGAACGGCATTCCTCTATGTCGGTCAGTTCTCCGGGGCCATAGCAGGAATCATGAAGGGTTTTTCCTCCAGATAAATCCGGGAGCTTTCCGTCCCACAGAGACATGGTAACACCAATTACATTACAGCCCTTTTCCTTTAGCAGAAGAGCCGTCAAAGTTGAATCTACTCCGCCGGAAAGGCCCACAACAACAGTATCGCCTTTCTGAGGCATATTTTCCTGTACAAAATTCATAGCAGAATAATAGAATATTTATTTACCTTTTACAATAGTAGGTAAAGGAAAACAGGCGGACGGAAGCATTATTCAACCTGACAACTAAAATGCAGGCTGGCAGGCACCCGCAATTCAACACTCCTTTCAATCCCCGTGCACAATACTTTGTTTTATGCTATTATAGCGCCTATGGAAACAAATATGATTCTTTCAGCATCCGGATGGCGCAAAGTTTTTGCTATCTCCGGAGAAGAACAGGACAAAACAACAATGATCGGAGAAACAAATATTGCCATTTCTGTTTTTGCAAGCCTTGTTTTCTCTGAGTATGTAAAGGAAAAAACCGGAAAAAAAGAACCGGAAATTATCCTTGGAATGGATGCCCGTCCTACGGGAAATGCAATCTGTGAAGCCGCAGTCAAAACCTTCTGTAAATGCGGAGTTAAACTTCAGTTTTTAGGAATTACGGCTGCACCTGAAATCATGGCGTATTCAAAGGCTTTTGACGGTTTTATGTACGTTTCTGCAAGCCATAACCCTGTCGGACATAATGGAATTAAGTTCGGACTTTCCAGCGGAGGTGTATTGAACGCAAAGGAAAATGCATATCTGGTTGAAAAATTCAACGCTCTCTGCGCCCAGGAAAACGCCCGGAAGGAAGCCTTCAAATATCTTGAAAATGCTGATGAAAACCTTCTTTCTTCAATATATAAATCTCAGGAAAAATATAAGCAGGCCGCCCTTCTTTCCTACAAAAACTTTCTATTAAACACAATTACAGGAAGCGAAGACAGCGGGGAGCAGAAAAAAATCATTTCCCGCATACAGGAAGGCATCAAAAAGAGGAAGCTGGGAATCGTATGCGACTTTAACGGCTCTGCAAGAACCATAAGCGTGGACAAAAAGTTTTTTGACGATTTCGGCTTAAACTTCTACGCCATAAACGATGTTCCGGGGCGCATTGTACACGAAATCATTCCGGAAAGTGAAAATCTGGTTCACGTTGCAGCAGAAATGGAACGGCTTCAGAAGGAAGGGAAAACCGATGCCGTCCTTGGCTACATGCCAGACTGTGACGGAGACCGTGGAAATATCGTTTACTGGGACGAAAATCAGAAAAAAGCAGTTATCTTAAAGGCCCAGGAGGTTTTCAGCCTTTCTGTTCTTTCAGAACTCGCTTACCAGACCTGGACTGAAAAGAAAAACATTGCAGTAGCCGTAAACTGCCCTACCTCCATGAGAATCGATGAAATCTGCAAAAGTTTCGGAGCGTCATTGTTCAGAGCAGAAGTTGGAGAAGCGAATGTTGTAAATCTTGCCGCTGAAAAACGAAGAGAGGGCTTTGATGTGCGGATTTTTGGAGAAGGCTCTAACGGAGGAACCATCACCTATCCTTCAGCCGTTCGTGACCCTATAAACACGCTGTTTGCCTTCATCAAGCTTCTTTCAATCCGGGAGCTTTATTCAATCTGGTGTAAAAAATCCGGAACAGCAGAAAAAGAAAACTATACCCTTACGGATGTTCTTGCCTCTATTCCTGAATACACCACAACAGGGGTTTCAGAAAAAGAAGCGGTTCTTCACATTCAGGACAAAAACCACGCAGAACTGAAGGGAAGATTCCAGAAACTTTTTGAAGCGTCATGGGAAACAAAAAAAGCCGGTCTACAGAAATACGGAATTGAAGGCTGGATTTCTGCAATCACAAAGGGAACTGCAGAAAGAAAAGAGGTAAAGGACTTCTCCGAAAGCGGAAAAGGCGGTTTAAAAATAATCTTCCTTGATAAAGAAAAACTCCCTGTGGGCTTTTTCTGGATGCGGGGAAGCGGAACGGAGCCGGTTTTCAGAATCATGGCTGATGTAAAAGGAAATAACCGCCAGCTGGAAAGAGAGCTTTTAGCCTGGGAAACAGAACTTTTGAAAGAAGCCGACCGCTAGAGAACCGGGAACGGGGCGCTAGAGGACTACTTAAAAGGTCTCGCTTAAGAGAACCACTAGAGAACCGGGAGCCGGTCGCTAAGGCCTTTTACAATTAGAGAACCCTAACAGTTTTCGGATTTTTCAGTGAAATCACTTGAAAAACACTGCGTATATCTTTAAAATATAAAAAATTTACTATTAAAGTAGTTATAGGAATAATTATGAAAGACATTCAGAACAAATGGATTAGAGGCGCAATTCCTGCCCTTCTCCTTCATTTCAGTATCGGTACAGTTTACTGCTGGTCAATGTTCAGTCAGGAAATTGCAGACTACATCGGTTTTTCCAAGGGAGCAACCGAATGGGCCTTCAGCTTTGCAATTTTCTTCCTGGGAATGAGCGCAGCCTTTCTTGGAAACCTTGTTGAAAAGAACATCCACAAGTCATCCCTGATTGCAACAATCTGTTTTTCTGTGGGAATGGCTGGAACAGGCTTTTTCATCTGGTTCGGTGGAAACGCATATCAGGCCGGAGCCGGAAAAGCAAGCGTACTTGCACTTGTAGGAATCTACATCTGCTACGGCTTTATCATGGGTGTTGGCCTTGGAACCGGTTATCTCAGCCCGGTAAAAACCCTGATGCTCTGGTTCAAGGACAGAAAAGGTCTTGCAACCGGTCTTGCAGTAGCCGGCTTTGGTGCCGCAAAAGCAATTGCCAGCCCGATTATGCAGAAAATGCTTTCAAGCCTTGGAGAAGGCGGCGTTTACAAAATGTTCTATATTCTTGCTGCCATCTACTTTGTAATGATGTTCTTAGGACACCTTCTTCTTGCAAAACCTGCCGGCTGGGTTGAGCCACAGGTAAAGTCAAAGGACGAAGGTATCATCGCAACCTTGAAACGAGAGCCGATTTACAGCTACATCGGAATCTGGCTCATGTTCTATATCAACATCACCTGCGGTCTTGCGTTGATCAGTCAGGAAAAAATGATTGTAAAATGCGTTGGTCTTGCAGGTTTTGCAGGTCTTATTTCTACAATCTCGGCAATTTTCAATGCAGGCGGCCGTCTTGGCTTCTCAGCATGGGCAGACAAACTGAAGGACAGAAACACAATCTACAAGCTGATTTTCGTTCTTTCAATTGCCTTCACAGTTATCGTTCTTGCAACTAAAGGAATCCAGAAGGGAGAAGGAAACGTTCTCCTGATCATCTTCGTACTTGCCCTCATCTTTATCGTAAACGCAGGCTACGGCGGCGGATTCTCAAATGTTCCAACCCTTCTTTCAGACCACTACGGAATGGGTTCAATCAGTGCAATCCACGGAATCACCCTTTCAGCAAGGGCTTTTGCAGGTCTTACCGGAAACCAGATGGCTTCCTTCATCGTAAACCACTCAGGCGAGTTCATTGAAGTTCACGGTGTAAAGGCAAATCCACAGGGATATCAGAACGTGCTCTACTTCACTCTTGCACTTTACTGCGTTGCACTTCTTTTAAGCCTCTTCCTTGTAAAACCAACAAAGAAAGAAGCAAAACCAGAGGAAACAAAATAACATTCGGCCCCAGCGGTCTTATAATGAAAATCAGGAAAACAGCACGGCTGTTTTCCCTCAGGAGATCAGACAAATGGAAAAAGCAGAAATCTTAAAGAGAGCAAAAGAATATATTGAAGCTGAAAAAGACGAAAGATTCAGAAAAGAAGTTGAAGAACTGGTAAGAAAAGAGGATATCAAAGAACTTGAAGACCGTTTCTACCAGACACTTGAATTCGGTACCGGCGGACTTCGCGGAATCATGGGCGGTGGTACAAACCGCATGAACACTCTTGAAATCAACCTTGCTACTCAGGGTCTTGCAAATTATGTAATCAAGGCAAACCCGGAAAAAGCAGCCAAAGGAGAATTGAGCGCCGTTGTTGCATACGACAGCCGAAACAATTCAGATGTATTTGCAGAAGCAACAGCCCTCATCTTTGCTGCAAACGGAATCAAGGCATACCTTTTCACAGGTCTACGCCCTACTCCAGAGCTTTCTTTTGCAATCCGTCATTTTAAGGCAGACACTGGTGTTGTTGTAACAGCAAGCCACAACCCGAAAATGTACAACGGATACAAGGCATACTGGAACGACGGTGCTCAGGTAATCGAGCCTCACGATGTTGGAATCATCGAAGAAGTAAACAAGGTTACTTCAGTAAAAACAATTTCTAAAGAAGACGCAATCAAGAGTGGAAAACTGGTTCTTATCGACGAAGAAATCGATAAGCTCTACTGGGAAATGTGTAAAGCACAGCTTTTCCGCCCGGACTTAATCAAAGAATATGCAAAAAATGTAAGCGTAGTTTACACACCGCTCCACGGAACAGGTGCAATGCATGTTGAAAAGGTTCTCGGAGACCTTGGACTTGCAGTAAAAACCGTTCCTGAGCAGAGAAACCCTGACGGAAACTTCCCTACAGTTGAAAAGCCGAACCCGGAAGAAAAGCCGGCTATGAAAATGGCTGTTGAACTTGGAAAGGCAACAAAGGCTGACTGTGTAATGGCAACAGACCCTGATTCAGACCGCTTCGGAACAGCATTCCCTGACAAGGACGGAAACTTCGTTCTTCTTTCAGGAAACCAGATGGGTGCCCTTCTTATGGAATATGTATTCCTCTCAAGAAAGGAACTTGGAAAGCTGGCTAAAGACTCTTACTGTGTACGCTCAATCGTTACAAGTCCTTTCGGCGATGACATCTGTAAGAAATACGGCGTAGAAATGATTGAATGTCTTACAGGCTTCAAGTGGATTGCAGCCGTTGAAGCAGCCCGAGAAGCAAAAAATCAGGGCGAATACGTATTCGGTCTTGAAGAAAGCTACGGTTACAAAGTAGAAAAAGAAGTTATGGACAAAGACGGTGTTTCTGCCGCTGCTCTCTGTGCTGAAATGACAATGTACTGGAGAAGTAAGGGAAAGAGCCTTCTTGAGCACCTTGACGATATGTACAAAGAATACGGCTATTTTGAAGACCGCTCAATTTCAAAGAACTTCCCAGGAATGGAAGGCGTTTCCATCATGAAGGGAATCATGGCTAAGCTCCGCGAAGAAGGACTTAAGACTTTGGGTGGAAAGAAAGTCGTAAAAATCCGCGACATTCAGAACTCTACAAGCTATGATCCGGAAAATCCTTCAAAGAAGGATGCAGTTAACCTTCCAAAGAGCAATGTACTTCAGTTCTTCCTTGAAGGAGGTACAATCGTAAGTGCACGTCCAAGCGGAACAGAACCAAAAATCAAGTTCTACATCAATACAAAGACTGAAGTTGGCGGAGCAAAATGCGACGGCTGTCTTGCTGCAACAAAGAAAGAAGCCGCTGCCCTCTGCGACGCAATCGAAAAAGATATAAACGACATTCTCGATGCAGCTGGAAAATAAATTTCTTGTTGATTACAGACGGATGTTTCGCCTGCTTGAATCAGGCGGAACATTTGTTGCATTCGATACCGAAACAACCGGCTTATCTCCTTTAACTGCCACTATTATTGAAATAGGGGCAGTTAAATTTAACCGTCACGGTATAATCTCAAAATACAACACACTAATAAACCCGCAAAAAAGCATTCCATGGAAAATTACAGATCTGACAGGAATCAGTAATGATATGGTTCAGGGAATGCCCCATATAAAAGACGTGTTAAAGGAATTTCTTCCATTTTTAGCGGACTCCATAATTATTGGACACAATGTTCAGTTTGATTTACGTTTTTTAAAGCATGAATGCGAGTTAAACGGCTTTACCTATCCGGAAAACCAGGTCATAGATAACCTGCGTTTTTCCCGCTGGGCCTTTCCCGAAGAGCAGAAATTCAACCAGGAAATAATGGCAGAAAGACTTGGCATACAAATAAAAGAAGCACACCGAGCCTACGACGATGCTGAAGTCTGCGGAAATATTTTTCTTTCACTTATTAAACACACCGCAGACAGACAGAAAATCTAGAAAGTCCGTAGAATTATTTCTCAAATAAAATTACTGACGGACACTATGCACAGTATCTATCCGAAAATTATATCTCGGACTCGCCTTCAGTTTTGTCCGTTTCTTCATCTTCCTCATCAGACTGAAGCTCCTGAAGGGTATCTTCCGGACGGTTTCCGATTAAGATTGCCACCGGATGAAGGAATTCCACGTTTTCGCAGGCGATTTTTATAATTACCATCAGTGGAACGCAGATAATCATTCCGATAAAGCCCCACATCCAGCCCCAGAAAGTAAGTCCTACCAGGATGATAAATGGGGAAACCCCAAGGTTCTTGCCTTCAACCCTCGGCTCAACGATATTTCCAAGTACAAAATTGATTAAAAGGGTTATTACAAGAACAAGAATTATCCGTACCGGGCTCGGGTAGAACTGAAGGAGAGCAAAAAGCGTCATCATGAGGACTGAAAAAATTGAACCGAAGGTGGGAATAAAGTTTAGCACAAAGGCAAGGAAGGCCCACATTGGAGCAAAGTCCAGCCGCACTGCAAGACACATGAAGTACACAAGAACGCCGGTGGCAAAGGAAATTACGAATTTTATGGAAAGGAAGCGGGCTGTATCGGCGATGGTCTTCTTAATCATGGCCATTACCCGTCCCTGCCGCTTTTCCTGGAACATTACGTCGATTTTTCCCCGGGCGCTTTTAAGCTCAATTAAAAGGAACACCGTAAACAAAAGTGTCATTCCAAAGGCTCTTGCAAAATTAAAAATATTTCCGGAAAGTGAAAGTGCCAGCTCCTGGAGCATTTCCCGAATTTTTAACTGGCTCCAGATATTTTCCACAAAGTTTTTGTCGTCGTAGAACTGAACGTTGAAAGTATCAGCAAAAAGCTTGTAAATCGAAAGAAATTTGTTTTCGTATTTTGAATACTGGGAAAGAAATGCCGTAATACTGGTTGCTACAAAGGTTGAAATCAGGGTGAAAACAACCAGGAGAAGCAGAACCATAAGAATGGTTCCTAAAACCCAGGGCACATGGAATTTCTGGTTTAATTTTTTTACGATTGGATAAAAAACAAAGGAAAAAAGAAAACTTACCATAACCGGAAGGACCACGGAAGAAAGAATTTTTCCAAGTACTCCCAAAAGGACGATTGCAAAAAGCAACAAAAGGTAAAAAATCTGCCTGGAATAATCCTTTTTCATCGTAGACCTCCGATTAATAAAAGTTTGAATGATAGATATTATAAACTCTACTTCAAAATCGAAAATAAGATTATATATATATCATTCAACCTATTTCTTAGATTTAGGTACAATCTTGTCAAAGCCGCAGAATGGGACAAGGACCGGTGGAATTGTTACCGAACCGTCGGCATTCTGGTAGTTTTCAAGGATTGCGAGCATTGCTCGGCCTACGGCAATTGCAGTTCCGTTCAGAGTGTGAACATACTTGTTTTTTCCGTCGTCATCCTTGTATTTGATATTAAGGCGGCGAGCCTGGTAGTCGGTACAGTTAGAAGTTGAAGTTACTTCGCCGTATTCTCCGCCGTTTCGTCCTGGCATCCATGCTTCAAGGTCCCACTTGCGGTAAGCAGGTGCACCCAGGTCGCCGGAACAGGTGTCTACAACATGGAAAGGAAGTCCAAGACCGGTAAAGATTTCTTCTTCGATTTCACGAAGCTTGTGGTGAAGTTCGTCAGACTGCTCTGGAGTTGAGTAAACGAACATTTCTACCTTGTCAAACTGGTGAACGCGGTAAAGTCCCTTTGAGAACTGACCGGCAGCTCCTGCTTCCCGGCGGAAACAATGTGAAAGTCCGCCGTATAAAAGCGGAAGCTTTGCCTTGTCGAGGATTTCACCTGAATGGTAGCCGCCAAGAGTAATTTCTGCAGTTGCAACAAGACAGGTTCCTTCTTCTTCGATGGCGTAAACATTAGATTCGTTTCCGCGGGGATTAAATCCGATTCCCTTAAGAATTTCTTCCCGGGCAACATCAGGAGTGATGAAAAGTTCAAATCCGTGCTTTCGGAGAGTGTTCAAAGCGTACTGAATCAAAGCCTGTTCAAGGAAAACGGCTTCGTTTTTGAGGTAGTAGAATTTAGGACCTGAAACCTTAGTTCCGCGGTCAAAATCAAGAAGATCAAGTTCTTCAGCAATCTGAACATGGTCTTTTGGTTCAAAGTCGAATTTGCGTGGAGTTCCAACCTTTTTTACTTCAAGGTTTTCTGTATCAAGCTTACCGATTGGAGCTTCCGGGTGAATCATGTTTGGAATTGCACGGGCAGCTTCATCAAGCTGAACTTCAATGTCAGCAAGTTCCTTATCAACTACGGCTACTTCTTCCTTGATTTTTTTACCGGCTTCAATGAGTTCAGCCCGTTTTGAATCATCAAGCTTCTGCTTCATTGCCTTAGCGTTTTCGTTTCGCTTTGTCTGAAGCTCCTGCTGCTTTGTAACAAGGCTGGTTCTTTTGTCGTAAAGTTCTACAACTTTGTCAGCGTTTGCTCTTTCCGGATCCATATTGCGGTCGATGATATTTTTCTTTACAGCCGCAAGGTTATCTTTAATAAATTTATAATCAAGCATAGATTTCTCCTGTTTTCCTTAATATATTCTACTGTAAATCGTAAGAAACTTTAACCTTTGAAGTCAAAACCAGTTTATGATCATCAGTTTTTGTTTCAGTAATTTCGTCACTTTCAATACCGGTAACTTCTCCAACCTTTGAACCGCTGGCACCAGCAAGAAGGGAAGCAGCATCCTGTGCATTCTGAATTGCAAGAGAGCGAACCCGGCGGATTTCACTCTGGGTGTCCCCTGTTTCAAAGCGGATTGCCTTAAGCTTTATGAGACCGGTTTTGCAGTCAATGATTGCAGGAACGATTCCTGGATTTCGAACGGTTACAAAAACCATTCTGCGGGCTTCATAATTATTCGGGTTTGTAATTACGCAGTTTGTAGTCTGAATATCTGCGTCACTTACACCAACTTCTTTTACAGCATTAATAAATCTCTGGGTAATTGTATCGTTATCAGCAACAATCTGTTTTGCACTCCAGCCGCTTGTACCCACGGTAAATTCAATAATCTGAATATCCGAAGGAAGTGTTACGCTTGCTGTTCCGCAAACAGTGATTGTTTTCTGCTTTTCTTCAGGCTTGTTAATTGTACATGACATAAGTACAAGCGAAAGTGAAAGCAGAGCAAAGATTTTTAATTGTTTTTTCATATATCCTCCAATTTTTATCTGATATTAATGTAAAACCTTTTCAGGAAAATACTGCGCTTTTTTGCGTCTTCCCACAGGAAACTCTGAGGGTAATTTTCCAGCAAAAGATCATAAATTCTCACCGCTTCTTTTATATTCTGAACCTGAGACTTTGTCTCAAGGGTTTTTCCCTTAAGGAATAAGCCTTCATCAATCCGGCTTACTGCAATTTCAAGGAATTTATCAACCAGAGAAAGGGCTTCCCTGTATTTTTTTGAATCATATGCACTGTTGGCTTCTTTTAAAAGCTCATCCGGAGAATAATTGATTTCCTCCACAAGAGAATCCTCGTCTTCCTGTTCCTCTTCACCCTCAAAGCTCAGATTATCCTGGTTCTGAGTAATTCCCTGAGTTGCCTTCGAATATGAAGAACCTTCAGCTGCTTTTTCATCGCTGTCCTGAATAACAGTTTTTAAGGCAGAACCGTCATTTTCCTCTTTTTCTGAAGCAGAGTTTATGTTTTCAATTCTGGATTCATTCCCTGAAGAATTAGAGCGCTTCAAAGGCTTATCAGTTTCTTCGCTCTGAGTTCCAGAGTCGGCAGAAGCCTCCTGTTTTTTCTTTTCCTCTTCAATTTTCTTCTGTTTCAAGGTTTCCGCCGTAATAGTCGGTTTTGGAGGAACTAAAACAGCATAATCCGGAGCCTTTACATGATTCTGATTCTGAGAAACAGTCTGGGTTACTTCAATCAAAAGATAATCATCAATATAGGTTCCTGAAAGAGAATCATTTTTATAGAAATGCAGAAGATATTTTCCCGCATTTCGTGAACGGAGAGTAAAGGTTGTGTTTTCCCCGCCTAATCTTCTTCCGCTGAATACAAAATAACGGTTTCTGACATCAACTTCACCTTCTTCGTCGATGCAGCCCTGATAAATCCAGCCTTTTCCCGGATATGTAATATCAATAAGCTGGTTTTTAGGAACAACAAGGGTTCTGGAAGGAACGATTACTTCTTCCTCTTCGGCTTCCTCATCTTCATCAGCTTCTAAATCTGAATCGCCGTCACCTTCGTCGCCGTTGTCCTCCTCAGATTCTTCATCAACGTCTTCTTCTGTTCCAGAACCATCCTCGTCAGAGGCTTCTGAATTTTCGTCCTGATTTTCAAGACCAGTTTCATTTCCGGCATTTTCATCAGAATCTGAGGTTTCCGTGCCGTCACCCTCTGTAACTGTTACACCGTCCCCTGCTTCTCCACTCTTTGAACCGGTTGCCCCGGAACCGTTTTTTTCTTCATTTTCTTCAGAAACTACAGGAACATCAGGCTCTTCCGGAATTACAGGAAGATTTTCAGTTTCCTGGTCTTCTTCATCAGGAAGCGGCGGAAGCTCCGGCAATTCTTCATCTTCAACCTTTTCGGTCATATCGTCATCAGAAGACTCGCCTTCCTCCCCTTCATTCTGACCTTCAGACTGAGTTTCGTCCTCCCCTTCAGTCTGACCTTCAGCCTGCGTTTCACCTTCAGTTTCAGAGTTTTCGTTTATATTTTCATTTTCAGTCTGAGTAATATCTGTCCTATCGATATTTTTTGGAGTAGAAGCACAGGAGAACAACATCAGACCTGAAAAAACAATAGTCAGATAGAATAACTTTTTCACGGCGCTGCCCCTAAAATATCATCAGCCATTTTTGAGTTTACTTCCCTCAATTTTTTTATCTCACTGTTTCCCGGAACTGTAAACCAGGGTTCACAGTCACTGTCACTCCAGGCTTCCGGAGTTTTTCTGCTTGTAATATATTCATCCGGAACCTCAGGTCCTGAAGGAATCATAAGAGTTTTTTCCAGCTCCATTGTCCTTACAGCAGAAGAGGCTTTTTTTTCAGGCTTTTTTAAGCCCAGAATCAAAACAAAAAGCGCACAAAGAGTCATAAACAGCAAAAGAGAGCAGATAAAAACAATCCGCTTTGTTGTATCAGAGAAAAACTCCTTTAAGTTTAAGACCAGTGTATCAATATCAATCATCGCTTAGACTGTGCCTTCTGTTTCGGAAGAAGCATCAGTTCCTTCTCCCTCGCCTGTATTTTCACCGCCGGATTTAAGCTCTTCTTCAGCCTTTTCCTCGGCTTCAGCCTGTTTCTTGGCTTCTTTCAGAAGACGCTGTTCTTCCTTCCGGCGCTCCTCTTCCTCTTTCTTTACGCGCTCAATCTCCGGATCCGTAATGGTACCATCCGGATTGTAGATTCGCTTTGGAGGACGAGGCGGAATGTATGCTCCTTCATCAACCTCAACGTCTTCCTCAACAAAGTCATCCTCAGCACGGTCGATTTTAGCGCCAATCCGGACATCTTCATCAAGGCGGAGAGCAATAATCTTACTGATACCGGACTCTTCCATTGTAATACCAAGCATTGTGCTTGCACCCATAACGGTTTTCTTGTTGTGAGTAATTACAATGTACTGAGAAACGTTTGCAAAGCTTTCAAGAGTTGTTACAAAGCTGGAAACGTTCTTGTCATCAAGAGCCGCGTCAATCTCGTCCAGAAGACAGAAAGGACTTGGCCGAACCTGATATGTTGCAAACAGAAGCGCAACGGCGGTCATGGTCTTTTCACCACCGGAAAGGAGCGCAATGTTTTCAAGTTTCTTTCCCGGCGGCTGAGCCAGAATTTCAATACCGCTTGTAAGAACATTCATCGGATCTTCAAGCCGAAGCTCTGCCCGTCCACCATTGAAAAGGCGGCGGAACATATTATGGAAGTTCTTTTTAATTTTATTATAAGTCTCAAGGAACATTTCTGAAGACTTAGACTTGATTTCTTCACTTACGCGGATAAGGTTATCCAGAGATTTCTGAGTATCGTCGTAGTTTTCCTTCTGGCGCTCGTATCTGTCCTTGATTTCATTGAACTCTTCAACAGCCATAAGGTTTACAGAACCCAAAGCACGGAGACCTTCCCGGGCTGTGGTAAGCTTTTCCCGAAGTTCTGCAACCGGCTTTGTAATCTTATACATCCGCTCTTCAAATTCCATCAGATCCCGGGAATGCTGCTCCTGGAAGTTCTGCTTGATATTGCGGATTTCAGTATCGCTTGAGTTCAGGCTCAAGGTTAATCGTTCAAACTGAGCCTGATATCTGTTCTGCTCTTCCTGCTTTTTTAAGAGCCGGTCTTTTTTTCCGGAAACATTGGAATTGTTCTGGGCTATTTTTTCGTCCAGTTCTTTAAGTTCATCCGCAAGCTTCTGCCCCTTGTATTCAAGTTCTGAAAGCTCCTCCTGAACCTCAATAATCTGGTCGTTCATCTCTTCAGATTTTTTCTGCTCAAGGGCAAGGTCTTCTTCAACCTGACGAAGAGTATTCTGTTCATTTACAAGGTTTCGTCGTAAAAGACTAGCCTGCTGCATGGAAGCCTGAATCTGAGTTTCAAGCTGAGCCTTGTTTACCCGAAGACGGTTACAGGTTTCCTTGTATTCATCAATTTTTGAAGCAAGCTCTGTATTCTGGTTGCGTAAATCTTCTATTTCTTTATTTAATGCGTCAATCTGAGCGTGATTTTCCTGAATTCGTCCATCAATTTCACGCTTTTTTGTCATGATTCCTTCAGGACTCAAAAACTCTACGATGAAGGCCGGACTTGCTTCATCGTAGGAATTAAATGCTTTTTCGATTTCTGAAATCAGGGAAGAAGCCTCTTCAAAGGCATCTGCCGCCTCACCTACAGTGCGAACGAAATCCTCATTTGAATGAGATGAAGAAGCAAAATCCCGGAATACATCCTTTCTTCCGTTTGCAAAAATCCTCAGCTTTTCAATGCTTTCCTTAACGCTGTCCTTGGCCTCTGAAAGCACCTTGTCAGAAAAGCCCCGGTCCTTCAGCTTTGAATCCAGCATTCCAACGATATCTTCCGTGATGGAAGTAAGCTCCTTCTGAAGCTCTTTGCGCTGGTTTTCCAGTTCAGCAATCTGAAGCCTGTTGGAATCCGCTTTTTTGTCATTATCCGTTATCTGAATGGAAGCAGTCTGAATATTTCCCTGAAATTCAGTGATATTTCTATCAAATTCTGCAATCTGCTTTTCTTTCTGATGAAGTTCCGCTTCCTGCTCGTCAATTTCTTCCTGAATATTTTCGATATTTTCCTGAATGGAAGAAAGTCGTACCTCAAGAGTGGAAATTTTTGCCTTCAATTCACGGGCATGAGAATTCAGGTTGTTCACCATTTCAAGCTTGCCGTTTCTGGCCTGTCCGATTCCCACAAGCTCTGCCTGCATGGAATAAACCTTTTCCTGCATCTCCTTTACTTTGTCGAGATTTTCGGAAATGGTGTTGTTTATTTCTTCAATTTCTGCGCGGACAGCATCACGCTTTTCGGTAACTTCCTTTAATTCGTTTTCGTGACGAACCTTGTCCGTTACAAAGCCCTTTAATTTTAAGAGAGTAATATCCAGTTCCAGCTCAAATACTTCATCTTTTAAGCCGCGGTACTTGCTTGTTTTTTCTGCCTGAAGCTTTAAGCTGTCGTAATTGCGCTTAATTTCCGCCATGGCAATTTCAATCTGCTGCATATTGCGGCGGGTCTGTTCAAGTTCCCGCTCTGCAATTGCACATTCTGCCTTTGAGCGGCTGATTCCGGCTGCTTCTTCAAAAATGTAACGTCGGTCTTCAGGTTTACTGGAAAGAATCTGACTTACCTGTCCCTGCTCCATAATTGAGTATGAGGATTTTCCTACACCGGTATCCATGAAGAGCTTTACAACTTCTCTGGCACCAACAGGGCGGTTATTGATAAAGTATTCGTTTTCACCGGAACGGTAAAGACGGCGTTTGATTGCGATTTCTGATTCTTCAAGAGGTAAAAGACCGGTTTCGTTACTCATGGTAAGGGTAACTTCCGCCACATTCAATGGAGCACGGCGTTCAGTTCCGTTAAAAATTACGTCCGTCTTTTCTGCTGCACGAAGATTTTTTGCCTTATTTTCTGCTAAAACCCACTTGATTGCGTCTACTACGTTACTCTTTCCACATCCGTTTGGACCTAAAAGAGCGGTAATACCGTCTGCAAAATCAATGTGTGTTCTGTCGGCAAAAGATTTAAAACCAAATATATCAAGACTTTTTAGAAACACGGACAATACCCCATTTAAAATGTCTTATAATTATACTGATTTTACTAGTCTCTTTCAACAAGCAGAGCGTAGGCTGCCGCAGCAATTCCCGCAATAATATAAATAGAAGAAAATACAATAAATACGATTTTAAGCCAGTTTAATATCCAGAGAGTATTCAAAAACGGCGGAATAAACAGAGTAAAGGCAAGAAGAACACAGAAAACGATAAATTTTCCACGGTTTTTCTGAACGGAAGAAAGAATTATATTCTGAATGAAAACAGCACTCAGAGAAAGCATTCCAAGCCAGATTAAAGGCTTAAAGAACAGCTCATACATTGAAAAACTTGAAGGACAGGAAACTATTATAAAATACGGCATATAGATTGAAAAAAATCCGCCTTCAAGAAAGAAAAAAGCCTTTGATTTAAAATCCAGTTCGTCCCGGGTTACAAAGAAATACAGAACGTATAACAAAACAGCCGGAAGAACGTATTCCCTCATGGCATAGTAGGAAAAATTAGAGGCAAAAGAATATTCCGGCACCCGGTGAAGAAAACTGAAAATGAAGGTACAGATTGTAACCACAACACCGGAAATAACTCCGCCGGCAAAAACACCCCTGTAAGCCTTATCGCCTGAATTTAATAAAAAAAGAAGTGAAACACAGGGAATTAAAAACAACGTGAACAACAGCATGTTTTTACTATAACACACAAAATAATCAGTTTCAATGGAATAAAAAAAACAAATTTACTACAGGGCAAAAACCGTGTATTATTATAGGTATATGAAAAATGTGGTAAACAGCTCTTCACAAAGCACTGCGGAAGAAATATTCAAGGAACTGAAAAAAGACATCTCTGATGCAAAGCTTGTCCTCTATTTTGCACCGGAAAAAGTATTCCGGGAACTCACAAAGCTGATTTCAGAAGAATTTCCAGGCACAAAATCCATGGGCTGCACTACCTGCGGAGTAATTTCTGCTTCCGGAGAGCAGGAGTTTTCAAGCCAGGCAATCTGGTTCACAGACGGCATTGAATGCACCGGCGGGGTAATTCCCGACATCGCTTCTTTTCCCCTTCAGAGCGTCCAGAAAATTAAAAACAGCATCGAATCTCTTTCTTCAACTGAAAACACAGTCTGTCTTGAGTTCACAACGGCTTTCTCCCTCTCAGAAGAGCTTGTCCTTACCGCCCTGGACTCAGTTACCTGCGAATACAATATTCCGGTTACCGGCGGGACCTGCGGAGTAAAAAACTACGACCACGAAGCCACCCTGGTTTCTGAAAATGGAAAAGTATACGAAAATTCTGCGGTATACATGTTCATAAGAAACCTTAACGGCTCAATCAGTATTTACAAGGAAAATGTATACGTTCCGACAAAGCACACCTTTACGGCAACCTTAGTGGATATAAAAAACAGAATCGTCAAAGAGCTGAACAGAAAGCCTGCAAAACTGGTTTTAAAGGATGCCTTCCATCTGAAAGAAGCAGAAATTGAGCCCTTCCTCAAGGAACACCCCCTGGGCCGCATCACGGAGAAAGAACTCTATGTCTCTGCCTGCGAAAAGGTGAATTATGACAATTCAATAAGTTACAGTTCACGAATATTCAATAATACAAAGGTTTCTGTACTTGAGACCGGTAATTTTCCGGAAATTACAAAGGGAACAATAAAAAAAATCAAGGAAGATTTTGAAGAAAAAGCAATAAATGCGACGCAGGATGCGCAAAGCGGCCGGGATTCTACGGACGAACAGGAAAATCCGCTGAACAAAGCAGAAAACCTGTCAGATAAACAGAACGGGCAGGAAAAAACTCAGAATCCGGCAGAAAACTCCCCTTCCCTTGTTTTTCTGATTCACTGCGACGCAAGAAAAACTCTTTTTGAAAAAAACAATTTTCACAAAACCTTTCTAACAGAGTGGAAAAGCGCCTTCAGTTCTCTTTCGGGCTTTTATTCTCATGGTGAACAGCTGGGAAAAATACACTTTAACCTTACTCTTCTGGCGGTAGTTTTTGAATAATCCGTTCAAAAAGAGGGGTTCCGGGACTGGCGACAGGACTCCTTCCGGGAGCCGATTTTATGAGTGAAAATATAAAACTACTATAGACATAAATGGCGAATTTCTTATATAATTGTAAAATACGTTTACATGATGTGTGTTCTGCACACTAGGAGGATAGTTGGCATACGCTAATAATAACAACAATAAGGGACAGAGGATAAATGAAATGATCCGTGTCCGTGAGGTCAGGCTCATCGATGATGAGGGAAACCAGAAAGGAATCGTTCCAACATTGGAGGCACTCAAGCTTGCAAAGGAAAAGGACCTTGACCTTGTTGAAGTAAGCCCAAATGCCAACCCGCCGGTATGCAAAATACTCGACTATGGCAAGTACCGATTCGAACAGGAAAAAAAGCTCCGAGACGCCAAGAAGAATCAGAAGGTACTCAAGTTAAAAGAAATCCGTATGCAGCCGAAAATCGGCTCTGGTGATCTTGATACAAAAGCCAAGCATGTGCAGGAATTTCTTGACGAGGGCAACAAGGTAAAAGTAACCATCCGTTTCCGCGGACGCGAACTTGCCCATACTGAACTCGGCTATGATGTCCTGAATGAGGTGTTAAAAAGGCTTACCTCAGCGTACGTTGTGGAAAAACAGCCGGCTATGGACGGCAAAACAATGTCCATGACAATATCTGCAAAAGCCAAATAATTTTATTTTGAGGTAAAGGAAATGCCTAAACAGAAGACAAAACGTGCTGCTGCAAAGCGCTACTCTTTGACTGGTAGCGGAAAAGTTAAGCACAAGAAACAGAACCTTCGCCATATTTTGACAAAGCGTTCACCAAAAAGAAAAAGACAGCTGCGTGAAACTGGCTATGTAGCCGAAGCAGATGCAAGAAAAATCCGTAAGCAGATGCTTCCATACGGTTAATAGGAGTAAGAAATGTCAAGAGCAATAGACGGAACAAAAAGAAAGAACCGCCGCACAAAGATCCTTAAGCTTGCAAAAGGTTTCCGCGGTGACAGAAAATCAAACTATAAACCAGCTAAAGACGCTGTTGTAAAAGCATTGACACATGCTTATGTTGACCGCCGCGACCGCAAAGCTAACTTCAGAGCATTGTGGATTGCACGTATCAACGCTGCAGTACGTGATGAAGGAATGACATATTCTACATTCATCAACGGCTGTGCAAAAGCAGGTATTGCTATCAACCGCAAAGCACTTTCTAACATGGCTGTAGAAGATCCAGTTGCATTCAAAGCAGTTGTAGAAGCAGCAAAGAAAGCACTTAGCAAATAATTAAAGGGAGCTTTCAGGTATGATTTCACTTGAACAGATTTTACTTCTGGAAAAAAAAGTTGAAAGCGCTGTTGCAAAAATTGCACAGTTACAGGCTGAAAACGATGCTCTGCGCACAAAGTGTTCAGAGCTCACAAATGCGCTTTCCAGCAAGTCGGAGCAGCTTTCATCTTTTGAAAACGACCAGAATAAAATCGAAAGTGGAATCCTGAAAGCTCTTGACCGCTTATCTTCAATCGAAAATTCTGTTCTTAAGGTTGTTCAGAACAACACAGAAGCACAGAAACTTTCAGAAAATCACATTACATCAGAAAATAATACTGCATCACAAACAGTATCAGAAAATTATACTACTAAACCAGAGACTGACACTTCAGTTTCAAGCGAACCAGAAGCAGACTATGAAAACACTGCTGTTTCAGAGGACGTTTATTCTCAGGAAATTGCAGAAGAAACCGAAGAAGAAGAGACCGTAAGTTCGATCAATCCTTACGCAGTAAACTCAAATTATTCGGAAAAACAGTTTTACGACATGCAGCCTGCAGCTCCTGACGAAGACAATTACGCAGACGACATAAACCAGGACTATAGCGAAGACCAGGGAAATCCCGAAGACGACCAGACCGACGATAACGGACAGTTTGATATCTTTTAGGAGATCAGCTCATGGGACTTCTTCAAATAAACCTTCTTGGAACATCCTTTTCCATTAAATCAGACGAAGATCAGGAATACCTGAACAAGCTCCTAAAATATTACAAGGGCGTTACCGACGGACTTGAAAAAAAAGGTGCATTTACAAATCCCCTTCACATTGCAATTATGGCGGGGATTATGATGTGCGATCAGGTCTATTCAGACAAGAAAAAGAAAGTTGAAATTCAGGAAGCCATCGAAAACAACACCCTCGATGAAAGAATCGATAAAATGGCTCAGGAAATGATTTCAAAAATCGACGCGGTACTTTAATATGGCATCAAAAATATACATTGATGCAGATTCCTGCCCCCGCGCCGTCAGAGACTATACAATCAGATACACAAAGAAAACCTACCCTTCAGTTAAAGTAGTTTTAGCCGCCAACAAGGAAATACCCTGCAAGGAAGACGGTTTTGAAATGGTAGTCTTAGAGCAAGGCAAAGACAAGGCAGACAACTGGATTTTAGAAAACGCTCAAAACGGCGATCTTGTAATAACAAAAGACATTCTTTTTGCAGAAAAACTGGTAGAGAAAGAAATCTGCACCATAAATGACAGAGGAAAAAGCTTTACAAAAAGCAATATCAAAAACGAAGTTGAAGACAGAAACTTTGATTTCCAGCTGGCATCAATTGGTCTTGGCGGAAATAAAAAACATTCCTACAGCAAAAAAAACTTAGACGATTTTATAAAATGCTTCCAGAAAGAAGCCGGAAGGCTCTGGGGAAACAGATAAGTTTAAATATATACTATACTTCAAAATTGGCTAACGGTTGCGTCCTGCGGGTCAAAAACGCGAGAAGAGCGCGCTAAACGCTATTTGTGGCAAAGGAACTAATTAAATGCCGCTACCGCGGCAGCCACAAATAGAGTTTTTTGCCCGCATTTCGCCAGCATTTATGCTGCACCCTCCCGCCAATTTTGTGTTATATCTACAATTTTAAAATTTAGGTTAAATAAAAAAAGCCGCACTTCAATAGCGCGGCATCTTTCAGGATTCATCCCCTACTCTTTATCGTCAGGGATTGCCATAAGAATGGACATTATACGATCCCTGATTTTCATGAAGGCCAGAACTACTTCCGGGTCAAACTGCTTTCCGGATTCATTTTGAATTTCGGCAAAGGCATCTTCAACGGTCCAGGCCTGTTTATAGCAGCGTTTATGGGAAAGGGCATCAAAAACATCGGCAACGGCAACGATTCGGGCAGCAAGAGGAATTTCAAGACCCTTCAAAGGCTTTCGAACAAGAACAGCACTACCGATAGAAAATTTATCTTTTTCTGTAAAATCGTACTCGTCGTCATTTTCAAGAGTAACGAGCTTATCAAGATTAAAGCGTCCAGGATAACCGCTTTCACCGCCATCCCAGCGTTCATGATGATGAAGGGCAACTTCAATGGACATCTGATCCAGGAAGGAATCTGCAGGATAAAACAGCATGGCACCAAGACAGGTATGTCCCTTCATAATGGAACGTTCTTCATCCGTAAAGCGCGGAAACTGTTTCTTCAAAATAATATCCGAAACACCAACCTTTCCTATATCGTGAAATTTTGCCGCAATCTTTAAATTATCCCGGAAACGGTGACGCTCTTCCTCAGGAACATTGTTATTAAATGCCCATCGGTCGTAAATTTCGAGAGAAATACTTGAAACACGCTCGACATGAGGATAAGTTTCCTTTGGATCACGGAATTCAGACATTTTGAGCATACGTTTTACCATGTTCTGGGTATTATAGGCGTGCTGCAAAGCCTGAACGGCGGCAGTTGCAAAATGAGTGATATAGAGCTCGCAGTCAGCATCAAAAGGGATTACTTCACCCTTATTGTTCTGAGCATTGATTATCTGAAGAACACCAAGAATAGTTCCGCTTGCCATCTTAAGCGGAATTGTATACATGGATTTTGTGCGGTAGTTTGTAGTAAGATCTGTCTGCTTGTTGAACTTATATGGTAAATCCTCATCCAGCTCATAGGCGTCTTTTATATTCAGAGGCTTACCGGTGCAGGCAACATAACCGGCAATTGATTTTTCATTAATTGGAAAAGAGAAGAATAAATATGGAAGTTTTTCACCGGCAGGAAGCTCTTTTAACTGAGTATCGTTCTGAGAATACTTAATTTTAAGACTGGAATTATCATCACCTGTGACAACATAGATTGAACCGGCATCTGCGTTTACAATTCTGCGGGTTTCAGTAAGAATCCGTTCCAGAAGAACGTCAACATCCTGAATCTCGTTAAGCTTATTTTCCAGTTCAACAATTGTCTGTAATTTCTGTTCCTTCTCACTTACCATAAGTATAATTCCTTTAGCACTTAATTATCCCTAAATTTAAGCAAAAAAGCAAGTAATTTGAGGAATTTTATGTAGACTTAATTTTGAGTTTAATTTGATCTATTAAAAAAATTGGCTAACGGTCGCGCCCTGCGGGTCAAAAACGCACGCTAGCGTGCTAAACGCTGCTTGTGGCAAAGGAACTTATTAAATGCCGCTCACGCGGCAGCCACAAGCAGAGTTTTTTTGCCCGCATTTCGCTACCCTCCCGCCTATTTTTTTTAATAATCTTGTTAAACTCAAAGATAAATCTCAATAACTAAACAGATTTCGCTACCCTCCCGCCAATTTTTTAATAATCTTGGTAAACTCAAAGTTAAATCACAATAACTAATCAAACCTGCATAAAAAAAGCGGAGGGCAATTTTTACTGTCCTCCGCTTTTTTCCGGTTAGAAAATAACTTAAGAAACCTTATGCTTTCTTAGTTGTAGTCTTCTTTGCAGTTGTTGCTTTTACAGCTGGTTTTGAACCCTCAACTGGTCTTGGCAGCTTTTTGAGGTGCCAGATGTCGCGAACATAATCTTCGATTGTTCGGTCTGAAGAGAATTTACCTGCATTTGCAATGTTCTTAAGACAAGCTTTTGCCCATGCTTTTTTGTCAGCATAAAGCTTTTCAGCTTCTTCCTGAGCACGGCAGTAGTCGTCAAAGTCTGCAAGTACGTAGTAAACGTCTGCACGGTTTCCTTCGATTCCGTAAACCAGAGAATCATGAAGTTCTTTGAAAAGCTGGTGAGTTGGATCATAAGTTCCGTCAACAAGCTGTTCTACAACCTTCATAAGACCAGGATTGCGGCTGAGGTAATCCTGCGGGTTATAGCTGTGATTTTCTTCAATTTTCTTGATTTCGTCTGTAAGAAGACCGAAGATGAATGCATTTTCTTTTCCGGCTTCTTCAACGATTTCAATGTTTGCACCGTCCATAGTACCCATTGTAAGGGCACCGTTACACATAAACTTCATGTTTGAAGTACCAGAAGCTTCAAGTCCCGCTGTAGAAATCTGTTCAGAAATATCTGCTGCAGGGAAAATCTTTTCTGCAACTGATACGCGGTAGTTTTCTACGAATACAACGTGAAGTCTGTCGTTTACGCGGCGGTCGTTATTGATGCGTTCTGCAACTGTTGTGATGAGCTTAATAATGCTCTTTGCACGGCGGTAACCAGAAGCTGATTTAGCACCGAAGATGTAAGTCTTTTTAGCAGGCTTATAGCTTGGGTCTTCAATCATTCTGTTATAAACATACATTACGTGAAGGATGTTCATAAGCTGGCGTTTGTATTCATGGAGACGCTTAACCTGAACGTCGAAAATACTGTCAGCATCGATGATTTCGCCCTGAGCGTTCTTAAGGAAGTCAGCAAGACGGCGCTTGTTGTTTTCCTTGATTTTGATAAGTTCTTTAAGATCTTTATCGCTGTCGAACTTTTCAAGTCCCTTGAGCAATGTAAGGTCTTTTTCCCAACCGTGACCGATTCTGGCTGTAATGAAGTCAGAAAGTTCCGGGTTAGCAGACAAGAGCCAGCGGCGCTGTGTGATACCGTTTGTCTTGTTGTTGAACTTTGAAGGATAAAGCTCGTACCAGTCGTGGAGTTCCTTTTCCTTCAAAAGGCGTGTATGAAGCTCTGCAACACCGTTTACGCTGAAAGAAGCGTGGATTGCAAGCCATGCCATGTAGATTTTTCCGTTATTAATGATGCTCATGCGGTTCTGCTTAGCATAATCTTCCGGATATTTTTCGCGAACTTCAATCATGAAGCGGCGGTTGATTTCTTCAACAATCTGATAGATACGTGGAAGAAGACCCTGGAAAATCGGGATTGGCCATTTTTCAAGAGCTTCTGCAAGGATTGTGTGGTTTGTGTAAGCAAATGTCTTTGTTACAACCTTCCATGCATCATCCCAGCCTACATAGTATTCATCCATAAGGATGCGCATAAGCTCAGGAATAGCAACTACCGGATGAGTATCGTTCAGCTGAATTACGTGAAGGTCAGCGAACTTGCTGAAATCTGTACCATAATCAGCAACATAGTGGCGTACAAGATCCTGCAAAGATGCAGAAGAGAAGAAGTACTGCTGCTTCAGGCGGAGAGCCTTTCCGCTCGGACCTGAATCGTTTGGATAAAGTACGAGAGAGATATTTTCTGCACTGTTCTGTTTTTCTACAGCGCGGTTATATTCCATATTGTTGAAAAGCTGAAGATCGAATCCGTCCGGACTTGAAGCCTGCCACAGGCGGAGTGTGTTTACAGTTCCTGTTCCGTAACCAACGATTGGCATATCGTAAGGAGTTGCTGTAACTTCTTCTGCGTTTTCGATGTAGAAGCGGTCGCGTCCGTCAGGAGTTTTTCCGTAAGCGATGTTTCCGCCGAATTTTACTGTAACTGCAAGATCGCTTCTCTTAATTTCCCAAGGATCGCGGTGAGCAAGCCAGTTATCAGGATATTCAACCTGGTATCCGTTTTCGATTCTCTGCTCGAACATACCGTAGCGGTAGCGGATTCCGTATCCGTGTCCAGGGTAATCGAGTGTTGCAAGAGAATCAAGGAAGCAGGCAGCAAGACGGCCAAGACCACCGTTACCAAGACCTGCATCAGGTTCCTGATCTTCTATCATATCGTAATCGATATTCATTCCCTTAAGAACTTCTTTAACCTGCGCAGCAATTTCTGCATTGATAAGGTTGTTGCTCAAAGCACGTCCCATAAGGAATTCAGCTGATAAATAATAAAGCTGTTTTGTTGGTTTCTTTTCATATTCGTGGCGTGTAGCCATCCAGTTTTCCATGATTACTTCAAGAGCAGAAGCTGAAACTGCATCGAAAAGATCGTGTTTGTTTGCCTGGGAAATATCCTTTCCGTACTGTCTCTTAAGACGTCCTTCAAGATTTTCCTTAAATTTTGCGGCATCAAAATACATTTAAATTAACCTCCTAAGGTTAGTTATTCCGTAAAGAATACTGAAAAAATCAATAATTTTCAACCCATAAGACAGATTTTGCGAAAGTTTACAAAGCCTGCAAGCGTTTTGCAACTTGAACTGGCGCCAGCCCAACCGATTTATTTTGCAATAAGAATTACAAAGCTTCCGGCCGGAAGAATATAGCGCTTCTGTTCGTGCAAAAGCTCTTCCTTCCCCTGCTCCAGAACCGTATTTTCACCGTACACGGAGGTGTCGGCAACACAGTACCATTTCTGACCCCGAGGCGGAGTTGGAAGCGTAATTGTAACATCGTAGATATCCGTATTTCCGGCGATATAAAAATCGTTATCGTAGGAACCATCGGCGTGACGGCACTTTTTTCCGTCCAGACGGAATGCCAGGAAGCGTGTCATATCCTGCCAGGCAGGGCTCTTGCAGTTCGGATCGTACCATTCAATTTCCGGCGTTGTTGTAGAAAAGAAGGTTTCCCGGGTAAATACAGGGTGTGAAAGGCGGAGATTTATCATCCGCTTTGTAAAGGTTACAAGCTCCTGATTCTTCTTGCACAAAAGCCAGTTAACCCAGGAAGTTTCATTGTCCTGACAGTAGGCGTTATTGTTTCCAAACTGAGTTCTGCGGAATTCATCTCCTGCAGCAAACATAGGAACACCCTGGCTTACCATAAGACAGAGGATAAAATTCTTTATTTTTCGAAGGCGGAGAGCCTCGATTTTTGGATTTACAGTAACACCTTCAAAGCCGTGGTTGTAGCAGTTGTTGTCGTCGGTTCCGTCCCGGTTCTGCTCGCCGTTTTCGTCATTGTGCTTTGAGTTGTAGCAGACAAGGTCGTTCATCGTAAAACCGTCATGGCAGCTTACAAAGTTAATGGAAGCGGTAGTGTGACGGCCTGAATGATTGTACAAATCAGAGCTTCCGGCAATTCGGGTTGCGGCACTTGTTACCACACCTTCATCTCCCCGGATAAAGCGGCGGATGTCGTTTCGGTAATGGTCGTTCCACTCGCTCCAGCGTCCTCCAGGGAAGCCGCCTACAAGGTAACCGCCGGAACCACAGTCCCAAGGCTCAGCGATAATCTTTGTTTTAGACAGAATCGGATCTTCAGAAATTGCGTTAGGAAGCTGGCTTGAATACTGCACTACCCCGTCCTGATCACGACAGAGAGTAGCTGCAAGGTCAAAGCGGAAGCCGTCAACATGCATTTCCGTTACCCAGTAACGGAGGCTGTCCAGAATCATGCGGTTTACAACAGGATGTCCGCAGTTCATTGAGTTTCCGCAGCCGGAAAAATTATGATAATACTGCTTCTGACCGTTTGGAAGCATATAGTAAACTGAGTTTTCAAAGCCACGGAAGCTGAAAGTATAGCCGTGCTCATTTCCTTCTGCTGTGTGGTTGTAAACTACGTCCAGAATGATTTCGATTCCGGCCTTATGAAGGGCTTTTACGAGCTCCTTGAACTCCCGGACAGAACCGCCCGGTGTTTTATCGAAGGAATAGCTGGTTTTCGGAACAAAGAAAGCAACGGTGCTGTAACCCCAGTAATTCTTTAAGGTTTCACCGGTCTTTGGATTTACATTATTGTTCTCGTTTTCGTCAAATTCAAAAATCGGAAGAAGTTCAACGGAAGTAACTCCAAGCTCTTTGAGATATGGAATTTTTTCCATCAAACCACGGAAGGTTCCAGGATGCTCTACTTCACTTGTTTCGGAAGCGGTATAGCCCTTAAGGTGAGTCTCATAAATTACAGACTTATATAGAGGAATATTTAAAGGTGAGTCCCCTTCCCAGTCAAAGGCATTGTCATCAACTACAACGCACTTTGGAAAATCAGAAAGATCTGAAAGCTTTCCGTTTTCAACGCCGGCAAGTCCCATTTCACGCTGTCTGTTGTAAGAACGGAAAACCGAGCCGTTGGTCAAAGCCTTGGCATAAGGGTCAAGAAGAAATTTATTAAAATTGAATCTGTGTCCCTGAGGCGGAACATAAGGACCGTCTACACGATAGAGGTAAAGTGCACCAGCTGAAAGCCCCCTGACAAATACATGCCAGATGTCACCAGTGCGGTTTTCTTCAGGGTCTAACTCGATAGATTGAACAGGAGCAACATCTTCTGCAGAGTCAAAAAGATCTAAAACCACCTTCTCTGCATTTCGACTGAATACAGCAAAGTTCACTCCGTCAGCATAAGGAACAGCGCCCAGAACAAGGGGCTTTCCTCTTAAAATTTCCAACTGATTCATAGCGAGTATTGTAACAGAATTTCAAAAATTTTTCTACAGATATTTACTCAAGATATTTACTCTACCGGGAGAGGTTTAATTTTCTGAACGTATACTCGGCGCATGAAGAAGAGGGACATTCCGACGGACATAAATTCTGCAATGATGAAGCACCACCAGACGTTGTTCACATTTCCGGTAAGGGAAAGGAGGTATGCAGCCGGAAGAAAAACTACCAGCTGGCGGCTGAAGGAAACTATCATGCTGTACACCGCATTACCGAAGGCCTGGAAAACTGAAGAAAGGGTGATTGCAAAGGCAGCCCCAAGGAAAGAAGGAGCAATGCGGCGGAAGGCCGGTATTCCGATAGAAAGCATTTCGTCGCTTGCGCTGAAGAGGCGGAAAAGCTGTGCCGGGAAGATTTCAAAAATCAGAAAGCCGGTAAACATGATTAAAAAGGAGCAGGCAATGCTTGCCCGGATTGTATTTGTAAGGCGCTTGTGCTTCTGGGCACCGTAATTGTATGCGATAATCGGAACGATTCCGCTGTTCAGACCGAATACCGGCATAAAGATAAAGCTGTTCATCTTTATGAAAACACCGTAAACCGCAACCGCAGTCATTGTAAAGTGACCCAAAATAAGGTTTACAAAGTATGCGATAACACTGGTAATTGAGTTCATGGCGATGCTTGGAACTGCAATTTTGTAGATACGGCCGATAATCAGGCTGTCCGGACGAAGATTTTTGAGCTTAAAGTGAATTTCATGGTTTTTGGTAACATTGAGCACAAAAGAAAGAATCATGGCGCAAATCTGACCAAAAACTGTGGCAATGGCGGCACCCTGGATTCCAAGCGCAGGGAAAGGGCCAAGACCAAAAATCAGAAGTGGGTCAAAAATCAGGTTTACGGCAGCACCCACGCACTGGCTCACCATAGAAAGTACGGTGCGTCCAGTTGCCTGAAGAAGACGTTCCATAGTTACTTCTGCAAAAAGGAAGAAGCTTCCGCAGGTAACAATCATAAGATACTCAACACCGTAGGTATAGATTGAAGCATCGCTGGTCTGACTTCTTAAATAGGGCTTAACACAGGTAAGACCAAGAATCAAAAACAGGAGGAAATTGCAGAAAACAAGAAAAATACCGTTCATGGCACACTTGTCCACATCCTCCTGGTTTTTCTGCCCCAGGGCAAAGGAAAGAATAGCATTTATACCGATGGCAGTACCGATTCCAAAGCTGATCATAAGGTTCTGAACCGGGAATGCAAGAGAAACCGCAGTCAGAGCCTGTTCACTGAGCTTTGCAACGAAAATACTGTCTACAATGTTGTACAATGCCATAACCAGCATTCCAAACATAATTGGAAGTGACATATTAAAAATAAGCGGCACAACAGGCATTGTACCCATCTTGTTTTCTGAAATGTTATTCTTTTCCATAAATTACCTAAGTTACCTAGTCAAGCAGAGCATCAAGTTCTGCGCAGATAGCTTTTTTATCAAGTTTCTGACCGATGATACAGAGTTTTACCATACGGTCGCCGACTTTTTCATCCCATTCAGCACGAAGTTTTGGTTCCTGAGCAAGAACTTCTTCCTGTTCCTTTTTTGAACATGAAGCAAGCCAGTTGCCGGAAGCACCTGCCTGAATCTGACGGCCGGAGGTTTCAAAAACATAGGCCATATTGTCTTCATCGCTGAACCAGAGGACACCCTTACAGCGGATGATATTTCGTGGCCAGCGGCCAGCGTATTCTTCAAGCTTTTCGCGGTTGAAAGGACGGCGGCGGAAGTAAACAAAGTTTCCAATTCCGTATTCGTCGGTTTCAGCACCTTCGTGGTTGTGCTCATGATGATGGTGATGATGCTCGTGTTCATCATGGTCGTGGTCGCCGTGCTCGTGATGGTGTTCATGCTCGTCGTGGTCGTCATCATCATCATCGTCATCTTCTTCAGCGTTTTCAAGATGCTGAACCCAGGCTGCACTTTCAAATACAGTTTCAAACTCAAAGCGGCCGGTAGAAAGAATGTCTTCAACTTCAACATCCCCGTGACTTGCTTCAATTACCTTAACATGAGGCTGAAGGGCGTTTACAACGGCGTGCACCTTCTTCATTTCGTCGGCTGTTACCAGGTCTTTTTTGTTGATAATCAGGGTTGAACAGAATTCAATCTGCTGAACCAGAAGGGATTCAATATCCTCTTCACCCATATCCTTTTTAAGAAGGTTGTCTCCGCCGGCAAATTCGTCCACAAGGCGTTTTGCGTCAACAACGGAAACTACGTTATCAAGCTTACCGTTACGGATCTGTTCGATAGCCTGGGCAATCGGCATCGGTTCACAGACACCGCTTGCTTCAATCAGGATATAGTCGAATTTCTTTGTTTTAATAAGATCTTCAATCTGCTGAACAAGGTCGCTCTTCAAGGTACAGCAGATACAGCCGTTCTGAAGGCCAACGATGCTTGAAGTATCAGTGATGTTTGCACCCTTTGCAATGAGGGTTTCGTCAACATTTACTTCACCGATATCATTTACAATTACGGCAACCTTATAGCCCTTCTGATTTGTAAGAACCTTATTCATGAGAGTTGTTTTTCCGGCTCCCAGATAACCACAAAGCAATGTAATTGGTGTTAAATTCTTTGCCATTTTATATCTCCCGAATATTATGAAGTTATACGACTAAAAGTCTGCAAGTTTTGGAGCGCGAGGATACGGAATTACATCGCGGATGTTTTCCATACCTGTTACGTAGCGGATAAGGCGCTCAAATCCAAGACCGAATCCTGAGTGAGGAACCGTACCGAACCTTCGGAGGTCAAGGTACCAGTCGTAGATTGATTTATCCATTCCCCGGCGTTCGATTTCTGCAACGAGCTTTTCATAAGACTCTTCGCGTTCTGAACCGCCGATAAGCTCGCCGATTCCAGGAACAAGAACGTCTACGGCCTTTACGGTTTTTCCGTCATCGTTCTGTTTCATATAGAAGGATTTGATTTCCTTTGGATAATTAAATACCATTACAGGGCAGCCGAAAATCTTTTCTGTAAGGTAGCGCTCATGTTCTGTTGCAATGTCGCAGCCCCAGTAAGGCTTAAACTCAAATTTTGCGCCATTTGCAGCGGCTTCTTCCAGCTTTGCAATTGCGTCTGTGTAAGAAATGCGGACGAACTTAGCGTTTGCAACCTTTGTAAGGCTTTCGATAAGGCCTGGCTGAATACGTTTGTCGAAGAATTCAAGGTCTTCCCGGCATTTTGTCAAAGCCCAGTTCAAAAGATATTTTACAAAGTCTTCCTGAATGTCCATGTCGTCGTCCAAATCAAAGAAAGCCATTTCAGGTTCAATCATCCAGAACTCTGCAAGGTGACGAGGTGTGTTTGAGTTTTCAGCGCGGAAAGTAGGTCCGAAGGTGTATACGCGGCTTAATGCAGTAGCCATTGTTTCAGCTTCAAGCTGGCCGGATACTGTAAGGGAAGCCTTCTTTCCGAAGAAATCCTTTGAGTAGTCAACGATTTTGTGAGCATCTTCGATTTTCATTCCGCCGGCACCGGCTTTTACGCCCATTTCAGCGATTTTTTCCATGGAAAGAGTCGTTACCTGGAACATTTCGCCTGCGCCTTCGCAGTCAGAACAGGTGATTTCCGGAGCGTTGATGTACTGAAAGCCCCTCTCCTGGAAGAAAGAATGAACGGCGTATGCCATCTGGTTACGAACGCGGTAAACTGCACCGAAAGTGTTTGTGCGTGCACGAAGATGAGCGTTTGTGCGAAGATATTCCATGGACATCTTGTTTTTCTGAAGAGGATATTCTTCAGGATTACAAGCGCCAAGCATTTTAAGGTTTTCAAGGGTAACTTCTACAGCCTGACCAGATGCAGGGCTTTCAATCAAAACACCTTCAGCACGGATTGAAGCGCCGGTGTTCAGTTTTTTAAGTTCTTCTTCTATATTATTTACATTTGCATTATTTGAAGGAGCATTTCGGTCAAATGTGAGCTGAATGTTTGCAAAGCAACTTCCGTCATTTACCTGAATGAAAACTAAGTTTTTTGAGTCGCGAACTGTGCGAACCCATCCGCAGACAGTAACCTTCTGTCCTTCCGGTTTTGTTTTGAGTAAATCTTTAATTAATGTTGGAACCATAGTGGTTCACCTCCTCTTCTAATTCCGCCGGTTTTCACAGATGAATAATCCGGCGGGCACTGCAAAATGTATATAATTGAAGTATTTTAGTGATTTACAGGGGGTTCGGCAAGAGAGGAGAAAAATAGAAAAAAAGTTTATATAAAAGAAAAAATTGGCTTCACCGGGAACCCTGTTTACGCCAATTTTTATTTTTTACAGATTTTTTCAGATTTTTCTCATTCTTGCTATTGACATTTTATTTATGATTCAGTATATTACACATACTTCATTTGGAGCGATACCAAAGCGGTCGTACTGGGGCGGTCTTGAAAACCGTTGATCTTCACGGGTCCGGGGGTTCGAATCCCTCTCGCTCCGATTAGCTGGAGGTGTGGTAGAGCGGTAATACAACGGATTGCTAATCCGTCAGTTCCGAAAGGGCTGGGCAGGTTCAACTCCTGTCGCCTCCGTTACCCAACAGCTCAGGCTGTGTTCAAGTATGAGATTGTAGCTCAGCTGGATTAGAGCACCACCCTGCGGAGGTGGGGGTCGCA
>CAMHMJ010000001.1 GCA_946186185.1 uncultured Treponema sp. | reverse complement strand
TAATAAAATCAAAATGTTACAAGTTTAAATATCAGAAAGTCCGAATGCCGGGTTTTATATAGGTCTACACTCCAAAATTGGCTCTGAAAACCCGGCATTCGGTCTACAGATTGTTCTTCAGAATGACCCAGGTGCTGCCTTTGCCGCCGTCGCGGGCTTCGGGGTGGCCGCTGGTACCAAGGCGCTTATCGATTTCGATGAACTTGCGGACGGTTTCCCCAAGGACAGGGCTGGTTCCCTTTGTATGTATGCCTTTTCCATGAACAATCATAATTTTCTTTAAGCCCCGCTTTTCCGATTCGGAAACGAACTGTTCAAGCCGGGTCCAGGCTTCTTCCCGGGTAAGTCCGTGAAGGTCGATACGGGCATCCACCTTCATCTGCTCTAGATATGCACGGCTTTTACTGTGCTCCCGTTCCTTTTCTTTTTCGCTGATTGAGTCTTTATCCACTACACCGTAACGCCTGAGCCACAGTTCCATGGGATTGATTTTATTTTCCCGCTCCTTTTCCCAGTCGTAACCCGCTTTTGCTTCAGCACGACGAGCCTCCTCTTCCTTCTGAAGGCGAAGGGCTTCCTTTTCTTCTTTTGTGGGCGCATTTGCCTTTTTATGAGAAACCTGATTTTTGCTGCTTTCCTTCTGTTTCTTTACTTCAGCTTTCTGAAGCTGGTCCCACTGGTCAAGAATATCTCCAAAATTCACAGGCACCTCCCCTCACATTTCATCACATCCGCTCTTTATTCAATACTGACGGCAAACTAAAATCACCGGCAGACAATTTCTATTCAATCAGGATTACGGCGCTTTCATCAGTCCAGCCGCTGGCAGAACCGTAGCGGATAAAGCACCAGGAACCGGCTTTTTCTTCAATCCGCACTTTTTTTCCGCTAGGAATAGCTTCTACGATTTCCCCCTGCTCTTCCGGAACTGCCCGGATTTTTCCTCCGGCAAAAATTGCACAGGGAGTCTTTATTTTTACAAAAGTCACAAAGCTCAGGGCAAGGAAGGCAAGAAAAAAGACCGATGACAAAATTACGCCGGAAACACGCTTAAAAAGCCGGCAGATAAGCAGTACAAGAACTGAAAAAACTGCACAGGCAAGAATAAAATAGAAAAGCACATAGGAAACTTCGCTGTCTTCACCGGAAATGCCAAGAGACTCCTCGTAGTCACGGCGTTCTTTTACGACGGCGCCGAATGGAATCGATTTTTTCTCTTTTGAACGGAGCTCTGCAAGTTTTTCAAGGGAAGAACGGGAAATGGACGGAGCTTCTGCCGTTTCATTTTTTAATGTGGCAGTTGAGAAAACATTAGAAAACAGCCTTTCCGGATTATCCGTCTTTTTCTCCTGATTTTCCGATTCCAGAACGGTAATGAAAGCCTGAGGAGTAGAAAGTTCAACACGGGTTCCGTTATAACTGGTTGCAACAAAGTGCATATCGGGAAGAACCGCATTTCCCTGAACCAGAGGCTTCCAGTCAAAGGTTGCAACAGGAATCCTCTCTTCCGTGAAGTCAGAATTCCTTAAATTTCCCTGGGTAATTGCAAAGCGTTCATCCTCCGTAAAAATGGAGTTTTTCGGAACGCTCCACCAGAAATTAACCAGCTGCACCGCATACTGAAGGTAAACCGTAAAGTGCAGGTTTTCCCCTTCCTGGGCCGCAAAAAGCGGTTTCGTGTAATTTTTTGACCTCTTCTGCTGGACAAATTCCTTTCCGTTATCAAAGGAAATCACCAGCTGGGGGAGCATGTCCCGGGGATTTTCAGAAATGGTAATGGGCGCAAAAGGAATGGAATAGATATTTCCGTTGATGATAATGCGCATAAAACGGAGCTTGTAGGTTCCCGGCTCTGAAAAGTTCAGCCAGAGCTCAATTTTGGTTCCGAACTCTTCATCGGAATACTCGGAACGACGGAGGGAAACAAAGCTGACCCCGGAAGGAAGATCCGGAATCGTGGACTGAACGGCATCCGCCTTTGTATACGGAATCTTAAGCTCAAAACAGCATTCCTGCCCTGCGTAGTTTTTCTCTGAAACCGGAAGGATATCCAGCTTCATAATCATGGCGTAGGTCAGGCGCTTTGCACTCTGGGAATAGAGCGGGCTCAAGACCGCCGGGAAAAGAACCGGCAGCACAAAGCCCAGGGCTAAAAGCAGCGTTAATTTATTAAAAAATCTATTTTTCATATAAAAATCCCCAATACAGGCGGAAAAAGCCGGACATAAAAAATTACTGTCTCACCTTCTTCCGTTGTATCTGAATCTCCGTTAGTAATCCTCTGCCCCGGAAACCTGCTGTTCAACAGCGTTGTTCTTCCAGCGGTTTATGTCGTTTTCCCGGATTCGGGAGAAGACGGAGTTTTCCATTGAGTTAGAACCTGTTTTTTCAGAAACCGGAGTAATCATGTTTTCCCGGTTTTCTGCTTCCCGGATTTTTTTTCTGAGGGAAAGCTCCAGGTTGATTTTTGCATTTACCCGCTTTCCGTCGATTTTCAGGGCTTCCCGAAAATTCCGGGCGGCTTCATCGTAGTCGCCGCGGCGATAGGCAAGAATTCCCCGGTTGTACCAGGAGCGGAACCTTAATTCCTGAGGAGCATTTTCACCGATTGCATCGATTTCTGCAAGACGCAGGAGGCTGGAACCGTCTTCGTTCTGCATAAGATAGGTAACTCCCAGATTGTAAACCGCATAGGACAAAAGTCCTTCATCCTCACAAGACTTTGCCTGATTCATTGCCCGGTAAAAGGAAGCAGTTGCCGAGCTGTATTTATGCTTGTACCAGGACCAGGTTCCCTCCAGAATCTGAACAGAACCGTCAAAATGGGTTGAACAGGAGGTAAAAAGCCCGGTAACGGCACAAAATACCATAAGGGAGGAAAGGGCCGTCTTTTTCTTCTTGAAGTAGAAGGCTTCAATATCGAACTCGGTAATCACGAAAGAAAGAGCAAAGAACAGGAGAGCCAGGAAGGAAAAGAGTCCGTCCCGGCGGACAGGGCAAACCTCATAGGTAAGGTAACTGTCTTCTTCCGGTGAAGAAAGATTTTTTTCTCCTTTCAGGTAAGAAAGAACCTTTAAGGCTGAACCGCTTTCCCGGGAATCCACAAAACCGGCCCGCAAAGGCATTTTTCCCTCCGGATGAGTTTTGCTTAAGGCAGAGGCGCACACCTCCCTCATTCTGTCGGCTTTAAGGGAAGTCTGAATGCGGGTTTTACCGTCACCGGCAAGGACCTGAGCGCCGTTTTCACTTCCAAAGCCGATAATGCAGACGGAGATTCCCTTTTTAATGGCTTCGGACACCGCTCCTTCCAGAAGGGAATCGGTTTCCTCTCCGTCGGTAAAAAGCCAGATGGTAGAAAGCTTTGAGGAATTTTTCGGGAAGGATTCAATGGCCTTTTTAATTCCCTTTCCAAGGCTTGTTCCCCCGGTTGAAATCAGGGATGGCGACAGGCTTTCAAAAAGTGTGTCGCAGATTGCCTTGTCCTCGGTTACAGGAACCACGCAGACCCCGTCACCCTTGGCAAGCACCACGGAAAAGGAAACCTCGTCCATATGGGAAAGAAGCATTGAAGCGTATTTGGAAGCGGCTTCAAGGCGGGTGGTATTTTTCTGGGCATCCCGGGCCATCATGCTGTAGGAAATGTCAAAAACGAAAGCAACGGAAGAACCGGTTTTTGTAACCGGCTCAAGGTAGGTTCCCCAGGAAAGAGAGGAAAAAGCCAGAACCAGCATAATCCAGGCAATAGTTCTGAAAATCGTTCTGAAAGCCATAAGAAGCGGAAAACGCTTTACACGCTTTAATCCGGGATTTGTATCATTCTTTATTGAGAAAAAAGTAATTTTCTTTACGATGCGGCGGTACTGCACTGTTGAAATCACCAGAGCCGGAATCAAGAGCAGCAAAAGCCAGAAGGCGTATGGCCGTTCACAGGTAAAATTCATTATACATACTCCTCCAGATAGATTCGGCGGATGGACCAGCCCAGAACGATGCAGACCATGGAGATAAAAAGCAGAATCGGGTAAAAATCCTCGCCGGTGGTTTTTGTGTGATAACTCTGAGCCGTGCTTTCATTTCTGGAAATAACAGAAAGAGCCAGAGACAGGTCTGAAGCCGAAAGAACTTCAAAATATCGGCCGTGACCGCATTTAGCAATTTCCCTCAGGGCATCGGAATCAAAGGTTGAGTTCAGATAACCGGAGTACTGTTTTCCGGTCTTAGGGTCAACATAATCAATAGGAACGGAACCGCTTGTTCCTACTCCCAGAGAATAAACCGTAATCCCGTTACGGCTTGAAAGCTCGGCGGCGGTTTCCGGATGAATGGAACCGGCGTTGTTTTCTCCGTCAGTAACCAGAACGATGCACTTTTTAGGCGCCCCGCTGGTAGAAAGATGGTAGACCGCAGTACTTATTCCGGTACCGATTGCGGTTCCGTCTCCCAGGCTTCCGATCTGCACGTCATTAAGCCGTTCAATGAAAAGTCTGGTATCCTCAGTTGGCGGTACGGTTACCATGGCTTCTCCACCCATGGAAACAAGTCCGTAGGAAATGCCGGGATTCTGAAGGCAGAGAGCAGTAATTGCTTCCTTAGAAACATCGATTCGCCGCTTTCCCTGAAAATCCCGGGCAGCCATGGAAGGACTTACATCAAGGACAAAAACCACATCCGTTCCCCGGCTTGTGTATACCCGTTCCTGTCTGTAGATAACCGGTTCAGCGATGGCAACCACCATTACAACGTAACCTGCAGAAAGGAAGAAGCGGGAAAGGCCGGACATAAAGTTTCTGAGCTTTGAAGACCAGCCGAAAGGCTTTCCGTTCCAGTCCGCAATGGTCGAATAGAAGGAAATGCGGGTAAATATTTTTGTTTTTCTGAGAATAAATAAAAGGGGCAGGAATCCCAGTAAAATGAAAGCTAACGGATTTTTAAAATCAGGCATCTTTCGCCCCCGTATTTGGTTTTTCGAAGCTCATAATCAGGCTTCTTGCAATCTGAATAAGATTCTTCCGTTCTTCTTCTGAGAGAAGCTCGTTCTTGCCGGCAAAGCGGATGTAATCAGCACGCCGGAAGGCTCCTTCCAGTTCTTCAACTGCTTCAAGTCTTGCATCCTCTAAAAAACCACCAAAGGCTTCTCCCACAGTAAGGACGATGGAAGAGCTTGTAATGGTTTCAAAAGGGAAACCAAGCCGTTCCGAAAGGTATTTTCTCATTATTTTCTGAAACAGCAGTGCAAATTCTTCAGCATTAAACTTTTCACTTTTATTTTCGAGCCTTTTCAGCTCCCTCTGGGCCCGCCTTGAATTACGGGCATAGGCCGATGAAAGGGAAAGATTCTTTAAGAAAAGAGAAAGTTTTTCCCGTTGAATTACAATAACGATTGAAAGGGCAAGAAGCGCCACAAACAAAAAGAGCATTCCCCACACAAGATAAATTGTTCCGGGAAGCAGAAGAGGTCCTGCACAGCTTTTCAATTCTGCTTCAGAAACCTCGGCCAGAATGGACTGTACATCCACCGGCTGGGTGACAATTTCCAGGGGAACTGCACTCTTTTTCCCCATTACGGAAAGAAGGTCAAAGACAGGAATTCTGATACTTCCCGGAGTCCAGGGAGTAAACTTGAAAACCGCAGTATAAAGCTGCCCGTTTCGTTTTAGAATCAGAGAATGAAGGGTAAACTCTTCCGAATCTGAAGAAAACGGCAGGGAAGAAAGAGGCAGTTCCTTTTCAAGAACAGCCGGATCTTCTTCAAAAAGTTCAAAGGATGAACGGAAATTAAAGTTCAGCTCGGCAACGTCTCCCACAAAGATTTTGCGGGGAATTACGAACTGACTGGTATCGGACTGAGAAAAAGCCGGAACTGCACAGAAAACAAGGAGGCACAGGGCCGCGATTTTTGATCCCCCCTTCCTTATTGAAAGACGGCATACATTTTTTCCAGCCGGTTCTGCAAACAAAAGGCGGAACGCCCTTGGGAATATTTTTTCCATTTTAGAACGCCCTCCTGACCTGGAAGTACCGGGAAAGAATGCTGGAAGCGTCTTCTTCTGTGGAAATGGTAATAAAACCTGCATTTGACTTTAAAGCGAGCTTTTTCAGGGCGTCGTTCCGCTTTCTGTATTCGTCACGCCACATGGATTTTAAAGCAGGCTTGGAAGTCGGAAGCACAAGGCGTTTTCCGGTTTCAGAATCCGTGAATGGAACCGTTCCGATTTCCGGAAGCTCCAGCTCCGAAGGATCCGTGATTTTTATAAGGGTAACATCGTGGGCCCAGCTCAATTTTTTAAATGTTTCTTCCCAGCCGGAAACCCTGAAATCCGAAATAACAAAAATCATCGAATGGTTCTTGAGCATTTTTACGGCTCCGTTCATGGCACTGTTCAGGGCAGACCCATTGTTTACGGGGCTTGCCTCGTCTAACTGGGAAAGGAGCAGCATTGACTGGAAACGGCCGCTTTTTGACTTTACGGCAAAATGAATCTTTCCGTCAAAAAATACGGCACCTACCGGACTTGAGTTCATTTCGCAGGCCATAGTCAGAAGAGCAGCGGTTTCTGCAGCTTTTTCGTATTTTACCTTCCCCTTGGAACCGGAAAACATGGAAAAAGAGCGGTCAACAATCAGAAAAACCTCAAGCTGGTGATCCTCTTCAAACATTTTTACGTAGGGCTTTCCCATTTTTGCGGTAACGTTCCAGTCCAGGGTTCGTACATCGTCCCCCGCCAGATATTCCCGAACCCCCAGAAATTCCATTCCCTGACCGCGGTAATGAGAACGGAAGGAGCCGCTTTTTAAGCAGTCGGCAAGCTCCTGGCTCCTCATACGAAGAGAAGAGGCCTTTTTACTGAGAGAATCTGTATTTCCTTTTAAGAAATTGTTCATATTACGGTACCGGAATGAAATCTAAGATTTTACCGATTATTTCATCGGCAGTGATGTTGTCGCTTGCAGCTTCGTAGGAAAGAACAAGACGGTGGCGCAATACCATCGGGGAAACTTCCTTTACGTCTTCAGGAAGAACAAAGCCCCGTCCGCTTAAAAGAGCACGGGCCTTTGCACACTTTAAAATTGCAATGCCGGCTCGAGGTGAAGCACCGGTTCTGATGTAACGGGTAATGTCGTGCTCGCTCTGCTTTTTTGCGCTCGGGCGGGTTACGCTTACAATCTTTACAATATATTCAACAATTTTGTCATCGCAAACAACACGGCTGTTCAGCTCACGGAGATGAAGAAGATCCTTTGCGGTTAAAACCTGACTTACGGAAACACGGGAAGCTTCTCCCTGAGTTTTTACTATAAGAAGCTCCTCCTGGGCTGTCGGATAATTTACATTCAGTTTTAGAAGGAAACGGTCAAGTTCGGCTTCCGGAAGGTTGTAGGTTCCTTCCTGCTCAATAGGGTTCTGGGTAGCAAGCACAAAGAACGGTGATGGAAGCTTATAGGTTTCTTCACCGATGGTAACCTGCTCTTCTTCCATGGCTTCAAGCATGGCAGACTGAACCTTGGCAGGAGAACGGTTGATTTCGTCCGCAAGAATAACATTTGCAAAAACAGGACCTTTTCGCACGCTGAAGGAACCACGCTGAGGCTCGTAAATCAGGGTACCGCTTACATCAGCCGGAAGGAGATCCGGGGTAAACTGGATACGCTTAAAATCAAGTCCGGTAATTTCCGCAAAGGTTTTCACCGCCAGGGTTTTTGCAAGACCCGGAACACCTTCAAGAAGAACGTGTCCGCCGGCAACAAAGGCGGTCATAATTCCGTCCACGATATAATCCTGTCCAACAAGACGTTTTTTTACTTCTTCCCTGCACTTATTTGCCATAATACGGCAGGCTTCTAATTCTGTGTCGTTTATGCTATTTTCTTTCATAATTTAAACCTTTTCTTGTATAAATATACATATTTTCTCTGAATTCATTGACTTTTAGAGTATAAATCAGAATAATTCAATTTATCATGTTAAACCCTTTAGCACAAGAATTAAACGACGCCTTAAAAGGCACAACAGCAGAATCTTTATTTTCTGACTTAGGAAAACGGATTTATTTCCCTAAGGGAATAATCGCTCAAGGCGGAGAGGCAAAAAAAGAAGCCCACGCAGCAAACGGAACCATCGGTACAACTGTAATCGACGGAAAACCGGCTGTTCTTCCTTCAGTTCAAAAATGGGCTCCGGAACTTACATCCCGCGAATTAGTTGCCTACGCTCCGACAGCAGGTCTTCCGGAAATCCGCGAGGCCTGGAAAGCAAAGCAGATCAAGAAAAATCCGCTTCTCGCTTCTAAAAAAACTTCTCTTCCGGTTGTTGTACCGGGACTTACAGCAGGTCTTTCCTACATCATGGATTTGTTCGTTGACGACGGAAAACCGATGCTTGCTCCGAACCCAAGCTGGGACAACTACATACTTATTGCTGAAGCACGCCGCGGAGCAGAATTCCACCAGTTTAAAATGTTTGAAAACGGCGCCTTCAACATCAAGGGACTTGAAGCAGCTGTAAAAGACGAAGCAAAAAAATACGGTTCAGTTCGCATCATTTTGAACTTCCCTCAGAATCCTTCCGGATACAGCCCTACTTCTTCTGAAGTAAAGGAGCTTTGCCACATTCTGAAAGAAACCGCTGACACAGGAGCAAAAATCCTTGTAATCAGCGACGATGCATACTTTGGTTTGAACTACGAAAAAGAAATCGAACCGGAATCTCTTTTTGCTCACATCGCTGACCTTCACGAAAATATTCTTGCAGTAAAGGCTGACGGTCCTACAAAAGAAGACTTTGCATGGGGCTTCCGATGCGGCTTCCTGACCTTTGGCTGCAAGGGCTTTACCGACGCACAGTACGACGCACTTGTTAAAAAGCTTATGGGCGTTATCCGTTCTTCAGTAAGCTGTTCTTCAACACCAAGCCAGACAATCCTTCTTAAGGCTTTTAACGACGCTGAAAACGACAACGAAAAGGCAGCCTTCAGAAATGTTCTTGAAGGAAGATACAAGAAGGTTCGCGCCTTTGTTGATTCACACGAATCAGATGCTATTGAAGCACTTCCATTCAACTCAGGCTACTTTATGAGCTTCAATATGAAGGGAATCGATGCCGAAGAACTCCGCGTAAAGCTTCTTAAGGAAAAAGGAATCGGTACAATTCAGATTGATAAAAACACTCTCCGCGTAGCCTTCTCAAGTATTGAAGAAGAAAAGATTGATTTTGTATATTCAGAAATATACAAAACAGCAGAGGAATTGAAGCGTGCTTAAAATCAAAAAACTTGTGTTCTGTTCAATTTTGGTTCTCCTTTCCTTCAATTTTTTTTCCTGCAAAAAGGAAAAACACGGAAGACAGGAAAGAATCGTAATCTGGACAGACTCAAGTGATTTTGCACCCTACATCGAATATTTTAACCGGAACCACAGCCAGAAAGCGGTTCTGGTTTACAAGGAAAACCCGGCTGGAAGCCTTCCGCCCGCACAGGACGAAACTCCGCCGGACCTTGTAATCGGAAGCTGGCTTATTAACGAACATACAAAAAAGTTTTTTGAGCCGGTAGACTACCTTTTTGAAAGAAAATATCTTTCCAGCCAGGATTTTTACAAAATCCTTCTTGATTCAGGAAAATTTTCCAACAGACAGTACCTTCTTCCCGTAAGCTTTAATCTTCCCGCAATCATTTTTGCCGGTACTAACGAAAATCTTATTGAAGACAACTACACCATCAGCCTTGAACAGCTGAAGCGGGCCGGAGAGGCCTACAACAAAAAGAATACAAAGGGCGCCTATACACGAATGGGCTTTGCACCGGAATCCAGCGACGATTTTTTATACCTTGTTGCAAAAATCCAGGGAGCAGATTTTAAGGAAGCCCGGGGAAACACCTTTACCTGGAATTCAACGGCGCTTTTGGAAACCATACATTTTTTGAACGACTGGATTACAGAAGCAAACTCCTCAAGCCAGACGGAAACCGATTTTATCTACAAATACCTTTCCGTAACGGACGACAAGCGGGTTACTCAGGGAAGAACCCTCTTCGCCTACACCACCAGCGACAGACTCTTCCGTTTTTCAAAGGAAACCCTTGCAAAACTGGACTACCGCTGGATTCAGTATAATGACCAGCTTCCTGTAGAAGACACAATGCTCATGCTGGGAATTCCAAAGGAAGCCAGAAATCACAGGGGAGCCGCTCTTTTTATCTCCTGGTTCTACCAGAGCAACACCCAGCAGGAACTCCTTGAAAGAAAATTTTCTATGCACCTGGATACAAACAAGTTTGGAATTGCAAACGGCTTTTCTTCAATAAAAGAAGTGAACGATAGAATTCTGCCGGTTTACTACACAAGCCTGCTTTCAAATATTCCCCAGGCGGGAAAATTCAAGGTTTACGAGAAGAAGCCTCTGCGCTGGGAAGCCACAAAGCACAAAATCATCATTCCTTTCATCAAGGACACCCTTGCCAGCGACGGCTCCAAAAAAGTCCTGACCATCGAAGAACGCTACACCGACTGGAAAAAACAGGGCTTTAACTAACGCACCCATCATAGTTAAAACAATAAGTAAAAAACTGGCGCAGGCGGGGTTCCTGTTAAGAGCCCTAATTTCGAGTTTGCAAAATTAGTACAAAATTGGCGCGAGGGTAGCGGCATGCGGGCAAAAAAACTCTGTTTGTGGCTGCCGCGATAGCGGCATCTAATGAGTTCCTTTGCCACAAACAGCGTTTAGCGCACTAGTGCGCGGTTTTGACCCGCGGGACGCACCCGGGAGCCAATTTTGCTTAAAGAACGATAAAACTCGAAATTAGGGCTAATATATTTTAGCCGACCTCCGATAATAAAAGTGTAAACTCTAGAAAAGGAGGTCCTGAAATGGCATTTTCAATCAACTCAGCATACGCTCATATCCCTAATGGAAGCGCAAACAAAATTTACGTACCAGTTTCAAGCTCCTCCCTTCTGTATTCGCATTTTGACCACGTGCAGGGAGTTCAGGCTAAAAAGGGACAGAACGGAGTTTCTATTTCAAAAATACAGATTTTAAACACTCTTATCGATCATCTTTCTTCAATCAAGGCAGGAAGTGCTAAGCCGGCTATCAAAAATACCAGCGACGAAGAACTGGATGCACTCATCAAGAACTATCAGACTCAGATAAGCCAGACAGTAAAAATGGCTCAGAACACTCCATACATTCTGGCAGGAAACAAGCCTGAAGCCGGGGTTCTGCTTTCAATGGAAGCATAAGAATAGTTCAAATTTCGAATATAAAAATATAAACTTAAAAAATTGGCTCTCAGCGGGAACCCTGAATGAAAAACGGCAGTACCGCTTCGCGGTGGCTGAGTGTTTTGCCCAATGGGCCGTCACGAGTCGCTTCTCAAGTGCCAATGCAAGCATTGCCATTTGCTCCGCTTTGTCGCGCCTTCATTCTGGAACCCCGCTTACGCCAATTTTTTAATTAATCTTTCAACTTCGAAATTTTGACTATATAAAAAAAACGGGAAGCCACGCTGTGCTTCCCTTTTATGTTATCAGCAAATCACCTTATTTTCCTGTTGAAAGGAAGCTCTGGGTGAATACGCGATCTGGAATCGGCTGGTCTACGATTACTTTGAGGATGTTCAAAGATGTTGAATGACCGGTCTGAACGTTTGTAAGCTTGTCTACCATCGGAATATTGTATCCGCCGTGGTCTTCGATTTTAAGAACTTCAAGAACCTTGATGAGTTTTCCGTTCTTGTCGAACATTTCTGTATGAACAGGATACATTGTTGCCTTGTCTACCCAAACCATTCTGTAACTGTACTGGCTGTTTTTCTTGTCGATTGGTGTGTTTTTTACAACATAGCAGTCGTATTCAACGCCGCTTTCAACGGTTTTCTTTTCTTCTTTTACGAACTCGTGCTCGTCTTCATCCATTTTGCGGGTTGTAAGATCATCGTATGTAGCGTCTGTTCCCATGAAGGCTTTTGAACCTTCGCTTGAGTTTACACGGCGAACTGATTTAAGGGATGGAAGATAGATGAACTTTTCATCCGGAGCATTGTCACCGGTAATCTGAAGGAAGCGGGTATCCTTGATTGAAGCAGGACCTTTGAAATCCATTACAGCGTAGGTTTTTCCGCCGGCTTCTTTTCCGTACTCGATTACCTGTCGTTTTTCTTCAGCGCCAGCCTTGTCTTTAAGAACCATTACAACCTGGCTCTGTGAGAACTTCGGTTTTTTGAAATCTGTTACCTGCTGCATGATGTCAGTACCCTTCTGGTCAGCAGAAGCAGAAGCCATTACAAATCCAACTGCAAGAAGACTTGCGATTTTAGTTAATTTTTTCATAAAATATTCTCCTCTTAAAATGTTATATACTAGTCCGAATACCGGGTCTTATAAATCCTACTCCAAAACTGGCTCTCAGCAGGAACCCTGTTTACGCCAGTTTTGAATTGCATTAGCAAACCCGGCATTCGCCCTATTAGTCTTATTACTCGGTTTTATCGCCAGCAGCTTCGGAAGCTTTGGACTGTTTTTCGGCTTTCTTGTAGATGAAGCGTGGTTCGAAGACGTTCAGGATTCCTGGAATGATGGTCATTGCAAGGAAGCTTGAAGTGAACATTACGATTGCTACAAGGATACCGATGTAACGAAGTACTACGAATTTTGAGAAACACAGTACTAAGAAGCCTAAACCAACGGCAAGGGCATTTGTTACAATTCCGTGGCCGCTCTTCTTGAAGGTTTCACGGGTAACGATTTCCAGGTTGTCGGTCTTTGTTCGTTCTTCCTTGTAGGTTGTAAGGAAGTGAATCGTATAGTCGATACCTACACCAACTGCAACGGAAGCGATGATACTTGTTACAAGGTCAAGGTTGATTCCGCTGAAGCCCATTACCATGTAGTTCAGCATGATTGCAAGTGCAAGGGGGATAGCACCAACGATACCTGCCCATGCAGAACGGAAGGAAACTGCGATGATTACGAATACACAGATCAGGGAAATAAGCAAGCTCTGTACCTGACTCTTAACAATCATGTCTGTCATTGTATATTCCATTTCACCGGCACCGGTTGCTTCAATTGTGTAGCCTTCCGGGAAGTTCTTTTTTGCGTAATCCTTTGCAGCCTGAATGATGTTACCGGTTTCTTCTGTAGAATGGTTTCTGAGCTGGCAGGTGATGCGCATAACACGAGGATTCATGTCGTCATCAACAAAGCGGCCAAGGGAACCACTGAGAAGTGTAAGATAGCCGTTTACAACTCCGCGGAGCTGCTGGCGCTCACTTACAGGATACTTTGAAATATCGTAAGGAACTTCATAGAATGCCATACCGTTGTAGTTGAACATCTTGTCCAGAACGTTCATCATTTTTTCGGTTGTAGCAGTTTTTCCACCGGCAGCAATGTAAGCCTGGTTCAGCATATCGAGAACTGAAGCAACATCAACCTTTTCTGAAAGGCGGGCTGTGTAAACAAGATCCGGGTCAACCCAGTTTTCCGGAACTACAGGGTCGTAATTTTCTTCCGGCTCTGCAGAAGCGCTTTCTGTGTCGCCAAAATCCCCGAAATCTCCAAAGTCACCGAAGTCAGAATCACCAAAATCATCAAAGTCACCGAAAGCACTTGTAAAGCCGTCATCTGCTGCTGCAGTAGCCGTAGCGGTTTCTGCATTCTGAGAATATCCCGGTACATGCCATACCTGGTTAATTCTCTTGATAAAGGTTGTAAGGGAAACGATTTTTCCGATTCCGTGATAGTTTTCTGCAAGATAATCCTGCATATCGTCAACAGCCTTCAAAAGTTCAGGATTTGTAATATCTCCCGGCTTCTGTCCTTCAATATTGAAGTAAACGCTGTTTGTACCTGCAAACTGCTTGTCAACATAGTCGATTCCCTGGCGCATTTCGCAGTTTTTCGGGAAGTAGTTGATAAGTGCAGTATCGATTCTAAGAAGACGAAGTCCTACGCATGAAAGACCAACAACAGCAATTGTGAAAAGAATAAGGCGCTGTTTGCTTCCGCAGAAGAAGTGGTAAATATTATAGAAGGTATTACCGCTTGCTTCCTCAGCGAATTTTCCGCCTGCAATCTGGCGTGCCCGTTCTACACGGCGCTGAATCTTTTCATTGATAATCTGTTTTTTCTCGCGCTGTCTGATTACGCGCTTTACGCTCTTCTGAAGAAGGAGAGCCGGAATGAAGGTAATTGAAAGAAGAAGTGAAATACCAACACCAACGGCGGTAAAGATAGCAAAGCTGTGGAGCGGCTCAATCGGGCTTGAAACCAGAGAAATAAATCCTACGATGGTTGTAACACCTGCAAGAACAACTGCGGTCATTACTTCCTTGAGACCTGCAAAAACAGCGTTCTCGTAGGCTTCCCGGGTAAGTTCTCCGGTACCGTTGTCCAGGGCAACATAGTAGTGAGTAAGAACGTGGATACCATAGGCAGAACCAACGGCGATAAGGGCAACCGGAATAACGCTGGATACGATGGTAAAGGTAATTCCAAGAGCCGCCATAATTCCCATTGTCCAGACTGTTGCCATAACAACGGTAATAAGCGGAAGCAAAGTTCCATCAAGAGTCTTAAAGCTGAAGAAAAGCGAAAGAAGTACAACAAGAATTACAAGAGGAATAAGAATAATAAGGTCGGAAATCATGAAGCTTCGTGCGCTTTCTGCAACAACCGGGTCACCGAAGATTTCATAGTGAAGGTCGTTCTCAGCAGTTTCTTCAATTACGATTTCACGGATTTTTGAAAGCACCTTCTGCTGGCGTTCAGCATCTGTTTCCTTGAGGACTTTAAGTTCTTCCCTCAAAGAAGCCTTTTCTTCTGCCTCAAGGTTCTTGTCCTTCAGCAAAGTCTGTATCTCGTGAAGTCTTGCTTTCTTTTCTGCTTTTTCATCTTCGCTTGGGGAATGAACCGTAATCTGCATCTGAGTTGCAGTATTGTCATCGTTGATGATAACGCGGTTGTACATGTCGCCCCACTCTGCAAGACGGGTTTCAAGCTGTGTAATATCGGCTTCTGAACCAGTATAGCTGTCCGGAATAAGCTGGCTTGCAGAAATGGAACCGTCTGATTCACATACATAGTCAATGTGAGTCAAAGAATCAACCTCGTCAACCTGGTCAATTTCAAGGGCCCGGTCCGTAATCTTTCTGACAACCTCGATATTCTTCGGAGTAAGAATTGATCCCCGGTTAGCTTCAAGGCTAACACCGATTACAATCATTGAACCGAATTCTTCTTCCGTTTTTACAAGCCGGGTATAAGAATCATCTTTCTGGGGCAAGAACTGGCGGATTGAGTTATCAATTCCCAGACTCTGAATAAAAAATCCAAAGACACCAGTGAGCACAATACAGGCTGCAATGATAATCCATGGACGCTTAAAAAAAGCTTTAGTAAGTTTCATTCTCCTTTTCTCCTAAAGTAGATTTATTTTGTGATTTTTTATTGCGTATTTTTTAATTGGTTTATTCGTTTATTATCTTAAACGCTTAAACACTCTGAATCAAAGATACAATCGAAATACAGATTTGTCAATAAAAAAACAGTAAAAATGTTTAAAAGTTTAAACATTTAATTTTTATTGACATTTTAGAAACTATGTTTTATCTTCCTTTTCTAGGAGAAATTGAGGATTCTATTTTTAAGGATTTTTTATGATTGACCGGGAAGAAATACACAGACTTTTAAAAACTTTCAATTCATGCGTTCCGCTTTTTATCGCCTTAAGCGACGAAGCTCGCCAGAAGCTGATTTTAGACATCGCTGAAGCCGGAAAGGACGGTATAAATGTTACAAATCTTTCCTCAAAATCCCATCTTTCCCGACCTGCAATTTCTCATCACCTGAAGGTTTTAAAGGATTCTTCCCTTATAAAGCCGCTGAAGGTTGGAACTCAGATTTTTTACCAGCTGAACTTAAGCGAAAATTTTGAAATACTGACGGCCCTCATTACAAGCTACAATTCGCTGATTACAAAGATAAACGAGGCGGATTCCAGAGCCAATACACCGGCGGTTACGGAAGATTCCTCTTTGTAAAATAAAAAACCTCTATACCGCCTCGCGGTGCTCCTCTACGCCCAGACGAGCCAGAGAAGGAGGGCGGCAACTCCGGTGGTGAAGAAGGTGAAAGGCACGCAGATTTTGAGCCATTTTCCGAAGTTCATCAGGTAGCCTTCTTTTTTTACGATTCCCATGGCAACAACATTTGCCGAAGCGCCGAACGGGGTAAGGTTTCCGCCAAGGCAGGAACCGATAAGAAGGGCGAACATGTAAAGTTCGGCAGAAGTTCCAACGGAAAGGGCAAGGGCAGAGGAAACCGGAAGCATGACGATGATGTACGGAACATTGTCGATAAAGCCGGAAAGCACGATGGAAACCAGAAGAATCAGGATAAAGCCTGCAATTTTAGATCCCTTTGTTACCTTTGAAAGGAAAACCGCAAAATCGCTTAAAAGTCCGGTTTCTGAGATGGCACCGACCACGATAAAAATGCCGCAGAGGAAGAAAATCGTTTCCCAGTCCAGCTCTTTAATGAGAGTCCAGAGCTCTTCCTTTGTTTTTTTCTGAGAAAATGCGTACCAGAAAAGCCCGATAATACCCAGGGCAAATACAAAAAGTCCTGAAAGATAGGCAAAATCTGTGTGAATGAAGGAAACGGCTGCAAGTCCAACAATCATGGAAACAAGGAGAAATGCCGGAACCGTGGAAATGATTACGGTGCGGTCAACTTCAGCCTTTTCCTTCTGCTTTCTGAAAAGAAAATAGAAGAAAAGACAGCCCACAATGAGACCTGCCTGGATGAAGAAGAAGATGGAAATCCGTCCCTGGCTGATAAAGAAGTCATTGAAAGTATATCCGGCGTAACTTGCAAAAATCATTGACGGCGGATCTCCTACCAGGGTTGCCGTTCCTTCAAGATTTGACATTACCGCAAGACCTACCATAAAGTGAGTCGGGTTCATGTTCAGTTTTTTTGAAAGTGCAAGGGCAATAGGCGCCATTACAAGAACCGTAGCAACATTTTCTACGAAAATTGAAATGATACCGGTCATGGCAAGAATCAGAATGATTGCAATTCCGGTACTTCTTGATTTTTCAACTATAAAATCCGCAATGCGGGCAGGAACCTTTGAATAGATAAAAAGGGCGGCAATAATCATACTGCCCACATAAATCATCAGAACGTTCCAGTTGATAAGAGTAAAAAATGGATGGGTTATGGAATAAGCACGGCCAACCTCAGTTCCGTCTCCGGGATTAAAAATCTTTCCAGGCATAAAGAGGGAAACAACAACAAGAATAAGAGCAGCAGCGCTCGTAAACCAGACTTTCTTGTCCTGCTTGATGATGACAAGGGCATACATCAGCACAGAAAGTGCTAAAACAAACCAGCGAATTTCAAACATAAATCGATTTTACTATATAAATAGTAAGTATGACAAGAGAATATGAAGAAGCCGTTTTTACTTCTTGCATGTATACAGGTTTTACGCTATACTTACTATATGAAAAATTCAGACTGGCTTAAAAGCGTTTATTCAGATGGTTCAAGTTACTTTGTTTCTAACCCTCTTCCAAAAAAAGGGGAAGAAATCACCATAGCCCTTCAGATTCAGGAGAATGCCCCGGTAACGGCTGTTTATCTTCAGGGAAAATTCAACGGAGTTCAGATTCCCCTTGAAATGAAAAAGGCTTCTTCCAAAACTCAGGGAGGACTTGTACGCTACGAAGTAAAAACCCGCATTTTTGAGAAGGAACTGCGCTACTTCTTTACCATTGCAACTCCAGACTGCATCTATTTTTACAACCAGCAGGAAATCACCACCTGGATTCCAAACGAAAGCTATCTTTTCAGAATTTTAACTGACTACACACAGCCGGAATGGGTAAAAAACGCCGTCTTCTATCAGATTTTTCCGGAAAGATTCTGCAACGGAAACCCGGAAAACGACGTTCAGGACGGAGAATACATTTTTGACGGCTATCCGACTCAAAGGATTACAGACTGGAACAAAAGACCGGAAAGCTACAAAAAGGCTCACTGCCTTGATTTTTACGGCGGCGACCTTGAGGGTATCAAACAGAAGATTCCGTACCTTAAAAAACTGGGAGTTACCTGCCTTTATATCAACCCGATTTTTTACGCCGCAACGGTTCACAAGTACGACTGTCTTGACTACTTCCATGTTGACCCACATTTTGGAGGCGACAAGGCCCTGGAAGAACTCACCGCTGAGCTTCACAAAAACGGAATCAGAATCATTCTGGATGTTTCCATCAACCACACGGGAATTGCAAACCGATGGTTCAACCGGGACGGGGTTTTCTTTCCAAAAAACGAAGGTGCCTACAACAATCCGGAAAGTCCGGAACGATCATTCTACTTCTTTAACAAGGACAACAGCTACAAGGCCTGGTTCGACGTTGAAACCCTCCCTACCCTGAACTACACAAGCCAGGCATTGCGGGAACGCATTTTCCTTGCAGAAGATTCTCTTGTAAAAAAATGGCTGAAAGCCCCCTACTCCACTGACGGCTGGCGCTTTGACGTTGCAGACACCATGGGCCGCAACAACGAAATTCAGCTTCATCACGAAATATGGCCCCTTATCCGAAAATCCATCAAGGAAGAAAACAAGGATGCCTACATTCTGGCAGAAGACTGGACGGACTGCACGGAATTCCTGAACGGCGATGAATGGGATTCCCCAATGAACTACTACGGTTCCTGCCGCCCTATCCGCCAGTTCTACGGACAGAATGACATTTTTATGGGACGAATTCCTGAATTTGCTAAGGTTCCATACAAGATGACCGCAAGGGATTTCATTTCTCAGGTTACTTCCTGGCTGAACCGCCTGCCATTTGCAATTCAGCAGATGCAGTTTAACCTTATTGACAGCCACGACGTTCCCCGCTTCCATAACGACAAGGAGTCCACAAAGGAAAGCGTACGGGGTGCTGCCATCCTTATGTTCACCCTTCCGGGAGCAGCCAATGTCTACTACGGAGACGAGGCGGACATCGACGGCTTTACTGAAGAAATCGAAGGCTGCCGGTTCCCGATGCCATGGAGTAAGGATATTGAAAGTACGGAAAGCTATGCCCTGTACCACAAGCTGATTCAGCTGAAGACAAGCTCAGACTGCTTTAAAAACGGAGGCTTTAAAGTTCTTTACCAGGAAGGCTATGTTTTTGCCTGGGCACGCTTTACTCCACAAGAGGTATACATAACTGTTGCTTCCGCCAGCGAAAAGGACGAACAGATTGAACTTCCACTGAACGCTTTCAGCACAGAAGCCTATGGAAAAACCGCTCCGGAAAAAGATGTATTTGGTGAAAAACTGAATGCAAAAATAGAAGATGCGGACTCTGGAAAAATCCTTAAGCTTTCTGTTCCTAAGGGAAAGGCTTACCTTATAAAGCTTTAGTTTCTGCCGGCACGCAGACAGATTTTTACAGATTTTTACGAGCGCAAAACCGACTCTACAAGGCTCTGGAAATCCTTGTCCTGGATGACATCGGTATAACAGATATCCGGGGAAATTGAATAGACGCCGTCTTCTCCCTGCACGATGGACTGAAATTCCGGCTCTGCAGTTATGGTGAGGACTGCCTCTTCACCGCAGGCAAATCTGGAAAATACGAAACCTTCGGAAAAATCAAAAACGGGCTCAAGTTCTTCAAGGGATGAGTCGGGATTTACACGGCTTGATTTCTGTAATTCAGATAATGGGAGGGGATTCTTTTCATGTAAGTCCGGAGAATTGAAAAAATCTGTTTCCCCGGATTTTTCGGTATCAGGCTCTATTCTGGAATTTTTTTTTTGGTGTTTTCTGAAGCAGTATCCTGACCGGACTCAGACTCGTTAGATTTTTCAGCTGTATCAGAAGAGCAGGACTCCGATTCTTCTACAGCACCCTTCTGCATTTCTGCATCCTTCTGCCCTTCAGTTTTTTTTGTATCAGAAAACTCAATTTCTGCCCAGGGATTTGCATCTTCACCGTCATTATTTTTCTGTTCACCTTTAGTAAAATCCGAAGCATCAAAATTGAACAGGAACATTTCCGGCCGGACAGCCATAAAGTTTTCAACTACGGAAAGATCTGATTTTTTGTGAGTTTCCAGGGTAGGATCGCTGAATTCCAGTTTTTCTGTATTCTGAAAAGCTTTTTTGTTTATGAAGCTGGAAATTTTATCCGCACCAACGGATTTAATATCCTCGTCGAACTCTTCGTCGTCCTGAAAGAAGGCATCCCGAGATTCAATGCCGCCAAAAGGATTTCTGGCAAACTGAAGGTCTGAATCAGAATCGTCATCGGAAAAAAGAAAGTCAAAATTTTCTGCAGCAGAAATCATGTCAAAATCGAACACTTCACCTTCAGAACAGGCAGAACCAGAACCGTTTCGATTTTTTGAAGAATCAATCTGAAAAATTACGTCTGAGTCCTGACTGTAAAAATACGGAAGCTCGTCATTAACAAAAGAACTTCGCTTTCGAGAAATATTCGCTGTAGATGGATGTTTAATCGTATCCATATTCTTTAATGCTGCACTTTTTGACATTTATACATTTATTTTACACCACACAAACGCTTTTAACAACTTTTTAAAGGCGCAAAATCAAAAGAAATGTAGCATAAATTTGAGAATTGTAGAAAAAATTTAAGGACAGCACAGGTAGAACGAAAAGACTGAACAGAGAACATGAACGGATAGTCTGCCGTTCAAAAGTTTTTTTAGTACAACTCTACATAAGTTTTGCCAAAGCCGCCGTCTTCAGGAGGAGCGAACTGATAGTCCTTTACATGAACGGAATGGGAGAGATAATCCCGCACAGTCTGCTGAAGAGCTCCGGTTCCTTTTCCGTGAATTATGCTGAAATTCTTAAAATTGTGAATTATACACAGGTCAATCTGTCGTTCAAGTTTTTTAACCGCTTCCTCTGCACGCAAGCCAAGGAGACGAAGTTCAAACTCCGGACGGGAGGCTTCCCCACGGCCAGCACTACCTTCAGAATAACACACTTCATAATCCGGAACAGAAGAAAGCTGGTGCCGAACCAGCGTAAGCTCCGACTGCTTTAACACCATGGAAATTGCTCCAAGCTGAACCAGCCATTTACCCTTTCCCTTTTCTGCCGTAATTACACCAGGAGTTTTAGTTTTTGTAACAATAACATCCTGCCCTGTTCTGAAAACAAGGGGTTCTTCTGCAGGCACTTCAGAGGAAGGAGCAAGCTTTTTACGCTCTTCATCTGAAACAGCAAGGCTTTCGGCATTTTTCAGGGCTTCCTTGTTGCTCACCTTCTTTTTAGTCTTTTTGTGACTTACCCGCTTACTGGAAAGCTCCTGAATTTCAACACGACGAAGGGTAAGTTCTTCTTCCTCTTCTTCGATTTTCCGGGCAATTTCTTCGGTTTCTTCTTCAAGGGAAGCGATGAACTGCTTTACGCCAAGAGTTTTCTCCCGGGTAATTTCCCCTTCCCGCAAAACCCGCACAAGATTTTCAAGCTTCTTTCTGCTTTCCTCAAGGAAAACCTGGGTTTCAGTCTGATAGCTTTTATTCAGTCTGTGCTCTTTTTCCGAAAGCTCAAGGGCTTTTTCCCGGTTTTTAAAATCTGCGGAATTCAGTTCCTCTTCCCTTTCCTTCAGCTTCTCCGTAAGTTCATCCATTTCTGCATGCTTCTGAGTAAGGCCCTTTATAAGTGAAGAAACATCTGCCTTTTCACTCACGATATAGTCCGCTGCCGCCTTTACAATCTGTCCCGGAAGTCCGGACTTTTTTGCAATCTCCAGGGCATGACTTTCCCCCGGAACACCCATAAGAATCTTATAGGTCGGAGAAAGGCTTTCTGAATTGAATTCAACGGAAGCATTGATACATTCGCTTTTTGTGTAACCGTAATTTTTTATGACACCCTGATGGGTCGTAATCAGGACAAAGGCTTTTTTTTCAATAAGACGGTCAAGAACGGCCATGGAAATTGCAGAACCTTCAAGAGGGTCGGTGCCGCTTCCCAGCTCGTCTAAAAGCACAAGACTTTTTTCGTCGCTAAAGTTCACCGCCCGGGCAATGTTTTTCATGTGCCCGCTGAAGGTTGAAAGGCTTTCGTCCATGCTCTGGGAGTCGCCGATATCGGCAAAAACTCCGCTGAAAAAAGGAAGCCGCGTTCCTTCCCCTGCCGGCACCGGAAAACCTGCCTGATTCAAGAGAACAAAAAGGGCAATAGTTTTTAGGGTAACAGTTTTTCCCCCGGTATTTGGTCCGGTAATTATCAGAACCCGCTTTCCCTTCATAAAACGCACATCGATTGGAACCGCTTTTTCCCGGAGAAGCGGATGCCGGGCTTTAAGAATGGTAAGGGGCTCTTGTGAACCAGATTTTTCGCTGGAAGCAACATTCCCGCCAGTAACGGTCTTTCCGCCGGCTTCTGTGTTTTCACCGGACGCAGCCGCCCCTGCAGTACCAGTCTTCCCGTCAGACAAAGCACCTGCTTCACCAGACGAAGCATTTTCTATGTCTTCCGCCCAGATACAGCCGTTGGCCTTTCCCCAGAGGGCGGCAGCGCTTGTAATATCAAGCTTTTCCATTATCTTAAGGGCCGTCTTCAGGTCTTCTGCGTATTCAGAAAGCTTTTCCGTAAGCTCACAGAGGATTTTCCGAACCTCGGTATCCAGCTCAAATTCAGCTTCCACCAGCTCGTTGGAAACCAGCACACATTCTTCCGGCTCGATATAGACCGTCTGTCCGCTGGCACTGAGCTCGTGGATGATTCCCGGAATACTTGAACGGCGGCCAGCCTTTACCGCAAGCACCTGACGCCCGCCCCTCAGAACCGGAACCGTAGACTCAAGAACATCCGCATATTTCTGGTTTCCGGTAAATGAATGAAGGAGCCCCTTTAATTTCTGATTCAATGAAGCAATTCTTTCCCGGATTGCCCGAATCGAAGGAAGGTCACGAAGCTCCCCCTCCGGCGTAATAATCTGAAAAATAAGGGAAGAGACGGCACTTGTGTCCGGAATACTCTCCAGAAGGGAAACCAGATTTTTTAAATCCAGTTTTTCGGAGGCGTGCTTTACGGAATAAGTGATTTTTTCAATGCTTTTTACAAACTGCCCCAGCTCGTACACCTGAGCAAGGGAAAGAACAATCCCGCTGACCTTCAGGGATTTCAGGGTGTTGAAAACCGGCGGCCAGAGCGTAATTTTTGATGCGGAGGAAGAGCCGCTGGCACAGCCTCCTTTGGAAGAAGCACCCGCCGAAAAATAGAGAGTCCATTCCCGCCCTAAAGCCTTCCGCTCTTTTATTTCTTCCGGAGAGCGCAGAGGTTCAAGGCGCTGCATAATAAATACGGACTCTTCGCTTGCGCAAAATCCGCTTATTTCATCCCGGATTCTGTAAAAATCCAGTTCTGTGAGAGTTTTTTTATCCATGTTTTTTACTGTACGCTAAAAAAAGCAAAAATTAAGCAAGTACAGGAGTTTTCAAGCCGGCTTCTGCATCATCAAAGAGTTTTTTTCTGAAGGCAAGAAGCTTTTCCTTAAGCTCCGGATACTTGATTGAAAGAATTTCCAGTGCAAGGTATGCGCCGTTTTTTGCATTTCCGATTCCAACGGTTGCAACCGGAATCTGTGGCGGCATCTGCACGATTGAAAGAAGGGCATCCATTCCACCCAGACCGTTTGAAGTTCCTGAAATGCACTCAAGTGGAACTCCGATTACAGGAAGAGTTGTAAGACCAGCAATAACTCCCGGAAGAGCCGCTGCAAGACCTGCTCCGGCAATGATTACCTCAAAGCCTTCGCTTTCAACCTGCTTTACTGTCTGAGCCAGAAGACTTCCTGCGCGGTGAGCGCTCAAAATAAATGCCTTGTATTCAACGCCGAATTCCTTAAGAACATCGGCTGCCTTACTCATCTTTTCTGTATCTGATTTTGAACCAAAAAATATTGCTACTTTACCTGCCATTTTTTACCACCTGTTTTCATGATTTTAAAAGGTTTCATATCTTTTCAGTTTTCTGAAGTTTTTGCAAGAGCATTTGATTTTAAAAGCTTTATCATAGCATCAACAACTTCCGGATCGAACTGAGTTCCCCGGCCCTTTTCAAATTCTGCAAGAATTAATTCATCTGAAAGACGGGCCCTGTAGGAACGGTCCGTGTGCATTGCATCGTATGAATCAGCAACACAGATAATCCGGGCCTGAATCGGAATTTCCTTTCCCTGCAAGCCCCGGACATAGCCTTTTCCGTCCCATCGTTCATGATGATAAAACGCCGCCTCCTGAATTCCCGGAACATCCCTGAAGCCGGAAAGAATTTCTGCTCCGTAGGTGGTGTGCTCCTTCATCTCCTGCCATTCTTCATCCGTAAGGCGGTCTGTTTTACACAGAATTTCCCGGGGAATCAAAACCTTTCCTACATCGTGCATCATTCCCATATAGTAGATATTCTTCTGGAAATCTTCATCGTAGCCCAAGGCCTCAGCAATTTTCTTTGAATACTCGGCAACATGGGAGGAATGCATCTTTGTGTATTCGTCCCGAACGTCGATAAAGCGGGCACAGAGCCGCAAAAGACTCATTACGCGCTCGTCATCCTTTTCTGCCTGCCGCTGAACGAATACATAAAGGATAATGGAAACAATAAAAACCAGCGTGAACAGGATTACGGTTCCCAGGGTTATAAGGAATATCCGGTCGCGCCAGAGATTACGCAAAAAACGCCCCGTAAGAACGAAATCGCTGGACTGCATCAGGTCATTTGTGTAAAGAACATAACCGATTTTAATGCTGTCATCCGGCAAAACCGTAAGATTGAGGGCAGACGGGTCTCCCTTTACATAAATAAATCCCGGAGTCTGAGTATATTCTCCGTTCCAGCTGGAATCGATTCTGCTTTCCGGCGGAACCGTCATCGTAAGGTGCCAGTCCACAAAAGGGTACTTTCCTTTATTATTGATGTGAATGTCATACTGGCTTCCCCAGCTGCCGTCGTCAAGCTGCCAGCAGTTTTTCTGACCGTCACTGCGAACAGGAATTTCCATGAAGATATCAAAATCCCCGGTTCTGTCCTGAAGGTCCCGGGGCTGATTATATGTAATCACAATCTTATTCTGCAGAGAAATCCAGAAAATTACCTGAGAAAGCACAAGAACGCTCAGAACTGTCGCAATGAAAGAAAACAAAACAAGCTTGTTCTTTTTGAACGGCTTAAAAATACGCTTAAAAAAAACCTGTTTCATAACTGTATTCCAGAACACCAATTATACCACGGTTTTAAGAATTTGCACAGAAAAAAGAGCCAGCTCTTTTACAGCCAGCTCTTTTTCAGGTTGACAAATCTTAAAAATTCGTTATATTTATTATTTAGAATTACTTTCTTCTATAGAATGGATGTGTCAAAAAATTACCGCTGGCACATATATTTCAGTCAATTCATAAAGTTTTTTTTCCGAAAATCAAAAAGTATAAGTATTTAAAAAGTTGTTTTGAGAGAGATTTATTATCTAAGCCTGGCTTAGAGTTTGTAAATTTTGGCGATTATCTTTTTTACAGCACAGGAAACAGCGCAGAACTTTACTGAAGGCTGTTTCTTTCTGATGGATAGCCTAAAAATTGCTTTCGCAATTTTTTTAACGGCTTCCAATCTATCAGGAAACAGCGCAGCTGTTTCTCTCAGGAGGTTTCTATGAGAAAGAACCATTTCAATATTTCGCTTTTTAGATATTTTAGAACACGCTCATTATTCTCCCTGCTGGCAGGACTTTCCCTTGCGGCACTTCCCCTTACATCCTGTGATGTAGGTCTTGGAGAAGCGGTAGATACATATCCGCCAACCCTGACCCTGGAATACCCTGCCAACGACGGTGTTGTTATCCGCAATACCTTCGTCATGAGCGGTGTTGCAAAGGACGAAACCTATATCAAGAAGGTAGAAATCTTTGTTAAATCCGTAAAGGACAATTCTACAGTTAAGGCCTACACCGCGGATTTGGATTCAAAGGCAAAAACCTGGTCCTGCGAAGTAAACCGCAGGGACGAAAACGGAAATTTCGACTTCCCTGACGGTGAATACACCTTTGAAACCATTGCCACCGACTCCTCAGGACGAACCACGGAGCTTTCCCGCGTATACAAAATTGATAATACCGCACCGATTGTTGTAATTAAAAAACCAAAGCTGGAACAGCCTTACGGGCGAACCATTAAGGTTACCGGCGATATTGCGGACCAGAACGAAATTTCAGCACTTTATTTTACGGCATACGTAAATGAAGGAACTGAAGAAACTCCTTCATTCAGAAAAATCGGGGAAACCCAGGAATTTACATCCCTCTCAAAAAGCGGTCTTGAAATTATCGTCGGACGCTATTTTGATTCAGACAAAGGACTTACAGACGAAGAAAAAACTCTTAAGGCAGTTTACGACGCCTTTTACGACGCTGAAAAAGGCGGAACTCAGGAAGCATACTGTTTAATCGAAGTTTCCGACGAAGCCGCCGAATACCCTGGAGAAACAAGATCTGCCACGGATAAAAATGCCGGCTCAAACCGAACAGACTATATCCCTGGAGCAGGAACTTATAAGACTGAAGCAGCGGGAAACCTTTCTTCCTGCTATTACCTGGACGCTCAGATTCACAAGCAGATTTACAACGACAGGGCAAAAAACGGCTGGCAGCTTACAAACAACGACCTGATTTCCATTTTTAACGGCACCTACAAGGATACAACTGATGTAAAAAAGGAAACCGTAAAGAATTATCTGGCAGAAAACTGCATTTCCACAAAGGAATTTAATCTTTCAGCCTCTGTTTTCTCCATGAATCCTCAGAACAACCCGACTTTTGAGGTTGCGGGCTTTGATCCGAGTGACAAAAACATAATTACAAAGAACACAAAGTTCTCCGTAGTTGTTAAGCAGGGACGAGACCAGACCGAACTCGATACAGATTCAATTCGAATCGTGCTGGATATAACCGAAAACGGAAAATTAAAATATACCGGAGACCAGCAGAAGGCAAACGAAATTCTTCTTCTGGAATCTTACAATAACATTCAGAAGCTTTTAAGCAGCGACGACGAAAACGACAGGGCTAAGGGAGAACTTCTTTCCGAGGCAAGAAAAGCAACGGTTATTGCAGATTTTGATACCTCTTATCAGTATACCTTATCTGCTACCGGAACTGCTGCAGACGGAAAATCCTACAGCACCGGAAAATCTTATGTTGTCCGTGTAGAGGGCGGCGACCTTGAAGATAACGACATTCTTCCGGAAGACGACGTTTTCTATGAATTCCTTTTCAAGAGCGGCTCTTCTCCACTCCTTGAAATAACCGGCGGAACAGAAAACAACGCCGTTCAGGCAATTCCTGACTTCAAGACAGAAATTACAGCACCGGTTTTCAGCTATTCGGGAACTTTAAAGACCGACGCAGAGCTTTCTAATATAACAATCTTCTATACCGTCAGCGTAAAAGACGAAAAAGCAGAAAAAGGTACGGAAGGAAAGACCGTCGTTACAGAAAAAAGACAGCTGGATTCTTCTTCAATCACAACTGCTTCCGGAGACGGAGCTGACAACCTATACAACTGGTCTATTGCTTTTGACGGAAACAGCGATCTGTTCCAGGAACTTCAGACAAAGGCTTCGAACCAGCAGCTTGACCTCACCAGCGGACTTTACCTCTACACCTTCAGCTTCTATGCAGATGTTGGTGACGACAATCCTTCTCAGACGGTTACAAGCCTTGTTCATGTTGATAATAAAAAGCCGACTGCAACGATTTCTGGAATTACGCCGACCGTAATCTACTCAGAAGATGAAGTTCTTCCTTACTCAGATCTGGAGCCGGAAGTAACCTACATAAACGGTAAAATCCAGGTTAAGGGAACTCTTGACGATAACTACCAGCTTGAAAAATCCGTTCTTTCAGCCTTTATTCTTGATGCCGCAGGAAAGCCTTCAGAAACTCCGATTGTAACCTCGGAGGTTGGCGGTTCAATGTCCTTTACTTTTGAAATCAACACTCTTGCAGATGATTTCAAGGATGTGGCAGACGGAACTAAGATGCTCATTCAGGCAGTTCCTTTTGACGCAGCCGGAAATCAGGGCGACGCCGCTGAAACAACCGTTACCATTGACCAGCGAACCGATGAACCTCTCTTTACACCGAGAAACGCTTCTAAAACCGTTTCAAGAATTGAAGACATCAGTGCTGATAAGAACATGTTCGGACTTATGAGCAACAACAAAATTAATGCAGACATCAGCGATGATGACGGCATTTACAGCTGGACTGCTTACTACTCTACCGATAACGGAAACACCTGGGTGGGATATCCAAATACGCCGTTTGATTCAAAGTATAACATCGAATCTACTACAGCAAGTATTGAAATCAACCTTAAAAAAATCCCGAACCTTGCAGAAGGCTCTTATAAGATTCGGGTTATCGTTACTGATGTTGGCGAAAAAGGCCCTAACGGAAAAGTAACAGGCTCTGAAAGAGCAAGCGACGATTCTTTTGTTATTGCAATCGACGAAGGCCGGCCGTCCATGGAAACCGATGTTAAAACCGGAGACATGCTCCCGGCTGAAAAGGAAGTTACAATAACCGGAAGCGTAAATGACGGAAGCGGCTGCGTAAAAGTAACACGGGCACGCCGCAAAATCACCACAGATGACGGGGGTGTTGAAACCCCTGGCGAAGTATACGACGAAAAAACAATTATAAGCTACGGACACGAAGGCGACAGCACCAGCGCAACAACTGCAAAGGTTACCTGGAGCGACCGCTTTACAACCTTAGACACAAGCGAGTACATCATTTACACCGCAACGGACAAATACGGCCTTACAAAAGATGTATCCATCAAATATCTGGTAGACGGAGCAAATCCTACTCTTAACATATCTGCCCCGGAAGACAACGCATATCTTGGAGCAGCATACGGAAGCTCCACAATTGCCTTCAGCGGAACTGCAGCAGACGATCTTTCCGGCGTAAAACAGGTTGAATACAGCACCGACGGTACAACCTGGACAAAAGCAAACGGTACAACTCAGTGGAATGCCAATGTTGAGCTTGGAAAAGCAGACAGCGTAAAAACTGTAACAGTCCGTGCTGTAGATAACGCAGAAAACTACTCTGAAGCACAGACCAGAAAAGTTACGGTAGACTCACTGCTTCCTGTAATTAATGTCACCTCAATAGAAGACAGCGTAAACGGCCAAAGCAGAACTGTGGCAAAACAGGACGGTACTTATTATGTTCAGTCCAGCTACACAATAAAAGGCACAATAACAGAAGCAAATCTTGATTCTGTAAAAACAGGCGGAGAAACCCTGACCGTTACAGAAACAGGAACCCCGGGAGTTTACACATTCTCTCATACTGTAAATCTTGATGATGCAGCAGACGGTGCTAATACAATTTCAATAACAGCTCTGGACAAAGCGGGCCAGCAGACAGAAATGAGCATCAACATTTACTACGATGCAACAAACCCTGTTCCAAGCCTGAACATTTCTCCATTTGTAAGCGCAAATGGAAAAGACAACAACGTAAACGGAAAAATCTCTGTCCGTGGAACTGCAATTGACGACGACAAGATTGCAGAAACCCGCCTTAAGATTGAAGAAACAGAAAGCGGAGAACTTGTTTACGAAAACAAGACCTCGAACCCGACAAACTTCACAACCGATGTTCCTCTGACACCATTTATTCAGGACGGCGGACATGTAATGTTCCCTGGCACAGAACTTGAAAAGACAGTCCAGATTCACGATAAAACCGCATATACAGTAACAATGACTACAACCGACCGCTCTGGACGCACCGGAATTGTAACAGCTCCGGTATTCATTGATGAAGACACTGACCGCCCGATTCTGAACCTTTCCAACACCAATGTGGACATTACTTCACCGGAAGGAATCAGCGCTTCCAGCAGCGGAAACCTGTTTAACCAGACTTCCAACAACAAAATGCTTGGAACCATTACTGATGACGACGGAATTAAGAGCAGCCTTATTGAATACGCCGCTGTAACAAAAGAAACGGACGGAACTTACACAGCCGGCCCTTACTCAGAACTTCTGAAAGAAACAGCCGGTTCAAGCGGAACACTGGGAACAACCTATTCCCTTGCCGCTGAACTTAAAAAAGCAGGAACTGCCCTCCTTGAAGGAAAGTACAAGATTCGCATTACCGTGGAAGATACTTCAGATACCTCGGCAGAACATAAACTTGTAAGCGAATTCTGTGTGGGTGTGGATAACGGAGCGCCTAGTCTGACCATAAGCACTCAGTCCGGATACAAGCCGGAAAGCTTTGTTGTTACAGGAACTGCAAACGATACTTCATTCAAAAAAATCAGCTGCTACAAAACAAAAATTCAAGGCGGCGTAAAGGTTAAAGACGGAGATGCAATTGCAACTTCCCTTGCCTCTGAAGCAGAAGAAGCCGGAATCCGCCTGATTTCTTACAATGCTCAGACAGGAGTCTGGACAGACAGTTACTCCGGTATTACTGAAGGTGGAACTGTAATCTATGTTGCAGAAGACGAATATTCACAGACAACAGAAGCTTCATGGACATGGAATTTTGACAATAAATTGCCAACTGTTGCTGCAAACTGGACAAAAACAGACATGAGCGGCTGGAGCGCAAACAGTGCCCAGCAGTTCAAGGTTCCAGTTTCTGACCGTGTTCACCACTATCAGAATGAAGGCATCTGGACAGATGAACTCTGGAACGAAGAATCCGTTTCCGGAATCGATTCTGTAACCATTGCTGTTGACGGAGATGAACCTTCTGTAATGGCACAGGGAAAAGAATATGACGATCTGGAGCTTACTTCAGCAACTGGAAATGTAAAACCATACGTCTGGTACACTTCTACCCAGATTCTGGATAACGGTGCACACACAGTAACAGTTACTGCAGCAGACCAGTCCGGAAACAGCGCAGAACTTGCAAGCTTTGAAGTAAACATCGATATGAAGGCTCCGAGCTTCACTCCGTACACAGAAAACGGCACGGACTATGTAAAGGCTTCTGACACTCTCTTAACGCAGGCAAAGGTTGCCGCACTGAACACAACTCCGTTCACCCTGAAGGTAAAACCGACAGACGCAAATCCAAGTGCCCGGGGCGGAAAAGTCAGCGGTATTAAAGAATTCAGACTTTATGACGGAAATACACTGCTTACTCAGGAAATTACATCCGGCGACGGCGGAGTTTATTCTGTAAGCCCGGCTCCGGATGCAGAAAGCGGAATTTACGCGGACGGAACAGAATGCACCTTCACTCTGAAGGCAGCTGCTGTAAACACCACCGGAACCCACAACTTCTACATCGAAGCAGTTGATGCAGCCGGTAACAGCAAAAAGGAAAGCGTAACAGTCTTTGTAGATGTAACACCTCCTGCCCTCTCATTCAACGACCCGAGCCCTTATGTAAGCGTAAAAACCGGAGAAACTACGGTAAAAAAACATAACGGTATCATCACAATCAGCGGAAAAGCAAGCGATGAAACCGAGCTTGGAACAGAAGATGCCCTCTCGTACGAGATTCTTGATTCAACCGGCGCATCACTCAGCCCGGCTGTAACAGGAAAAGCAGACCTTTCCGGCGGAAAATCCAGCGACTTCAGCTTTGATATCGACACAACCGCCCTTACCGGAGCAGATGCAGCCGGCACATTCAAGGTAAAGGTCAGCGCAGAAGACAAGGTAAAGAACACTGCCACAAACCAGGCTGCCCTCATCACTCTTGAAATTGACCAGACCACAGACAGACCAAAAATCAGTCTTTCTAATATGAGCATCTACAAGGATCCGGAGGCCAGTCCACTTGTTCCTGTAACAGCATACGACGAAGCAAACAAGAGCCGAAACCTCTTTGGTATGGGAAGCAACACCATTTACGGAACTGTTACCGACGACGACGGTATTGAAAGCATCGTCCTCAAGATTGACGGACACGTGATAAACGATCCGGAAAGCGAAAATACAACTCCGGAAAACACAAAGCCGTACTTCACTGTAACCGGAAAGCCGACAAGCTACAGTCTGGAAATTGACCTTTCAAAAGTTAAGATTGGCTCAGGTTCCAGTGCCACTGATATTACTGCCGGAGCACACAGTCTTTCTATTGAAGTTCAGGATTCTTCACGCTTCAAGGAGGACGGTGTTACCCAGGCACTTTCTAAAACAACCTTTACTGTAAATACCGACAGCGTAAACGGAACCTACTTCGCATACGACGACGAAGCTCCTAAAGTCAGCGTTGTTCGCTGCAACGGCAAGGATTACACCAACAATATGTGGGGTAAGGGAGAATTTTACCTTTACCTTAAGGCAACCGACAACTCCGATGAAACGGGAACAAGCCTGAAAGTAAAATGCTCTGAAGCAAAAATGAGCCCTGACGGAAAAGCCGCTTACACACCATATGTAGCAAAAGATGACTCCGGCGTGGAAATTCCAGAAGCAGTCGCATTTGTTCCGGCCGCAGACACAACTGACGAAACAATAAAGAACACCTGGAAGTGCTCTACCGTAAACAAGGAAGGACATTACCAGAGAACCTATGAGGTAAGCGACAAGTACGGACGAACTACTACAACTTCAATCAGTTACAGAGTTGATACAACAAACCCTAAATTTAATTCAGAACACATCGCATTCTTTGGCACAAGCCCAAGCATTATTACCTCAGGCAACGATGCAGTTGACGCAAAGGAAGGCGTTGTAATAAGCACAGCTCAGAATTACTGGTTCAGTTCTGATGCAGTAAAGATTATCGGCCGGGGCAAAAAGGATCCTTCAACCGAAGTGGTAACTCAGGCTCTTGTAGAAGACTACCCTGATTCAATTACCATTTCTGTTACCGGAACCGGCGCCACAACGGAATACCCGGTAAATGCCGGTACAAATAACGCCTTTAACTCAACCATCAGCTTTGAAGACGGACAGAATACTGTTCGCATTGACGCAACGGACAAGGCTGGTCTTTCTGCAACCCCTGTTGAAACAATCGTACTGGTTGATACAAAGGCACCTTCAATTGAAACAGCCGCAGCCAGCACAAGCGAAATTAACGGAGCGGCAAAAGCTGCCTTGAGCACAACACCGTTCTATATCACAGTAACAGGTGCAACCGACGCAAATGAAAATGCAGCCGGCGGAAAAGTCAGCGGAATTGCTTCCTTCAAGGTTTACCGGGGAACAGATGATGTAACAGAATACGCAACGGTTCGTTCAGGAACAGGCGCAGACGCTGAAGACGCAGCAAAGACCACAGACTTAAGTCCGAACGGCTTCTACGCAGACGGAACCTATTACATTCACCTTGCAGCAGGGGCTCTTGAAACCGGAAAACACTACTTCTATGTTGAAGCTATTGACCGGGCAGGAAACATTTCTGCTAAGGTTCAGACAGAAATTGTAAACATCGATGTTACAAGTCCGGTAATGAGCTTTGACACCCCTACTCCGGCTGTAAACGGAAAATACAACGGTGTAATAACCGTAACAGGAACTGTAACAGACGAAACTCTCCTTGGAACTGACAACACAGGCGCAACCGCAAGTGCAGAAACCCGTAGCGTAAGCTGGGAAGTAAAGGATTCCTCAGGTGCAAGCCTTACACCGGCAAAAGACGCATACAAGGGCTTTGCGACCCTCTCCGGCGGAAAAACAAGCAGCTTCAGATTTACGGTTGACACAAAAGAGATTCAGAAGATTTCCGGCACATACCGAATATACATCAGCGCAAAGGATGCTGTCGGTAACAGCGTAGCAAAAGCCGGCGGAACTGACGATACCGGCGCAGGCTACGACTATGTTGAAATTCAGATTGACCAGAACACAGACCGTCCTTCAATTTCCTTCAACGAAATTGCGGATGCAGCAAACACAATCCGAAAGTACACCACAAGCATTACCGGAATGATTACGGATGACGACGAAATCGCAGAATTCTATGTAAGCTCCGGCTACACCTACAGCGATACAAACGGCGACGGTGTCCTTGACGACCTGGACAACGACAAACGCCCGGACGGAACACCGCTCTCTCTGGAAATTAAAGAAGCAGATGCAGAGGCGGGAACTGCCGCTGTTACCGAAGAAAACGTTCTTGCGGCATGGGAAACCTACAAAACTTACTTTAACGCAAAAACCGCCGAACAGAAGAAGGCAATCCTTGACTGGACAAGCAATGCTTCCTTCACCTACACTCCGGAAGACTCAAGCGACGGAAGCCACGACCTTTACTTCTATATTAAAGACTCCGGCGGAACCGTATACATCACAAAGAAGACTCTGAGTACAGAAAGCGACCTAAGCGAAAGCGACGTCCGCCGCCCGTACATCACATTGAAAGGCGGCACAAAGCAGGACAACAGCGCCGTAACAAGCTACAAGACGGACTCTAATCCGCCGACAATAGAAGCTCAGGGGTATGCCTGCGGAACAAAGACCAGCCCAACAGCAAACCCTGCAAATGTAGTTACAATGGAAGAATACTCTGACACCTTCCCTTCAGTATTTGATGCAGGTGGTGTAAACAAAGCTGTACTGAAAATCAGACTCTTCCCTCAGGATGAACTTGGCATCAAGGGCGTTTCAGGCGCAATTTCCCTCGGAAATACTAAATTAACGGATATTGAATTCACAGAAGAGAAGAACGCACAAAACATTGCAACCGGCTACTGGATTTCTGAAGAGATTTTTGTCGGCCGGTACAAAGACAAGGCGGAATATTCAGAATGGGCTTCAGATTCATATAATCTCACATTGACTGTAACGGATAATTCTAACTTGTCTACAACTGTTACAAAAACCCTTACAATCGATAACACGCCGCCACAGATTACGGCAAATTCTCTCTCTCCGTCTTCAGCAGTTCTGCAAACAGGTGACTTTACAATCAGCGGTTCAACGGCAGATGTCGGCGGAGGTGACATTGAAACCCTCAAATATCTTGTAATAACCAATGAACTTAAAGATAAAACAGATACTCAGCTTATCAAGACAATAAAGCAGGCTTCCGAACAGGTAAACGGAGGAACTGACAAGATGTTCGCCTTCACCTTTAACGGACAGGACAATCCGAAGTTCCCTTCTACCATGGCAGAAGCTTCAGCATACTCTGACTTCAGACGAAAAAATTCGAATAACGAAGACACGGATTACTACGACATTCCGGTTTATTTCCTCATGATTGATACCTTCGGAAACGAAGCACTTGATAAGTCTTACACAGTCTACTTTAACCCGTTCAGCGACAGACCAAATGTAGAGTTGTACACGCCGGAACCGGGAAAAAACAGCAGCCTTTCAGGTCCGATCCGTGTAAGTGGTTCTGCTTCGGACAACACCGGTGTCGGCTCCGTTTATATTCAGCTGGATGTAAACAAAGATAAAAAGTTTACAGAAGCCGACATGAAAATTTTACTCGATCTGAATTATGAAGTATATGCAGTTTCTTCTATCGTAGAAAACAGCGATTACGCCCCATACACAACTCTAGGTTCTGAAACATTGTTAGAATGCCCTGTAACAAACGATGAAGCAGATACAGGCTTCTGGGGCATTAAGTGCGGTGGAACAAACAGCTGGTACAAGCTGATAAATCAGAGCGATGAACTTCAGAAGATTGAAAGTATAAAAGAAACCGTAGGAACAGATGATGTCTATCCATTGAGCGTACGAGCCGCTGCAATAGACGAAAACGGAACCCTGGGTTCATGGTCTGAAAATGTAGACTTCCAGATTAATCCTAATGTTCCAACCTTCGGTTCTGCACAGGTTCCTACAATTGTGAACTCTGAAACCGGAGAGGAAACCGAATACTCAACTCTCACAAGCTCTTCTTACGTTGGTGGAGTATGGAATCTCGTTACATCTGTAGAACATTCAAGCGGAATCATCAGCGTTTCTTACAAAGTTAATAACGGCACCAGTGTAACAATTGTATCCGGCGGAAACATTGTTTCTGGCTGGGAGGCAGGCGGAGACAAGGCTGGAAAAGTCGAAGCAATTACAAACGGCTTTAAGATTACTCTGCCAATTACAGAAGCAACTGGAGAAGGAACATATAACCTTACCATTACAGCAGCTGAAGCAGGACAGTCAAAATCTTCAATGGCTTCTTACTCAGTAAATTATGACAACAATGCACCTACAATCAGCGCTCTGGTTCAGAACGACGAAGAATGGACTTCTACTTCAATTCTCAAGAACAGCAACTACTCTCTTACAATCGGTTCTACCGTAGAAGACGGTACAGCAGGTCTTGGAAAGGTATTGTTCTACTTCTACCGATCTGATGAACAGAAAGGAAAGCGTATTTTTGATGCCGGAATGAACTGTAAGGATTCAAGCGGAAACTATGTATATACCTTCACAAAGAACGGAAAATCATATCCGGGTATCAGCGTAGATTCACTTTCTGACTATGACGCAACAACCGAAAGCGGTGAAACCTATATGACAGTAGACGGTCATCCGTTGTACGGTTACAAGGCTGTTGGCGTAACACGCGGTGAAACAACCATTTCTGATGTTGCAGACAACATGCACGTTCGGGAAGGAAGCCTTGTCTTAATTGAAAATTCTTACCATAGAATTACCAAGAAAGAAGTGGCTGACGGAAAGATGACCCTTACCTTCAGCGGAAGCTGCGACACAGCTAAGACCACTGTATTCTTCCCTTACGCAATGTCGGTTGATAATGTAAACCGGGAAACCGTAAAGAAATTTACTGCGGACGACCAGACCATCACAAACGATGATAAGGACGGAATGCCTGAAAGCATCAGCGGAATGGCTTCTTCAAGAAGCTGGACTGCCCAGCTCCACGCAAACTGGATGCCGGACGGCCCTATCACCTTCGTAATGTTCGCATTCGACGGAGCTGATAATGTTTCAGCCCTTGAATTAAAATCAAAACTTGAAACTTCAGGTCCGCGTCTTGCTAAGCTCCACCTTGGAACCGACCTGAACAAGAACAGTCAGTTCACAAAGAACGAATTCGAAACCTATAACTTCCTCACCGTAGAAGGAACCTATCAGGATGCCTTTGCCCTTACAACCAAGGGATACAAGGAAGATATTGGCGGAGAAGCAGCAGAGTCTACAAGAGACGCCTTCAAGATTAAGGATAAGCTTGCAGTAATTCCAGAATTTACCGGCGGAAACGGTGATATTTATGTTGTATTTAATAACAACGATACCGCCACTACCCTGGATGATGAAGGATACGTTCTGGAACCTGACTATAAGGGAGCTACGACAGCTGGTACACAAGGTGAAGACGGTACTTATACAGCAAACACCCTTAATCCTTCCAGCGGAACTGTTGCAGGACTCGGAAAATATTACGCATTCAGCAATGCGGCAGTCGGTACCACATCATCAACTGTAACGGATTACAAGAAAATGTCCTTCACCTTCTGGGATTCAACCGACGGTCTTGAAGCCGGTAAAGATTCTCAGAAGTGTTTTGTAAGCGTTCGAGACTTTGTTGTATGGACAGAAGACACAAGCGCCCCTAATGTAGTTGTAGACAAATTCTTCTGGAAGGGAACAGGAAACGGAAACAACAGCCTGTACCTTGGAAGCAGCGACAACGGACACATTGAACTGGAAGAAGACTGGAAAAAGACTTCAAAATATGCCGAAAATGAGACTGCAGAAGACACAGACAAGAACCCTGAATTCGACGGAGACCCTAAGGTTTCAGGAAAAATCGTAATCCGCGGTTCAGCCTACGACGACACCTTCCTGAACAACATTTCATTCACGATGCCGAACTTCAATAATGGGGAAGCAAATACAATTGCAACCTATGATACAACAAACGGAGCATGGGTAAAGAGCACCAGCACCCTGAGCTCAACTCCGGCCTACGAAGTTCTTTCTGTTACTGATGAATACTTTAATCAGAACGGACACAAGGTAATCTGGGAAGTTGCAGTGGATACTTCAACCATAACCGACACCGCTAAGACTGATGTAAAGTTCAATGCAGTTGCCGTTGATAACGCAACCAAAACTTCAGCAGACAGAGCCGCAAGTGAAGCAGCAGCAGATGACACAAAACACCGCCCTTCTTACCAAATGGACGTTGTTCCATATATCCGCGGAATCAAGACAGGTCTTTCAAGCCTCAAGAAGAACAACTCCAGCGTTTACGACAGAACCGCCCTTGGCCACTATGCAGTTTCTGACATTGAAGATATTTACCTCTACGGATTTAACCTTGCCGGTGGAACTCTGTTGGATTCAGCAGAAACTCCTTCGTCCGCAGACCTTGAGGAAACTGCCGTTACAAGCTCTATGAAGTGGTACTCATCTAGTTTACCGTTCACAAAAGTCTATAAGACGACTTATGATACAACAAACAGCAAACTGGGAATATCAAAGTTCACTTCCGGTGCAGTATCCGTAAAAGTCCACGGCGTAGAATCTCTGAACAACCTGAACGAAAACGATTCCTACGGCACCGCTTATGACACTGAGCCAAACGTAGACATCACTGGCAACAAGGATATCTACGCCAACTTCTACAACCGCCAGCCAAACGGTGATAACAACAACCTCTTGACAGATGATGCCGTTCTGGATGTGTGGGGAATTGATAGTGAAGCAGCGAAGCCGAATAGTGGTCCATTGTCTCAGCCTGTAATGGCGATTAATCCTAAGAATAAACAGGTAGGTTTTGCCTTTGCAAACGGACCATTGCGCTTCAGTATGGGTGATTTAACAAAATCTTATGATTTCTGGGAGTATGGTCTTGACTTCTGGACAAGTATAGGTTTTGCATACGATGCAAACGGAAACTCTTTTGGAACTACTGCCGGTGGTGATATAGGTGGTGGCGGTAAGTCTGACTGTTTTGGTCTTTTTACAAGCCGATGGGCAACTAAAGGTTTTACAAGTGGTACTGGTGGTCATAATAATGGAACCGGACAGTTAAGACTTGAACTTATTGGACAGGCAGAATCTACAAATGGTTCCAGTTTTAATGGTGATAATATTGATAAGCAACGAATTAAATCTCCATCTATAGCCACAACTGTTGCAAGCAGCGATGCAACAGAGACAAATGTTTACCTTGCTTACTATGATGCAATAAACAATGAAATCCGCTTTAAATGGGGTATTATATCGGATGCAAATAATACAACCGGACGAAGCCAGAATAACCTCTTATATGATTACTATGGACCAAAAAACAGTGATGGTACTGATACAAATTCGATGGATACAACTACAAAGACTCTTTCCTTGACACAATCAAAAGTTGCAGGAAGCTTACCATATACACTTGAATATGTTTCATTAATTGCCGGTCAAACAACAGGAAAATATACTTTTGTTCCTGGTGCTTCTGGAACAAAATATACAGCAAATACTGCAGTTATGACAAATGAAACACAACCGCAACCAGTAAATGCAGGTCAGTATGTAAGCATTGCTGCAAAACAAGGTGGTGGGGTTACTTACGAAAGAACAATACAAAAATCTGTCTTAGATGAAAATGGAAAAGCAACAGCTTCAAAAGTTACTGTTTCTACTGCTGACGATCTTGTTGTTGCCGTATGGTATGATGCTGCAAATAATCAGATGCTCTATTCATATAATACTAAACCACAAAACATTAAAGCCCCAACTTATAAAGATAATAACTATAATACAATTGATTCTTATTCTCAAAGCGCTACAGGCTGGAGTACACCGGTAGCTGTATTTGGAGAAGGAAACGGTATTGGTGAATATTGTAAAGTTGCTTTGGATGCAAATGGTAAAGTTCATATAGCATGTTATGATAATTCAAATGCTGATGTCTGGTATGCATATATTGATGATTATACAAATCCAGAGGCTGCAAGAACCTGTATTGTTGATTCTTACGGAATTGTAGGTACAGAGCTTTATCTTGATGTTGCAATTAAAGACGGAAACCCTGTTCCATATATCAGTTACTATGGAAGCAGTTGTGTAAGACCTAAGATTTCATACTGGGCAGGGGCTGAATCAATTGCAGATGCAGTAAACATCTATGGTGCTGATGAAGATGCATTCTCTCAGTTATGGGAATCGAGTGTTGTTCCAAGTACAAGTAAGATTTCGCTTGACCATATTAACGTTGGTGTATGGAAAGATAGTTCTGGAAATCTCACTTATTCAACAAAAGATGGCAAAGTACCAAATGGAAAAGCTCCTGGTGCAAGCGGATCAAATATCGGTAAAACTAATTCCGGAACTTCTAATGGTACGGTTTACGGCAATGGCTCTAAGAACCCAGTTCTCGGTTACGCCATAACCAAAGGCGCCGGAGGCTTCATCGAAACCGCCCAGATGAAGTAAACCAAAAATTAAACCCGGTGGTAATCAATTTGATAGCCACCCAAAAACGCAAACAGCCGGTCTGCATCAGGCCGGCTGTTTTTTTACTTTGGAAAAAAACGTTCATCTTAAAAAGTGCTTTTGCAAAGTCACATCTGTAACACTCTTTTTTTCTTTAATATTCTAGATTTTGCATCCTGTGGTTATCGTACTTCTGCTTTTTTCAATGCTTCCTGCAATTTTGTAAGAGGAACTCCTATTGCTATAGCAGCTTGTTCGGATGTAAGATTGCATTTTTGCATAAAGGAAATAGCTGCTTCTAATAGCCCTTCCTCTTTCCCTTCCGCTATTCCCTCAGCTTTCCCCTCAAGAAATTTATCCGTTTCCCTTACATTCATCGCCATATACTCCGTTTTATTAGCCTCGATTTTCTTGATGTTTTCCACGATTGCTTTGATTCTGTCTGAAAAATCGTCGGCGGGTTCCTGATCACATATAAACTTTAAGAAAGCTCGAACCTTCTCGTCAGTTTCCTTCTCATATTCGCTTGCATTATAAATTACTTTGACGGTGTTGTCACCAAGATTTATGCGATTGTCTTCAAGACAGATATTCCGAAAGGTATAGACTGGAGAAGAAAACTCAGCCTTTATCACCTCAAGAGATAGGGCATCTGCGGCTTCTGTACCAACCAATTTATCTCTCGCACTCTTTTCAAGGCAGTTATCCAAAAAATCTGAAGACAAAAACGGAAAGTCAGTGCAGATTAGAAGAATGTAGCTTTCCTTCAGCTCGTTATAACCTGCGCCCTTCATTATTGCATCGCAGTCTATCATGGACTGATAGTACCGCATCCGCTTACCCAGGGCGTCGTGGCGATAAGTTTGAATTTCAATGTCAAACACGCGTTTTGAATCCTTTACATAAACATCCAGCCGAACGCCCTTGCTTGTGTAATAGGGACTGATTTCTTTTTCAAGTTCCGGGTATTCAAGGTGCTCCACCTCCACATGAAGCAGGCGTTCAATAAGTTCCTTACAGATATCCTGATGCTCCAGTACCTTTTTGAACATGTAGTCGTCAGTAAACTGAAGATCTTCAAAGGGTTTAATTCTCATTTTTTTACCTCGTTATAGATTTTTCAGCACCACGCTGATATCTATATATAGTAAAAAAATCTTAAGAAATTACCCTTTTCCCCCAAAAAAAATATATAAATTCCTGTTATTTCATCACAGAAACCGTTTCTGAAATCCGCCGAACCTCTTCAGCCGCCAGAGCCCCTCGTCTCTGCGCAGCCACACTTTTCCCTTCCCTACTTTCTCTTCTTCCCCAGCCACTCAAACAGACTCACGCCGTTTTCAGCAGGCGAATTGTTCAGCACATAAATCCAGCTGGCGTGGTTATCAAACTGAAAAGGACTTCCATCGGGATTCTTCCAGGTTCCGCTCAAATCCCGCACATCAGGATACATTGTAAAATGCAAATCCTTTGCGCCAATAGCCCGCAGGCGCCGCACTGTGTCCGCATCGTGATTTTTCGGCTTGATTGTTCTGTCATTTTCAGAATGGGTAAACCAGAAAGGAATCCCGGAAAGCACGGAAAGCTGCTTTTCTGTAATTTTTGAATCCGGATAAGCCTCGCAGGCAGTAAAAGCCGCCGCAAAAAGTTCAGGATTCTGAAGAACCATATTAACCGTCATATAACCGCCGGCAGAACAGCCTCCGATATAAATCCGGTTCCTGTCAATATACGGGTGCTTTTCAAGATAATCATCAATAATCTTTCTGATAACATTTGAATAATAGGAAACGGAAGCCGGCGGAATATAGTTTTCATCCCGACCCGTAACCTTCCGCCCCGAAGAGCCGGACGCTCCCCCGGCACCCCCTGACGCCCCGCTGCCACAGTTCACATCTGCACCACCGGCAGTTCCGTTAACCGAAACATCCATTCCCAGATATTCCCCAACGGATTTTGCGGCATTGTTCACGGTTCCTTCAATATCAACCGGAGCCCACATTCGAAGTCCAAAAACATCTTTTGTGGTGGTTTCAAGCCATCCCGTAGGACACTGAGGCACAATCAAATCCGCCCCCCCCTCAAAATACTTCTGAATGAAGCTTTCCGAAAGATTTACCGCCTTAGTTCCAAGAAGGGGAATATAGGGATTCTGCCCCCCTTCCGCAATTCCGTGCATCCATAAAATCAGGGCCGAGCTTTCATTCTGGCTTCTGTTCCGGTATTCGTTTTCATAATAAGCGTATTTTACGCTCACCTCTTCATCGTTCATTATTCCAAAACCAAAACGGGCTGCCTCAGGACACACAAGAGCCTCAAGCCGGGTAATCCGAAAATCAAGGGCCTCGTTTTCAAATTTAAGTCCAAAAAAATTATTGAAGGAGCCTGTCAGAAATATATTTGTAACAAAGGGATTCTGGTTTTCCGCCTCAGGACTGATTTCAAACTCCAGAGTAATATAACGGCTCTCTGAAAAAACTTCATTTCCCCTCTCGTCTGAAACAAAGGCCCTCACCACTTTCCGTTCACCTTTTGAGATTCCGAACAGGCTGTTTGTAATGTCTGAAGGCATTAAAACCCGGGTAACTTCAAAATCCTCAGGATGCACCGAATCCGCTGCAACTTTTTTCCCGATATTCAGAACGGCTTTTTCACCGGCTGCACCCCAGTCATAGGCCTTTATATATAGAACATATCGGTTTTTCTGGGGAACCCTTTCCTTTACAAGAATTGCAGCCGCATTGCAGGGAAGGGAAGAAAAAATCAAAACCAGAAGAAAAAACAGGCGAAAACATTTCAAATTAGTCATAAAAAGATTATAGCACAGAAAACATAATGCGTCCCAAAAATCAAAAACTCAGACATCACAAATTTCCCCCTGCCCTTGCACAAATCTCTAATAACTGTATAATTATGAAACTAATATCGATAACGCTGAATAAATATGCAATTATTATTCAGTCAAAGGAGTTATGCGTAATGGATGAAAAATTGTCTGCAAAAATGCTGGATAAGTTTGCTTCACTTGCTGTCTTGAATGATCCTATTGATCCCCGCTTATATGAAAAATATGACGTAAAGCGCGGACTTAGAAATGCAAATGGAACCGGTGTACTTGTTGGACTTACCCGAATCGGTGATGTTGTAGGTTACCAGATTGGTCCGGATGGTGGAAAGATTCCTGTTCCCGGCCGTCTTATTTACCGCGGCTACGATGTAGTTGACCTCATCCGTGATGCAGAAAAAAATGACCAGTACTGCTATGAACAGTGCGCATACCTTCTTCTTATGGGCGAGCTTCCAACTCAGAAGGAGCTTGATAATTTCCGTGAATACTTAGGCTATTTCAGAACCCTTCCGGAAGGCTTTACAGAAGACATGCTGATGAAGGCTCCTTCTCCGGATATCATGAACAAGCTGGCCCGAAGCGTTCTTGCTTCCTACTCTTATGATGCAGACCCGGAAAACAGAAGCGTTGAAAACATCATGAAGCAGTGCGTAACCCTTATTTCCCGTTTTTCAACTCTGGCAGCATACGCATATCAGGTAAAAAGACGCTATTACGACAATACTTCAATGTTCATCCACAATCCAAAGCCGGAGCTTTCTACTGCTGAAAACTTCCTGCGCCTTATCCGCCCGGACACTCAGTATTCAAAGCTGGAGGCAGAGCTCTTAGACCTTGCCCTGATTCTTCACGCAGAGCACGGTGGAGGAAACAACTCTTCTTTAACAGTTCACGTAGTTTCTTCCGCTGATACAGACACCTATTCTGCAATCGCCGCTGCCGTAGGTTCCCTTAAAGGAAGCCGCCATGGTGGAGCAAACATCCGTGTTGTAGAAATGATGGATGAAATCAAGGCAAACGTAAAAGACTGGGCAAACGAAAACGAAGTAAAGGAATACCTCTACAAAATTGCAAGAAAAGAAGCTTTTGACCATACCGGAAAAATCTACGGAATGGGCCACGCCGTTTACACAATCAGCGACCCTCGCGCCCTCCTCCTTCGGGACAAGGCAGAAGAGCTGGCAAAGGAAAAAGGCCTTCTTGAAGAATTCAACCTCTACCGTCTGGTTGAAAAATTCGCACCTGGAATCGTAACTGAAGTTCACAACTCAGATAAACGCATCTGTGCAAACGTTGACCTCTACTCAGGCTTTGTATACACAATGCTGAACATTCCTCGTGAACTTTTCACACCGATTTTCGGAATCGCCCGAATTGCCGGATGGTCTGCTCACAGAGTCGAGGAAGTTGTTGCCGGCGGACGCATCTACCGCCCTGCCTACAAAAATGTCTGCGAAGAGAGAACCTATGTTCCTCTTGACCAGCGCTAGGCACTCGCGTAAAACGCTGAATGAGCACAGAGAGAATCGATAAAATTCTAAGTCATCTCGGATACGGGAGCCGCAAGAACATCAGGCGGCTCCTCCGGGATTTTAATGTAACCGTAAACAGTGAACGCATTTTCGACTCCGGCTTTCAGGTAAATCCCGACAGGGACGAAATCTTCATCGATGATGAAAAGGTGGAAATCCGCAAAAATGTCTACCTGATGATGAACAAACCCCAGAACACCGTAAGCGCAAACAAGGACGGGCTTCATCAGACGGTTTTTGACCTGCTGGAAGAAAAATACCACACTCCATACCTTGAAGATAACCTTCACCTTGCCGGCCGCCTGGACGTGGACACAGAAGGCCTTCTGCTTTTTACCACCGACGGCGCCCTGATTCACCGGATTACAAGTCCAAAAACCCATGCTCCAAAGTCCTACTTTGTGCGCCTTGAAAAAGAAGAAACGGTTGAAAGCATGCAGAAAATCTCAGAGGATTTTAAGGCCGGCATCGAAATCCCCCCGGAAGGAAACGAAAGCGGCGCCCTATTAAAGCCCGCAGAACTTGAATGGAAAAATGAAAAGGAATGCATCCTCACCATCAGCGAAGGAAAATTCCATCAGGTAAAAAGAATGTTTCAGGCAGAAGGAAACAAGGTCTCCTACTTAAAGCGCCTTACCATCGGCTCCCTGAAGCTGGACGAAACCCTTGACCCCGGCACCTACCGCGAACTCACCCAGGAAGAAGTCGATGCACTTTAACAGGACGAATACCGAGTTTGCAAATAAACATACAAAATTGGCGGGAGGGAAGCGGCATGCGGGCAAAAAAACTCTGTTTGTGGCTGCCGCGAAAGCGGCATTCGCCCTGATATATATATTATCATTGAAAATACTGCCGTTTTATTCTAAAATGTGCATAATTTGCATTTACTAAGGAGAAAACAGTGACTGACATTGAAATCGCCCAGAAAAACAAAATGATCGCAATTACAGATGTTGCTTCAAAAATTGGAATCAAACCGGAAGAACTTGAGCTTTACGGCCCTTACAAGGCAAAGCTTACAATGAAAAAACTCCGTGAACTTCAGTCCGTGTCCGCTTCTCCTTCTTCACGGGGAAAATTAATTTTAGTAACAGCCATCACTCCAACTCCTGCCGGGGAAGGAAAATCCACCGTTTCAATCGGACTTGGAGACGGCCTCAATAAAATCGGCAAAAAAACCGTTATTGCCCTCCGGGAACCTTCCTTAGGACCATGCTTTGGCGTAAAAGGCGGTGCCTGCGGTGGCGGCTACGCACAGATTGTCCCGATGGAAGACATCAACCTCCACTTTACCGGAGACATTCACGCAATTTCAATTGCAAATAACCTTATTGCCGCCCTTGTAGACAACCACATTCAGCAGGGAAACGAACTGGGAATTGATCCCCGCACCATCACCTGGAAGCGCTGCGTTGACCTGAACGACAGACAGCTCAGAAACATCGTCTGCGGTCTTGGAAACAGAACCGACGGAACTCCTCGGGAAGATCACTTCCAGATTACAGTTGCCTCAGAAATCATGGCAATCGTCTGCCTTTCCCGCACAATCACTGAACTCAAAGAGCGGCTTTCTTCCATTATTATTGGTAAAAACTACAAAAAAGAAAATGTCCGCTTCGGAGACTTAAAGTGCACCGGCGCCGTTGCAGCCCTGTTAAAGGACGCAATCCGCCCGAACCTTGTTCAGACTCTGGAAAAGAATCCGGTATTCGTTCACGGAGGCCCTTTTGCAAATATTGCCCACGGCTGTAACTCTGTAAACGCAACCCTTTCCGCCCTTGCAACCGGAGACTATGTTGTAACCGAGGCAGGCTTTGCCGCAGACCTTGGAGCAGAAAAGTTCCTTGATATCAAGTGCCGGGCTGCAGGAATTGAACCAAGCGCTGTTGTAATCGTTGCCACAATCCGCGCCCTCAAGATGCACGGCGGAAAGGCAAAATCCGAACTTTCACAGCCGGACACAGAAGCCCTCAAAAAAGGCTTTGAAAACTTAAAGGCTCACATCGGAAACATTGCAAAATTCGGTCTTCCTTCAGTTGTTGCCGTTAACCGTTTTGTTACAGATACAGATGAAGAAATCAAGCTTCTTGAAGACCTCTGCAAGGAAAACGGTTCAAAGGCAGTTTTGTGCGAAGGCTGGGGAAAAGGAAGTGAAGGAACCGTTGAGCTTGCAAAAGCCGTTGTGGAGACCTGCGAAAACTCAAAGAGCAGCTTCCACTTCCTGTATGAATCAGGGGCTTCCTTCGAAGAAAAAATTAAAACAATTGCCAAAGAAATCTACCACGCAAAACATGTTGACTTTCAGGGAAATGTGGTTAAAAAGCTTAAGGGCTTTGAAGAAGCGGGCTACGGAAATCTTCCTGTCTGTATCGCAAAAACCCAGAATTCCATCAGCCACGACCCGTCTCTCATCGGTGCCCCTGAAGGCTATGTTTTCCCGGTTCGGGACGTACAGCTCTATGCGGGAGCAGGCTTTGTAGTTGTTCTTGCAGGTGACATTATGACAATGCCGGGACTTCCAAAAGCACCAGCCGCCCTGAACATCGATGTAGACGACGACGGAGTAATCAGCGGTCTGTTCTAAACAGACACCGCTGCCATTCAAACCTGCACACAACACAGGTTTTGCCTGCAAACACCGGTTCTGACGGCTAATCACTTGTTTTTTTCGGTAAAAACGGGTAATATCACTCTATTCAGTTTGTCCCTGTAGCTCAGCTGGATAGAGCATCCGCCTCCTAAGCGGAAGGTCGTGCGTTCGAATCGCATTCGGGACATAAATCACAGATAAAAAGGGGCTTCCAATATTGCTGGAAAGCCCCATTTTTTTTCAAGATAAATTTATATTCACGTAAAAAACTAGAACTCGTAATAAACACCCGGCTTACAAAGTGAAGCAAATCCGTCCGGTGCAGGGTTGAAGCCTGCACTGTCATCATCATAATGGCACAGGGTCATCTTTGCCTTAATTTCTTCCGGAAGGGTTTTCAGCTCTTCATAACAGGCATGAACTGCACTTTTCTTAAAACTGCAGTCATGGAAAATATGTTCGATTTTATAGGAAGAATTCAGCCAGTCCAAAAGTTCCCGGTCAAACTTGGTATCTCCGCTGACAACAATGCGCTCGTCAATCAGAAGCCCAAGAGAATACATTCCGGTTTTCCAGGTATTATTCGAAACAAATTCGTGCTTAGTCCTGAAAACCTTTATATTCAGAGCACCGATATCGTAATTCAAAAACGGTCTGGGAGCGCCTTTTACTTTCGAAGGAGTTTTCCAGGTAAAATAATCATCAAAGTTTAATTTCTGGCGCTGGCCTTCTTCTCCGCACATGCCAAGCCCACCCCTCAGGGATTTATTCCAGAGTTCTTTTTTGAACCGCTTTTCGCAAATTAAATTCGGCTTTGAATGTTTAACATAGCGCCCGATCAGTGCCAGCTCTTCAATTCCACCGATATGATCCGCATGGGCATGTGTCACAATGAGATTCTGAACATTTGAAAGATTTGAATTGAATTTTTTGAACGCAACCGGAGCCAGGGCACCACAGTCAACAAGTAAATGCTCATTTCCTTTTACAATAAGAAGGTTTGTATTCAACAAAACCTTTGAAAACGCATTTCCCGATCCCAGAAAGAAAAAACTTAATTGCCCGCCGTTGGTAAATTCTATTTCAGAATTGAATTCTCTAGTTGTCACGCGAACAATTATAGCACTTTTACCAAAACTGGGCAAACGTATTTGCCAAAATACGGCATTTTTCTGTATACTCTTGGTATGTGCGCACGATGTAATGTTTGTTTCAGAGCTGAAGAATTCTGCCTGTGTAAATACACAAAGCCCTTTGACCCGGGAATTAAATTTGTCTTTTTAATGCATCCAAAAGAGTACAAAAAACAAAGAACGGGAACCGGCCGGATTTCCAAGAACACCCTGATTGATTCTGAAATTCTTGTGGGAATTGACTTTACCCAGAACACCCGGCTTTTAAAGCTTCTTTCAGACCCTCAGTATTTTCCGGTTCTTTTGTATCCGGGAAGCGACGCCTGGACAAGCAGAAAAGAAGGCTTTAAGGAACAGGTGGGAAACAGAAAAATTCTTGCAATAATAATCGACGCCACCTGGTTCTGCTCAAAAAAAGTGATTGAGCACAGTCCCAACCTTTTAGAGCTTCCAAAACTCAGCTTTTCCGGAGAATACCGCTCAATTTTCACCTTCAAAAAGGAGCCCCGGCCGGAATGCATTTCTACCATTGAAACCTGCTACTACCTGATTAAGGAGCTTCAGGAAATCAACCTCGCTTCTGACGCAGATCCGGAGCCCCTTATGGACGTTTTTAAGCAGATGATAAAGGATCAGATCCGGGCTGAAAACGAACGCATCCAGGGTTTAAGGCCTAATACCCACGCAAACGACTGGAAATACACCACTGAACGGAAAATGCCGGATTTTTAAACCTCAATTTTTTAGCCGGATTTTTTACCTAACCTTTTGACACAGAGTGGAAAAAACGGGATAATATAGGCGCATTTTTTTGAATCAAAATAAGAGAGTGAAAAAGTTAAATCTACATTACAGGAGGCCTACACAGGCCTTACACAGGAGCAGAAAATGTCTTCTTTATATCACGAGTTTCTAGTTGAAGACCGGGAATTTTCCGACTATGAGGATTTTAAGAAAAACTGCCGCTTAAAGACCATCAAAGATTTTAATTTTGCTTACGATATAGTTGACCGATACGCAACAGATTTTCCTGGAAAGCGTGCACTGGTCTGGCTGGACGATAACGGTGAAGAATACACCTTCACCTTCAACGATATTTCCCGTGAATCAAAAAGAGCTGCCTACTGGCTCACCTCAAAGGGAATCAAAAAAGGCGATACCGTAATGCTGGTTTTGCGCCGCCGCTATGAATGGTGGTTCTTAATGCCAGCCCTTCACAGAATCGGAGCAATCGTTATTCCTGCCACAGACCAGCTCTTAAAAAGCGACTTTGAATACAGAACAAATGCCGCCGACGTAAAAATGATTATTTCCTACGACAACCCGCACGTTCAGGAAGAAATTGAAAAGGCAATGCCAAAAAGCCCGACTGTAAAAACCCTTGTAACCGTAGGAAAAATCAAACGGGAAGGCTGGGATTCCTTCCACGAAGAATACGAGCGCATGCCGGCAGAATTCCCTCGTCCTCTGGGAGAAGCCGCAACACACAACGACGACCCGATGCTTCTCTATTTTACCTCGGGAACTTCAGGCTATCCGAAAATGGTTCTTCAGAACTTTGACTACCCGATTGGTCACATCATGACCGCAAAATACTGGCAGTGCGTTGTAGAAGACGGACTCCACCTTACCATCGCCGAAACCGGCTGGGCAAAGGCTACCTGGGGAAAAATCTACGGACAGTGGATCTGCGGAAGTGCAGAATTCGTTTACGACATGAATATGCTCAAGCCGGATAAGATGCTTACCCTCATTTCAAAATACGGTCTTACCACCTTCTGTGCACCGCCGACAGTTTACCGCTTCCTGGTTCGACAGGATTTGAGCAAATACGACTTAAGCAAGTGTACCCGCTTCAGTACCGCAGGGGAAGCCCTGAACGATGAAGTATTCAACAAGTGGTTCGAACAGACCGGAAAGAAAATCTACGAAGGCTACGGTCAGTCTGAAAGTACAGTAATCTGCGGAAACTTTATGGAATCCCCAGTAAAACCTGGCTCCATGGGACGCCCTAACCCGATGTACGATGTAGAAGTTCTGGATCCAAACGGAAAACCAGTTCCAACAGGGGAAGTCGGAGAACTCTGCATCCATGTTGAAAACGGACATCCTTTCGGACTTTTGACCGGCTACTACAAGGACGTTTCCCTCACCGCTGCTGCTTTTGACGGCGGTGTTTACCACACCGGTGACAACGTTTACCAGGACAATGACGGCTATGTATGGTTTGTTGGACGCACCGACGACATCATCAAGTCTTCCGGCTACAGAATCAGTCCTTTTGAGGTTGAATCAGTTCTTCAGAAGCACCCGGCTGTTCTTGAATGCGCTGTAACCGGCGTTGAAGATCCGAAACGCGGTATGGCTGTAAAGGCAACCATCGTTCTTTCTGACGGATATCAGGACAAAGATCCAAAGGAAATGGAAATTGAACTTTCAACCTTTGCAAAGGAAAATACTGCAATGTACAAATGCCCTCGTATTTTTGAGTTTGTAAAAGAGCTTCCAAAAACTGTAAGCGGTAAAATCCGCCGTGTTGAAATCCGTGAAAAAGACAACGGAAAAGACACCGACAAAATCAAGCAGGATTTCTAAAAACAACAAACCCGCGGCATTCACCGCGGGCTTTTTTATGCAGGGCAGATTTTCCCCTGCCCCGCAAAACTTCCATACTATCTACCGAACCTGCTTTTTCCACCAGCTTTTCTGCCTAGCTCCATTTAAGGGTGCCGGGAAAGTTTACATAGCCTGCAACCCGCCACCTTCCTTCATCATCCTCTTCTCGGATAAAAAGAACCGGCTGATAAGTTCCTGCCTTTGGCTTTTCGTATAAATGAGCCGTTGTTTTCATTGCCGTATAGCTGTAATGCTTCCGTAAGGGCTGATAAGTATTGCTCACCGCAAGGGTAAAGCCGGAAAGCTGTTCTCCCTTTGAATAGGCACCGCTTTTTGAAAGGAAAAGCTCCAGACGAAGTTTACCGGTCATCCAGGCAGATTTATTTTCAAGCTTGGCAATTTTTATTGTAACGCCGTCAGTTTTTGCACTGTATTCATATTCAGCGCCGCTTACAGCAAGAACCGAAACACCGCTTCTTCCAGAAGAAACTGAAGCTGAGCTTTCGGAAGAATCCGTGGATGCAGTTCCTGCCACTTCACCTTCACCGCCAGAAGACGCTTTTTTCTCACCTGCCTTAATCCATGCAGTATTGCGGCACTTTTCACTGCAGAATGTATGCATATTGTTTCCGATTTGCCCCATAATCTTCCGGCCGAGAATCAATTTTCCACAATAGTAACAAGACTGCATTTTTTCCTCCAGAGTAGAACATTTTTTCGTATAAAAATAGTATAGCACGAATGAGCCGATTTTTAAAAGAAAAAGATACAGCCTTCTCTAATTGAGTAAACCATTTTTTTCTGATATATTAAGCGCGGTGGTGAACAATGGCTTATGAAGTAACCGCGACACGCCGCAGACCTCAGAGATTTGAAGACCTTGCGGGACAGGAATTCGTCGCAGAAACCCTTAAAAATTCAATTAAATCTTCTCAAATTGCGCATGCGTACCTTTTTGCAGGTCCCCGCGGATGTGGAAAAACCTCTACAGCCCGAATCCTGGCAAAAGCATTAAACTGTCAGGCAACCTCAGGCCCTAACCCGGAGCCATGCGGACAGTGCGATTCCTGCCGCGCAATTACAGCCAGTTCCTCCCTTGATGTTTTTGAAATCGACGGTGCTTCAAACACCTCCGTAAACGATGTACGCCAGATTAAAGACGAAGTAATGTATCCGGCCGCCTCTGCCCGCTATAAAATCTACATCATCGATGAAGTCCACATGCTTTCAACCAGCGCCTTCAACGCTCTCCTGAAGACCATCGAGGAACCGCCGGCACATGTAATATTTATTTTTGCCACTACTGAATTGCAGAAGGTGCCTGCTACCATAAAATCAAGATGTCAGCAGTACAACTTCCGCCTTGTTAGCATTGAAAAAATCAAGGAAATGCTGGAGGATGCCTGCGTAGAGCTGAACATTCAGGCTGATTCTGAATCCTTATACTGGATTGCAAAGGAATCCGGCGGTTCTGTCCGGGACTCCTACACCCTTTTTGACCAGGTTGTTGCCTTCAGCGACGGTCACATCACATACCAGAAAATCCGGGACAAGCTGGGCATTCTGGGAATCGAGAAGCTCAATGAAATCTTTGAAAAAGCCGCTGAAAATGATTCAGAAGGAACCATAAACACCATCGACGGCTTCCTTCAGTCCGGAATTTCAGTTGAACAGATTATTTCAAACAGTGCTGAATACTTAAGAAGCCTGCTTTTAATAAAAAACGGCGTAAAAAAAGAATCTCTTCTTGGAAAATCTCCTGAAAGATTCAGTCAGAAAGTTCTGGAAACCTGGTCTTCCGTACAGATTGAACGGGCACTGTCAGTTTTCCTTCAGTTGTACCGGGATGTGAGATACTCCCTTTCTCCGCGATACGAGCTGGAACTGGCATTTTCAAAAATGTGCTGGCTTTCAGAATATGTTTCCCCGTCGGAAGTCAAAGTTGCAATCGACAAGGCAGCCGCCCTTCTTTCAACGGCTCCACAGAATGCAGGTTCTGCTTTCCTTCCATCTTCGGGAACAAACAACGGCCTAAATGCAGGCTCATCTGCAGGAACCTTTTCCGGGCAGAATACTCATCCCCTGACCTCTGGAATGAGTTCAGGAACTTCCGGCTTTGGAAACACAGGTTCCTCTTCCGGAAGCAGCGGAAACTCTGGGGCTGCCTCTCCATCAACAGCCGGTTCAAGCTCCTACGGTTCAACCGCAGACAGCACCCCTTCTTCAAACGGAGGAATGCCTCACTTTGCGTTTTTTGACAAGATAAAAGAGGATAATCAAAACCCTTTTCATAATGGCGGTGCCCTGCCGCCTGAAAATACAGCGGCAGCCACAAGTTCTTTCGTACCGGAATATGACGGTGAATACAGTTATGCTCCGGACAATTATCCAGATTCCCCGGATGAAGAAACCACTGAGGAAATGTACGAGGAACGCATAAACGAACAGTTAAAGGAAGAAAGCGCAGAAGCGGAAACTCCTTCAAACGGAGAAACTCTTTACAGCGAAGACATCCACGAAACCAACGAAGTTTTTACGGCTCCAACCGGTTTTTCCATTTCTGCCGGTAAAATCTACGGAACCCTGGTAGCAGAGCTTTCCGTTCAAAATCCGATGCTGGCTTCCGCCCTGATGAAAACAAAAAAGTGGCACATAAATGCCGGCGCTGTTCAGACCTCCATTGCCACAGAGTATCAGAAGAACTACATTGAACAGAATTCTGACGAAATCAGACAGATGCTGTCTGTAATCTGCAAGGCTCCGGTTGATTTTAAGATTCTGTTTGAAGAAGATAATATTGTAAAAAAACAGGAAGAGCTTCCTGTACAAGTAAAAATACTGTGCGCGGCCTTTAAGGGCTCTGTCACGGGAGGAAAATTATGAACCCATTTGAAATCTTAAGAAATCCTCAGGCCCTCAAAGAGCAGGCAGACAAGTTTCAGCAGGAACTGGCAGAAATAAGCGCAACCGGAAGCGCCGGCGGAAAAATGGTAACCGTTACCCTGAACGGCAAATTCGAAATTAAGGGAGTAAAGATTGACCCGGTATGTGTAGACCCTTCTGATACAAAAATGCTTGAAGACCTGATTGTTGCCGCACACCACGATGCCACTTCAAAGGTTCAGGAACTTATAAAAGACAAGGCCGGCTCCATGGTTGGCGGTTTAAATCTTTCTGGCTTCGGACTTTAAAATGCAGGGCAGCATAATCGAAGAATTAACAGGAAGCTTTTCAAAACTTCCGGGAATCGGTAAAAAAAGCGCCTCCCGCCTTGTAAATCATCTTTTAAAGGCAGACGATACCTTCATCCGTAATTTTTCAAGACAGCTTATAGAACTCAAGGAAAAAATCAAGCCCTGCTCCATCTGCGGCGCCTGGACGGAAAACGATCCCTGTCCAATCTGTTCAAATCCAGTCCGGGAGAAGAATGTTATCTGCGTGGTTGAGCAGCCTCAGGATGTAAGCACAATTGAAGAAGCCGGAGGATTTTCCGGTCAGTACCATGTTTTAGGCGGAGTAATCGCACCTCTGGACGGAATCGGGCCGGATGAACTGAATATCGCAAGCCTGATTCACAGGCTCATGTCTTCGGAAAATCAGGTTACGGAAGTAATTCTTGCCACAAACCCTACCTTCGAGGGAGATTCTACAGCCCTCTATGTACAGCACCTGATTTCTGAAAAATGCCCTTCCGTTAAAGTAACACGCCTCGCCACAGGTATTCCTGTAGGAGGCGATCTTGAGTATGCGGACAAGCTTACCCTTGCAAGAAGCTTCCGCGGAAGAAGCACATTCTAAAACCACGAAGCGGTACTGCCGTTTTCCAAACAGGGTTCCCGCCGGGAGCCAATTTTTATCTGGTAATTGTAAAAATTGGCTTCCAGGCTAATTATTCTTCCGACGGAACGTAAGTGTATTCACCTGCAACAGATGTGTATTTTGTTGCCCCTGTTGAATCAGCAGCAGCCGGCGCAATCTTATGTGAATATTTGTAAGAAAGCTCACTGATCTGATTTAACAAAGCCTTGTCATAGGCTGCCGCTTTTCCGGAATTTGAATTTGAGATGAAGGAATTGATAAGAGCGCTCAGCTTTGTAACATCTGTATCCGAGAAGCTTACCTGGGCTTCATCTGCAAAAATCGTGTAGAACATTGTGCAGGCAGAAAGGAAAGAACCCACCGGCTGCGGATGAGTATCGTCTCCGGAATCGTAATAGCTTTTGCTGTTTGTTTTAGAAAGATCGTAGAAGGCTTCACCGGCAGGGGCAATCAGCGCTCCATACTTCTGAGCTTTATTCAGGTAGCAGGCAGTGAATTCAGCGGTTCTTGTTTCCTTTACAGAGTTTTTTGGCCAGGTTGCGTAGTAAACAAGCTTTGCATCCGGATTGGCTTCCTTGATTTTAGGAATAATGGCCGCAGAACCTCGGCTCAGTTTTGCATCCTCAAAGGAACCGCAGATATCCTGAAGAACTACATAGTCAAAGTTTCCTGCATTGATTGCTGTTTCCGCATTATGAGAAGTTGAATGAAATTCAAGGCTTTTTCCACCGTAAGTTACGGCTGTTGCGTGAACATTCTTTCCCTTCAGAATAGAAAGCCCCTCAAAAAGATTCCACATATTATTGTAATAAGTCAGGGAGTTTCCGATAAAAAGAACATTGATTTCCTTTCCAAGGCTTTCAAGGGACTTAGATGTGTCCGGAGCAAAAACCGAAAGTTCAAGAAGGGCACAGTAGTCTCCGTTATATTCATCAACAAGGATACGAATCCAGCGGCCTGCATGCCGTTCAAAGGAGATGCTCTTTGCAGAAAGAGTTCCGTCTGTTACTTCAACGATTGTTTCCCACTCAAAGTCTGCCACTGCAGCAGGAGAAGCTGCGGGCTGAGTATTTTTTGAAAACTGAACCTTGTATTTTACAGGATATGCGTCCGGATATTTTCCATCGGCGTCCTGCCCTGCTCCAGGAGTTACCTTTACCTTGTTAAAGCTTTTTACTGCTCCAAGATCCACAGCGAACCAGGGATTTTTATCTGGTGCAGAGGAATCTGTTGTGTTCGCAATGATATAAGACTGAACCGAAGTATCGCCGTCCGTAAGGTTTCCTACAGAAACAGGAGTTGTTTTTGACTGGCGGAGATTTGAACTTGCATAGCCTTTTACATCAGCGTAATTTTTTGCATTTGCAAGATCAGAAAAACCGGAAATTGTTACTCCGCTGGAAGAAGAACTGTCATTATCTGCACAGGCTGAAAGACTGAAAGAAAAAAGGATAGCGGAACCAAAAGCTAATAGCATGAATGGGATTTTTTTCATAAAACACCTCTGAAAAGTTTGATAAGGTTTAGCGTTATACTTATAGTTTAGCGCTAAACTATAAGTATAATAACACGGTTTTCCCGTTCGTCAAGAAAAAAAAAACTAAAAAGCACTGAATTTTGTCCGAAAATCAGAGTATGGGAAATAGTTACGAAAAACCGGACTTCTGGTCACAAAAGGCATTTAAAGAAGGCTATCCTGCTCGCTCAGTTTACAAGCTTCAGGAAATTGATGAAAAATTTAAGATTCTCAAGAAAAACTCCTGCGTACTTGATCTTGGTGCTGCTCCAGGAAGCTGGACCACATTTCTTTTAAGGAACCTTGGAGAAGGCGGAAAGGTAGTCTCCTGCGATTTGAACCCGCTGTCTAAATCAGTAAAGGGCGAAAACCTTGTATTTATGCAGGGGGACTTGAACGATGAAGAAATCCGGGAAAAAATCAGGGCGGAAGGGCCCTTCGACGCAGTTGTATGCGACGCCGCTCCCCTTACAACCGGAAACCGCACCGTTGATACCGCAAGAAGCCAGCAGCTGGTAGAAATGGCAATCTGGTACGGTACCACTATGCTTAAGCCGGGAGGAAACTTTGTTGTAAAAATTTTCCAGAACGGAGACCAGCGAGCCTTCCTGGATGAGCTCCGTAAAAACTTCACACAGGCAAAGGGTTTCAAACCGGAAGCTTGCAGGCAGGAATCCTTTGAAACATATCTTATTGGAATTTCTCGCAAATAGGGTTATACTATGAAGCAATTTGAAAATTACAAGAATAACGGGCAGCATCACGGGCCCGCAAAAATTTATTTTATGATTTTTAATACACGGATAAAAAGAACGATTTTTAATTCAGTGTGCGCTTTTTTTGGCGGTCTTCTTTTAACCTTTGGCGCACTTTACATATACGACAAGAAAACTATTCCTCACGGTGTGGGAGGTCTTGAAACCTCCGGTGTTCCGGAATTCCTTCAGAATGAACTGAAAAACGGTTCTGATTCAAAAAAAATCAGCGGCGAAACCGGAAGCGATACAGCAACGGATGTTTCACTCTCTGAAGCGTCCCTTTCTGACGAGTCCCTTCTTGATGCAGAACAGGAACTGCAGTCCTTCCACGGTGATTTTGAAGCCGACAGTCCGGAGCATGCAGAAGCCCTTCTGGAAGCTGAAAAACAGGAAACCTCAGTTTATGACGACAGCCTTGAACTCTGCTATTCTACATACCGCGTAAAAAAAGGTGACATGATTGGTTTTATTGCGGACAATTTTAACATCACTCAGGACACCATTATCAGCGTAAACAATATCCGCCAGTCCCGTCTTTTACAGATCGGGCAGTATTTAAAAATCCCTTCAATGCCGGGAATCATCTACACCGTTCGCAAAAACGGAGAAACTATTGAATCCATTGCAAAAAAATATGACATCAGTGCAGATAAAGCCAGCCGCATCAACAAGGTGGAAAAGGAAGTCAAGCTGAATGCGGGAGCAACACTTTTCTTACCTGACGCATATCTAGACTGGGTAACCCGTCAGGAAATCAACGGAGACCTGTTCCACAAGCCGATCAGGGCCCGCTACTGGCTTTCTTCCTACTACGGCTGGAGAAGCTCCCCTTTCAACGGAAAACGAAGCTACCATTCAGGTGTGGATATGGCCTGCCCTCAGGGAACCAATGTATACGCAGCCCTTGTAGGAACCGTTACTTCCACAGGCTTTAACAATGTGTACGGAAACTATGTAATCGTAACCCACCATTCCGGCTACAAAACACTTTACGGACACCTCAGCGCCATTCTTGTAACCCGTGGAAAAGTGGTAGATACAAATACCCGCATCGGAAAGGTAGGAAGCACCGGTATGAGTACCGGACCGCACCTGCACTTTACGGTATACAAAAACGGAAAAACCGTAGACCCGATGGCTCTCTGGAAATAGAGGATTTTATACGCAGGGTTTGTCCTCTTGCAGGGGCAAAGCTCATGAGCGTTTATCTGTAAGCCCTGCACCTGCTTACCCCTCAAACCCCTCTTTCCCCTCTATTATAAACTCATTTTTTTCTGTATAATATCAGGGTCTCAAGTGGGGGGAATCTATGAGATTTATAAAAAGAGTTTATTCACTTTTAAAAATTGTAAAACAGCGTCTTGTTGTTACTAAATCCGACTACAAGGATGCTCAGGCAGAAATCAGACATTCAAACCGGAATATGCTTACAGTCTGTTCCTTTCTGATTACAATGCTGATGCTGGGACTCTTTTTCCTTTCTTTTATTAAAAGTCCATGGATTATCCGGGAATTAAGGATGTCCTACATTTCCTTTGCCCTTTATTTTTTCCTGTTTTTTATTCTTTCCATCATCATTCTTCCGAAATATAAAAAATACACTACCCTCTTTGTATATATTTTCATCTCCACAATGTTCATTTTTGGAATCTATGATTCCATCACCACGGACCGCTTTTCTGACTGCGTCATCTTCTGTGTCCTTCAGGTTGTCTGCCCAATGATGTTCACGGACCGCCTTTCAAGAATGAGCATTTTCTGTCTTTTCTGGGCGCTGGTAAATTCAGCATTTACAATGGTCTACAAACCGATGCTGGCCCAGAGCATCGATTACCTTCATATGACCTGTTTTTATTTTATCGGAATGGTACTTCACATGTATCTTTCCAGCATCAAAACCCGGGAAATTATCCTTCAGCAGACCATCAGCACGGAACGGGACCGGGATTCCCTTACGGGGCTTTACAACAAGTCGGCTCTTCAGCGGGAAATCAAGAAAAACCTTTTGAAAAACCGTTCTTCCGGCATCCTTTTAATTTTTGATGCCGATAACTTTAAGTCTGTAAACGACCGCTTTGGTCACGATGTCGGTGACGAGGTACTTGAAAATATTTCAACCGTTTTGAACAGAACCTTCCGCCGGACGGATATTATCGGACGCTTTGGCGGCGACGAATTTGTAATCTTTATGACCCATGTAACAGACCTGGAAATTGCGGAAACCCGGGCCCGTCAGGCTCTGGACGAAATGAACAAGACTCCCGTCCGTGGAGATCCTGAACTATTTATTCATGGAAGCTTTGGTATTGCTTCAGTTCCGCCTCTCGGAGAAACCTACGATGAACTTTTCAAGAGAGCCGACAAAGCCCTTTATGTTTCAAAAAGAACCGGAAAAAACAGAATCTCCATTGACGGAGTCTCCAATGTTTAATTTTTGCGGCCCCTTGATTGCATGGAGCAAATGCAGCGGGTTCTGCCCCGGTGAAAAACGGAGAAGCTGATGTTTGAAGTCCGGGAAGAAGAAGAACGCAAACCCCGCTGCTTTCTTGTTGGCGAACCCTTAAATGATTTAAAAGAACTCTCTGGTCTTGCAACAACCGCAGGAATGGAAATTGCAGGTCTTCTTACACTTTCCCGCCTGGAAATAAAGCCGGCTTACGGAATGGGAAGCGGCAAGGCAGAAGAAATCAAGGAGCTTTCAAAAGAGGCGGAAGCCGACTGTATTATTTTTGATTTTGACCTGGATCCAACAAAACAGAGAAACTGGGAAAAGCTTACAAAAATTCCCTGCTTTGACCGGCAGGAGCTCATAATCCGGATATTTGCCCAGCGGGCCCGGACAAAGGAAGCCGTTCTTCAGGTTGAACTGGCCCGTCTCAGTTACAGCCTGCCCCGCCTTGCACACTCCTACGGAGACCTTTCCCGGCAGCGGGGTGGTAGTTACGGTTCAAAGGGAAGCGGAGAAACCCAGCTGGAGCTCGACCAGCGGCAGGTTCGGTCCAAAATTAATCAGGTAAAAAAAGAGCTGCTGGAGGTTTCAAAAAACAGAAATACCCAGCGAAAAAAACGAAGCCAGATTCCGGTGCCTGAATGTGCACTTGTGGGATACACCAACGCCGGAAAGTCCAGTCTTTTAAACGCCTTGACGGGAGCCAAAAGCTTTGTTGAAGACGAGCTCTTTGCCACCCTGGATCCTCTTACCAGAAAACTTAAGCTGAAGGACGGAAACGGGATTCTTTTAACGGACACTGTCGGCTTTATAAAAAATCTTCCCCACTCCCTGATAGACGCTTTTAAGTCAACTCTTAGCGCTGCCCGGGACGCAGATCTCCTTTTAATCGTAATCGATTCTTCAGACAGTCAGGCTCTGGAACAGTACAAAACTGTTATGGAAGTTTTGAAGGAAACCGGTGCCGACATTTCTAAAAGCCTTATAATCCTGAACAAATGGGATAAAAAACGGGAAAGCGTCAGCGAAGGAGAGCTCCTTCTGAATTTTCCGGAAGCAATAAAGGTAAGCGCAAAAGAAGAAACCGGCTTTGAAGAGCTGTTTTTGCGCATTTCCCGAAAGCTTTTTGGAATGCAGGAAAATTATGAAATTCCCCTTGAAGAAGCCGAAATAGTTCAGCTTATCAGAACTAAGGGCATAATTCTGAAGGAAGAATGGAAGGACAACTCCGTGGAGCTTCTTGCCCGTCTTCCTGAAAACGAGCGGGAGAGATTTTCAAAATACCGCCGGTAGGACGGCATTGAGCTGGCAAAAAACTGGTTATGGAGCCCATAAAAACATATGAAAATTGAATTAAACAGAATACTTTTTTTCATTCTTATTTTGATGCTCTCTTTTTTTACTGTTACCACGATTGTCGTAATCACAAAACGGAATATTCACCCGAAAATCGTAACTCAATTTTCGCCGGAAGAAATGGAAAAACGAATTTCCGCCTTTCAGGAAGCAAACCTTTCCTCCTTCACCGGGATTGAACGCCTGAGGGTTGTTACAAAACCGGAAAAAGAAGGCGGGAACGGAGTTTCAATTGTAATCACCCCCTGGTTTTCCTACACAAAGGATGACAGTGAATTTCTTGAAGAGCTTTCAAAAAAAGTACCAAAAATCCGAACAATTTTACGGGAATGGTTTTCGCGCTACACCCTTACAGAAATCAAAAGCATGGGGGAAACTGCGATGAAGATGGAACTAATCGACGAATTAAACAGGGCTCTTGTTTTGAACAAAATTCAGGGCTTGTATTTTTCAGAGTTCGTATATCTGGACTAACAGAGTCAGAAACAGGGCTCGGCTTTTTCAAAGCTGACTGAACGTCCTCTCATGAATCAAAACCTGACTAAGTTCTGAGGGAACTGTTTATTCTCTTGATAAAAAAATCCACATTTGTAGCAATATATAGAACACCCCAGACTGTAACAAAGCCCGCAATAACGGTTGCAATTGCCATGAGTAAATCCCGGTTCTGAAAATTCTTCGCAGCAAAAACCACCAGAACGAAGGCAAAAATCAGAACAATTCCGGAAGTCGTCCAGAGCCCGAATATTTTTTCCTGGTAATTCATTTTTCTTGCAGTTTTTGGATCTATCCGGGTCATAACGCTCTGAATCAGGTTGTCTTCAAGAGGAGCCTCAAAGGAAAAGCTTTCCGCACTCACCCGTTCTGCAATCCGCAGGGCACGCACCTGCTTTCTGCATTTTCTGCATTTAAAAAGATGAGAAGAAACCTCCAGGGGCACCTTCTGATTTTTATCCAGAGAGAGATATTTTTCCATAATTCGTGAACAGTTTCGCGAAACGTTTTTATCATCGGCTTTTTTCATAAAAGTCCTCCAGTTTTTCCCTCAGGATTTTTTTCGCCCTGAAAATATGAGATTTTATAGTATTAAGTGGAATTTCCGTTATATCGCTGATTTCCTGATAGGGAATCGAGTAAAAAAAGTAAAGTTCAATGCAGAGTGCATATTTTTCAGGCAATTCCATAAGCGCCTCATGGATTGCCTTCTGGGTTACCAGCCTGATTTGTCTTTCTTCCGGCGTCATGTCAAAATCCGCAATATTTTCTTCGTCGGAGATTGGAAGGTATTCTTTCTTCCGGGAAACAGAATTTAAAACAGTTGTGTACGCAATTTTCATCAGCCAGGTTGAAAACTGGCTTTTTCCCTGAAAGGTTGAAAGATGAGTGTAAACCTTTATAAAAACATCCTGAACGAAATCTTCGGCGTCTGCGTCGTTATGAAAAAAACTCTTTCCGAAAATAAAAACCCGCTGACGGTAAAGACGCATAAGCTGGGCAAAGGCCCGGGTATTTCCTGCAAGTGATGCCTTCACCAGCGTCAAATCGCGAAGCTTTATTTGTTCATTTCCAGAATGCTTTACAGGCAAATCTAGTCCTTATCGTTTTTGTGGAAATCCGGGTAAACCCTGTAAAAAATCAGCAGGCTGATTCCCGTCACAAAGGGAATAAGGCCGCCGAGTATTGTGTAGGAAAAACCGTCGATAATGGCAAAAGAAAGGGAAAGAATTAAGCCTAGACTGGTAAGAAGAAGTCCCGCCAGAAGAGAAACTGCCTTAAGATTAAAGACCCGGGGCTCGTAATTTCCGGTTCTGATCTGAAGCTTCACTTCATTATGATGCCAGAGAATTACAAAAAACAAAAGAACTGCTCCAAAGGCAATTCCCACAATCGGAATTAAAGATACGAGTACCTGTGCAGCAGGCGAAGTTACTGTCTGTTCCATTTTTCCCCCTGATATGACTACATTGAAAAGTCTTTTCCAAGATATACTTCCCGGGCAAGCTCTGAATCAAGGATTTCCTGTTTTGAACCCTGAATCGCAATCTGTCCGGAGCTTACAATAATCGCTTTGTCGGTAATTTCAAGGGTATCACGAACGTTGTGATCCGTAATCAGAATACCGATTCCCCGCTTTGCCAGAAGCCCAATCATCCCCTTAATGTCAGAAACCGCAATCGGGTCAATTCCCGCAAAAGGCTCGTCCAGCAAAAGAAATTTCGGTTCAATGGCAAGGGAGCGGGCAATTTCCGTTCGGCGTCGTTCTCCGCCGGAAAGTGTAAAGGCAAACTGCTTTCGGATTCTGCCGATTGCAAACTCTTCGATTAATTCTTCAAGACGCTGCTTTTTCTGCGCATGGGTAAGATCCCGCCGGGTTTCAAGAATCGACCAGATATTTTCTTCTACGGTAAGCTTCTTGAAAACGCTCGGCTCCTGAGGAAGGTAACTGATTCCCAGCCGGGCACGCTTAAACATCGGAAGAGGAGTTATCTGCTTGTCATCAAGAAAAATATCCCCCGCCGTAGGCTTATAAAAACCTACAATCATGTAAAAAGTAGTTGTTTTTCCGGCTCCGTTAGGCCCCAGAAGTCCCAGAACCTCGCCGGTTTTCATATGAAAATCAATTCCCTGAACGACCTTCTTGTGTCCAAAGCTCTTAAAAAGGCTTGAAACCCGCAGAGTATGAACATTGGAATCGCCGGAAACAGCATTCAATTCCTCTTTATTGTCTATTTCATTTATCTCTTCGTCTGTCATCTTTTCCTACTTCTTTTTGTTTTTCTTCGTGCTGTCGCTGGTTTTGCTGTCACCGTCTTTTTCGCTTCCGTCTTTAGAAGCTTCCTCAGCCTTGTCATCAGAAGATTTTGTTTCCAAAGCCGCCTTTCCATCGGAACCGGCATTTGTTCCGCTGTCCTTTGCTTCACTATTATTTTTAGATTCCTCGCCGGTCTTTTCTGAGCCGCTGTTTCCCTCGCCGGAAGCATTTTCTGCATTTCCAGACGCCGAAGTATCAGAAGCTCCGTCACCACTGACCTCAGCAGATTCTGACTTTCTTTCATCCACAATTGAGCCCTTTACCCGGCCGTCAAGGGTAATTTCCTGAGAATCAAGATTGAGGGTAATTTCCTGGGCACGGAAGGTGTCACTTCCCTGCTTTATCTGGGCATTTCCGCTAAGCTCAAGCATCTGCTCCTTTTTGCGATACAGGGCATATACTCCGTTACAGACATTATCCTTCTGTTTAAGCTCAATTCCAATCTGCATTACGGCAACATCGGTTTTCTGGTTATACTGGATTATCTGAGCCTTTGCTTCAACGTTATTTTTTACATCCTTAAGGCTTACATTGTCGCTCAAATCTGCAATTTTGGTTTCCCGGTCATATTTCAGCTTTCCGCAGGTAAACTCAAGCTCGCTTTCGTTGTTTATACCCTTTACAGAACCCGTTGCTTCAATATAGCGGAAATCCTTTCCGGACATTTTTATTTCGTCCGCATAAATTTCCATGGATTCGGTAATTACCGCCGCCTCACCGGAAAGGGTTGTTGCGTCAGACTTATCACCGATTGTTCCGGACATGCTGTCAGCGGAAAAAGAAATATGCTCTGCAAAAATACCGGAAGTACTGAAAATACTGAAGGCAAAAAAAGCACAGGCAAAAACTGTCCTTCTTAAATAATTATATCGCGGCGGATTTTTTGAAAGAGAGATAATTGAATAAGTACAGTTAGTTTCCCGCATTTTTCACTCCGTCTGAAGAACTGGCAGATGCTGCACCAGAAGGAGCTGCTCCAGCCACGGCAGAAGCCTCTCCGGACACTCCGTCTGAACCGGCCTCTGAATCAGAATCTTTCGAACTGTCCTCAGTATCCGTATAACCCGTCACAACCCCGTGGAAAACAAATTTCTTGCTCAGAGCGCTGGCTGAAAATCCCGAACCCTGCAAAACAGTGTCACCCTTTTTTATTGTAACAACATCATTACGGCTTGAAGTCAGCTGCTCGCTTTTTCCGTTCCACTTAAGGTTATCTGCTTTTACGGTAAGGCCGTCCTTAACATTTTCAATTTCAATACCGTTGTAGAGAACATAGCGTTCGTTTTTAGTATCTGCTGAAAGATAACCGCATTTTCCGGAATTAGTAACCTCGGAGGAATTGTTGTAAAGCTCAAACTCCATGTCCTTGGCATACATTGATTTTCCGTCCTTGTACTGCTCCAGTTTTTCCGCCTTGAGCCCAAGGGTTTTTGAACCGTCTTCATATCGGTCAAACTGAACATCCTGAAATACGAACTCCGGAACATTTTCTTCACTCTGAATAGTCATTCCATATTTTAAAGAACAGGAAGAAAAAAGCGAAGCCGCTGCAAAAACCGCAGCGGTCAGCCTATAGAAATGAAGAGTCTTTATTGTGTCACCCAAACGAAATATATACTTTTCCATAAAAAAACGGTCTGTAATGATTATACATTATAGACCGTCTGTATTCAACACACACGAATTTAGCACGCACACAAATTTAGCGCTAATTACAGATGAGCCCGAGCCAGGGCGCTGATTTCGTCCGCCATGTCCTTAAGGGCCACCTGCTTCTGAACGCCGCCTAATTCCCAGCCGACCTTCGGCATTCCGTAAACGATACTTGATTCCTCGTCCTGTCCCAAAGTCCAGGCACCCTGCTTTCGCATTTCTGCCAGCTCCTGTGCACCATCCCGTCCCATACCCGTCATGATTACGCCCAGGGCGTTGTTTTTATAAATCTTTGCAACCGACTCAAAGAGAACGTCTGCGGAAGGACGATGTCCGTTTCGCTGAGGCTCCTGACTCAAACGGATTACATTTCCCAGAGAGCGCTGCTCCACCAGAATATGATAGTTTCCCGGCGCAATATAGATATGTCCGCTTTCAATCTTGTCTTCATCCTTGGCTTCCGTTACGGTCAGAGGACAGATTTTATTCAGACTTTCTGCAAATTCCTTTGTAAAGCCCGCCGGCATGTGCTGAACAACCAGAATCGGCTGTTTCAAATGCGGGTCAATCATCTTAAACACATCCCGAAGGGCATTAGGGCCACCCGTAGAAATACCCAGGGCAATAATTTTTATCGGTCCGCCTTCCCTCAGCGGAGTGATAACAGCCGGCTCCTTTTTTGTGGCAGCGAATACCGGCTGAAAGCTTACGCGCTCTCTTGATTCTGTAGTGCCGGAAGAACTAAAACTGCCTGTACTTCCAGAATCCTTCGTTGCAGAAAGAGATGAACCGATGCTTCCCTTCTGCTTTGCAACGAATTTCTCTGCGCTGTGCATCTTGAGCATCTGCAGGAAATAATCAGTAAAAGGCAGTTTCTTTCCGTTTCTACGGCCAAAAATTCCACCGTAAGAAGCAATTTTTTCAACAAGCTCTTCGCCTACACTGCCGATTTCAACGGAGGTAGATCCACCCGGCTTTGTAATAAAATCGCTGGCTCCCAGCTCAAGACATTCCATTGTAACCGCAGCACCCTGAGTTGCGATACTTGAAAGAATGATTACCGGAATCTTCAGTTTTCTATTTTTTCGTTCCTTCAAAAACTCAACACCAGTCATAACCGGCATTTCAATATCAAGAACGATTACATCAGGCTTTGTTCCCGAATCAAGCATATCCAGCAGCATTTTACCGTTGGCAGCCTTTCCAACCACCTCCATTCCCGGAGCGTCCTGGATAATTCTGGAAACCAGATTCCGCATCAAGGCAGAATCATCACATATCATTACCGAAAGCGGGTCAAAAGTATAATCTGCAGGTATCATAATATCCCCTTCTAAACAATATTATAAAAAAATTACGGCACGAAAAAAACCTCGCGCCGTAAGCTATGAATTATGGCTGCCTCAAACGAGGCTGTCACAAACCGGATTACGTATTTTTCTGATAGAGACACGCCCAGTCCGTTTTAAGGAATTCAAACTTTGTCTTCATTCCAAAAAGGGATTCAGAGTGTCCGATAAACAGGTAAGAATGAGCGGCCATGGAATTCCAGAAATTGTTCAGAACAACCATCTGTGCCGGTTCATCAAAGTAAATCATTACATTTCGGCAGAAAACAACATCAAGGTTTTTAACACCCGGATCATGCTGAAGGTTATGGTAGTCAAACTTTACCCTGTCCATGATATCCTTGTTCACCTGATAACCGCCGTCAACCTTTGTAAAGCTGGAAGCAAGATAATCCGGCGGAATACCGTCAATCTTATTATCAGCGTAAAAACCGCCCTGCCCGACCATAAGGCTTTTGAGGGAAATATCCGACGCGGTAACAGAAAAATTGTAGCCCACCGGAAGAATTTTCTTCAAAATCATAGCGATTGTATATGGCTCTTCACCTGTTGAACAGCCTGCACTCCATATGCGGACAGTTCTGTCGCCGGTTTTCTTCTTTTCTTCAAGAACATGAGGAATTACGTAGTTTATAAGCGCATCAAAATGAGGCTGATTTCTGAAAAAGCGCGTCAAATTCGTTGTAACGGCATCCAGCATCTTCTTCATTTCTTCATGATCTGAAAGAATCAGGTTATAGTAATCTGTAACCGATTCAATTTTCTTTTCCCTAAGGATTTCCTTGATTCGGCTGTCCAGAATCGGTCTGTTTGTAGCTGAGAATGTAATTCCGCTTTCATCGTAAATTATCTTACGAAATTTCTCAAAATCTGCATCGTTTAATGTATCTGCCATACGCTATATTATAAATCCTCAAATGCTAAAAGTAAAATAAAATCAACAGGATTTTTCACCTTGAAAAAAGTTCTCACGGACAGTTATACCTTAAACTTGTCTACGGCCTCGCCTAAAACTTCAATATTCTGAGTATTCTGGCGGGTCAGATCATTTACACGGTTAATGGCCTTATTGATTGTTTCCATACCGATGGACATTTCTTCCATACTTGCCGTAATTTCTCCTGTAAGACGGGAAAGGGCTTCCATTTTATCATTAATGGCCTTACTTTCCCGCTCCATAGAAGAGCTTCCTTCACGAACATTTACGGTTACCTCGTTTATCTGCTTGATGGCAAGAAGCACCTGACTTCCGCCGTCAGACTGCTCCCTCATGGCATTCATAATGGTAAGCTCCTGTTCTGCAACCTGCCGCGTCAATTCATAGATTTTTGCAAAGCCCTCCTGAACCGCAGTCGTTGAATCAGCAACCTCATTTATAGAAGAAAGAACTTCGGTAAGGTTGGTTGTAATCTGCTTACCCTGCTTATTGGAATCCTCTGCAAGCTTTCTGATTTCATCTGCTACAACCGAGAAGCCCTTTCCAGATTCACCTGCATGAGCCGCTTCAATTGCCGCATTCATTGCAAGAAGGTTAGTCTGACTTGCAATATTCTGAATGACATTACTGGCCTCAAGCAGGGCTTCCGACTGCTGCTTGATTTTTAATGTGGCCTGTACGGTTTCTTCAATGCTGTGTCGTCCGCTTTCAGATGAGCTTTCAAGAACCTTTATGGTCTCCTCATTTTTCTGCAAAATCGAAGTAACGGATTTTATATTGGCAACCATTTCTTCGATTGCACTGGAAGACTGAACAACACAGGAGCTCTGACTCTGAATATCACTAACGAGGGACTGAACCGTATTGTTTACGCTGGCCATAGATTCCGTGGCTTCCTTTACGTTCTCACCCTGAAGCTGAATCTGTCTGTTTACGCTGTCGATATTTGCCGTAATCTGATTTGCAGAAGCCGCAGTATCATTCATATTGTCTGAAAGCTCTGACCCCTGCTCCTGCATCATTTTATTAACCTCTTTCACCTTTCCAATGGATCCCTGAAGCTTTTCCATGGTATTATTGAAATAGGTGTACATCTTTCCAAGCTCATTCTGATTCTTAACTTCCATGCGGACAGTCAAATCTCCGTCTCCCTGGGCGATATTTTTCATGGCATTTACACCCTTGTTCATTTCCCGGACAACACGACGGATAATGAAATATGTAAGAAGAATTATAACCACAAGAGTGATTACAAATACGGTACTCATAAAGACCAGTATCCACTGAACGGAAGCATACACTTCACGATAAGGAACATTTACACCCAAAAACCAGATTTCCTGAGCTTCACCTACAGAAAAGGGCTGATAAAATTTCAGATATCTTTCTGAGTTCTCCTGAGTTTCAAACGAAAATGGCTCCCGAGTTCTTGAGGCAGTCTTAAAAAGCTGGGCCGTCTTTCCACCAGAAAATTCGCTGCTCATCTGACCTTCATCTTCAGAATCACCGGAAACCGCAACAAGCCCCGAATGAGCAATAAGGGAAAGATAGCCGTCTTCGTACACAGAGGCTTCCTTAAGAAGCTCGGACAATTTATCCAGGGACATGTCGACACCCAGCATTCCCACAACTTCTCCCCGCTTATTGTGAATCGGGAAAGCAACACCACATACCCAGATTTCCTTTCCGGCAACCTCGTACAGGTTCGGCTGAATCAGAATTCCCCGGTTTGCACTCATCGGCTCTTCATACCAGAAGCTGCCCTCATATTCCGTAAGAACGCAGCACTCAATGGAAGAACCATCGTTTGTCCAGTATGGAAGAAGCCGGCCGGTTTCATCATAGGTATCATCGTAATTTGCATATTGTGAATCCAGGCTGTCCAGTTTATTTGCGCGGAAGGCACAGTAAGCATCCACAAGACTTGGATTCAATTCAAGAGTGTGCTTCAGAAGATTGTTTATGTAATCGCGGCGGCTTTCTTCCGGAATATCCTCAAAACCTTCAATTGCCGCCTGAAGGGTTTTTGCAATATTCCATTCCATAGTAAGAATAGTTCCGGTACTTTCTCCATACCGCTCTGCCATGGTTTCCAGATAATTTTGAGAACTGTGCTCAAATGCAGAATGCACAGTTCTTGTAATAAAAATTGAGCAGAATAAGAGCAGAAGGAAAAGACAGGCTCCTATCAGCACCGAAAGCTGTCGGGAAATTGATTTTGTTAAAAAGTTTTTCATAAAGACTCCAGAAAGATCAAGTATTCATTCTTTGTAAATTTTCGTTTCAATTTTATCATCGAATTTTCTGATTTGCAAAAAAATTAAATAAACAGTTTTGAAAAACAGGACTTTCATTGTAAAATTATCTTATGACAGTATACGAAAAACACTATAGCCGTTCGCTTAGTGCGGACACAGACAACCCTTATGTTGTAGGCGGAGCTTTTCTTGCCGCCGGAGTTATTATCGGAATAGTAACTCTTTTTGCAATTTCCGTTTCAACGGGAATCCTTCAGCTATCGGAAAGAAGCGTGCTTGCCATTGTAAGTATTTTTTCCGGAGTTCTGACCCTGGGAATCGTTCTCTGTTTTACAGTTCCGGTTTTCATTAAGGCGTCAAACTCAGAAAAAGTTACGGGAAAAATCGTAGGTGAAAACGAATCACCTCAGTTTCAGCCGGGACAGACGGGAGAAAACTACACAAGTTATTCACCGGTTGTTGAATACGACTTTGAGGGCGTCCACTACAGAAGAAAACTCCCGTCCCAAAGCTCCGTAAGGCCGGAAATTGGAAGCGATATCGAGCTGATTATTTACAGAAAAAATCCGGAAAAAACAATTACAAAGGGTGATGTTGTCCTTTCCGTAATTTTTACCATTGTTTTTTCCATTGCAGCCTTTCTTTTTGCCCTCCCGGGAATTAATGCTCTGCGCGGAATAAGCGGCTTTGAAGTCACTAATACCGCTGCTTCGGGAAACCCGGACGCCGAAGAATTTGCCTTTATATTTGGCTTGATTGGCGGCGGACTTGCACTCCTTTTCCTGCTGATTGGAATCGGTTTTCTTGCCAGCGAGAACAAAAAGAAGGGAAAACTGGACTTAAGAACAGAGGGAATCAAAAAGACCTGCATGGTTGTGGATGTTTATGTAAATGAGAACACCTACATCAACGGAAGAAATCCGGTAAAAATCACCCTTTCCGATGAAGGAAAAACCTTTATAGCAAAAACAAAGGCAGAGCCTGGATGCGTAAAACAGAAAGCCGGCGACAAAATAGATGTTTATTTTGATCCGAAAAACGAAAAGAACTTTTATGCAGATTTAGGCGAGTAGCCCACCAAAAGAATTGTAAATAGAGTAATGCAAAACTGGCGTAAGCGGGGTTCCCGCTAAAAGCCAGTTTTGGAGTATATATTTCAAAACTTGAAACTGTTAGATTTTTACGCTAACAAGGAATTCAAGTCTCTGTACAAAAATATCCTGACAAGTTTCCCAGATATTTGCATTTGTTGTTCTGTAATCAACTGAGTTGTTGTTAAGCTTGTTCAAGATGTTGTAGCTTGCATCAACTGTTACAGTCTTTCCAATGAAAAGTGTAAAGCCTGCACTCCATCTTGTGTTGAATGCGCTTGAATCAAAGCCGAATTTTACGTCTGTTGTTGTGCTGTCGATGCTTGCGCTGTCAGCCTTGTCTCTAAGCTGTGTGCTTACGATGTTCCATCCGATTTCTCCGGCAGCAATGCTTGTACCACAGTTGAACTGGAACTTTTCCGGAACAACGGCAAATGTAACACCAAGGTCAATTGTCGGAACAAAACCAATGTCAGTGTTCCATACGCGGTCTGTATCGTAAACCTTGTCACCTTTGATTGGTTTTACATAGTCTTCTTCGCAAACTACGCCAATCTGGAATGGAAGGGCAACCTTTGCACCAAGAACGAATCTTTCTGTAGCATTGATTGTTGCTTTGTATGTCGGCTTGAACTGGATAAGGTTGTTTGCAAAACCGAAGTGTTCGTCTTCACCGTCTTTGTTCTGGTTCTGAATAACAGGAGTGAATCTCCAGCGTGTATCTACGTCAAAATCAAGAGCCTGTACGAAGGTATCGTCGCTTTCCTTAGCCTTCTTGTCCTTAGAATCTTTCTTGTCTTTTGAATCCTTTTCGTCTTTTGCAGAGTCCTTTGAATTCAAATCAACAGTGATTCCACCGCGAAGATAGAGGTCTGCAAAACCTTTGTCTGCATATCCCTTTGCATTGTCGTACTTTTTAGCAACCCAAGAATCAAGACCGATTTCAAAGTGAGGAGCATATTTTCCGTCAATACCAATCTGAATGTCTCCATAAAGCTCGTAAACATCAACTGTTACCTTGCTTTCGTCTCCATCCTTTGGCGTAACCTGTTCAACAGTTCCCTTACCTCCAACTGGATTGTAAAGAAGAGTTGTTTTCATGGCAAATTTGTCAAAACCGAGCAAAACTGCACCAGTGTATGAGTTTGTTGCATCTGCAGCATACTCGTAGTTCAGTTTATCAGCATCGCTGTCATCACTGATTGTATTTCCCATAGAGAAACCGTCAAGCTGACCGCCAAAATACCAGCCGAAATAACATGGCTTAAGCTGCTTTGCAAAACCGAAGTTAAAGCCGGCAGCACCGTTGTAGTTGTAACCAAGATATGCAAAAAGTTTTTCAAACTCAACGCCTGAAAAATCAGTTACGCTCATGTAGTCATCGATTTCGTTTCCAAAAACGCCGGCTGTAGTTGTGTTCAAAAATGAAGTAGAAGTCGGAACATCGCGGAAACCAGTAGCATTCATAGAATAGTTATCAGCAAATGCAAGTGAAAGACCGGCAAATGCAAGAATTGAAAGAAGTGTCTTTTTCATTTTTTAAATCTCCCTTTTAGTCGTCGAAATCGCTGTTCACTTGAGTATAGTCAATATAAATTGTGTCGCCAGCTTTTATAGACGAAACATCGGTAATTTCCTTCGTCAAATTCTCATCAGAGTAAGCCTTATACATAGTCGCATAAACTGCAATCTGAGAAAGAGGAATTGACTGAGTCGAAACTATGTTACCCTGGTACATCATTTTTACAGTTACAGACCCACTAGCACCTGAAGAACCAGAACCGCCCTCTCCTTCATCTCCGCCTTCTCCTTCTCCAGAAGATGGCTTTGAATCATTCTTTGGCATGTACTTTGCATCAACATAGATTGTCTTGTTCTCATCAAAAGAAGTTACATCAAGCTCTTCAAAATCGATTTTCTGATGTCCAGCATCATCCCAGTAAGCTTCCTGAACCTTGCTGCTTTTCAAGAAAGATTCAAACTCTTTCAATTTGAAAGTCTTCTTACCTTCTTCCGTGCCTTTATTAAAATCCATGAATACAACGGTAACTTTAACCGATGTAATACCACCAGCCGGTTCAGCAACCGGAGCCGTTTTCTGAGTGCTAACATCAACAGAAGATTCTCCCTTAGCACTGTCCAGATACTGACAGCCCATTCCGGCAACAAGCAGGAAGGCTGCAAGCAATGTTGCAAATGCAACTTTTGTAAATTTAAGCATTTTTAATTCCTCCAAAAATACTTTTACTTTTATTTTGCAAGATTTACCGTTCAAAGTTCATCAGAAACTGAATCACAGAGCCAGAAAATCCACAATTCCCATATTTGACTTCAATATAGCACAATTGTCATAAAATGTATATTCATAGGAGAAAACTCTGCACTGAATCCTGGAAAAATCTGCGCCACAGGTTGTAAAATCCACTCCCTCAAGAAGCTTTATGTGATTCTTCGTGGTTCCCAAAAACCCCGCCTGCGGGTCGCAGGGAATCCAGCCCATTTCAAGAATGTAAACCTCCGCCCAGGCGTGAAGCATAAACTGAGGAACTGCAGTTTTTTTAGTTTTGGAAGAAGGCGCGCGCTCATTCACATAAAGACCGCTTATAAACTTGCAGGGAATCAATTTTTCCGGCACAATCAGCGACTTCCAGTTTTCGAGCTAGCCACCGCAGGATGAATCGATGAGAGGGAAAATAATACTATAAATAATTTAAGAAACTTGCATATTTTTAACATGTTTTACAATTTTAATAGTATACAATATTATAGAAATATCATACAATTACACCATTGGAAAGACCTTAGTTTAGGCGGCGTCTCCCGAACTCTAAATCCAGCTTGCTGGAAATTTGATATTGGGAGGCTCTAAGATGACGATTTACGAAATAATTTCGTTGGCTATTAATTTAGCTATTCTAATTCTTAGTTTGCTTTCTTACTTTAAAAAGTAATAGAGTAAAATAAAAGCCGCCATTGTCTCGCAAACACTTAGGCGGCTTTGCACGTAAAAAGTGGAGACGACCAAATAAACTTCGGTCTTTCCTTTTTTATTACTATACCACAGCATTTAGATGTAGTCAAATTTTCCCATATGATTTACCCCGCAAATCGAGCGAAGCGAGATTTGTCGTGATGAATTTGGTTTGAAATGCAAAGGGGCTGTCCTAGAAGTTAATAATAACTTCATATGGACAGCCCCTTCTTGTATATCGGTCATTTCGAGAGCCTCAATGACCGAACATATTTAGCTTACGCTTTGTTCAAGCGTGCTTCCAAATCGTCAAGAATCTCATTGAGTTCTTTTGGAAGATGCTTTCCAAATTTAGGATAGTGGTTTTCGCGAACGTCTTTAACTTCTTTCTTCCAGCCTTCAACGTCAACCTTGAGGATTTCTGGGAGAGTCTTCTTGTAGTAGTCAGCAAGACCGTCAGTGTTCAAAGCACCATCTTTTGGCATAAGTCCGATTGGTGTGTCTACAGCATTGTCTACGCCGTTACAGCGGTCGAAGATCCATGCAAGAATACGGCTGTTGTCACCGTAACCTGGCCACATGAATCCGCCTGGAAGATCTGCGTTGTTTTCGTCCTTGCGGAACCAGTTAACGTAGAAAATCTTTGGAAGAAGATCTTTATCTTTTGCTGCGTTACCAACGTCGATCCAGTGCTGGAAGTAGTCGCCCATGTTGTATCCACAGAATGGGAGGATAGCGAATGGGTCGCGGCGGATTTTACCAACTTCTGCAGCGTTGATTGTAGAAGCAGCTGTGATTTCTGAACCTACAATAGATCCAAGGAATACACCGCCTTCGCAGCACAGCTGCTCGGAGACTCGCTAAAAACAGTCCACCGGACTGTTTTTGCCCCGTCGGGGCCGCTCCCTAGGTTCCAAGAGCGAGCCTGGTGTACAAGAGGGATAGTAGATGGACGGCGTTCCCCTCACTTTGTTCGGGTCGCTATGTCCGCCCTTCCGCTACGCTCATTCCTACGCACTTCGTGCTTCGGAACGCCTTCGGCGGGGCTCCCAGCGCTAACGAAAAAAAAATACTATACAGAATAATGTAATTTGTATATAATCCAAATTATTGGAAAGACCTTAGTTTAGGCGGTGTCTCCCAAACTCAAATTCGGCATTGCCGAAAATATTTGAATGGGAGGCTCTAAGATGACGATTTACGAAGTTATTTCGTTGGCTATTAATTTAGCTATTCTAATTCTTAGTTTGCTTTCTTACTTTAAAAAGTAAAAGAGTAAAATAAAAGCCGCCTCAGTCTCACAAACACAGGCGGCTTCTTGCTAAAACTGTGGAGACGACCAAATAAACTTCGGTCTTTCCTTTTTTATAGTATAACATAGAGATTTGATGGAGTCAAATTATCGATAGAAATCATATTAAAATTCTCCATGCATATTCATTTATAGCTATTTAGCTGTAAAAAAACCGGTTAATACTTGACCGCTGGTCACAGATTTTATTCCATCTATTCTTGCTCCTCGCCCGTCTTTATCACCCGGCCAGTCTGCATAAGTCGTTCCAGCGCCACCTACAATTGAAATGCAACCTTCAAATGTATCGTCTAAAGATAATGATGAATAATGGCCACCAGTACAATCATACGCCCAATTCGCATCAGATTTAGCATATATAGTAGTAAGCTTGGAACAATCCTTAAACATATACGAAATACTTGTTCCCATATTTAATACTGCTGATGAAAAATCGATGGTAATCAGATTTGAACAGTTTTTAAACATACAACTAAGATTTTCTACTTTTGATGTTTTAAAATTAGATAAATCAATACTCTGTAATTCTGAGTTATCAAACATATATGACATATCAGTAACATTTGATGTATCAAATGTTTTCAAGTTAAGTATTGTAAATTTTGAATTTTTAAACATTTCCTTCATGTTTATGGCGTTCGATGTATCCATATTTATAGAAGCAACAGAATTATTTCCTGCACCATAAAACATCTGAGACATATCTTCACAAGAAGAAAAATCAAAATGATTCAATAATTCTTCAGTCACATAAGAACAGTTTTTAAACATTGCAACGCTTTCAGAAGAATTAATCTTTCGATTATCACCAACAACAATAGACTGTAAATTACTGCCGTTTTCAAACCAATTAGATGTGATAGATACATTTGAAAGATCAAAACCACTTAAATCTATAGCAGTTGTTTTCTCATTAACTAAAGAACCAAGAGAAAAATCTTGTGGAACAACAATTTTAGATTTTGCATAGTAGTAAATAATATTATCCTTGCTATATAAAATAATACCGTTACCATTACCAACTTTATTACCCGATGCATCAACAGTATCTTCAGCGTATGGTAATCCAGATTTTCCAAAATAAGCGATGTAACATTGTCCAGAAGATGGCAGTGAAGTTGAAGGCTTTATCTCATGCTCACCAACAGGTTGGCTAAAAAACGGACTGGCTTTTGTAAATAATAAAGCGGTATAACCTAAAGAATCCCTTCCTGAAGTATGCCCGAAAGCAAGATATTCTTCATTAGATTTTGATTCACAACAAGTTAATAGAAAAACGCTTATCATAACAATAAAACATCTCTTTGTAATTTTTTTTAAAGTTTCTAAATCCATAAATTCCTCCTCTAAAATTGTTTTAAGCCGGAAAGAGCTAAAACGAATTTCTTTATATTTAAAATTGTAATATTTTATAATACAAAAATTGCAATTTTAATTTATGGGCTAATTATACAATACGATTATATATCTGTAAATAAATTTCACATCATAATATTGATATAATCGTTCTATGAATTTTAAGGAACGTTTAAGAGAGGAAATTGAATATAAGGGATATTTAATAAAAGAAATAGCAGCTATTGCAGGTGTGAATAATAACACATTCCTTTCTTACGTTGATGCCAGAGGCTCTCTCCCAAATGTTGAAACCGGTGTAAAAATTGCAAAAGCCCTGGGGGTTTCTGTTGAATATCTTGTTACTGGAGAAGATTCCATTCACAGTCAAAAATTATCTGAAATTCAACAAATTATAACCGATTTAACAGTTTTAAATGAAACACAACTATCTGATATAAAGAAAATGATTCACGCATTAGTATAATTTTACTATATGATTTACCCCGCAAATCGAGCAAAGCGAGATTTGTCGGGATGAAATTGGTTTGAAATGCAAAAGGGAAGCCCGCGGGCTTCCCTTTTGTCGTTATCATAACGGGTTAGATTGCACTGAAAGTGTCAATCTAAGCCTTATTAAGACGTGCTTCCAAATCATCAAGAATTGCATTCAATTCTTTTGGAAGATGCTTTCCAAATTTAGGATAGTGATTCTCTCTAACATCCTTAACTTCTTTCTTCCAGCCTTCAACGTCAACTTTGAGGATTTCTGGGAGAGTCTTCTTGTAGTAGTCAGCAAGACCGTCAGTGTTCAAAGCACCATCTTTTGGCATAAGTCCGATTGGTGTGTCTACAGCATTGTCTACGCCGTTACAGCGGTCGAAGATCCATGCAAGAATACGGCTGTTGTCACCGTAACCTGGCCACATGAATCCGCCTGGAAGATCTGCGTTGTTTTCGTCCTTGCGGAACCAGTTAACGTAGAAAATCTTTGGAAGAAGATCTTTATCTTTTGCTGCGTTACCAACGTCGATCCAGTGCTGGAAGTAGTCGCCCATGTTGTATCCACAGAATGGGAGGATAGCGAATGGGTCGCGGCGGATTTTACCAACCTGGCTTGCATCGATTGTAGAAGCAGCAGTGATTTCTGAACCTACGATAGATCCAAGGAATACACCGTGGTTCCAAGAGCGAGCCTGGTGTACAAGAGGGATAGTTGATGGGCGGCGTCCACCAAAGAGGATAGCAGAGATTGGTACACCTTCTGGAGATTCCCAGTCAGATGCGATACATGGACACTGCTTAGCAGGTGCTGTAAAGCGTGCATTTGGGTGAGCCATTTCTTCGCCCTTAGGAGCTTTGTCCTTAGGGAATGCTGGACGAGTCTGTCCCTTCCAGTCAACGAGGTTACCCTTTGCAGGATATCCGATTCCTTCCCACCAAACGTCGCCGTCTTCTGTAAGAGCACAGTTAGTGTAGATTGTGTTCTTTTCTGCAGAGATAAGAGCGTTCTTGTTAGATTCAGCAGATGTTCCTGGAGCAACTCCGAAGAATCCTGCTTCTGGGTTGATAGCGTAAAGACGTCCGTCCTTTCCGAACTTCATCCAAGCGATATCGTCACCAACTGTTTCAACCTTCCATCCTGGGATAGTAGGAATCAACATAGCGAGGTTTGTCTTTCCACAAGCTGATGGGAAAGCACCTGTTACGTATTTAACTTCACCCTTAGGGTTAGTCAATTTAAGGATAAGCATGTGTTCAGCAAGCCAGCCTTCTTCGCGAGCGATTACTGTAGCAATGCGGAGTGCGAAACATTTCTTTCCGAGAAGAGCGTTTCCGCCGTATCCAGAACCGTAAGACCATACAAGGTGTTCTTCTGGGAACTGGCTGATGTATTTGTGTTCAACGTCAGCACATGGCCAAACGCCGTTGTCTTTTTCACCATTGTTAAGTGGTTTGCCAACTGAGTGGAGACATGGAACGAAGTTGTCATCAAGGTACTGCCAAACTTTTTCGCCGGCACGAGTCATGATGTCCATGTTCAATACAACGTATTCAGAGTCTGTAAGTTCAACACCGTATTTAGCAATTGGTGAACCCAGAGGACCCATACAGAAAGGAATTACATACATTGTGCGTCCGTGCATACAACCTGTGTAAAGACCTTTCATAGTTGCTTTAAGTTCAACCGGGTCAATCCAATGGTTTGTCGGACCAGCATCTTCTTCCTTCTTAGAAGAAATGAATGTGCGGCTTTCTACACGTGCAACGTCACTTGGAAGTGAGCGGAAAAGGAAGCAGTTTTCTTTCTTCTTCAATGGTGTAGCAAGACCAGCGTCAACACATTTCTGCATCAAGCGGTCGTATTCAGCAGTTGTACCGTCAACAACAACAACGTTGTCAGGTTCACACATCTTAACACATTCTTCAATCCATGCCTTGATTTTGGCATTTTTGATTTCGTTTACTGTCATTAGTAACTCCTATATTAATGGGGAAGCATAGCAACCCCTAATTTCCATTTGGAGTCATAATAACATTTTTCTATATAGAATTCAATATTTCTTCCACGAGTTACGCCCGTTCTCGCGTGAACAAGCACATTTGGAGAAATTAAACAAAAGTCACGTGCGAGCCATCGACCTTCTTACTTTCATAGACCGCGCTATCGATGAGCTTGTATTTTTCAGTGAACTCTGCTGTCTCGCCAGATTTTATAACAGTAGCTCCGATACTTGCGTTTATCGGCATGTCGCCAAGTTCTGGAATGACGATTTCTTTCAGATTTTCAATAAAGCGCGTGATTATCTCGTTTGCGATTTTCTTTGTGTGAACATCTGAAGCGTAGGCAGAAAATTCGTCGCCACCAAGGCGGAATACGATGTCTTCTTCGCGGAAAGCGGATTTTAGCGCATTTGCAACGTTGATGATTACCTGGTCGCCAATTTCGTGCCCGAAGGTATCGTTGAACGATTTGAAGTGGTCAACGTCAAGAAGGATGAACAAGCCGCCTTTTCCGTGCTTAAGGCTGTCGGCGATTTTTGTTTCGCCGCTTACACGGTTTAGAAGGCCTGTCATTCGGTCAGTTTCAGAAAGCGCTTTCAAAGTTTCCTTTTCTTTTGCGTCGCGGACGATTTCATCGATATTCATAAAACCGAGAATTACAGTTTCTTCGTTGAGTTTTATAAACTTGAATTCGAAAAAGTGAATTTCGCCGGAGGCTTCGATTCGGTAGCTGGAAGCGTACTCTGTATTTTCATTGAGTTTTTCAGTTACAGTTTCAAGAGAAATTGCTTCCCTCATAAAATCCTTGTCTTCTGAGTATACGCGTTCATCGACATAACTTATGAAGAAATCTTCAAAAGACGTGTTTTCTGAAGCGTATTTTTTGTAGAACTTCGGAACAAAGCCTTCAAGCTTAATCATGTTTATAGTCTTTGTTGTAAGATCGATTTTGAAAATAGTTGTGTAATCACGGCTTAGCGCTTTTACAATGCTGAACTGTTCCTGAAGTTCGCGCTCGTGGTTCTTAAGGTCGTCGATGTCGGTAAAAAGTCCGATAAAGGTCTGTGGCGAACCGTCTTCACGGCGGACAAGGTTTCCTGCGGCGTGGAACCATCTCCAGCCTCTGTCTTTTGTTAGAAGTCTGTACTCAACATCGTAAATTGTTTTTCCGCTGTTATCGCTTAGAGTGTCGTTGAAAGCTTTTTGAACCCGCTCTTTATCAGTTTCGTGAATTCTTTCCAAAAAAGCATCCATTGTATTCGGGAAAGATTCTTCAGAATCAAAACCGATCATATTTCGGAAAGTTTGAGACCAAATACAGTCCACAACCTCGCCATTTGAATCGAACTCAAGCGTCCATGGACCTGAGCGCAAAACAGAATGAAGAATCTGCATGGCTTTGCTTTCTTTATCAAGTTTTTCGTAGGCAAGCTTTGTTTTCTGAGCGACAGTTTTTTCGTGTTCAATAATAATGTGCGAATTGTATCGCAAAATTAAAATCAAAATGATGAACAAAAGCAAAATCAAGGCAACCGTAATAATTACATGAAACCTTGTGTGATTCATCAGAGCCGCAATGCTTGTGCCGACAGTTTCCGTGATTGCCGTATCGTAGACAAGAACCGTTAAAATCCAGCCCGTACTTTTTACAGGAATGTAGTAAATGTGCGCGTTTTCGTTTCCGTAATTGATATTTGTGAGCCCCGCCTTTCCTTCTGCAAAATTCTTTTGAACCTTGTTGTAGGCGTTCGATTTTTCATTGCTCGCTTTAATTACTGAAAGAATGTTTTCGCCAGACTTAATCTTTCCGAATTCAGAGTTGATAAGACTTTCGCCGTTTTTATAGTAGAGATTGAAGTACAATTCCATGTTTTCGTGGGAATAGGTCATCGCTCTCATCATCTGGTTGATGTTGATTTCCGCAAAGCAGGCTGTGATTTTCGCATTGTTAAAGTAGAGCCCCGAAACTGGAACTGCAAGATAGAGCTGCTTTTCTCCGCCGTAATTCAAAACCGTAGAATAAACCGGTTCAGTTATTTTTTCAGCAAGGAACGGATAGCGCGTCTTTCCTGAACAAGTGCTTCGTCCCGTGTAAACAAGTCCGTTTTCATCGACAAGGGCGAAGGTGTCGATCCCGTAGAGCTTTCTGATTTTTCTAAGATAAGTTCTAAGCGATAGGGCAGAGCTTAAATCGTCCTGAGTGATAACTTTGAGCGCGTTATTTACGTACTCTTCTCTTTTAGCAAGTTCATCTGCAACAAGGGAAACTCGTCCTTTTGCAAATTCTTCTATATAAAACTTACTTAATCTATCGATTGCATCGCCCGTGCTGGTGCGGGTAGCTTTTGCAGTGCGAAAGGCAATTACCAAAAGCAGAACGAAACTTAGGATTCCGCCGACAACTGAGAAAATGTGAATTCTTCGTTTTGTAGATTTCGTCATTGCAGCACCTCCTAATCAAGAATTCCGTATATTGAACGAAGGAGACCAGCCGCATCTTTTTGATAGAAGACTGTCGAAGCTTCTTCTGTTTTTTCTGGGTATAAGAAGCCCGGCTGGACTCCGTCTGCGATTTTTACTGCCGTCGTAATCGTGTCAAAACCGATTGAATAGCAATCCTGAATGGCGAGAGCATAAATTACTCCGTCCCGAAGATATTTTATGGCCCGCTCATCGTGATCCATTCCAACGATAATGACCTTACCGGCCTTTCCTTCTTCTTCAACAGCCCTTCCCGCTCCAACAGGATTACTCATGTTACAACAGATAATTCCGTCGAGGTCAGGATAATTTTTCAAAAACTCTTTTGTGAAGTTGTATGCGTTTACGTCGCTGTCCTCATCGTATTTTACGTCGACGAGTTTTATTCCTTCGTATTTGTCAAAAACTTTTTTTGCGCCTCTCGCTCTGTCTTCATGGCAAGGAGCACCAACGTTTCCAACGAGCATGGCAATATCACCCTTGTAATCGAGACGCTGGCAAAGTGCTTCAGCAAGCTCCATTCCGTCTTCATAGTTGTGGGTATTTCCAACGTAGGCAATCCGCTGGCAGCCGTTTTCCTTTCCTGAATCAGAGCTGGAGAAGGTCATTACCTTTTGTCCGCCGGCCATAATCTGATTGATTGCCGGAGTTACGATATCGATGTCCGCAACATCAACTCCGATTACATCGTAAGCCTTTGAAGAGGCCGCCTTTTTGATTCTCTGCACCTGATCCTTTGCAGACATGGCTTCCGGGGCAAGATAGTCGTAAGTGATTGTAATTCCCTTTGCCTCATACTGACGGACCGCGTCTTCCATTCCCAGGGCAACCGCATCCCACCAGGCATGAACGATTTTATATGTGAAGTAAAAATTATACTCCCTCTCTGAAGGACTGTAGGCATCAAGAGATTTTTTCTTAATCACAGTTGAATCAGATCCCCTTTCCTGCTGCTGATTCAAGGACTGACCGGGATTATCCGCTCCTGAATTATTTTTATTATTTTTATCACGATTTTTTAATGCTTCGGATGAACAGCTTAACTCTACAAGCGCGAAGGCAATGAGGGTCAAGTTGAGAATAGATTTTGAAAGGTTTCTGTTTCTCATATCTTGAACTCCAATAGGTTTATTAACGCTTATTTTAAATCCAAAAATATGAAAAAACAAGAAATAAGATTAAAAAAAGGATGCCCGACTGAAAAGATTTCAAATTTTCTTTTCATCACACAGGCATTCAAAAATGCAATTCTAGAATAAATATATCATCCTCTGCTAAAAGTCCTATGACTTTTAACAAAACATTCACAAAAGTCCTATGACTTTTGACATTTTTTCTTGCAAAATTGGCACGACTTTTATAAAATAATAGATATGTACAGAGAAATCATCAATGACCTAAAAAAATGGAAGGATAAAGCAGGAAGAAAACCTCTTCTTCTTACCGGCGTAAGACAGTGCGGAAAAACATACATTGTCGGAAAATTTGCAGAAGAGTGCTTTGAAAATTATGTGTACATAAACTTTGAACAGAGTGAAAAATATGCTGCAATTTTCGATTACGATTTTGACGTTCAAAGAATAATTTCAGAGCTCGAGGCCGTAACAAAAAATAAAATCATTCCCGAAAAAACGCTTCTGTTTTTCGATGAAATCCAGGAATGTCCCAAAGCTATAACTTCTCTCAAATACTTTTGCGAAAACACGCCGAACCTTCATCTTGTATGCGCAGGTTCACTTTTGGGAGTAGCCTTAAAACAGGAAAACATTTCATTCCCGGTGGGAAAAGTAAACAGGCTCCAGCTTTTTCCGATGAACTTCAAAGAATTTCTGATTGCAAGCGAACGCGAAGACCTTGTAAAAATCTTTGAAAACTGGCCGACGGACAGAGCAATTCCGGAATTGTATTCAATACCGATGAAAAAACTCCTTAAAGAATACTATGTTGTGGGTGGCATGCCTGAAGCCGTAAAAACCTGGCTTTCAACCCGCGATTTTGATGAAGTGGAACAGGTTCAAACCGAAATACTTCGCGACTATTCAGATGATTTTTCAAAGCACGCACCACTTTCAGAAGTTCCCAAAATCAGGTGGATCTGGGACTCAGTTCCTGTTCAGCTTGCTAAAGAAAACAATAAGTTTATATTCTCACATGTAAAAGAAGGAAAACGTGCTTTTGAACTGGAAAATGCCTTAAACTGGCTTAGTGACGCAGGACTTGTAAATCTTGTTTCCCTTGTAGAAAACCCGGAGCTTCCGCTTTCAGCCTTTGCTGATAAAACCTACTTTAAAGTTTACATGTCCGACATCGGGCTTTTGAGGGCAAAATCAAAGGTTTCAGCCAGAACAATTATAGAAGAAAATGATTCGTATATTCGCTTCAAAGGCTCATTTGCAGAAAACTATGTTTTTAATGAACTTAAGACCCTAGGAAACGAATTATATTTCTGGCGTTCGGGTAACAGTGCCGAAGTCGATTTTCTTTTTGAAAAAGAAAACAGCATTGTTCCAGTCGAAGTAAAAGCCGCCGACAACACCCAGGCAAAAAGTTTTAAACTTTTCTGCAGCAAATATAAACCGCTTACAGGCTTTAAACTATCCGAAAAAAATATTTCTGAAAACACCATTGATGAAACAAAAGCCTTAAGCATTCCGCTTTATTTATGCTGGAATATAAACAGTTTTCTAAAGAACAACTAAGTGCAAAAAAAATAACTGAATTGAAAACCGCACGGCATAAAAAAACAACGGCTTACCATTTCTGACAACCCTCGTTCTGATTAAGATTATAATATTTTTTCTATACCTTATATAAAAATCTTAGAAACGATTATACCCCCGATTTTCAATAACACAAGAAAAAAGAAAAAAAGCACAATAAACTTCAGAATAAAAAGCACCCTTGAAAAATCTACTTACAGCCTGTATACTTAAATTTATGGGTGAGGAAAATAATAACAAAAAGTCATTGCTAGAAATGGCTTCTCAGATGGCCGCGGACAAAGCGGCTCCGGCAAAAAAGAATGAAAAGGCAGCTGCAAAAACACCGGCTGCAGTAAAATCAGGAACATCAAAAACAGTAACAACGAAAGCTTCTGCAGCATCTAAAACTGCCTCTGCAGAAAAAACATCAGTTTCAAAAACCGCCGCACCGGCAAAGTCCGCAGCTGTTTCAAAGGCTGCTTCTTCAGAAAAGGCGCCGGCAGCAAAAACTTCAGCAGCTTCAAAAACTGCTTCAGCTGCGAAAACAGCATCTGCTGCTCCTGCAAAAGCCATGCCATCAGCTAAAGCGGCTTCTTCAACTACAGCAAAAGCCGCTGCAACAGAAAAAACTTCTTCAGCAGCAGGAACCGCGAAAGCAGCATCTTCGTCTGCCGTAAAAACTGCGGCTGCTGCAAAAAGCGCACCAGCTGCAAAACCGGATGCCGCTGCAAAAAAACCGGCTGCTTCAGCCACAGCGTCAAAACCTGCACCAAAGGCAGAAGCTTCTTCAGAAAAAGCGGCACCTTCAGCGGCTGTAAAACCGGCTTCATCAACTGGCACTGCTCCTTCTGCAAAAAGCGTTCAGCCAGTTTCAGATGCGGCTGACTACGACGAAGATTCCATTCAGCACCTTGAAGGACTTGAGCACATCCGTCTTCGCCCGGGTATGTACATCGGAAGTCTTGGCGACGGTTCGAACGAAAACGACGGTATCTACATTCTCTTAAAGGAAGGTATCGACAACGCCGTAGACGAGTTCTCTCAGGGCTTCGGCGATAAAGTAGACATTGAAATTAAAGACGGCCGTGTAAAAATCCGGGACTACGGCCGGGGAATTCCTCTTGGAAAACTGGAAGACTGTGTTTCCAATGTAAACACAGGTGCAAAATACAATAACTCGGTTTTCAAACAGGCAATCGGAATGAACGGCGTTGGTATTAAAGCCACTAACGCCCTTTCTTCCTACTTCCGGGCAGCTTCAATCCGTAACGGTAAAATGGCCGTAGTTGAATTCAAGCAGGGAAACAAAATTTCAGGTTCAACCGGAGACGCAAAACCCGGCGTTAAAAACGGAACTTACCTTGAATTCGTGCCGGATACAGAGCTTTTCGGAAAATACAATTTCAATATGGAAATGGTTGAAAAGCGAATCTGGAACTACGCTTATCTGAACCCGGGATTAAAGCTCGTCTTAAACGGTCAGGAATATTTGAGTGAAAATGGACTTTCTGACCTCCTTAAGCACGAACTGGGTGAAAGCGGAAAAACGCTTTACGAACCTTTCAGCTACAAGGGCGAAAATCTTGAATTCGTTGTGACCCATACTCCAAGCCTGGACAAGGTTGTCTACTCCTTCGTAAACGGACAGAGCACAGAAGACGGCGGAACCCATGTAACGGCCTTTTTAGACGGTGTTACAAAGGGCGTAAACGACTTCTTCAAAAAAGAATATGACCAGAAGGACGTTGTAAGCGGTCTTCTGGTGGCATTAAAAATCGGTCTCGACAACCCGATGTTCACCAGCCAGACAAAGAACAAGCTTGGAAACGTAGAAATCCGCCTTCCGATAATCAAGGAAGTTCAGATTGCAGTGGACGACTGGCTTCGCCATCACCCGGAAATTGCAAACGCCCTGGAAGAAAAAATCATCCGAAACCAGAAGGCCCGGGACGAAATTAATTCCGTTACCGCAAAAACCATCCGGGATGCAGAAAAGTCTGTTTCCCTTAAGATTCACAAGCTCAAGGACTGCCGTTACCACCTTCAGGACGGAAAGAAAGGCGAAAATTCAATGATTTTCATCACTGAGGGAGATTCGGCTACCGGTTCAATGGTAGGCTGCCGCGACGTAGAAACCCAGGCAATTTTCAGCCTTCGGGGAAAACCGGAAAACATGTACGGCCGCAAAAAGACAGCGCTCTTTGAAAACGAAGAGCTTAAAAACCTCACCTTAAGCCTTGGGGTTCAGAAGGAAATTGAAGGTTTACGATACAACAAAATCATCATCGCAACCGATGCCGATAACGACGGTTTCCATATCAGAAATCTGGTAATGACTTATCTTCTATTGTATTTCGAAGAGTTGATACTGACGGGACATGTTTTCATTCTTGAAACACCGCTTTTCCGCGTCCGCAACAAGAGCAAAACCGTTTACTGCTATTCAGAACAGAGCCGGGACAAGGCAATGAAAGCACTGGGAAAAGGCGCTGAAATCACCCGATTCAAAGGACTTGGAGAAATCAGCCCTCACGAATTCGGGCAGTTCATTCACCCGCGAAAGGAAGGAGAAAGCGAAGACGTAGGTATCCACCTCACTCCTGTAACCATCCAGACGCTGCAGAATGTGCCGAAGGTGCTTGAGTTCTACATGGGAAAAAACACCCCGGAACGCCGCGACTTCATCGTGCATCACCTTGCTGCCGAAATCGACGCATAAAAATCACAAATACTTCATTATTACCAGACCGGCTTCTGAAGCCGGCCTTTTTTTGTTGCATTTATAAAAATATGATTTAAAATTGAATTTACACAGTGAGGTATTTTATGCTGATCAAAAGAAATTCAATTTCCTTCAAAATTGCGGCACAGATGACGGGACTCATTCTTGCCGTTTTAATTGTCATCGGAATTATAACAGATGCAATCGTAAACCGCTTTAACCAGAAACAATACGGCGAAAAACTAAGTGATACGGTTGCACTTATGGACAGCGGTATCAACGAATATTTTGAGAACCTTTCCAGCATCATCAGAATGTTCTCTGACAGCGAACTGGTTCGTCAGAGCGACGGCTACATTACATCCTACAAAAACCTTACAGATCCAAGCGGCAAAGTCAAAATGGATCCCGCAAGAATGGGTGAATACGAGCTTTCCGTTTTTAATCAGATGGAACTGCTCGTAAACGAGTTTGAAGGCATTCAGGAGCTTTGTGTCGGTCTTGAATCCGAAGGAAACTACGTTCAGTTCCCGGCTTCAAACCGTTCAAACAACTACGACTGTACAACCCGATCCTGGTACAAAGATGCCCGGGCAAAAAACGGTGAAATTGATATCACGGACGCTTATCAGAGTTCCAACGGGCTGGCTTCAATCCTTGTGTCCCGTTCAATTTTTGACGAAAACAACAAACTTCGGGGTGTATGCTCCATGACTGCCGGTCTGGACTATTTTAAGGAAATTGCCGATTCAATCCGAAGCGGACGCCTGGATGAAGGCTTTATCATGATTTCCGACAGAAACGGAACCATAATTCTTGACCAGCACGATTCAGGCAATAATTTTAAGGACATCAAGGATTCCTTTGAAAATTTCAAACCTCACGAGTATGCAGAATTCAAGCAGACTCTTGGCGGCGTAAAATGCGACGTGCGTGTATTCCCTTCTGGAAACAAATATACTCCCCTTGACTACATAATCGTAACTCCATCAGCCATCGTAAATGCGGTTAATATGACCTTCTTTACCTATATGCTGGCTGCAATTGCCGTTGCCTACATAATTTCACTTGTAGCTGCCATCATGATGAGTAATTCTATCTGCCGGCCTCTTGAAAGCACGGTAACAGTTCTTAAGGATATTTCTGAAGGTGAAGGAGACCTTTCCCACAGACTTCCGGTCAGAGGGAAAGATGAAATCGCCCAGCTTTCAATGTACTTTAATAAAACCTTCGAAAAGCTTTCCTCTTCAATTTCAACGGTTATCACGGAATCCCAGAATATGACCGGAATTGCTGACAATCTTTCCAGCGCCGTAACGGAAACTGCAAGCTCTGTAAATCAGATTGATTCAAATATTTCCAGCATCAAAAATCAGATTGTAAACCAGTCCACCGGCGTTGAAGAAACAACAAAGACGATGGAAAGCATTACGCGAAACATTCAGGAATTGAGCGAATCGATTTCGACACAGTCTGACAGCGTATCAAATGCTTCTTCCGCAGTTGAAGAAATGGTTTCTAATATCAAGAGCGTAACTGACATCCTTAAGAAGAACACGGTTTCCGTAAATGCCCTTACAGATTCTGCAAATGTCGGCCGCCACGGTGTAAACGAAAACGTTGAACTTATTAAGCAGATTTCTGAAGGTTCAAAAGGCCTTATCGAGGCAAGTAAGATTATTCAGAGCATCGCAAGCCAGACAAACCTTCTTGCAATGAACGCTGCAATCGAAGCGGCTCACGCAGGGGAAGCGGGAAAGGGCTTCAGTGTTGTTGCTGACGAAATCCGAAAGCTGGCAGAAACCTCCGGCGAACAGGGAAAGACAATCGGTTCCGTTCTGAACGATTTGAACGAGCTTATTACCCGGGTTACGGAATCTTCTCTGGATATTCAGAACAAGTTTGATGTAATCTACGAAAACACCCAGACTGTAAGCCAGCAGGAAGCGGTAATCGACAGCGCAATGGAAGAGCAGGCTACCGGAAGCCATCAGATTTTAGCTTCAATGCAGGAAATCAACGACATTACGGACAAAGTAAAACGGGCATTCGAAATAATGGACAGAGGTGTTAAACAGGTTTCTGAAGAAATGAAGAAGCTTTCAAACATCACCCTCGAAATCAACGGCAGCATGTCGGAAATGTCCCTCGGCGTAAATGAAATTAACTCCGCGGTTCAGGAAATCAACAACAAAACCCAGGAAAACCACAACTCCATCAGCCTTGTTTCTACGGAGATTAATAAGTTTAAGGTTTAGACCGCAGCTTGAGAGCAACAAGAGAAACAGGATTTCGGCGCAGAGCTGAAATCCTGTTTTTTTATTTATCCTTGTCGGTAACTAACGGAGTGGCTTCAACAGGATGGATTTCTTCGCCAGCCACCGGGGTTTCTTCCCCGGCAAAAGCCTTCTTCATCAGAACCGGTACAATCATTGAACTTACAATTATCAAAAGAATAACCGACGCAAAATATTTTGAATCAACCAGTCCTGCGCTAAGTCCCTTCTGTGCAACGATTAATGCAACCTCGCCGCGAACCATCATTCCAAGACCAATCTGAAGACTTTCCTTCCACTTGTAGCCCATAAGCTTTGAAACTCCGCCGCAACCAATAATTTTTGAAATACAGCCAACAAGCACAAAAGCAATGGAGAAAGCAAGAAGTCCAAGGTTCATCCCCCCAAGATCTGTTTTTAAGCCGATGCTGGCAAAAAACAGAGGACTGAAAATCATGTAGGAATTGATGTCGATTTTCTGTTCCATGTAATGGGCATCGTTCAGGCTGCAGAATACAACCCCCGCAATGTAAGCGCCGGTAATGTCTGCGATTCCGAAAAAGTTTTCAGCCGCCCAGGCAAAAATAAGGGCCACCCCCAGTCCATAAATAGGAATACGGCGGGAATGAGGATGACGCCTGTCGTACCACTTGAAAAAACGGAAAATAATATAACCTGCCACAATGGCAAAAACAAAGAAAAGAACTGTCTTAAGAATCACAATAAGATAAGTTGAAGCGCCCTTTGCGCCCCCGTCCCGGCTTACCCCAAGCACAATTGTAAGAACGATGATTCCGATTACATCGTCGATGATTGCGGCACTGATAATCGTCTGGCCAACATCGGTCTTGATTTTTCCCAGTTCCTTCAGGGTTGCAACGGAAATGCTTACGCTGGTGGCAGTTAAAATCGTTCCGATGAACATGGCCTGATAAAACTCTGTAGTACCAAAGCCGTTAAAGCCCCAGAAACAGAGGGCCATAATCATTCCAAAAATCAAAGGAACAAAAACACCGCAACAGGCTATTATGGTAGCCTTTACTCCGCTTTTTATCAGAGATTTAAGGTTTGTTCCAAGACCGGCAGAAAACATGATAAGAATTACGCCGATTTCCGCCATGTAGGAAATGAACTGATTCGCTTCCTGAAAAATCTCGTTTGCATCGGTTCCGCCGAATTCACGGAAAAATGGAAGGAATTTTAAAAGAAGTCCCGCAATAATCTGCCCCGCCACCTGGGGAATCCCGATTTTTTTTGCAAGAGTACCAAAATATTTTGCTGTGATAAGAATTATTCCGACTGAAAGAGCAATCTGTAAAACAACATCGTCCGAAGTGAATAAATCGCCTAAAAAAGCGCGTATTTCATTGCCTGGCATTTTTCTACCATCCGTCTTTGAAAAAAGTAAGAACGATTATAATAAAAAAGTACCTGTCCCGCAAGGCGTACACAGGAACCCCGCTTACGCCAATTTTTTATTGAAACAAATATAATGCAGAAGCTCCATATTATTCTGCAACGTTCATTAGTAAAAGAAGGTTACTGTTCGCCGTCTTCGGGTTGACCGAATTCGCAGAGGACGCCGGAGATGCGGCAGTTTTCGATTAATTCAAGGCCTTTTCCGTGTTTCTTGTAAAGACGGATTTCGCCGGTTCCGTTTCCGCCGGTAAGAATTTTTAGCTGCTTTCGGCCGCCTTCCGGAAGTTCCCAGCTTCGTACGTACAAAAGCTTTGCAAGACAGAAAACATCCACATCAAGAACGTGGCTTCTGTCGCTGATGCTCACCGACCAGTGAAGTTTTTCACCTTCCTCGGTTTCCGGCATCTGTGAACAGCTCTGAACGCTGGAATATTTTCTCTTTGAGGAATTTGCCGTATAAACAGAAAGCTTCTTTTCCACATTCAGCATTGCGGAAACACGGCCGTCATAAATTCCCTGAATGGAAATTGCCGAGTTCTGGTAAACCTTTCCGTTGATAAGGCTTGCAAGATTTGAAGAAGAAATATGGAACCATTCAACCGGATAGGATTTTCCCCAGTTCCGGTCTACATAGCCGTAGGATTTTTTTGGAAGAACCTCGTATTCCTTTCCGTCCATGCTGATGTTTCCGGTAAAAATCGTCTTGGCTCCCGGAATCTGCCAGGAGGAATCCGGTCCCTTGTAACCGTTTTCAAAGTTCAGGGCCATATCATAGCGAAGATTCCAGCTTACCGTTCCGGCATCACAGAGAAATTCCGGATGACTTGTGGCGTCCTTTGGAGAACAGACAACGGAACCCGTAAGCTTTGAATCATCAAAACGGCAGTTTCCTATCTGAACATCGAAGGAACGGTTTGACATAACTAATTCTTTACTTGGATAATATTCACAAATCTGACGGGCGCCGGCCCCAAGACTTCCCGCCCGAACGGCAACATAGGAAGGTGTTACGATGCTTTCACTCTGAAGCTTCTGTGCAGAACTGGTGCCTGCCAGAACATTCTGAAGGTCATCTTCTGAAATATTTACGCGGGGTTTAAAACCCAATACTGCTTCATTTGGATTAAGCCAGGAATTAAGAAGCGCAAGTTCAATAAAAAAAACGCGTTCCTGACTTGAGCCCTTTTCAACTGCCGAAAAAACGAACCGCCACAGATTTACACCACTCTTTCTGTTAGCACCTGTCAGTTGATATTTCATTGCGGCGGCAGCTTTCTTGGAAGTACTCATTCTAAATCCTCTTTAAAAATTACTCTATCTCCAATTTCGACATATTGAAATACTAACTTTAGAGTATAAAAGGCAAAATCGTTGAGTTTTTATTTACTGAAAAGCTTATCTATCTTTTTATTGACATCACGGGCATCTTCCGGGAAGTTTTCATCCAGGAATTCAAAGCAATTTACAGCAGCCCTCTGAGCATGTTCGTACCAGATTGTATAAAGTTCAGATTTTATATCATCTCCAGGATAGGGAGCACCCTGTACGTCTGACACAAGTTGTCTAAGCATATCAATACACTGTTTTGTTTTCTTATCCATATATAAAAACTCCTGCGGTTGAATATTAACAAATCTATTCTAAGTAATTATAAGGGCAATTTTACAATAACGCCAGTTTTTTTTGAATTTTTATCCAGTTCTTCCTGGGTGCAGACAACACAGGTTCTGATTGCATCTGTCCTTTCAGAAAGATAAGATGCCGCCTGTTTCAAAGAAGCCGGTTCAAGACCAAGAATAGTCTTAAGCTTTTCAGAACGGTCTTCATCGTTTATGCAGCAAAGGAAGCGCAGAAGTCCCAGTCTTCCCTTAGTCTGGGGAGAGGCAGGCTGAACTTCATCGCCGTAAGTTCCGGTGAGGGAGCGCCTGCATTCCTCTTCAGAAATTTCGATTTTAGAAGCATCCTCCAGACAGCCGATGTAAGTCTGAAGGGATTTTACAGGAGAAGGATCCCGGAAGCTTGAGAACAAAAACTGCCCCGAAAGATTTGCACTAGAGGCATAGGCTCCGTAGGCACCCCCCGTTGTACGGATTCTTTCCCACAGGAGATTTACGGAAAGCCAGTGGGAAAGGAAAAGCTCCCGGGCATTTTCCGGAGTTGCAAAATAATGAGAATCAAGGGATGCTGCCGCAAAACCCACCTGACTTTCAAGCACAAAGTATTCTTCCTTTGCGTCTTCCGCATTTTTTTCGCCATTAACAAAAATCAGCTTTTCAAAGTCTTTTTCATTTCGCGGCCGTTTTTTACATGGCTTTGAAAAACCTGTGCGCAAAAGCATTTCTTTTACCAGAGGAAGCGTTTTTTCATAGGTGTCCTTGTCAGCCACCAGATGAACCAGAGCCCCGGAAGACAAAATCGTCTCTTTAATCTTTTCAAACCGAAGGGCAATCTGATGAATGTTTTTTTCAGAAAGCTTTTCAAGGAACATAATCTGGCTGAAACCTTTTGTAATCTCATCCACCATTCCGCAGCGGGTCTTAAATGCCTGAACGCGTAAAAGAGCATAGCGGTTTCCATGAGGAACCACGGAAGCCTTAATTCCACTTTTTAGTTCACCCAGCAGATTTTTAAGGCGTTTTTCATCAGAAAAATCAAAGCCAGTTATAAAGTCTTCAAAAACCTTAAGACCTTCTTCAACCTTTTCAGCCAGAAGCTTTACGGAAAAGAAAATCCAGTCCCGGCCGGCCAAGCCCTGCTTTTCCCGCTCCTTTCTGATTTCCTTTGAACGCTCAGAAGGTGAAGTTTCGTGAGAGAAAAGCCGGGTTGCAATTCCACCGGTGTACATTCCGGTAAGAAGAGAGGTTTCCGCCCAGTCTTTTCCACCCCAGCCGCAGGAAGGAGAAGCATAATTAAAGAAAGGAATATAAAAATAGTCCTCCGGGGCGAGGGCATCCAGAGGGAAACCGAACTCCAGATAGGCAATTCCGTTGGTATTTTCAATATTTTTTACAAAAGGAACAGAGAAAGAAAAAGCACCGTTTTCAGAGGCATCAGCAGTTTTGTCAGATGCAACGCTTTTTTCTGCGGCACCTTGCGCTACTCCGGTGTTTTCTGCGGCTCCCGAGTCCTCCGCTCCTTCCCTGAGCTTCAGCATTTCAAACTCTGTTTTTATTGATTCCGCCGTTGTGGAAAGGTCTGAAAGCTTTAAAGTCGGAATACAGGAAACTTCCTCTTCCGTTTCGTGATACTGCTGATATGAATGAAGAGCTTCCAGCTCTTTTTTAAGTTCCTCCCGGTTCACTTCAAGGGAAAGCTTTTTCGTAAGTTCCGCTTCCAGTTTTTCCCGTTCTTTTATATAGGAGGAAGAAGGGGTTACCGTTACATAAACGCAGTTTTTATTCTGATAAATGTATTTCAATAGAAGCTTCTGAATGTACTGAGGATCTGTTGTTGCCTTTACCCGAACTTTTTCAAAAGCACCTCGGTAGAAAAGACCTTCAGCAGGCTGGCCGCCATAATTCCAGGAATTCAGGGCCCTTTCAAGAAGAACAAGGGAATAAGGGCCGCCGCTTCTGTTTACTTCACGATTTGAAAATTCAGCCGCCATAATTGCAGATTCAAGATGTTTTTCATCAATTCCGTTATTAAACACGTCATCAAGGGCAGAGAACAGCACCTTGTAAACCTTCTTTTCCTTTCCCTTCTTTACTCCGTGAAGTCCAAAGGAAATAGAAAAGTTCCGGGTTTCGTTGCAGGAGCCGGAAACCGAAGAAAGGTCGTCACCCAGCTCACTTTCAAGAAGGGCTTTGGAAACAGGAGAACCGTCGTTTCCGATTAAAAGTTCGGAAAGGAAGGCGCATTCCATGTAATCTTCAAGATTTTTTGTTTCTCCGCAGTTCCAGTTTACTGTTACAAGGGAGCCTGTTGAACCAACGGAAGGCGCCGTTTTCTTTACAAAAATTTCTTTGTCCTGTGCCGGAGCCGTTTCCATTTTCACAATCTCTTCGGAAACGAATGGATAGGAAGGGTGTTCCTGAGCCGGAGGAAATTTTTCTTCAAGCCGGGAAATCAGGATTTTGTTCAGGAAATCAAGCTGCTCGGCTGTAGGAATATTTCCGTACAGGAACAGAAGACAGTTTTCCGGCCGGTAATATTTTTTATGGAAGGCAAGAAAATCCTCGTAGGTAAAATTCGGGATTTCAAGGGGGTCGCCGCCGGAATCAAGAGCGTAATTTGTATCCGGGAAAATACTTCGGATCTGAATATCGGAAGCAACACTGTCAAAGGAAGAGTAGCAGCCCTTCATCTCGTTGTATACCACACCCTGAATTTCGAATTCGCCTTTATCGTTTATTTCAAGGCGTCTTGCTTCCTGCATAAAGGTTTCTTTCTTCAAAAGCGGAAAGAAAACCGCATCGGCATAAACATCCATAAGGTTAAAATAGTCGTTCTTCACAACTGATGAAGCAGGATACACGGTTTTGTCGGAATAGGTCATAGCGTTCAAAAAGGTATTCACGCTCTGATTCATCATGTTTGTAAAAGGCTCTTTAAGCGGAAATTTCTGGGAACCGCAAAGAACCGAGTGCTCAAGAATATGGGCCGCACCTGTAGCGTTTTTTATAGGAGTTCGGAAAGAGAATGAAAAAAGGTTTTCTGAATCCTCATTGAAAAGGTGAAAAACCTCAAGACCGGTCTTTTTGTGCCGCAAATAAAGCCCTGTACTTGCACAGTCCGGCACATCTTTAATAGAAATAAGTTCAAATCCGTTATATTCTTTTGGAAAATCTACAGTCATAGATTAAATATACCACAAATAAAGCCGCGTTACAAATAATGTCCCGGGAACAATATGCTGCGGGAACCCCCCGGGTACAAATTATTTGATTTTAACTCAAAAGTGTCCTATAATTGAATTTACCTATGAGTTATGAACCTAAGCGTTCTACTTTTGATGAACTTGTCGCGGGGCTCAGCGCTGATGAAAGAAAACTGCTTCTGAAAAACATGAATCAGAACCGGGAGCAGGAAATACTGATCATGCAGTCCGACCGTGAAGAAGAAACGGGCTTTTTAGACATCAAATTCAAAAATGAACCATTGCTTTACAAACTGATTCTCTGGATCCGCTCCATTTTCACAAAAAGAAATTCAAAGGAAATTTATAACAACGACCTTGTTCTTGCCCTCAAAAAGAAAATTAACCGGAACCATCCGGGACTTCTGGACATTCATACGGATCTGATTCAGGCCCTTTTCTACGAAAAGTTAAAAGAAATCAAGGCCTGCGCAGAATTCTTTAAGCCGTACATTTCAGTTGCAAACGAGGATCCGGGAAAATTCTACGTTTTCTTAAGCACCTTCGTCTGCCCGGAAATTTCAGAGAAAATCAATGCGGACGCAGATCCCTACACAATTCCTTTTGAGCGGGAAGCAACCACGGAGCTTCGGGTTTCTTTAAGCAAGCGAATGGAAAATCTTTTAAAGAACATTGAACCGAAGACCCGGGAAAAGCTCTATTCCGCAGTCCGAAGCCTTATCTGGCTCAAGCAGTTTTCAGAGCTTCCCTTCATACATTTTTCGTCTCAGTTTACGGCAATAATTTCTTCAAGCTATACCTGTCCCTTCACAAATGCCCAGAGCGACTACACTGCCTTTGCCCGGGTACTCCAGTCCACTACCCCTATTCCAAAGGAAGCCCTGGAATCCCTCTTTCTGTATTCACAGCGTGCCGCACTTGGCGGAAGAGCCAACGAAGAAATCGAAAAAGCCCTCCGGGAATTTATAAACAAAGCGGTGACCTGTTTTTCTTCCATTCAGATGTTCGTTTCAACGGTTCCGGTTTCTTCCCTTGGAAAGGTAATTTTTGGTGACTATGAATGGCAGCCGGAAAATTCTGGCGGCGGCGAAGACTGGTTTGTTAAATTCAAGGACGAATGGAAGAAGGTTTTTGATGCCCGCTGGTCGTCCTGGCTCAGAGACAGGAAAAAGAATCAGCTGGCAGAAGTACTGCGGGAGAAATTCGGTCTGGACAGTTTCCCTGAACTCAGGGAAAAGCCGTGGCAGAAGCTCTGGGGCGGAATACCTTTCAACTGCGAAATGACGGCAGGACTTCTTGCCTGGGTAGTAGAAAACCTCAGCGATGAAATTATGAGCGTTTTAAACATCGTAATTCTTGAGGGTGTCTTCATCAAAAAGGAAAACAGAACGGAACTTTCCGAGGCCATAAACGACTTTGTTGAAGTAAATCAGAAAACCACGGATTTCATACAATCCATAACGGAAGACGGCGCCGTAGGAAGCATAATTTACAAGTACATAAACGAGCACACTCATTCAATAAAAGCACAGCAGCTTATTTCTTCCATGATTTTAAACTGCGAAAACACAATCAGAACCTGCGGAAAGGTTTTCTGTAACTGCACAAGAACCATTGAGCGCATCTTCCACGGAATTCTGGACGACGTAAAGGACAAGGATTACGATTCCCTTCAGAACCTTATGACCATTCGCGGAATTGAAAACCGGGCTTTCCGGGACAGAATGGAAAACGTCCGGGACATTCTGAATGTTATCAGAAGTGTTTTTGTAGAAATTGAACCTCTGGATTTACCAAAAGACGAAAAATAAAAACTTAAGCGGCATGAAGAAAAAGTATGAAGCGCATAAAACTGAATGATTTGTATAACCAGCCCTTTCTTTCAGAAATTCAGGAATCAGAAAAATATGTTTTAATTCCCTTTTACAGGGACGGAAAGACCTTTGGTTTTTCAGGTGAAAATGCCCCGCTCTGGGGAATGACCCTGAGAAATGCCGGAAGCATGCGCTTCAGATGGAATGAAAAAAACGAAAACAGGGAAAAGCTGCTTTCAAAAATTGCAGGGGGCAGGATTAATCAGGAGAAAGCGGCAAAAACAGAGTCTGGACACACACGAAGCCAGAAGTTTCCGGAAGAACAGCATTGTAAAATCTCCCAGGTACAGCTGGATCACACAAAAATCGTTGTCTTTGCAGAAGAAGAAAACAGCACCCGGGAAATGATTGCAGACGGCATTGTTACCTGCAATAAAAACCTGATGCCGGTTGTAACCATTGCCGACTGCGTTGCCCTCTACCTTTTTGACTGTAAAACCGGCGGCTTCGGCATCGTTCATTCCGGATGGAAGGGAACCGGAATTGTTGTAAATGCCATTAACCTTATGAAGGAGAAATTCGGTTCAGAACCTGAAAATATTCTTACTGGAATCAGCGCCTGTATTCACGACTGCTGTTACATCGTTACGGAAGACAGGGCAGAATACTTCAGAAAAAACTTTGGAGAAGGCTGCATAAAACCCCTTGAAAATAAAACTGAGGAAGAAATGAAAGCAATCCGAAGCTGGAACGGACTTACAGGACCTCTTTTCCGCTTAAGTCTGGTAGAGGCGAACCTTCAGATTCTGAAGAATGCAGGAATTCAGGAAGGAAATATTGCGGTTCTGGACGAATGCACCTCCTGCAACAGCGCCTTCGGTTCAAACCGGCGGGAAACTTCGGAAGGAAGCACCTTTACAGTTCAGGCGGCCTTTGTAAGATTTTAGTCCGTCCCACGATTTTTGCGATAAACTCTTTCTTTATACAAACTCTTCGTCGTTTCTGCCCTTTATAACAAGCCGGCCTTTTTCGTAGGCTTCCCGCAAAACGCTGATGAACTTTGCCGTAGCTTCATCGCAGGCACTTCTTAAAATCGGTTTTCTTAGATCTTCTTCTTCAAGAATGAGCTTTCGCCGGCTGGCTGAAACACAGCCCAAAAGCTTCTTCCGGTACTCACCGCCCTTTCCTGCAATCAGGTAAACGACTTCAGTATTTTCAAGGTCACGAAGATATTCCTGAATTGCCCTGTCGTCCACCAAAAGCACATCTTCCACAGTAAAAAGCCTGTCTTTTAAGTCCCGTCCAAGCTCCGGATCCTCTCTGGAAAGTGAGCGGAGAATTCCTTCTTCTGAACCTGGGCTCATCTTCTTTAAAATTTCTGAAAGTGCCGAACGGCCGTCAATTCTGTCCGCTTTTTCAATCTTTACGCTTTCAGATTTTTCATGCATTGCCTGATCTACCCGGCGAATAACCTCCGGACTTACGGCACCCATATTGGCAAGCTGAAGGACAACATTCGTCTTTGCTTCCTCAGCCATTTTATTTATAATATCAGCGGCTTTTTTCGGTTCAAGGTGGGAAAGCACCAGGGCCTGAACGGGAACACTTTCATCATTCAGCAAAAGCAGAACCTTTTCGCTTTCTTCCCGGTTCAGATAATCAAAGGGCTTTGCCCCCACATAAGGAGCCGCCCGGGAAAGCATTTCCTTTGCCTTTTCAGGGCCCCAGGCTTTTTCAAGAATTGTCCGGGCAGTTTCTTTGCCCCCTTCTTCAAAGGTATGTGCGGCAAGTCCTTCAAACTCAGCTAAGATTACTTCCTTTTCTTCTTCCTTCACGCTGCGGATTGAAGCAAGCTCAGCGACAATTTTTTCAGTCTGCTCTTCCGGAAGATGCTGAAGAACCCTGGCCGCCTGGTCAGTTCCAAGGATAATTAAAAATTTTGCAACACGGCGATAAACGCTTTCCTTTCCGGGCTCTGAATCTGCGGCAGGAACCTTAAAAAGAAGCTGCTGAATCCGGCTTTCCTCTGCAGCGGAAACTTTTCGCGCACCTGGAACATTTGCCGAACCGGAAGTACCTGCCGAAGATGAAACATTTCCCGCACCAGAAACAGATTTTTTTTCATTTTCAGTTTTTTTTCCGCTCATGGAAGAATAAGCAGAAAAACGTTTATCGTTTAAGTTCATAGCCTGATTTTAGCATATTTTTTTAATTTAATGAACTGTTACAGCTGCTGGTGTCGTATAACAGAGTCACAACCCGAAGGTATCGCCCCCGACCAATAACGAAAAAGTGAAGACAAAAAAAGAGCCCCGGAGTTTTCCCCGGGGCTCAAACTTTTTAAACAGTCTTTTATTTTTAACCGGCAACGCTGGTTGTTGTGTGCTGTTCACTGGCAGTATGATATTCGTAGCTGTAAAGTATTTCTGCTACATCGCTCAAAGGCTTTCTTGTATTCAAGCCCATATTGTGAGCAAACTCTACGGCAGCCTTTGTACTTTCCGGATTCCAGAGCTTTACGTTATCAAGATTTACATAGCTGCATTTTTCTGCTTCTGCAATTGCCTTGATATGGCGGTTTACAACGCTTACAGTTTTTTCACCCTTAGGATTTGCAACTGATACCAGAGCAATCCTGCATTTTTTATTGATTTTCTTAATTCTTTCGATTAACTCAAGATAAAGGCTGTCGAACTTTTCACTGTCATTGATACAGAGGCTTATATCGCTTTCACTAAGATGAATCAGAAGTCCTTCCGGAGAAAGAGGAGCAATATTTTCGTTCACATAAGAAAGTGCATTTGTCAAAGAAAACGCTTCTGAACTCTTGTTGTAAATCTTGAAGTTGAACTTAAATTCCTTTCCAAGAGCCTGAACCGGAATCTTTTTGTCGCTTCCAGCTCCCAGAAGAATCACTGCATTTTTCTCCTCTTTTGAGTGAGAAACCGGATTGATTAATTCATCAAGTGAATAAGTGTAGTTCATATTATCCTCCATATTTTCTTTTGATTCCCTATTTTCAGTAACAGTTTTTACAAGACCATTCTTTTTGTCCAGGCGTTTGTTCCGGATGTAAACAAAAACATTCAGCATTACGATTGCAAGGTTGATAAAATAAACTGCCAGAACGTAATTAATCTGATGATTGATAAGCTTTGCAGTAATTCCTGCAACATATCCTGTGATAATCAGGAATATAAACGCAAGACTGGTACCCTTTGCCGTTCGTGCTCTGTAAGCCTTAATTACATTCAAAGGCCATGAAAAACCGAAGCAAACCAACATTCCACATTCAAACAGATGACCGTATTCCATCTCTATTTCCTCTTTGTACTTTCGAAATCTGAACACAGTTTAGCAGATTGCAGAAAAACGGCAATTTTTTGAAAGTTTTAAAAGTTTGAAAAAAAACTGGCATTTTTTTTACTTTCAAAAGTGTTTCTTCCACCGTAATATGTTATATTGAAACTATGAAAACAAACTTTAATAGAATTACCCTGAATGCCCTCAGAAAGGAAATCAAGCGAAATCACCTGATTCTAATTATCGCAGTAACAATTCTTTTAACTGCCGGCGGAGCTGTGATTAACCTTTCCTCCAACGACAAAGCCTTCAATCAGGCACTTATTGATACCTCCGTTCTGGTAACCCGGCTTTACAAATTTTCAAAAAACATGAACCAGGAAGAGCTCACCGCCTATATGGATTCCGTTGTAAACGATTTACCGGATATCGACGTTATTTCCATCGTAGACAAAGACAATAAACGCATTTACCACGCCCACCACCAGCTGATTAACACCCAGTTCGACGGAACTCACCCGGATTTTCAGGTTACAAAAGAGGGAAATGCACCTCAGCTTGCAAAAGAAGGCTTTCTGGTGGAAAACAGCACCGGTCCTTCTGGCCCCCAGAGACGCACCTATTCAGCCATTTACGATGAAAAGGGAAACTACGAAGGCTTTCTGATGATTATTAAACTCCGCACCTCAATGATGAGCGTTACCCTTCACACGGTGCTGCTTTTTGTAATAGTTACCTTTGCGGCAATTTTAATCGAACTTGCAATCAGCATGACTCTTTCTAAAAAAATCAAAAAACAGTTCATGGAGTTTGCAGAAGACCTGGAAGGAACAAAATTTCTGGTTGATTCAATGCGGGCAAACAACCACGATTTTACCAACAAGCTTCATGTAATTCTGGGGCTCATTCAAATCGAAGAATACGAAAAAGCACAGAACTATATAGAAAACATTTCGATAATTCAGCGGGAAACCATCAGCCGGGTAATGAACGCCATCGACAACGCAAGCTTTGCCGCCCTTTTAATCGGAAAAATTGCCCGGGCTTCAGAATGCAATGTAAAATTCATTCTGAATGACGAGCTTCATTTTTCCTCCGCGGACATCGATATTCCGTCGGAAGCCCTGGTTACAATCTGCGGAAACCTGATTGACAACGCCCTTGATTCCATGAACATGAAACCGGTTTCAAAAAAAGCGGATAACACGGAATGTACGGCTCAAAACGAACTCCGTTTCGGAGTAATGACAACAAAAAATTCACTTTTGATTACGGTTCGTGACACAGGAAACGGAATTAGTGATAGTATAAAGGACAAGGTTTTTGAAAACGGCTTTTCCACAAAGGGCGACGGCCGCGGCGTAGGACTTTACCACACAAAACTTTTAATCGAAAGCTTAGGCGGAACCATTTCCTTCGAATCCCAGGAAGGAGCCGGCACCTGCTTTGTGGTTTCCATAAAAAATGAACGCTAAAATTCTGAACAGAAAAAAGGGGTAAAAATGGCATACCAAGTTTTAATCGTAGAAGATGACCCGATGGTCGCAATGATAAACGGACAGTACGTCTCAAAAAATCCGCTGTTTACGGTGGCCGCAACCTGCAGAAACGGACAGGAAGCGCTGGATTACCTTGAAAATTCAGAAGAAGAAATCGACCTGATTGTACTGGATGTCTTTATGCCCTACATGGACGGTCTTGAAACCCTGAAAAAAATCCGGGAACAGAAAATTTCCGCAGAAGTAATAATGGTTACCGCTGCCAACGACAGCGCCACCATTGAACAGACCATGCATTCCGGCGTAATCGACTACCTGATAAAACCCTTTGCCTACGAGCGCTTTCAGGTGGCTCTTGAAAAGTTTGTTTCCCACAAAAAAGTTCTCAAGGAAAACGCCGTTTTAGACCAGAACTCCCTTGATAAAATGATTGCCTCCGCCTCAGGGCAGAAGGCATCTGCTTCGGAAGGAAGTGATTTTGGCTCTGGAAGAAATTTTGGAGCAGGAAGAAGGGACGAAACTTCGGCCTCTGTTTCAGCAGCTTTATCGGGCGGAAACATATCCGGCTCAGGCACTGTTTCCAACACTTCCCAGAACGAAGCTCTTCCAAAGGGAATCCAGAAAAAAACTCTGGAAATGATACATAACTACATCACAAAAAATCCGGAATGGCAGAATGTGAACTCCATTTCCGAGAACCTTCACATTTCAATTGTAACGGCACGCCACTACCTTTCCTATCTTGAAGAAACAGGCTTCATTCATTCGGAAATCAATTACGACACAGGGGGGCGGCCAAGCGTCCTGTATAAGAAAAGGTAATGTAGTACAAATATCGATTTTGTATATTCAATTTCAAAATTGGCGTACTAACTCGATATTCGTCCTACCAGCTATAAAACTTTTCTATAAAGATCCTTTTCCCCGGCAGTCTGTGCGAAGCCCATTTTTTTTAGGTAGGAGCTGTGGGCTTCACAGGAGCTAACAGAAGAGACTGAAGTAAAGCCCTTCTCTTTGAGCATTTTAAAAACGTATTTACCAACAGAACAGTCACGGTAGGCCGGCGTTGTGTAATCCAGAACCGCATTTATCGAGGTTTCCGTCTTATTCCCGGAATCAGAAATGGTCTTTGTGCCGGCAAAGATTCCAACCGGAGTGTCCTTCAGGCAGATAACGAACACGGAATAGGATTTATCAAGCCCTGTAAATTCAGGAAAGAATTTCTTAATGTCCTCTGAGTATTTTGAGACGAAAAATGACAGCATTTCGTTGTCGGCAGTAGTTTCAAAGGAAGAATAGGCATTTTTTGAGCTCAGAAGCCTGTACAGATTCACAAGATTGATTAAAAGCAGAAAAAACTGCATTCCGGCGGTCGGATAAGACTTTATAAAAAGCGCATAGATTCCAAAAACCACGCAGCCGATGGAATTTATAACCCGAAGCTTTACTACCGAGGTCATCAGCATTGAAACAATAACCAGCGCTGAACCAATATATCCTACAAGCTCGATAATTTGACTGAAATTAAGACTGCTCATAATCAGGCCTCCTGAGAAATAGTGCAAACTCGTCATTTGCATACTCTCCATATTCGTATGCCTACAAAAAAAGCCGGCTTGTTCGCCGGCCTGTATGTGCAAGGTTCCTCGCAATGAGTTTGGCTTGCACGCATAATGGTGTTCTGCTTTAAACCGCAGATAGGTTTTTGCCTATCGGTTTATAGCCTCGATCAGGCTTTATAATTCAATCGGCTCCATTAATGCCTCCTGATCATGTTTTGCAAGGGGAATCCAATACCTCTTGCTCCACAACTCCTTTATACCACAGATTTCAGATAATGCAAGAAAAAAAGCAACTTTTTTCAAAAAAGTCCGTTAATAAGTCGGTAGGCTACGGAGCCTGGGGATAGTTTTGAAGGGGGATTGGTTCTGTCAAACCAGGCGGCTTCAAAAAGCTCCTCCTGCTGAATGCTAATATCACCGCTTTCCCATTCCGCTTCGTAGGCAAGCATAAGCTGGTCTGGAAAAGGCCAGCCCTGGGTTCCCTTGAAGCAAATATTTTTTACACTTATGCCGGTTTCCTCTTTTACTTCCCGCATAACTGCGTGTTCTGCACTTTCCCCCGCTTCAATAAAGCCTGAAATACAGACAAACCGGTCTGTAAGGCGCCCCTTATGACGGGCAAGCAGAATTTTTTCACCCTTATGAACAAGAACGATTACACAGGGCTCGATGCGGGGAAAAATCTGTTTTCTGCAGCCGGTACAAAGTTTACAGGAAAAGCTTTTATCAAAAACAAGAGCTTTACCGCAGGAAGGGCAAAACCTGTATTCCATAGACCAGGATGCAACACTTTTTGCCCGCGAAAGTACAAACACAACCTCTTCACTCTGAGCAGAAAAAAAGCTCTGAATCGGCATAAAGGTAAGATTTTCAGAAAAAGATAGCTTAACTCCTCCCTGATTTTTTTCTGTTGAACCGGAACCGCCTGAACGCACACTGTTTGAACCAGGGGCGACTGAGGCAACTGCGTCGGAAAGCAGAAGCGCAGCATAAGAATATTCGTCTTCAGTAAAGGCAGACTTCACAAGACAGTTTTTTTCCGGCGACCCGTTTATTTCTTCCAGAAACGATAAAAAATCTTCCCCGGAAATAAAAGAACCGTCTTTTTTGCACAGCACATCCCGTTTGCAAAATACAAAGAAAAAGCTGATTCCGGAAAGTTTTTTTTCCAGAGCCTGAATATCAAATTTTCCCTCAGAAAACAAAGCATTAAACGACATAACCTGATTATACACAACTTATAACAAAATGTCATTTGACAATACGATTGTTATATTCTATTATATATGTTGAACTATTCTATAAATTTGCAAAGGAGAATTACACAATGCCGAATTTTATTTGGTTTATTGTTCTCCCTGTTGCTGGAATCGTTCTTGGATGGACAATTCGCTGGCTGTATGCCAGATTTCAACTATCTGCATCAGAACAAAAAGCAGAACGTGTAAAACAGGACGCTATAAGAGAAGCTGAAGCTCAGAAAAAAGAAATTTTGCTCAATGGCAAAGATGAACTCATTCGGGAACGAAACCAGCAGGAGCGTGAGAACCGCGAACGCCGTGCTGAAGTACAGCGTTACGAAGCCCGTGTTAACAAGAAAGAAGAGCTTGTTGACCAGAAAGCCGCTGAATGCGAAAAAATGGAAAAAGAGTACCAGGAAAAGTCTGCTCTCATGAAGAAAAGGGAAGCTGCCCTTGCCGTTCAGGAAGAGGAGTACAGAAAGGAACTGGAACGCATTTCAGGACTTACAAAACAGGAAGCAAAAGACCTGATTATCAAGAATCTTGAAAACGACGCAAAACACGACGCACAGGCACTTTTGAACAAAATTGAACAGGATGCACAGCTTGCCGCTGAAAAGAAGGCACGGGACATTCTTGTTTCAACAATTCAGCGCCTTGCTCCGGAAACAACGGGAGACATTACCGTTACAACAGTATCTCTTCCTAGCGACGAAATGAAGGGTCGTATCATCGGACGAGAAGGACGAAACATCCGCACCCTGGAAACCCTCACCGGCGTTGACATTATCATCGACGATACTCCGGAAGCAGTTGTAATTTCATGTTTTGACCCTGTCAGAAAGGAAATTGCCAAGGAATCCCTTGAACGCCTTATTTCTGACGGCCGTATCCACCCTGCACGCATTGAAGAAATCGTACAGAAGGTTACCCGGGAAGTTCAGAACAAGATTTACGAAGAAGGTGAAAAGGTTCTTTTCGATGTTGGCATTCACAACATGCCGACAGACGGAATCAGAGCCCTTGGCCGCCTTTACTTCAGAACAAGCTACGGTCAGAACGTACTTACCCACTCAAAAGAGGTTGCCATCGTTGCTTCAATGATTGCAGCAGAGGTTGGTGCAGACAGAGAGCTTGCAAAACGGGCCGCGATCCTTCACGATATCGGAAAGGGAGCTGAAAACGACAGCGACCAGAACCACGCAGAAGTTGGTGCAGAAATGGCCCGCAAGATGGGCGAAGATCCTCGCGTAGTAAACGCCATCGCCGCTCACCACAACGATGTTGAAGCAACAACTCTTGAAGCAACAATCGTTCAGATTGCCGATGCAATTTCCGCAGCCCGCCCTGGTGCCCGCCGCGAAACAATCGACAATTACGTTAAACGACTTGAAAATCTCGAAGCAATTGCAGAAGGCTTTAACGGCGTGGAAAAAGCATACGCCATTCAGGCAGGCCGCGAGCTTCGTATTCTTGTAAACAACGAAAAGATTCAGGACAGCGAAGTTAAAGAGCTTGCCCAGAACATTGCAAAACAGATTGAAACTGACCTGCGATATCCAGGACGAATCCGCCTCACAATGATTCGCGAAACCCGAATCGTAGAATACGCAAGATAAAACAAACACAATAACAAAAAAGGCTGCCCGAGAAGCTTCGGACAGCCTTTTTTTGTAACTAAATCAAATATCGAGTTTTCAAGTGCCACTCAAAATTGGCGTAAGCGGGGTTCCTGTTTGAAGGCACGACAAAGCGGAGCAAATGACAATGCTTGCATTTGCATTTGTGGAGCGACTCGTGACGGCCTTTTGGGCAAAACACTCAGCCACCGCGAAGCGGTACTGCCGTTTTTCAAAACAGGGTTCCCGCTGAGAGCCAATTTTTGAGTTGGTATTATTAAACTCAATATTTAGATTTATTAAAACTTCATTCCAATATAGAACGAAAAAATATTATCGTAGACATTATCACCGCGAGGGAAGAACTCATATAAAACGCCGACAGTTGGAGAAACTACGACATCAAAAGTATGAAGAATATCGTATTCAATTCCCATGCGGAAGCCGTTTCCCCAGGCGCACTGATGGTTGTACTTATCTTCCTTTGTTTTTACAAACTGGGTACAAGAGCCTGGCGCGTAAGCCACGCTGAAGATAACTCCGAAATCCCAGGGACAAATCTGGATTCCTCCAAAAAAACTGTAATCCAGCTGGGTAACATTGCTTGAACCGTTCCATAAGAAATCAGAACGAAGCTGGCCGCCAAGATAAAGCCCCAGGATTTCATTCAGGCCGTATGAAACATCGATATAGGAACCGACAATTACCCGGTTTGCAGATTCTTTTGTTACATCGTCAAAAGCATCCTTTGTTTCAGACTGTCCATAAATTGGAAAGCCCGTAAGAACGCTCCAGTCAAAGCCAAAACCTTCATGGGCAAAAATAAAAGCTTCCGAAAAAAGCATGAGTACAAATGGAATTATAATTTTCTTTTTCATACTTAGTTTATCGGAAGCTTTAGTCATTGTTTTAAGAAAAATCGGATTCAATCCGTCCTTAGTCTCTGATATAGATAAGGGCACCAAGAACTACTGCATGGCAGGCAAAAGCATAAAGCCAGCTCAGGAAATGCTTTGTGTTAAAATCATTGAACAGGCCGCCGTCACCAATAAAGTCAATTACAACAATTGCAATACACCATACAATTATGATAATAAGATTCAGAAGTCCCCCAAGACTTCCAAATTTGTCACCAATAAAAAGCTCAAGAATCAAAAAGATTCCTGCCAGTAATTCAATAATTCCGAAGATTAAAGCAATTACATTTCCAACATCACGGTCAAACAGTCCGCGAAGAGCAGCAACGGCAGCATCCCCGCCTCCCTGAAGAGCCCAGATGCCGGCAACAGTAAGCATTGCACCAAGTGCAATCTGAAGAATCAATTTTCCAATTGAAACCGTAGATTTAGATCCCATTTTTTTCTCCAAAAAAAAAGATAGATTTAACCGTTTACCGGAATATTTTCCAAGGCAAACGACATCATATTTTAACACAAGATTTGAAGTTAGAAAAGAAATTATTCCGGAGCGCCACCACGGAGAATTATTCCAGAGCGTCCTCAGTCACACTTATTACAAGGCTCTCAGGCTTACTTATACACTACCCTGAAGGTCTGAAAAACCAGATTCATATTCATCTTGAACTCAACGCCGGTAACAGCGCATTCATCTTCCAGCGCTTCTTTTGTGCGTTCCCGCCACTCTTCAAGAGAATTATCCTGTCCTTCCTTCTGTGCCATTTCGTAGGTTACTTCAGAGAAAGGAAGAACAGAAACGTTTTCAATTTCGATTACACAGCGGGGATTTCCGCCCCGGTCAAGAACAAGGTAAAGCTCTCCGGAAACAGGAAGCATTTCGTTATCAACTGCAAAGGTAGCATAACTTGAAAAAAAGGCCGTTTTCTTTCCTGCAAGAACCAGTGCTACCTGACTGTCATTAGTAAATCCGGAAGCCTCAAAATCCAGGTCTCCGGAACAGCGTTCCTCCTGGCTTCGCCCGGTTTCTTTTAAGAATTTAAACCAGTATTCATCCAGAGGAGAAAGTTTAGTTTCGATTTTTTCGTCAGATTCTTCCATAAAAAACCCCTGAGAGAAGCAGCTGCGCTGCTTCCTGATAGATTGTAAGCCGTTAAGAAAATTGCTGAAGCAATTTTTAGGCTGTCCACCTCGAGAAGCAGCTGCGCTGCTTCCTGATATATAGCAAGCCGTTAAGAAAATTACGAAAGCAATTTTTAGGCTTACTATTGAATGCGTTTTACCAGGAAAAAGGCTCGTTTTTCAGAAGAGTAAAGACACCCTTATCAGCGCCAAAAGGCACGATAGATGGAACATTGTATTCCGGACTGATAACAATATGGCGCTCAAGACAGTACAGAACGAATTCCCTGTATTTTTCTTCCGGAATTTTTGGAAAAAGATATGGACCGCGCCTTTCCCAGTATTTTGTCAAAACTGTATCATAAATGAACCAGTCAGATTCTTTTCTTTCCTGCAGAGCCTTTCTTAAATCATAAATTGAACGCGCCAGAGCAGCATGAAGTGGTGACGGCACAAGAATCTCACGAGGAAGGAGCTCCCGCACCTCAGAAGCAAGGCCTGTAAGGGAAGCAACCATAAAAAGATTTTGAGCCCAAGGAAGAGTCGGCGCAAATATTATAACCGGGCATTCTGTCCAGTTTATAGAAGAGGTCGACCATGGCTGATATTTATTTACTCCATCCTTACTGATCAGGAGTGCTGCCTTCAGCGCATTTTCATAACTGCTATAGAAAAACACATCCCGCTCCGAATTAAAAAGCGTACAAACAGCTTTTACAGTTCTGTACCTGAAGCCAGTCTCAAAGCTTCCGGTAATTCCGCGGTTCAGTGTATTTTTCAGCATTGTGAAGGCAGAAGTTCCGCCCCAGCCAAGGATTGCCCGTCCACCCTCCTGATAGAGGTCTGTAAGCCGAATCCCCTTCTGAGTGTACAGAAAACACCCCCGGGCACGGGTCACATTTCCGTAGCGGGAGAAAAGTTCCTTTTGTAAAATATCCAGTTCGCTCATATATTCCACAAAACAGCCGGAAAGCGTCTACATCTTGGAAAGCTTCTGATTGATAAGCTTTGTTGCCTCTCCAGGATTTGCCTTTCCCTGACTTGCTTTCATTACCTGTCCCATAAGCCAGCCCACAACATTGGTCTTTCCTTTCTTAAAGTCTTCGATGGCCTTTGGATTTGCAGCAATTACTTCATCAACGATTTTTTCAATTGCGCCGGTATCTGTTACAACTTCCATTCCTTTTTCTTTGATGATAACTGAAGGAAGTTTATTGGTTTCAAGCATGTCGGCAAAAACTTCTTTTCCCTGCTTTGAAGTGATTTTCTTTGCTTCAAGAGCGTCGGCAAGCTCAGCAATATGCTTTGGAGTAATCTTTACATCAAGAATCGTTTCTTTCTTTTCGTTCAATACGGCAAGAAGCTCGGCAATAATAAGGTTTGCAACGCGCTTTGGAGATTTAGACTGTTCCGCAGCCTCTTCAAACCACAAAGAAAGCTCCCGTGTACCGGTGAGAACATCTGAATCAAACTGAGTAAGGCCGAAATCCTCCTGAAAACGGATTCGTTTCTGTTCCGGAAGCTCCCCTACACGCTCTGCAGCCCGTTCAACAAGCTCTGTACTTACTGTGAAAGGCTTGATATCCGGCTCCGTTGTAAAGCGGTAGTCAACAAAGCTGTTCTTTGTTCGCTGAACTACTGTTACGCCCTTTGCTTCGTCCCAGCCCATAGTTACCTTGAAGCCCGGATTGAATTCCTGACGGTCTTCCTGGAATTCTTTAAGCTGGCGCTGTGCTTCGTATGTACAGGCGTCACGGATTGCCTTAAAGCTGTTCAGGTTTTTGATTTCGGAAATCGGAGTGTGATAGAGCTTTCCGTCTTCCCATACATTCAGGTTGATATTTGCATCACAGCGCATGTTACCTTCTTCAAGGTTACCTTTTGTTACTTTTACATAGCGGAGGATTTCCTGAACGGTCTGCATGAATAAAGCCGCTTCATCAGGGCTTGTCATATCCGGTTTTGTAACAATTTCTATAAGCGGAGTTCCGCAGCGGTTGTAGTCGATATAGGAATGTTTTCCTTCAAGGTGAAGAGACTTACCTACGTCCTCCTCAAGGTGAATGCGCTCAATGCGAACCCGGCGGTATTTTCCTTCAATTATGCAGTCTTCACCGATAAAGTTCTTTGAGCGGCACTTTGCACCACCCGGCTGCTCTTCCTTTGGATAGTGAATAAGAGGAAGATCTACAAAACCGTCCGTACAGAGCGGAAGATCGTACTGAGTAATCTGATATCCCTTTGCAAGGTCAGGATAAAAATAGTGCTTGCGGTCAAATTTTGTATAAGAAGCGATATCGCAGTTCAGGGCAATACCGGCAACGGCACCCAGTTCAACATATCCCTTGGAAATACGAGGCATTGCTCCCGGAAGTCCTAAACAAACTGGACAAACACGAGTATCCGGCATACCACCGTAACGGTTTTCACAGGCACAGAAGGCCTTAGTTTTAGTCAAAAGCTGAGTATGGATTTCACATCCGATAACAATTTCCCACTTATCGATTGCCATAATTTTCCCTTAATCACAAAGTCCGCGGAAGCAAAAGTCCGCTAGAATATATAAATTATACGCTTACAGTATAGCGAATTTTGAAAGAATATTATAGTAGGCTCTTAAAAATAATGTTGCAAAAACAGATTTTTCAACCGATAATATAAGGACGGTAAAACGCTTTTATGCGAAAAATCAGATTCTGGATTATTTCATTAATTTCGTTTCTCTCAATTATTTCCTGCTCCGTGGAAAAGCCAGAGGATTTCATATATTTTCACGACGGACTTGAGTGCGCCCCGGCAACACAGGAAGAAACAATCGACCAGCTTCACGAAAGCGGAAAAACCTTTACACGATTTTCTACGGATTCAAAGCACAACCTTGACCCCTACAAGGAAAACAACGAAAGTTTTCTCTGGGTAAGAATCGCCTTTTCTATTCCTGAAAAACTGAAGGACAAAAATATTGCGCTCGTAATTCCATTCCTGCACTTCAGCGATATTGCCTGGCTGAACGGACATTTTATCGGTCAGTACGGAACCTTTCCTCCGAATGCATATGCAGCTCAGTACGAATCCCATTTCTACAACCTTCCGGAGGAATACCTCATAGAAGGAGAAAATGAAATTCTCATCAAGGTTTACTGCAAGGGCTTTGCAACAATTTCCGGACGACTTTTCATCGGAGAAGAAGAAGCCTGCAAGAGAATTTCAAAATTCATTTCCTTCTTCAAGGCAAAAATCTACTTGCTCTTTATGGGCGTTATGATTACCGCCGCCATCGTTTTCTTCCTGATTTACTTTAACACAAAGGAATACAAAAGCTTCTTTGCCTTTGCACTTTTGAATACAATCTGTATCATTCTGATTAATCCGTTTATTGCTTCAGAGATACCGGTTTACGCCTCGCGCCACGTATCATACCTCATATACATGAAGTTTTCAATGTACGCCCTGATTCCCTTCGCGGTCTTCTGTGCCGCAGAATTCATGCTCATGTACATGGAATACTTTTCGCCGAAGTGGCTTTTCTACATCCGTCTGTCCCTTACCCTGGGACCGGCTGCCATTATCACATTCACCAATGACTACACAATGCTGATGAAGCTCTGCCGTCCTACAGTTATACTCCTTTTAATAAACCTTTCGCTGGGAATAATCATTCCTATTTTGATTGTCCAGGACGACAAGGCCGAAAAGAAGCTTCAGACCCTTTTTAGGGGCTTTACACCCCTTTTTTGCTCAATGTTCCTGGATTTTATTCTGAAGGTTCTGGTAAAGGATGACCTTCTTCCATACTTCACCGTATTCGGATTTTTGATTACAGATGTAGTATTCTTCATTTCCCTCACCCTTGAATTCAGCCGTTTAAGCCGTGAAACAGGACGAATGAACAAGGAACTGGATCAGGAAATCAAAAAGCAGACAGAAAGATTAAGTCAGGCCAAGGAAAACCTGGAAATCGAAATTAAAAAATCCAACATCGAGCTGGAAATGGCTTCTGTGGTTCAACACGGCTTCCTGCCGGCTACAAACTGTTCCTTCAAAAATTTTGATTTTTCCATAATGTATGAACCTCTCAGAATCGTCAGCGGAGACTTCTACGACTACTACCAGAAGCAGGGACTTCTGGACGGCTTCTGTCTTTTTGACGTATCAGGACACGGTATTGCAGCCAGCCTTATCACTCTCCTTGGAAAAAATGTCGTAAAGGAATGCTTTAATATCGGAACGGAAGAAAAGCAGAAGGTTAACGAAACACTGAAGGAAATCAACGTAAAAATCAGCGAACAGAAGGGAATTGTTGAAAATTACCTGACGGGACTTCTGTTCAGAATCGACAGAAAAACCTACGATAAGGAAAAGACCCTTATCACCTTTGCAGACGCAGGACATCCTCACCCGATTTTATACAGGGCAAAAGAGGATGATGTTATTGAACTTAAACCGGATGAAAAGCAGAGCCAGTTCGGAGCCGTAGGACTTTTCAGCACGGAAGTTTCCTTTGCGGAAAACAGCTTCTACATGCAGGAAGGGGATATTCTCCTTTGCTACACCGACGGTCTTACAGAAGCCTTTAACAAGAACCGGGAACAGTTCGGCCTTGAGAGGGTAAAACACCTGATTCATATAAACTCCGGCCTCAGCGCAAAGGAGCTTCAGAAGCTGCTCTACGATGAACTTAAGCTCTTTACAAATCACGCTCCTAAGGAAGACGATTTAACCTACATCGTTGTAAAAAAATGCAGGACCGAAAAAAATTCCAATAATTTCCCGCAAGTCCCTCAGGGAACCGCAGAACTTTCTGACCTTGAACCTGTAGACATTCCTCTCGCCGAAGACGTTGAAGAACTGGAAGAACTGTAAACTACTTCTCAAGGGCTTCCGAATAAACTGCGTCAGGGCCCCCGCAATAAAAATATTCAGGCAAAAATCCAAAATAACAAAAATTTCGTTTGCCTAAAACCCCGATTTGTTGTACCTTGTAGTCTCACGCTTAAGCTGTGATAACGAGGCTGCCGTTTTCGGCTCCCCTGTTGGATTATTGTTGGCGGAGAAAGTCCGCAAGTAATGGAGAACGTCGATGCTTGAAGAAAAGGGCACCAATCAGTATTACATTACCAGACAGGATTCCACAGAATCTAATGCCCGGAGTTACCCGCGCAAGTTCCCGCTTGCACTGGCAAAAGCCAAAGGCTCCTGGGTTGAGGACATTGAAGGAAACAAATATCTGGATTTTTTGTGCGGAGCAGGAACGCTCGCACTGGGTCACAATGACGATGAAGTGAACAAAGCTATGGTGGAGCTTTTAACAAGCGATTTTCCACTTCATACTTTGGATTTAACAACCCCGGTGAAGGATGATTTTGTACAGACCGTATTGAGTCATCTTCCAGAGCCACTGAAAAGCAACGCAAAAATTCAGTTCTGTTCACCAAGCGGAACGGATGCGACCGACGCAGCCCTTAAACTCTGCAAAACGGCAACCGGAAGAAGCAGCATTGTCGCATTTCAGGGCGGATTCCACGGAATGGGACACGGCGCTTTAAGCTGCACGGGAAATCTGGGAGCAAAAACTCTTGTAAACGGTCTTATGCCGGGAGTTCAGCATTTTCCTTTCCCGAACACCTACAGAGACGCTTTCGGACTGAAAGGTGAAGAAAGCATCCGTGTTTGCAGCGAATATTTTGAAAGAACCCTCAAGGATGCAGAAAGCGGAATTACAAAACCTGCCGCAGTTATCATCGAACCAATTCAAGGAGAAGGCGGAGTAAATCCGGCTCCTGTTGAATTCCTAAAGACAATCAGACGGGTTACTGAAGAACTGGACATTCCTCTTATCTGTGACGAAATTCAGTGCGGAATGGGACGAAGCGGAAAGCTTTTTGCCTTTGAATACGCAGGCATTGTTCCGGACGTAATTTTGGTTTCAAAAGCAATCGGCGGAAGCCAGCCTCTTTCAATCGTAATCTACAATAAAAAGCTTGATATGTGGAAGCCGGGTGCTCACACAGGAACCTTCCGCGGAAACCAGCTTGCCATGAAGGCAGGAACCATTGTACTGAACAGAGTAACCCAGCCGGACTTCCTTAAAGAAGTTGTCCGAAAAGGCGAAAAAATCATGGCCCGCATGAACGAAATCAAGTCAAAGGTTTCAATCATCGGTGATGTTCGCGGAAAAGGCCTTATGATTGGCTGCGAGTTCGTTGACCCGCGGGGAACAAAGGATGTTTGCGGCCTTTACCCAAGAAACGGAGAAGCGGCAGCAAAGGTTCAGAAGCTCTGCTTTGAAAACAAGCTTATCATGGAAAAAGGCGGCCGGGAAGGAAGCGTAATGAGATGTCTCTGCGCTCTTACCGTAACCGACAGCGAAATCGATACCGCAATGGATATCTTCGAAAAAGCCGTCCTTGAAGTTGATAAAGAGTATAAATAATCATGAGAAATAAAAGGCAGTCAATTACGGCTGCCTTTTTTGTGCTATAATATATTCCATGAACGACGAGCTAATCAAAGAACACCAGTTTGGACGAATGGATTCTTACTGCGGATATTTTAAAGAGATTGACACCTGCGAAAATATCATAACCAGATTCAGCTGGTATAAAAGTTACTCACCAGATAAAGCTGAAGCCGACCCTCAAATCAAAAAAATGGAAGAAAGCCGGGAACAGAAGCTTTACTCTGCTCTCCTGGAACGGGGCTTTATCCGGGATGGCCGCCGCTTTTATCAGCCTCAGTGCGGTGAATGCCAGAAATGTACACCTATCAGAATGAAGGCAGCCTGGTTCAAGCCAAGCAAAAGCCAGAGAACAGTTTACAGGAAAAACAGCGATGTGGAAGTAATCATCGTAACGGATAAAGAAAAGTTTGTAACACAAGAAAAAGTCAGAATGCTGGCGGACTATTACAATCACCACAACCCTGATGACGTAATGTCTGATGAAGAAGCAGAGAGTGCATTAAAATCCCTCAGCTTAAGCTATTCAGCGGCCTTCCAGATGGAATTCCGGGTAAACGGAAAACTCATGGGGGTAAGCGAGCTGGATATTACCAAAGACGACAAGGGAAATGTCTACGCCCTGGTTTCAAAATACTTTTTCTACAATCTATCGGAATATACATTAAAAAGAAGCATCGGTGTTTTCAGCGTCCTTAAAGAAATCGAGTACTGCAAGGCTAACGGCATAAAATATTACTATCTGGGACTTTTCATCGACGACTGCCGCAAGATGAACTATAAAATCAACTACAAGCCCTACGAGCTTCTGGTACGAAACGCGTGGGTTCCACTGGCAGCAAAGGCGGACAGCACCCTCATTGATTTTGAACATCCATACACCTTCCCGCCGCCGGGCTCTAACATCTATGACGAAGAACTCTGCCTGATTACGGAAGAGATTTCAAATCACCTTTTGTACAATGCCTACAGACAGGGCGTTTTTCCCTGGTTCTGTGAAGACAGAGGTGAACCGGTATTATGGCAAAGCCCTGAAGACCGTTATGTAATTTTCCCGGAATCCATGCATGTTCCAAAATCCATCCGGAAGCAGATGCATAAAAATGAGTTCACCTTCACCATGGATAAATGCTTTAGAACCGTAATGGAAAATTGCCGCCAGCAGTACCGGCCGGGACAGGACGCAACCTGGATTGGAGACAAAATGCTTGAAGCCTATACTCGTTTCCACGAAGCCGGCTTTGCCCACAGCATCGAAGCCTGGAAGGACGGAGAGCTGGTCGGAGGCTTTTACGGAATTCTGATGGGAAGCCTTTTCTGCGGAGAATCCATGTTCACCGATATTTCCGGAAGCTCAAAAGAAGCCTTTGTGCGCTTTGCAAAGGCCTTTGAAAAAGCCGGCGGAATTGTAATAGACTGCCAGATGAAAACCGACAACATGGCCCGCTACCAGGGAACTGAAATGAGCCGGGAAGAATATCTGGAACTGATTAAGAAAGCCGTAGACACTCCTTTGCGCGGAAAAATCCAGTTGTAAGGCGACCGCAATAACAGACCACCGTATTAACAGAGTCTTAAAAATAATTAGCGTGCGGGCTGCCGTGCACTCAATCTAAAGACAAAAGAGCTCAATTTCTGTACAATTCAAGCCTATGGAAAATATTTTATTATCGGATTCAGAATCTTCAAAAGAAGAATACAAAAAAATAATGAGCCAGACAGTTGAAGCCATTACAGCTTCTTTTGACTCGGATAAAGCATATACAGGACCGGAGCCTTTCGACCTGAAGAAAATCGTAAAAGAAGACACCATCCTTCCTGAAAAGGGCTTAGGCTGGGAAAAAACCTTTTCCCTCACAAAGGAAAAAATTCTTCCGAACCTCCTCCACCCTTCTTCTCCTAATTACATGCCACACCTTCACTCTCCCTGTACTCTTGAAAGCCTTTCTTCCGAAGCAATAATTTCTGCCTTCAATCAGAGTATGGACAGCTGGGATCAGGCACCGGTGGCAACGGAAATTGAAGTTGAAGTAATCCGTCACCTCTGCGCCCTCTACGGCTACTCTGAAGGCTCCGACGGAATTTTTACAAGCGGAGGAAGCCAGTCGAATCAGACGGCAATTATCCTGGCCCGGGACTGGTTTATCTCAAATATTTTAGGCTATGACGTAAAAAAATACGGACTTCCTGCAAATTTCAAAAAACTCAGAATGTACACAAGCGAAATAAGCCATTTTTCCATGGAAAAATCAGCCCACATCCTGGGACTGGGCTACGAATCTGTGGTCAAGGTTCCTGTGGATTCAAAAAGGCGCATGGATAAAAATGTCCTTAAAGATCTGATTGAAAAGGACATAAAAGACGGAAACATTCCCTTCCTCATTGTGTGTACAGTGGGAACCACGGATTTCGGCTCCATTGACCCCTTAAAAGAAGCATCCGAGCTCTGCAAAAAATACAATATGTGGCTCCACGCCGACGCAGCCTACGGTTCAGGGGTAATTTTAAGCAAAAAATATTCAGAGCGGGTAAAGGACTTAAGCCTTGCTGATTCCATCACCGTGGATTTCCACAAAATGATGCTACTTCCTATAAGCTGTTCCTGCGTTTTGGTAAAAAAGGCTGAAAATTTTGACGCCCTCACAATTCACGCAGACTACTTAAACCGGGAAGAGGACGAAGAGGACGGCTACACAAACCTGGTGGATAAATCCCTTCAGACTACACGCCGTTTTGACGCCTTAAAGGTCTGGATGAGCTTTTTACAGCGGGGAAAAGACGGCTGGAGCGAAATCATCACAAAGAGTATGGAAAACGCCCAATTCCTCTACAATACTATCTGTAAAAAAGAGGATTTTGAAGTTCTCTGCGAGCCGGAAATCAGCTCCGTGGTTTTCAGATGGAAGGGAAAAGCAGAACAGGCCGTTTCAGATGAAATCAACAAGAAGGTAAGACGAACTCTCCTTCACCAGCACGGAATCGTAATCGGACAGACAAAGGCGGACGGAAAGGTATTTTTGAAGTTCACCCTTTTAAATCCCCTTGTAACGGAAGAAAAGCTTGTGGAGCTGGTTGCGCTCATCGAAAAGCTCTGCAGGGAGGCATAAAAACAGAAAAGCCGGGTAATTAAGCCCGGCTTTCCAGTAACAGGATTTGTCCCTGCGCGATGTAAAAAACTTATCTACCGTCCGCGGCGGCTTTTTTCATCCGGAGTGATGATGGCATCAATCTGAATGTTTTTTGCCCGGGCAGTTTCCTCCACAAGGGCCTTCGTGTATTTTCTTGTTCCCCGTGGAATCGGATGAGGCTCTGCATCCCCGATAAGGATAATTTTCTTCATTGCTTCGTCACGCCATTCGTAGAAATCAAGGCCGGCGTAAAGACCTTCGTAAACCGCTTCAGGAATGTCTCCGCCCTCATTTCCGCGGATAACAAAACTGTTCAGGTTCCTGGTAAACACATTTACATCCTCGGTAAAATCAAAGAATTTTACCGGAAGACCACGGTATTTGTAATTATCAACATAGTCCCGGTACAAAAGAAGTCCAATCCGGATCGAATTAAACATCTTAAGGCCTTCTACAAGCCGTGGAATAAACTCCTTCCTGAGTTTTTCAATGTCATCCTTCATGCTTCCGGTGGTATCCAGGACAAAGACAACATCTACCTTCTGCTTTGGATTAATTTTCGTGATTGCATCCATTATATCTTCAACAATGGTGTCCGGTCCCTTTGAATAGGTTAGCTCTGCTGAAATCTCCTTGAATTTCTCACTGGCAATGGGATTGTAATCGTCCGTCAGAACCGGTGCCTTCACCTCTTCTTCAGCTTTTTTCACCTCTTCCTTTGGCTCAGGAATTTCAGGAGCCTTAGGAGGCTTTGGCGGGCGCGGAGGCTTAATTCTTTCTCCAAGGTCGAACATATAGGGGTTATCAAAAAATCCGCCGGTATAATCTGCATATTTTTTTGCAAAAGAACGGATATTCAGGAAGGTTCCGCGGCCGATTTTTACAACGCCGTTACGGGACCAGGGATAACCGTACTGCATAACCTGAGGAATATAGATATGAAATGCCTTTCCAAACTGCTCGTCATCTTCCGCACTGGAATCTACCAGACTGAATTTTGCGTGCTCGGATTCCAGCACCTTTCCATTCAGATAACGGATTTCGTCACCGTTAATTTTGTTGTACTCAAGGGCGCGGTAAGCGTAGTTGTCAGACTCTCCGGAAGGATCCTTTGTGGTTTCCACCAGCATTACCGATTCAACTCCGGGAAGCTTTCTGATATAGAGGTGATATCCCTTGATTTCTTCAAAATCCTCGCTGTCCCTGAGTCCGCGAATCTCCCCTGCTGCCCCGGAAGCATCCCTTCCGAAATCCGGAACCAGACGAAGATCCTGTGGCCGAATCAGAAGTGCATTCTGAGCCCACAAACCAGCAAAGGAACTGAATACCAGAACCGAAAAAGCAATCAAACATTTTTTCATAATCTTTCCCCTCGAATAGCAAATCCCTGATAACAAAACTTATGTGTCACACAGGAAATATTAGTTTTCCCCGTGAATTCTTCCGTCCGGAGTGATAATTGCGTCAATTTTAACGCCCTTATCCTTTGAAAGCTTTGTCACAAGCTGTTTTGTATAACGCTTTGTCATTCTTGGCTTTGGATGAGGCTCTGCGTCTCCGATAAGAATAATTTTCTTTGCGGCATCCTTATCCCATGTATAAAGGGCTAAGCCTGCATAAAGACCTTCGTAAACCGCTTCCGGAATGTCACCGCCCTCGCTTCCAAGAATTGTAATATCGTTCAGATAGCCGGAGAATTCTTCCAGCTTGTCTGTAAACGGATAATATTTTACAGGAAGACCGTAATAGCTGAAGTCATCGCCGTAGTCCCTGTAGAAAACAAGTCCAACCCTGAAGCTGTCCAGACTTGCCTTAAAACCAGCCAGCTGAGAAACAAGATCCATTCTGAGCTGCTCGATATCGTCCTTCATACTTCCGGTTGCGTCGATTACAAAAACCAGGTCCAGCTTTTTCTTTCCGCTGGCAGCGGCAACCCCGGAAGTACCATCTGATTCATTTTCAAAGCTTTTGAGTACATCCTGAACAATTGTTTCAGGTCCCTTTGAATAAGTCAGGTTTTCAGAAACTTCAAGGAATCGCTTTCCGGCCTCCTCGCTGTAGTCACGCTCAATTGAGTTTTCAGAAGTACCGATTGAAGTATTCTCGTTCGGATTCTGAATGTTGTAATTTTCATCTGAAGAAGCACCTGCAGTATTGTCTGAAGTGTTGTCTGAAGAGGCAGCCTCTTTTTTAGCCGAAGAGCCGTCTGAAGTACTGTCAGAAGAACTGTCCGAAACGCCGCCTGATGTATTATCTGAAGCAGCACTTGAAGAACTGTCTGAAGAACTTTCTGCCCCGTCTCTTTCCGAATTACCGGAAGAGCCGTTTGAAGAACTGTCTGAAGTACCTGCAGCACCAGAATCTCCGGAACCGGATACACCAGCACCTTCTCCATCTGTATTTCCATCTGATGAAGAACCTTTCTTTTCTGAAACCGCATTTGCAGAAGAATTATTTATGCCGTCAACGGTTCCTTCGTCAGTATTTTTTGCCATTGCAATAGTTTCACCCGGCTTCAATTCTCCGTCCCCCGGAAAGCCGTCTTTCACAGAAGTAGCGCTGTCAGAAGAGCCGCTTTCATTTTCAAGAGAAACGCTGTCTGAAGAACCGATTGTTACGCTTCCACCGGCGAGAACGTCCTCACTGCCTTCAGAAATTCCGGCACCGCCATAAGCTTCACCTGAAGCATCACCGGAAGAATCGACCTCATCCTCGGAAACCAGCCCCATTATGTCAGAAACAATTGAGTCCGGACCTCTTGAACGAACAGAAGAACCTGCAATATCGCTGTAAGATTTTTCCGCTTCCTTGTTGTAATATTCATCACCAAGTTCTTCAGCAGAAGAAGAAAGGCCGCTCTTTGAAGAGTTTCCGGAATCGTCTCCAGAAGCTTTTTCAGAAGCTCCCGCGCTGTTTTTTCCATCGGAAACACCATCTAATCCAGAATCAGAATCCCCGTCATCGTTTACAAAACTCAGGGAACTAATAGAACTTTTCAAATTTCCTGCGCTGCCGTCCATTCCGAAATCAACGACAAGTTCATCTTTTGCTGTTTCGTTCTGACTGTCATCATCTTTATTCTTTTTTTCACCTGAAGCGACAGAAGAACCTTCTGAAGAGCCTTCCAGTTCTGAAAGTTTTTTCTCTGCAAGCAGGCGGGCATTTTCAGACTCCCGGAGTTTTTTCTTTAAGTATTCTACTTCCCCTTCTTCATCAGAAGAGCCTCTTCCAGACTGCCCCTCCGAAAATCTTCCTCCGTAGCCGTTACGACCGTCAAAATCGGATCTGCCATCGTAGCCGTTCTGTCCTCCAAAACCTTCTCTTCCGCCGAAGCCGTTACGCTTGTCTCCAAATGTTCGGTTCTGAAAGTCTTCTCCACGGTCTTTCCATGGATTACCGCTGCGGTCACCGCCAGCATTACCTTTTCCTTCCAGGTCAAGAACGAAGGAATTATCAAAAAATCCACCTGAATAATCGCCGTATTTTTTTGCGAAGGCGCGGATATTCATAAAAATGCCGTCTTTAATTTCAATTTCTCCACTTCTTGCCCATGGGTAGCCGTAACGAACCTTGAGCGGTATAAAAATGTGGAAGGCTTCCTTAAAAACAGAATCCTTTTCCGCCGTTGAATCAATCAGGCTGTAACGGGCATGAACGGACTCAAGCTTCTTTCCATTCAGATAGCGGATTTCATCTCCGTTTATGCTGTTGTACTCAAAGGCGCGCAGAGCATAGCTGTCTTTTTTCCCCTGAGGATCCTTTGCGGATTCTGTAAGCATTACGGATTCCAGACCGGGCTTCTTTCTGATAAAAAGGTGATAGCCCTTGATTTCTGAATTCTGATATTCGGGAACAAGCCTTAAATCCGAACCATTGAGAGAAAGGGGACTCTGTGCAAAAACCGGAGCAGCTGCAAAAAATCCACCTGCAACAAAACTAACTAATAATGATAAAAAAAGCGGTTTCTTCATACTTATATTATCGGACAGAATTCAAAATATTTCCATTGAAAATATCGCTATTTGTATTGTATAATGAAGATTGAGAGAAAATTCTATGAGCGAAGAACAGATTGAATTCTCACCGGTAGACATTACTAATTTCTATGACGACGCAGAAAGTCCGGTTCAGGAAGTTGACGAAGGGATTACCGTATTAACTCACAATGAAAAGGCCCTGTACGAAGAGCTTTTAACCTATGTAAGAAAGGTAGAACCAGCCCGGGTTGAAATTCTTGATGCACGCATGAAGGATTTAACAAGCCTCGCTTCCGCTATCGCAAAATTCCCTTCACTGCTGGAACGCCACGACATCACCGGAGGAATCCGTACTCCTCAGCTCTTAATCGACTCTCTTATCAAGCACCAGAATTTTGGCGACACAACACTTCAGCTTCCGTCTAAGGCAACCCTTGGAAAAGGCTACATCGCTTCAAAAATTCACACATTTTCTTCACTTTCAAGCATATCAAGCAGAGTTGGAGCGCCGGAAAAACTTACACAGGCACTTCAGCTTGAAACAATAACCATGATGTTCACCCTTATGGCTGAAGACGTTTACCTGAACCTTATTAACGATCAGGATCAGCCCATGGAATTCCGGCGGGAATGGGCAATGTCCCTCCTTCTTTTGTGGGAACACCGAAATGACCAGACAATTGAATCTGTAGCCCCTGTCCTTCAGTCGGTATGGAACGCAAGACGAAAGCTTGCTCCGGCCTTTGGTACCATGATGGGAACCAGCGAGCTTCTTCTTATGTCAATTCAGATGGACGAACAGTGGATTCAGTTCATCAAGCAGAAAATGGGCGACACCAATGTAAGTCAGGCAATGGAGGAATTCCTCTTTGGTATTTCCTACGAGCAGATTCAGCACTTAAGAACCATTCTTAAGACAAAGGGTATTCCTGCCATCAACCGCGATGAAGTTGCTTCCTTCCTTGGAGAACATATTAAGGCAGATGCAGGTCTTGGCTACCGAGACTTCTATTCACTCTATACCGTGCGACGAGATAACGCCCGCGCACGGGCCAGAATGAAGCTTGAAGGACCGCATCAGACACTTGAAGACTACTTTATAAAATTTGTAACAGAAATGAACAAGGAGAAGCAGCGTAATGACACCTTTGCAAAATGAGCTTCCTCCGGTAAGTAAGGCACCAATCCGCTTTGGAGAAAAATTACGCACAATCCGCGAAAACAAAGGTTATACCCTCAAAATGGTTGCGAAAGCAGCCGGAGTAAGCGAAAGTCTTGTTTCCCAGATTGAACGAAACCATGTTTCCCCGGCCATCGACACCCTTCTGGCCCTTGCAGAAGTTTTAGACATCAACCTTGAATTTCTTTTTGAAGAATACAGACGGGAACGCCCGGTTCAGATTATACGAAAGGACGAACGCCCGGTTATAAAAGAAGACGACACCGTTTTTGAACAGCTGGCAAAGCCTTCCACAGTAAATGCGGAAGCCGCCTTTGAATCCTATATTTTAAAGATTCCTCCACGGGAACACACACATCGCGGAAGCTACGGTCACATCGGACGGGAATTCGGTTTTATTCTCCACGGAGTATGCACCCTGATTTACGAAAACCACGAATACACCCTGAATGAGGGAGACAGCGTTTCCTTCCCTTCAAGCTGCCCTCACGTTCTTGAGAACCGTGGTGAAGAGCTTCTGGAAGCAGTCTGGACAGTAACTCCTCCACAGCGCTTTATTGATAAATAAACGGTTTTAGGCTAAAATCAGTCCATATGAAAAAACACACATTACATTCAGCAGTTTTCAGCCTTATTTTTACAGCACTTTCAACGGTTTTCATTTTTACTTCCTGCATGACAACTCCAAAAATGCCGGAAAACGCCAGTGCAACCCAGCTTATTCAGCTTGGACAGGATGCCGCAGAGCTGGGAAACTACAAGGCTGCCGAAGCCTACTATCTTGAAACAATCCGCCGCTACGGCCTTGATACTTCGATTTATATTGAAACACGCTACGAGCTCGGTCACCTGTATCTTTCTCAGAAACGATACGACGATGCCTACACAAGCTTCAAGGAAATTCTCGAAATCTATTCCAATGCAGAATTCGGAAGCGTTCCGGGCTCCTTCAAAAAACTCTCCCAGATCGGCCTGGACCAGATCCCAGACAAGTATCTGGAACGATAATCTCCTACGGGAGCATTCCCTGCATCTGGTATTCTCCCGCAATTCCGCCAAAAAGCGCCGCCATGGTATAGTCCGAATAGCTGTAGCCCGCAACAATATCTCCCGCCCATTTCAATGAAGAGCCGTGAGAAGGCGTCATAATCGAAAGAATAACCACATTTTTACCCAGATTTCGGATTGATTCAGCAATTTTTGCAGTACGCTCGTTGTGCACGCAGAGAATTATAGTATCAAAGCCCTGAGCAACTGCAGGAAGATTATCGCAGACCCACTGGGTTTCGTTTGGACCGATTTCATAGGTGAACTTGAAATCCTTGCTGGAAGGAAAGCGTTTTTTCCCTTCTTCAAAAAACTTGGGAAGTCCCCCAACCAGAAGGATTTTTCCGGCCTTCTCTTCTGAAAGCGGAATAAGGGTTGTTTTTACAGGTGAAATTGAACGGCAGGCCTGCTCCAGGAAGAACTTCTTTCCCTCCGGATCAGGAATATACTTATCAAGGGTGTCAGGGTTCGGATAAAGGGGAGCTGCCACAGCGCTTCTGAAATAGTCGATTTTAGCTTTTACTACACGCACTGCAGAATCTTCAACCCGGGCCCTGAAGGCCGGATCAGTCTTCATCAGCGCAAGATTGTTCAGCCAGTGAGCATCCTCCAGCTTTGCCATTTTTGAAGAAATAATGATATCGTTTCCGGCTTCGATTGCCATGCGGAAGGCCTTACTCAGAGAACCCGCATACATGGTATCTCCGTTCATCATCATGTCGTCTGTAATGATAAGTCCCTTGTAGCCCAGTTCTCCCCGAAGAAGCTCCGTAAGAAAATATTTTGAAAGGGAAGCAGGTGCGCCCGTTGAATCGATTTTGGGGAATGCAAGATGCCCCGACATAATCGCCGGAATATTATTGTTGATAAGGTAAATAAAGGGTGAAAGCTCCCGCTCCCGGAAGGTTTTAAAATCAATATTGATGACCGGAAGGGTTCCGTGAGAGTCGTGTTCAGTGGCTCCGTGGCCAGGAAAATGCTTTGCCGTAGGAATTACGCCGGCAGCCTCGCTTCCGCTTGCCCAGGCACCACCCAGAATCCCCACCTTTTTTGCATCGGTTCCAAAGGAGCGGGTTCCGATAATCGTGGAATCCTGGTTTGTAAAGATATCTACCGGAGGAGCAAAGTTCATGTTGATTCCCAAAGCCCGGATTTCACGGCTGATATAGTAGGCGCTGTACCAGGCATCACACGGGTAGCCGGAAGCACCGATGGCCATATTTCCCGGAGTCACCAGAGTTTCTCCCTTAACATGACGAATCCAGCCCCCCTCCTGATCCGTTGCAACAAAAAGGGGAATCTTAAAGCGGCGGGAAACCGCAGATTTCTGAAGTGCCGTTATGGATTTAGCCACCAGCTTGATGTCTTCCGTGTTCCAGCCGAAAATCTTTACGCTTCCAAGCCCTACTTCCCCAACCCACTGAAAAAGCAGTTCCGGGGGCTCCTGTCCTGCCCAGCCGAACATCAGAATCTGGGAAAGCTTTTCTGCATCGGACATGCGGGAAACAAGGGTTCGGGAAAGAATATCGGAAGGATAATCCGAATAGAAATTTACATTCTCGTCTTTAAGAACCGGTCCGCCCATAAAATATTCGCCCTGAATGCTTGAGCCGGTAAGAACATCGAGAGAATTTTCCTGAGAAACTAAAAAAGCAGGAGAAACAAAAAAAACTGTAATAAAAACTGCAAAAAAGAAACTGTTTTTTCGAAAACCAGAACCCAAAGTAATTTCTTTTGAAACCATCATTTATAACCTTTTATTTTTAAATCTGAAATATATTTTTCCGCATTAAAAGCCGCAACGGCACCATCCGAACAGGCCGTTACAATCTGCCTTAGGGCTTTTTTCCGAACGTCTCCGGCACAGAAAAAACCGGGCACGGAAGTCTGCATATTTTCATCCGTTATGACATAGCCGCTTTCATCAAGGCGAACACCGTACAGCGTGGAAAGAACAGAAGTATCCGGCTCCCTTCCTGCAAAAATAAAAACTGCATCCGCCGGAAGAGCACTTTCCTTTTCTGTAATAACATTCTGGATTTTTATGGAAGAAACCACCGGTTTTCCTTCTCCGCAAATTTCCAGAACCTTTGTATTTAACAGCACCGTGATATTATCCATCTTGAGGATTTTTAAGGCATTTGCCTTCTGGGCACGAAAAGTCGCACGCCTGTGAACAAGGTACACTTCACTTGCAATGGAAGAAAGATAAACTGCCTCTGTACATGCAGAATCACCGCCCCCTACAACAACAACCTTCTTTTTTCTGAAGAAGGGACCGTCGCACACAGCGCAGTAGGAAACACCCTTTGCGTAAAATTCCTCTTCACCCGGACAGCCGAGTTTTTTTGGACTGGCACCGGTTGCAAAAAGCACGCTTCTGGCCCTGATTTCTCCAGCTGTTGAAGAAACAGAAAATTCATATATGGTGTCCGGCGGAACTTCCAAACCATTTAAATTCTTTTCTGAAGTCTGTCCCTCCGAAAAAGAAGCGGCATAGGGAACTCTGGATATGGAAAGGGCAGAACCGGATAAAATCCGGGCGCCAAAGGAAACTGCCTGCTTTTTTAAGTTGTCTATGAAGATTCCTCCCGAGACCGGCGGAAAAACCCCGGGACAGTTTTCAAGAATATCAATCTGCCCTGCCTGCCCGCCTGAAGAATCTGAATCCAGCACAAGAACAGAAAGCCCGCTTCTGGCTGCATAAAGAGCACCCGAAAGGCCGGCCGCACCTGCACCGATTACCAAAAAATCAACTTTATCCATACCTTGAACTATTATAATAAAAAAAAGGCCGTTGGAAAACCCAACGGCCGTAATATATGTAAACGGACTGCGGCTTTGCCAAGACCAGCCCGAAAAAAAAGGATTCCCAAAAAGGAATCCTTTGAAGGCGTCTAACAGAATCGAACTGTTTCATAGTGGTTTTGCAGACCATTCCCTTCCCACTTGGGTAAGACGCCAAACAATGAGACGACTATATCACAAATAAAGAATTGTGTCTAGAGTATAGCGAGCATTTCTTCAAGTTTTTCAAGGACGGCCCGGCATTCCTCCGTCGAAAGAAAGCGGAAGGTTACATTTCCTTTTTTTACCGTAATTACCCGAAACTCTGTGGGCTCAAGCCGGTCCTGCTCTTCTTTTTCCAGAGTCAGGAAAGGAACGCGAAAAATTTCAGAAAGAGGAAGATAGTGCCCGTTCCCGATAATGCCCTTTTCATAAAGCCCGGAAACATTCCGCATAAAAAGCTCCTCAGAACCGATTGCAGAACCAAGAATCGCCACAAGACACAGAACAACATCCCCCGCCGCCCCCAGCTCCCGGAACTTCATCAGAAGGAGAATCAGAAAGGAAAAAACAAGCACCAGAACCTGAATCAGTGCATTCCCCATTTTAGCACTCACAAGGCGCTTCCCGGCTTTTTTTAGAATAAACCTGATTCGAAGCGGCGAAGTGGCAACTATCACAAGACAGATAAAAAAAGATGAAAGAACCGCAATTTCCCGAAAACCCATAGGTACTCTCTATTTAATTAATCTTAATTTGGAATATAAACTTAATTCAAAATTGGCGTAATTTGGTTAATTACCCTAATTCGAGTTTGCAAATATAATACAAAATTGGCGGGAGGGTAGCGAAATGCGGGCAAAAAAACTCTGATTGTGGCTGCCGCGATAGCGGCACTTAATGAGTTCCTTTGCCACAAGCAGCGTTTAGCGCGCTAGCGCGCGGTTTTGACCCGCAGTTCGCGACCGGTAGCCAATTTTGAAGTAGAATTTATAAAACTCAAAGTTAGGGTAAATTATACCATCAGTACTCCTATTTGTACAATTTTCTTCCCTTCGCTATAATGCCCTTATGAATTTAGACAAAATTATAATTGTACTTACCCGCCCGGACGAATGTAGAAATATCGGTTCTGCCTGCCGGGCAATGGCAAATAACGGAATAACCCACCTTAGAATCGTCGGAAAAAAAGAAGACTACGACACGGAAAAGGTTCACATACTTGCGATACACGCCGCCTATATCTACGATAACGCAGAGTTTTTTGATTCAATTACTGACGCAACAAAAGACTGCGCCATCGCGGCGGGCACCACCAGACGAAGAGGAAAAAAGCGGAAGGAAAAGCTTTACCTCCCGGAAGAAATCGCAGAAACAATTGACAGAATTACCGGAACTGCTGAAGAAGAAAACGGCGGAAAAGCCGGCGCCATAAAACGAGCCCTGAAGCTTACAAAGCTGTTTGAACGAAAGAAGTCCCGGGCTATGGAAGCTTCTGAAAGCGGTCAGAAGGCGGCCATCGTATTCGGAAACGAGCGCACAGGCCTCACCGATGAAGAATTCGAAGAATGTACCGTTGGGGTTACAATTCCTTCCTGCGAAGACTTCCCGTCCCTGAACTTAAGCCATGCCGTTCAGATAATGAGCTACCACCTTTTCAGGCAGAAGAATTCTCACATTACGGGCTACACTCCCCTTTCCCTTGACCGGCTTGAAAAAACCGTGCAGACAATTGCCGAGAGCCTTAAAAAAATCGGATTTTTCAAGGTTACAGGAAGAAAAGACATGGAAATGTTCTGGAGAAGCGTACTTTCCAGAAGCGCACTTTCTGAAGGTGAAGCGCAGTACATCGAAAAAGTCTTTACGAAAGCAGCAGGCTTAGTAAGCAAAAACAAAGCCCCGGAAGAGGCGGAGTAACAGTCTGCTTTCCGGAGCTTCTGCATTATAGTTGCATCAATAAAAAAATTGGCGGAAGGGTAGCGAAATGCGGGCAAAAAAACTCTGTTTGTGGCTGCCGCGCAAGCGGCATTTAATGAGTTCCTTTGCCACAAGCAGCGTTTAGCGCACTAGTGCGCGGTTTTGACCCGCAGGACGCGACCGTTAGCCAATTTTTTTAGTAAATCCATTTATAATACAGAAGTTCTGAAATACTTACGACTTCTTGAAAACTCTGTACCAGAAAAGCAGGAAATTGTAGCGCAGGTACGGAAGCAGTAAAAAGATTTTCAGCGGATTTCTTACAACCTCGTGGTAGATTTCGTGTCCCCGGTTAAAGGTTACTTCGCTGATTCTCTTTACGCGCTTTGAAAAAATACCCATGGCATCCCGGTAGTACAGGAAAATGCTTGAAGAAAACTGATTTCTGCGTTTGTAAGGCCAGCAGTTTTTATCCTTGATTCCTTCACTCAAAAGAACAAGTGAAGGAGAAGCCTTATAAATGGACTGAATAATATTTTCTTCCATTGATTTCTGATAATATCCCGGATAGCGTCCTACAATTCTCATGGAAGGGAATGTATCACGGACATTTTTTTCTGCAATATGAAGAGTCTGACTTCTTGAGCCAAAAAGATAGATTGTCTTAAAATGAGAATCCAGAACGCTCATAATATGGATTACGGCGTCAAAAGGATTGTAGCGCACAGGAACCTCTTTTTTAAGGAAAGCGGCCCCCTTCAGGATGCTTTTTGAAACAGGAAGAATGAGTCCCGCATTTTCAACGCAGTTTTTGAAATCTCCCTTGCGGCGGGCTTTGAGCAAATCCCAGATAGAAAGAAAAATTATCTGCTTTGTTCCCGGCTTTGAAAGAAGCTCCAGAACTTCTATCTCCAAATCCTCCGGCTGAACGATATCCACCGGCACGCCAAGAATGGTAATTCTCTGCTTACTCATTTTTTATTCCTTCTCATTTCTTATATTCGTCTGAAGAGCTGCTATTCCGTACAGAGACGCCGTTTCACACCTCAAAATGTTTCCTTCAAAATGCACCGGCAAAAAGCCGCCTTCGTAAAGCTCTTCAATTTCTGAAGGGCTTATTCCACCTTCGCAGCCGACACACAGGGCAGCCTTCTGAATATTTTTACCCCGGATAATTTTATCCATGCGCACAGATTTCTCACTGCGCTCCCACAGGCTGAAGGCTACCGCACAGGGCTTTTTTTCTGTCAAAGAAACATTTTCCGGCTCGGCACAAACTGAACTTTCCGCACTGGCTTCATCCCCTGCAACTTCCCCACAAGGCTTATTTTCCTCTGCAAAACAGTCCGCAGTTTCCGCTTTCCAGAACTCCAGCGCCGCCTGCAAGGTTACCGGCTCTTTAACAACAGTTTCAACGGGAGAACCGCTCTGCTGCCGGGCTTCCTTAATAATCCGCTCAAAACGGTCTGATTTTCCGCCCTGCAGTGCCTGAACCGAAGATTTCTGACTGTATTCCCCGATTACCGGAACAATGTATTTTACGCCGCATTCCACCGCCTGCCGGATTATCATTTCCATCTTAACGGGCTTTGCAATCACCTGAAAAAGATAATAGTCCACGCCGGAATTTTCGCCTTCGATTGTACTGGCCTGAACGCCCCGGTTTATTTCCCGGCTTGAATCCGTGTCTGCCCCGCTTTTATTTTCGGAACAAATCTGAAGAATGATTAAGCGGGAATCCTTATTTATTTTGGAAACCGTTGAATTTATGAGGGAACCGTCAGGAAGCCGCACCGGAAGCATATCCCCCGGAGCAATACGGAGCACGTTTTTGAGATACTTAAAATCCTGTCCTGTAATGTGAAGGAGCCCGTTCTTGTCAGGCTCCTTATGTGAAACATACTGACGCATTATAATTCCTGTTTATCATATCGAATATCGAGTTTTATAAATTCAACTCCAAAATTGGCTCTCAGCGGGAACCTTGCTTGAAAAACGGCAGTACCGCTTCGCGGTGGCTGAATGTTTTTCAATCAAGAACCCCGCTTACGCCAATTTTGAATTAATATAGCAAACTCGATATTCGACATATACTTATCAGATTCCCTGGCTAGTTGTCCAGATAGCCGGATTCTGTTTTGGTCTTTTCGTCTTTTTCCTTCTGCTCGGCTTCAAGCTGGAGTTCTTTTAAGGTTTTTGTGGAATCCAGGAGCTTTTTGAAATCCGGGTTGTTGTTCAGAACATCAAGAGCACCTTTAAGCTGAATATCGTAATCCAGATCGTAAAGATGGTTCGGCTGGGTTCGCCATACTTTAATGCGGATAATTCGTCGCAAAAGAAGCTCGTTTATAGCACAGGTTTTCATCAGCTCCTTTGCGTATGAAGCAATATCCGCTTCCGTCATTCCCGGATGCTCGTCTACATAGTTTTCTACGGTATTTTCCTTTACCAGCTCGGCATAAGCCTTCTGCTCTTCTTCTGTAAGATCAGGGTAAAGAATTTCAAGATCCGGCGGAATTCCGATTTTGTCGATATTTGTATCACTGGGAGTATAATAGCGGGCCATGGTAATCTTGATTTCTTCCTGAGCCCCAAGGGAAATAATCTGCTGAACGCTTCCCTTTCCGTAAGAACGCTGTCCCACAAGATATGCAAGGTGGTTGTCCTTCAATGCCCCGGAAAGAATTTCTGAAGCACTGGCAGAACCGCGGTTTATAAGAACCACAATCGGAAGGTTTCGCACAACGGTTTTTTCAGGACTTGCAGAGAAGGTTGAGTTTTCAAAGGCAAGGCGGCTCTTTGTTGTAACAATTGGTCCTTCATCAATAAACTTGTCTGCAACCTCAACAACGCTGGTAATAAGTCCCCCCGGATCATCCCGAAGGTCGATTATCATATTTTTGACGTTCTTTTCACGGAAGGCATCCAGGGCTTCCTGAACCCGGGCAGGAGTATCCGGAGTAAACTGAATTATTCTTAAATAACCGGTTTCTTCAATAAAGCCGAACTTTACCGTAGGAACCTCGATGAGTGCGCGGACAAGGTTTACTTCAAAGGTCATGGTTTTTCCCCGGAGGATTTTTACGGTAACCGGGGTTCCCACTTCACCGCGAAGATTATCCAGAACCTGCTGCATGGTCATTGAAGCAGTAGGCTTTCCGTCGATTTCAACAATATAGTCTCCGGACAGAATTCCTGCGTTTGCTCCCGGTGAATCTTCCACAGGGGAACTTACTTCAACATAGGCCGGCTTCTGAGGAGTTGACTCGGCAGGCTTTGTGATTGTAAGACCGACGCCGCCGAAGTTTCCGGTAGTCGTGTCGGAAAGATCCCGGATTGTGTCCGAATCCAGATAAGAAGTGTAAGGGTCGTTCAAAGAATTCATAAGACCCTTCATTGCTCCCTCATATAAAACCTTCGGATCAACCTCGTCAACATAATTCTGCTGAACAAAATCGAACACCGAATTGAACTTTTTTAAGTACTGAAAATTGGAAACCTTATCATCCTTTACGGAGGACTGGGAAAAGCACTGTGAAGATAAAACTGAAAGAACAAAGAAACCGCATATTTTTCTGGTAACACTTAATATGCTTACAAAAACATTATTTTCTGAATTTCGCATACTATATTCTATGTGAATAGAGGTTTTTTTTCAACTTACTTTGTGATATACTATCCACTATGCAGATTGTTCCTATAGCAAGCGGAAAAGGCGGAGTTGGAAAAAGCCTTCTTTCCGCAAACCTTGCGATTGCCCTTGGGCAGGCCGGCAAAAAAGTCGTGCTTGCAGATTTGGATCTGGGTGCCTCAAACCTGCACCTTCAGATTGGCCACAACGTAAAGAACTCAAGTATCGGTACATACCTTACGGACAAAACTCCGTTCCAGAGTATAATCGAGCCTACTGAATACGAAAATGTAAGCTTCATTGCCGGCGATTCTCAGATCCCGGGGCTTACATCCCTTAAAGCCGCACAGAAGGCAAAGCTGGTCCGTAATTTTCACAGCATTGACGCAGACTTTTTAATCCTGGACCTGGGAGCCGGAACTCACCAGATAATCCTTGATATGTTCCTTCAGTCTCCACAGGGAATTCTTGTTACAAGCCCGACTGTAACCGCAACCCTGGACGGATACCTTTTTATCAAAAACTCGGTTTTCCGCCTGATGTACACAACCTACAAGAAAGGAACCCCGGGCTACACACTTCTTGAAGAACTGAAGAAAAACTCCGACAAGATGAAAACCCTCTACATTCCAAAGCTGATTGAATCCCTTAAGATTGTAGACCCGGTTAATACGGAGCTTTTCCTTTCCAGAATGAAGCAGTTCAGGCCTCGGCTTGTAATGAACATGATTGACGACCCGAAGGATGCCGACAGGGCACAGAGAATCCGGAACTCCTGCAGCCAGTATCTTGGTCTTGACCTTGAATACTTAGGACTTATGTTCCGGGATCAGCTTCAGGATAAGGCACTGGCTTCCCGGCTTCCGGTTATCGTTTACAAGCCATACAGCGTTCTTTCCCAGGCAATCTACAGAATTGCAGAAAAGGTAATGAACGCAGAACCGCGGGAATTCGATGACGACTTTACCTACGGAACCGACGGAGCTTCAACCTTCCTTCAGGCAGAGGAAGACGCACAGGACGATTACGCCATGAAGCTTTCAGGCATCGACGACCTTGTGGGAAGCGGACAGCTTTCCAACGGAGAACTTATTGAAATGATCAAAACCCAGGCCTACGAGCTTACGCAGCTTAGAAAAGAGAATGTTCTCTTGAAATCAAAAATCGTAAGAGCCGCTAAGCAGGGCTTTAAGGTTTAAAGTTAAAAAAGAGGAAAAAATGAATTTACTGTTTACGAACTTTCCTTCCTGGATTCATCCCGAGATTTTCCCGGGAGTTCCGGTTTTAGGACTTTTGCGCTGGTACGGCCTTATGTACATTTTTGCCTTTGGAACGGCTTTCTTTATTCTGAAAAAAGAACAGAAGGAAGGACTTTTAGATTCTGAAGGCTACAAGGCAACCGAAGACGATATTTTCAGTTTTATCTCCTGCGGAATTATTTTTCTGCTTCTGGGAGCCCGAATCTTCTCTTCCCTGGTTTACGACACCAGCGGACTTTACTTAAAAAAGCCATGGCTGATTTTCTGGCCTTTTAATGAGCAGGGAAAATTTACGGGACTTGCAGGCATGAGCTACCACGGAGGCGTTATCGGCGGATTTTTGGGCGTCCTTTTCTGGACCCTTAAGCACAAAAAGCCGGTTTTCAAATGGATTGACGCCATGTCGGTGGCAATTCCTCTGGGATACACCTTTGGACGAATCGGTAACTTTATGAACGGTGAGCTTTACGGCCGCATTACCACAATGCCATGGGGAATGGTTTTTCCGGGAGCAGAACGCTTTTCCTGCTCCATCGGCTGGGTAAGGGAATTTGCTGAAAAAATCGGAATGGATGTAAGCACTCAGGCAATGATAAACCTGCCGCGGCACCCAAGCCAGCTTTACGAGTCCTTTTTTGAAGGGCTTGTACTGGGACTTTTTATGTTCTTTATGAGAAAGCACAAAAAATGGGATGGAATGATGACTTCCCTGTATCTTACAGGCTACGGTGTAATCCGCTTCTTTATCGAATACTTTCGGGAACCGGATGCAGATCTGGGCTACAGAATCGCAAAGGACTCCGCCGCTCCGATTTACACCAACACTTCCCTTTTGAACTTTTCTACGGGACAGGTTCTGTGTTTCCTGATGATTCTTGCGGGAGTTGGAATCGGCGCGGGAACCTATATTTATTCAAAGAAAAAAGCTGAAAGCCAGCAAAAATAATAAACACACGAGAACAATGTGCCAGGGATGCGGAAGGCGGCGAAGCCGTTGGCGGGCTCTTGACCGAAGGGAAAGGGGCCGCCAATGGAACGAAGTGGAACCTGAAGCAGCCCGCCCGGGCACCCAAAAAATGAGGAAAAAATGAAACAACTGATGTTAGGAAATGCGGCTGCAGCCCGCGGACTTTACGAAGCCGGCTGTGACTTTATCTCAAGCTATCCGGGAACTCCGAGTACGGAAATTACGGAAGAAGCTGCAAAATTTAAGGAAATTTACTGCGAATGGGCTCCGAATGAGAAGGTTGCCCTGGAATCGGCTTTTGGCGCCTGTCTTTCGGGAAGAAGAGCCTTCTGCGGAATGAAGCATGTCGGCTTGAACGTTGCCGCTGACCCGCTCTACACCATGAGCTACACGGGTGTGAACGCAGGTCTTGTAATCGGCGTTGCTGACGACCCGGGAATGCACTCAAGCCAGAACGAACAGGACAGCCGCCACCACGCAATTGCATCAAAGGTACCGATGATTGAACCGGCGGATGCTGACGAAGCCCGTGAATTTGCAAAAATGGCCTTTGAAATCAGTGAAAAATTCGATACTCCGGTTCTGTACAAGATGTGTACCCGTGTTGCCCACAGTCAGAGCATCACAGAGGCAGTTGAACGAAAGGAAGCGAAACACAAGGCTTACGAAAAAAATATTCAGAAATATGTAATGGCCCCGGCAAACGCTATCCGCCGACATCCTTTTGTAGAGCAGAGAATGAAGGACATTGCCGCATGGTCTGAAAAAAGCGGAATCAACAGAATTGAAAAAGCTTCCGGAGACGCAGGGGCTTTGAAAATAAGCCTGTCTGGAGCGGGGGTGTCTGGAAACGGGTTGTCCGGTGCAGGCGTTTCTGGCGTTGAAGGCAAAAAAGTGGGAATCATCACTTCTTCTACAAGCTATCAGTATGTTAAGGAAGTTTTGGGCGACAGCGTAAATATCCTTAAACTGGGAATGGTAAACCCCCTTCCGGAAAACATGATCCGTTCCTTTGTTTCTGACCTGAAGCTTGAAGTACTTATTATTGTGGAAGAGCTGGACCCGGTTATTGAAAGCTTTGTTCGCGGAATGAACCTTAACTGCGAAATTCACGGAAAGGACATGTTCCCGATTTGCGGAGAGTTCAGCCAGAATCTTTTAAAGACAGCCTTTGGAAAAGAAGCACCTTGCGGAACTAAACTTGATGTTCAGATTCCGGTACGCCCGCCGATTATGTGCGCAGGCTGTCCTCACCGTGGACTTTTCTACGCTTTGAACAAGCTGAAACTTACCGTATTCGGCGACATCGGCTGCTACACTCTGGGAAGCGTTGCTCCTTTGTCCGCCATGGATGTAACACTCTGTATGGGCGCTTCCTTCAGCGGACTTCACGGCTGGAACAAGGCAGGGGGCGCTGAAAACGAAAAGAAGACCGTTGCAGTAATCGGAGATTCAACCTTCATGCATTCGGGAATGACAGGTCTTGCAACCATCGCATACAACCAGTCGAACTCAACTGTAATCGTTCTTGATAACTCAATTACCGGAATGACGGGACACCAGCAGAACCCGACAACTGGAAAGAACCTGTACGGAGACCCGGCGGGCCGCGTTGATTTGGAAGCATTGGCTCGCGCTATGGGCATTAACCGGGTTCGGGTTGTAGATCCGTACAATATTGCAGAATGCGAAAATGCGGTTAGGGAAGAGCTGGAAGTTGAAGAGCCAAGCCTTATCATCAGCCGCCGCCCTTGCGCACTTTTGAAGGAAGTAAAGCACAATCCGCCGCTGGTTGTAGATGAAGCAAAGTGCAAGAGCTGCAAAATGTGTATGAAAATCGGCTGCCCTGCCATCGCAATGAAGGGCGGAAAGGCAAAGATTGATAATACATTGTGCGTAGGCTGTAAGGTTTGCAGCCAGATGTGTAAATTTGACGCACTAAAATAAAACGGGGCGTTGCGGGCGCAGGGGGAGACTTCCCCCTCCTAAAAATGGAGATTTCTATGGTAAAAAATATAATGATTGTTGGCGTAGGCGGTCAGGGTGCTTTGCTTGCGTCTAAAACTTTGGGACAGGTTCTGCTGGATGCGGGCTTTGATGTAAAGGTTAGCGAGGTTCACGGAATGAGCCAGAGAGGCGGTTCGGTTGTAACTTACGTTCGCTACGGCGAAAAGGTTTACTCACCTATCGTGGATAAGGGCGAGGCAGATTTTATCGTTTCCTTCGAGCTTCTTGAGGCTGCCCGCTATACGGAATGGCTTAAAAAAGAGGGCCAGATTGTTGTAAATACTCAGAAAATCGACCCGATGCCTGTAATTACAGGGGCGGCAGAGTACCCGGCTGACTTAGAGGGAACAATGAGCAAGGCTGGCCTTAAGGTAGACGCATTGGACTGTCTGACTCTTGCTGAAAAAGCGGGAACTGCAAAGGCTGTAAACATCGTTCTGATGGGTCGCCTTTCAAAATACATGGACTTCCCTGTTGATGCCTGGATGAAGGCTCTTGAAAAGCTTGTAAAACCTCAGTTCCTTGAAATGAACAAAAAAGCATTCATGATGGGACGAGGGGAATAGAGCCTTCTAACAGGAGCTGTGGAAAACGCACCGCATCTCGGCTCCTGTTTTGTGACAGGGTGCATTAAACCTGTCGAAATCTGTTCTAAAATCGCGCCAGAAGCTGCTTCTGCACTTCCGGCGTAACGCCTTCGTAGTCTTCTTTTGCGACTCCGGAAAATCATCTGTCAGACGGCGGCCATTTTATGAAAAGTTTAAAATTTTCCGAACCGATACTCCAGAATCTCGCAATTTTTGATTCCAAAGTTGCCGTAATCCTCGTTGGTCATGTCGAAAAAGTAGGAGTTCACCGCCCGGGCAATTCCGTTGTGAGCCACAAGAAGACAGGTTTTACTGTCTTTGGAAAGATCGTCCAGAAGGTTGTAGATTCGCTGGCAGAGCCGGAGCATGGACTCCCCGCCCTGGTAAGACTGAACGAAATTCCGCTTGTCCATTTTGAAAACTTCACCGTTACGGGGAGTGCCCTCGTACTTTCCGAAGTTCTGCTCCCTAAGGCGCTCTTCCACCCGGAGAGGAAGGCCCGTCATTTCTGCAATGTGTTTTGCCGTATCGTAGGCCCGGGAAAGAGGCGAACAAAGTATCTGGTCGATGGCAATTTCGCCGCTATCAAGCTTTTGCTTTATGAGGCGGCCGGTTTCTTCTGCCTGAGCGTGGCCTTTTTGAGTAAGGCCGATATCCGTTGCACCGCAGATTTTGTTTTCAACATTCCAGACTGTTTCTCCGTGCCTGCAAAAATAGAGTTTTTTAGAGGTCATATATCTTCCTTCACTTCTGTTGTTCCGCCAGCCAGGCACAATTTCATTCGTCCTGCCAGCCCGCTATTCTTCCCGGGGCCCAGTTTTATTCTCCCTTTTGTTCCGTCCGCCAGACACAAGTATTCCGCCGACTTAATAATCTTCGCCCGATTTGTTATACCGCCTGCAAGACACCGTTTTATTCACCTTGCCACAGCGCTACTCGTCCTGCCAGCCCGTTATTCTTCCCGGGGCTCAGTTTTATTCTCCCTGAGGAACACCTGCGTTCAAACTTTTATTCCTGTAATTCAGGTTTGTGCGGAGAGTGTAGCCCTGATTTTCCCAAAAGGCATTTGCCGTATCGTTATCCTTGAACACCAGCCCAAAGATTTTATTGATTCCTTCTTCTTTCAGAGCTTCTTCTGCTTTTTTTACCAGTGCGCTTGCAACCCCTTCCCGCCTGTAAGCCGGATGAACGCACAAATGATGAATTATAGCCCGGCGTCCGTCATGACCGGTGAGGATTACGCCTTCAATTTCGGGCGCATCTCCGGTACCGTCTTTGGATTCTGCAAGAAAACAGGTGTTGGGGTTTCGCTTAAGGTATTTTTCAATTCCCTCCCGGCTGTCATCCACCGGATTCATGGCGCGGCGAGTTTGTTCGGTACTGCACCACAGGGAGTAGATTGCATCGTAGTCGGCAATGGTAACTTTTCGTATTGTCAGGTTCATAATTAATTCCTCACTCCTTTTCCACATACCGCATTGAAAAATTGCAGCAGTCGTGGCCGGCATACAAAGTTTTATCCCGGTTATAGGAAAGTTTCGGATGCATATTGGTATACATCAAAGTGTCAAGGTCGCAGAAAACCGAACAGATTTCCGGGCAGCCAAGCTCCTTTGTAAGCTCAAGAAAGCGGCAGCTTTTTACATGGAATTCCGTGTATTCCGGAGTATCGGAAATTACCTCGCACTTACCTTCGCCGACTGTACGCAGAAAATCCTGGGGGAAGCCCTTTAAAAATGCTTCGTCCTCGCGGAAGCGGTTTACAAGATAGTCGTGACCCCGCTGGCCGTCGATAAAATAGATTTCGCGAAAAATGGAAAGAGCGTCAAAGCATGAAGAGCCGTTTGAGGAATTGTCGGAAAACCTTGTATCCGGAGTGAAGGTAAACTTGTTCTCCGAGGCGGCTACGCACGCTTTATCGTCTGAACAGGCGGCCCCCTTCTCCGACGCGCCGGATTCTTCTAAAACTCTGTACACTGCAACCGACGGCAAAATATAATACACCGCATCTTCATCTTCTTCTGAAATGTTATGCTTTTTGAAAAGCTCAGAATATTTTTCGACAATCTGATTCCAGCGTTTTCCGGCACAGTCAGAATCGAAATACCTGTTCAAAACCGTTTTTACATTTTCTTCGAAGGTTCCGCCGTAGGCGTCTTTAAGTAGTTCAATTGAGTTGGCTTTCATTTTTGTACTCCTCCTGGTGTAGATTTTATTTCAGCAGAGCCTTCTTCCACTCCTCTTCTCTAAAGCCGGTGCAGACTGCATCATCTGTTACAAGAAGGGGGCGTTTTACCAGCATTCCGTCGGTTGAAAGGAGCTGGAACTTTTCGTCGTCGCTCATTGACGGAAGTTTTTTTGAAAGTTCCATTTCGCGGTACAAAATCCCGCTGGTATTGAAAAAGCGTTTTAATTCAAGTCCGCTTTTTGCGTGAAGGGCACGGAGAGTTTTTTCATCCGGATGGTCGCCCTTGATGTCGATTTTTTCAAATTCAATTTTGTGTGCGTTCAGCCAGTCGACAGCCTTTTTGCAGGTTGAACAGCGGTCGTAGCAGTATAGTTTTACCATTTCAATTCGCGATAAATCGCTCCTCCGTTTTCAAAATATAGTTTTTCTGATACCTTTTCAACCACATTCTACAGGCTTCTTAAAAATATAAGTCATATATTTTGTTCTGCCATCCCCAGAACCGGTGGAAAAGGGCTCGTATTCTTCTTCGCACAGAAGTTCCCAACCGTTATCAAAATACCACTGAACATTGCACTCGCAGTCTGTCCACAGAAACATGTTTTTGTAGCCGCGAGATTTGAACTCCCTTACCGCTTCGCTTAAAATCCGGCTTCCCCAGCCTGTTTCAAGGCTTACAAAAAGGCAGAGCTTTACGTCCTCCGGGCTCATGAGGGAAAAAGTTTTTTCTTCCATATAATTAAGGTAGCGACGGCCGTTTTCAAAGATTACCCCTTCGCGGGCGGAAGCACTTTCCACAAGGCGGGAGAACCAGCCGTCGTCAGATTTGTCACCTTTTGTCGCACCAAAGGCAATGGCTTTTAGTTCCTGTATGCCTTCTGTACCAGCCGCTTCTCCTGATATATATTTCTCTTCGCCGGAACAGCCTTCGCCACCCGAACAAGTTTCTCCATCGTCTGTCAGCATAAACTGCAAGTCATTTTCGTGCATATTAGTGCGGATAATCATTTCCACATAGCGACGGTTAAAGGCTTCACTTTCGCCGGGAACATTCCACAGGGGCAATAGCCGTGTTACAAGAGAAGGAAGATATTTTTCGTCAAATTGCTTAAGCATTTCGTTATCGGGCATTCCCGCCTCACGCATTTTCGTCTCACCTATTTCCAGCTTCTGAAAGCTCATTGTCTATAAAATCAAAATACGGCTTTTTGTTCACTTCTTTCTGGTGAGCATCGTCCTTATACCAGTTGAAGGCAAGCTTTATTCCTTCTTCCAGCGGCATTGTTGAAGGCAAAAGTTTTTTCTGCCTTGAAACATCCAGTTTGTATTCGTAATTGTAAAACGGGAAAAACTTTCTAAAATCAGATTCGGAATGAACTTCAATGAACTCAGGAACTTTTCCACATGCGGCATAGCAGAGGCTTACCCAGTCCCGGATTGGAATGCAGTCTTCATTTCCCACATTAAAAATGCGCTCCGAGTTGAGGTTCCTGTGACCGCCGACATCATCATTCAAAATCGCTTCAAAAAATCTGCACAAATCTTCTACCATAAAAAACTGAAGTTTAAGGCTTCCGTCCTTTGGAAGATAAAATGGCCGGCCGGCCATGGCGCAGTCAAAAACAAAGGCTTCCCGGTAAACATTGTTCATGGGACCGTACAAATATGGCGGGCGGACAATATAGGCATCCGGCACTAGATTCAGGAGTGCCTTCTCTGCTGCAATTTTATCTGTTCCGTAAGTGCTCCAGAATTTATTTTCGCCAAGCCGGGCTGTTTCAACAAAAGGCTGCTTTTCAGTTTCAGGGTAAACCGCGCTGGAACTTACCATAATGTATTTCCTAAAATTGCCCAACGCCGTAACAAAATCGTTTATATCAGAGTCCCTATAAGAAGTAATATCGAGAACCGCGTCGAAACTGTAGGGAGAAAGCAGTTTTTGGAGTTTCTGACTATTGTGGCGGTCGCATTTTAAAAGATGAACGCCGGGAACCTGCTCCTTATTTCCGCGGTTCAGAACATAGACCTCATATCCGCGCTGTACAAAATAGGATGCCGTATACTTACTTACAAAAGTTGTTCCACCGGTGATAAGAATTTTTTGCATTTTTTTAACCTCTATGTGATATTTTACAATAAAATGCGTTCATTAAACAATTCGGTCATTGCATAACAAAAGCAGCCATTGCATAACCAATGCGGTCATTGAGGCTCTCGAAATGACCAGCTCTTAAAAAATCTCCAGAACCCCGGTCAAATCGTCCACTTCAAAATCCGCCCTTTCAGAAGTCCTTTCTGGAACCGTCTCAGAAGCATTTTCTGGAGCCTTCGCAAGAGCCCCTTTAAACTCCCTGTTTTCCGCCTCCCTCGAAAATCTCCAGTATTTTCCATAGCCCTGTTTTACCCAGAGAGTTTTCATGCCGATCTCATTTGCAGGAATTATATCGTTGTCGATGCGGTCTCCAATCATGACTGCGTTTGCTGCCTGACCCTCTAACCCTGCACGGGAAAGAGCGATTTCAAAGATTTTTCTGTCCGGTTTTGCACAGCCTTCTTCTGCCGAGGCAACCACCAGGTCGATGTATTCTAAAATACCAAAAGATTTTAGCCGTTCTTTTGAACCCGGATTCTGATTTGCGATAATTCCGATTTTATATTTTCCGCCGGTTTTCCAGCTTAATTTTTGAAGGACTGATTTAGCGTCTGGATACAGGACCTCATCTGCACTCTTCCATTCTGGAATCGGGAGCCCAAGTCGCTTCATAAGTTCCTTGTCGCCTTTTTTATTCTGCTTAAATAATTCAAGGGCGGAATCGCAGACTTCATCATAGGAAAGCCCGGATTTTTCTGCGATATATTTAAAGCGGCCTTCGTATACTTTAGTTTCATCAACCAAAGTTGAACCAATGTCGAAAAAGAGCCATGAGGGAGAATTTGTTTTTGCGTTCATAAGTATTTTCCTAAAGACAAACTTTCTATCGGCTGAAAAGCTTATCCAACTCACTCCGCAGCTTTTTCTTCAACTCCTCCAGTTCTTCACCCTTTATCATCACATCTTCTGACCACATTTTTTCTTTCGGAAGCCACCAGACAGGGCCGTTCCCGTTTACGCCGTACTGACCGAGGTCGCCAAAGGCTCTTGGAAAAAGATGCCAGTGAACGTGCTGGTCGCCCATTCCCAAAAGTTCGTAGTTCATTTTTTCGGCACCGAAAGCTTTTGCACATGCCTCGCCTACAAGGGACATTTCTTCAAGGAATTTTACTTTTGTTTCAGGATCCAGCTGGTAAAGCTCGGTTTTGTGTTCTTTAAGAAGAAAGAGCGTATAGCCCTTAAAATACTGATTGTCACCGATTACCACATAGCCGGTTTCAAGTTCTTTTACAAAGTACGGATTTGTTCCGTTTTTAATCATATTGATTCTATCGCAAATTAAGCACATGTTTCCCTCCGATATGCTTCCAATATTATTCCGCCTGCGAAACTATTTTTTCTTCAGCACCGTGATTGCGGCAAAGTGTTTTACCTCAAACTGTTTCGGTGCGATTTTATCCAGAAGCCGACGATGTTCCTCTTCCCAGGCTGCAAGTTCGTCGCCGGACAAAGATGCTCCTACTCCGCGGCAGGCCTTCATTCTTCCGTGCCAGGATTCTTTTGTAAAAGGAACCATCACATCGTATTCCTCATGGTCTTCAAGTTCAAAATTGTTAAAGGCGACTTCCGGAACCCAGTTTGGCTTCCTGGTCTGCCCTGCTCCCGTCCAGTTCGGGCTGTATTTCAAGACCAGTTCTTCGCTCTTTCCGGCAATTTCATCCTCAAATGGAAGCCAGGCCATAAAAAGAATCACCAGTTTTCCGTTGGGCTTTAGAAGCTCCGCCAGTTTTGGCATTACATGTTCATGGTCAAAATACCAGAAACACTGGCAGGCCGTAATCACATCAAAGCTTTCCTTTGGAAAATCAAGTTTCTCAGTGGGAACGGCGAAAAAATCGATTTTCATTCCCGCTTCATGGGAGAGCCGCTTTGCCTGTTCAATCTGCTCCGGAGAAATGTCTGTCCCGGTCCAGTGGGCGCCAAAACGGTACATATTCCGGGGAAGCACACCAGTTCCAGTTCCAACATCCAGAACCCGCTGTCCTTCAACGCAAAGTCCCCTTTTCACAATTTTTTTGTAAAAGAGCTCAGGATAAATATCCCGGTATTTTGCGTAATCCTTAGAAGTCCGCCCCCAGTCAAAAGCCTTTCCGGCATCGATTCTGCTGTCAGTAATGTCCATAGTAAGCCTCCATAGCAGGTTTTAGTTGATTATAAACCATAGAGCGGAAAGTTTCTATTATGAACAATTCTGTGTGAACAATTCAGTGGCACGGCCCTCATTATTACAAATTATCCGTATTTTTCTCCGATTTTAATTATTTCAGAGTGTTTTAATTGATTATCCACGGATAAAATACGCTTTTTAGCCTGTTTTATCCGTATATTTACGCTGAAAATAGATATTCCAATGAGTTTTTTAGTAGTTATTCACGGATAAACGACATTATTTACTCTTATTTATCCGTAGTTATCTCCGTTTCCGGATATTGCTAAGCAGATTTTGGCTTTTTCCCACGGATAAACGACACTTTTTACTCTATTTTATCCGTAGTTTCGCCCAGATTTTAGATATTTCCGGGAGCATTAATTGAATATCTACGGTTAGATTATACTTTTTTTACTTATTTATCTGTGTTTCCTTAATCAAAGCGACAGTAAAACAAGGATTCGTACGGATAAATATAACTTTTCATCATATATTATCCGTTTTTCAAACACCAATCTTCATTTTTTTTCATTTTTTTCTTGCCGCCTAAGAATAAAATAATTAATTTTATAGTATGCAAATAACAAAAAGTATCGAAAATGAACAGCTTTCTCCGTTTTTCCTGGAGCCGCTCCTGACCGCAAGGCTTTCCGAGATAAGTACTCTTCTGGAACAAAAACAAAAGGCACTACAAAACGCACCGGAGGGCTCTCTACGCTTTTCGAAAAGTGGCAAAACCACGCAGTTTTATCAGATAACAAAAACCGGCGACACCCATGGAAAATATATTCCGGCAAAAAACAATAAGCTTGTAAAAGCCCTGGCTCAAAAAGACTACGATAAGAAACTGATTGCAACCCTCAAAAAAGAATTGAAGTTTCTGCAAAAAACTCTTCGTTCATACAAACGGCTTCTAAAATCAGCGCCCCCAGCAGCACAGATTTTCAAAAAATTACACAAACTCCGCCGTCCGCTCGTGACCCCAGCCTGTCTTCCCGCTGAAGATTTTGCAGAACTCTGGCAAAATGTACAATATTCCCCAAAAGCATTTTCAGAAGATACTCCTGAACTGTACACCTCACGAGGCGAACGGCTTCGCTCAAAATCAGAAATCATAATTGCCGACACACTGCACCGCCTTAACATACCATACCGCTACGAATTTCCGCTGAATATCACAACAGAAAAAGGCGAACGACACACTTTCCACCCGGATTTTATCTGTCTCAATCTCAGAACCCGACAGGAATTTATCTGGGAGCACTTTGGAATGATGGACGACGCCGAATACGCATCCTCCGCTGCACAAAAACTGAGACTCTATGAAAAGAACGGTATCTTCCCTGGAAAAAAACTGATAATCTCCATGGAAACTTCAGCCTCGCCTCTCTCTCCAAAACAAGTAGAAAGAACAGCAAAGCAGTATCTGGAGTAGAATCCACTGCCTGTCTAGTGTTTTACCCGTTATACGCCTACCCCAACCAGGCATTTATAAATTGTTTTGTGATCATCATTTTACCATGGTCTGTAGTTGTGGGATACGCCTCTCCAAAATCAACGCATTTTCCGGAGGCATCAAAAACCTTTCTGCCTTTTACCATCAGGTTAATACTCCTGATTGCCTCGTTTTCGTTTATTTCCAGAATCAAAATATATTTTTCATCAGAATTATAGACGTCTTTTGACATCAGGCGGACTTTAATCCCGTTTTTCATTTCTATCCAGACATTCAATAGTATATTTTCCACAGTGCGCCCCCCCTATTAAAAATCTTTATTCTTCTCAATAAATCCCACAATTTTTTCCATAAACAGTTTTTCCCGGCGGAAATAATCTTCCTGGGAATCTGAAATTTGATTGCAAACCTGCGAAATCACTTCTCTATAGTTTTCGGGGAGCTTTTCCAGACTGTGGGAATAATAAAGAGATCTGTCCTCTGCCGGCGAATAAAACCCGTTTATATAGAAAAGACAGCGGACTGCGGCGCGGATTGCGGTATTCAGATTTTCGTGCATCTGGATAAAGGCTTCCCGGCGGTACCAGCGGTCTTTTTTGTAATCGGAAATAAGGTAATGAATGTAGCCCAGAGTGCCCTGTAAGTAACCGGGTAATTCCTCATTTTTTAGGTAATTGATTTTTTCAAGTTCGTTTTTATAAGAATCATTGGGGTCGAATAAAATCTGAGATTCCAGAATCGAATATTTTCGCGGTTCTTCATATTTAGAAAAAGTTTCGGCGTCGATAAAATCCGTAAAGAGAATTTCAAACCAGACATCCTGAAATTTTATGCAGTGATAGGGAATGGGCGGATCCTGGTCAGGGCCGAAAATCTCTTCCGGCTTAACACTGCTCCCCTTTTTCCGCATGACGATTAAATCCACCATTCCGTTGTCTTCGCCGTTTTCTTTCTTTTTCGGAAAAAAATCTCCCCGGGAAACGCTTCCGGAAAGAAGAATGGTTTCAAGCTCTGACTTGTTGATTGAATCTATCAGGGCGGAAGTTACATTTTTCATTTTTTGAATGAAGGACTTTTGCTGAGCAATTATGGCTTCTTTGGTTTTCAATTAAAACTCCCCGTATTTTTTACTTTTTCCCGCGGGAATTATCTTTTCCCGCGGACAATTTCGTTTATCTTTCTTTAATTATATAATCATATTTGCCATTTTGCCATTTATTCTTCAAAATCAAAAACCGGCATTTCCTCTGGAAGGAAAATCAGAAATTTCTGGTACTTTTCAATCCACTCGCCGGTGTCTACCCACATGGGAGCGGTCAGAAGAACGTAAAACCACTTCCCGGACTCTCCGTTCTGCACATCGTCTTTAAGGACTTCCAGAACTTTTACTTTCATGCCGCCTTCGTGATTCAGAGTACGGTACCTGACATCAGCAGAATAATCTTTTTCGGTTCGTAAATCGATTTCGCCACGGATTGTGAAGGAGGACAGCTCCTGGATTTTTGAATGGTCTGTCAGCGTAATTCCGCGGGCATACAAAACCACCGTAAGCACAGTAAAAAAAATAAGAAATAAACAGCGCTTCATTCTTCCCCCCGCGGCATCATACACAGCGGCACACACATCAGATTCCCCCGGCCTCACACACGACTGCACTCATCAGCTTCATACTTCGACATCACACACCGAACACACACACAACATCACTCATCAGCTCCACACACCGGCCGCACAAACTTCTGTTCGCTTTTTTCCAAATTATACCATATAATAGAATTTGAGTTAATAAAACACCGGCCGCCAGCGGCCTTCACAGGAGAACACAATGAAAACATCCATAAAAAAAGCGGGACTTACGCTTTTTGCAGTACTTTTTTCTGCACTCTGTTTTGCAGAAGAAGCTGAAACAGAAATAAAAAGCAACTGGAAAAACTCGGCAGGGCTTTCAATCGATGCGCCCTGGTCAAATATTAAAATTGAAGACAATGGCACATACTCCCAGATTGCGCCCCGCATTTCTGCACTTTATTCCGGCGGCTTTGATAACGGCTTCTGCGTTCAGGCAAAAGCGGGCGTGGGTGCTGCCTTCAGCGAAGATTTTAAGCTGGAAGAAGAAGGCGGTATTTCAAATGGAATTAATGTCGGCGGCTCTATTGGCGCGGGCTGGAATTTTAATATAAACGAACGATTTTCCCTTGCAGCCCTGGGGCTTCTTTCCCTGGACTGGACTCGCTACAAGTTTTATGAGGAAATAACGGCAAAGGTCAGTTACGGAACAGAAAGCAGTGAATGGAAGAGAACCAGCGATATTATTTCCCTTGGCATCGGAGGGGAAATTTCAGGAAAGCTTCATATGAATGACCACATTTCCATGTTCGCTTCCCTTGGCTGCCAGTTCATCGACTTTGGATTCCTTAAAATCGATGATGATAAGCAGAATCACTCTTACGACTCATATTCTGAAGCAAGAGGAAACTTTATCTTAACACCGGGCGTTGGCGTCATCTGGACTTTTTAAGGGGTAACTATGAAAGCATTTTTTAGAAAACATTACTACATCGGGCAAAACACGCTCCTGACAAGAACTAACAGTACAAAAAAACACGGTACCCGCCCCTTCATGGCAAAAACAAACCTTGTTCTTACCGCCCTGTCCGTCTCACTTCTTATTTCCTGCGTAAACACAGTAGAAACAAACGATAAAAACGGCATTGGCAGCTACAAGTTTCCAGAAGCCACAGCGGTTTCCGGAAAATATACTTCTCAGGTATATACTCCTGAGGGCACCAGTTGTCTCCAGCTGGAAACCACTTTTCTTAAAAACTGGGAAGATATTCCTTTTTTGTCGATGGAAGAATTTTGTAAATTCTTAAGTATAGCAAATGACCGGGGCTGGAAGCTGGAAAAGAACAATTCCGTCTATACCTATAAATATAATCCTGAAAATGCTACTCCTGAGGCACTTCCCTGGCCTGACGAATGGAATAAGGACGAGCTTTGCTTTGACTTTGAAAACCAGAGGATTTACAGCAATAATTTTACCAGAATTATAACCAGCCCAATTTCCTTAAATAATGGATTTGGAGTTTCACCAATAATCTATCTGGATACTGCCGATAAGAATCATCCGAAAATACAGGGCTCAAGCTTATCCACTCAAATACAACCAAGTGAAAGTTTTTCCATCAACATCAATGACTACGATTTAAAAATGTTTGTCATTGATGATACAGTCTATCTTCCTTTTCAGGCACTGGTTCCTCTCTTTATTCCAATAGCAACATTCAGTTACAGCTCTGGAGATTATTTCTTTCAGCCACAAGCCGCAGGAGAAAATACAGCAACGCTTAAAGCATATATTTTATCTTCATCAAATAAAAAAAGCCGGAGCAAGCTTAAGGCGGAATACAATTACAGAACTTTATGCATGCTCCTTGACACAACCTACGGCTTAAAAAATCAGCGCACACAATTTGGAAAATCTGACATCACATATTTTAATGACGAGTTTTTTAAGGCAGGGCTGGGCTTTGATATCCTGAGCACAGATACCGCCGCCTATGAAACCGCCCTGATAAAATTTCTGAAGCAACGAATTGATGACGGACATACAGATTACATAAATCCTTCTTTTTACCAGCCTGTCTCAAATTATTATGACTTACTTTATTTTTCCCATACTACAAGAGGAGACAGAATCTATAACCTGGATCTTGTATATTATAACTTACAGAAATTAAGGGAAGAGGCAAAGGGAAAACCCGGTCTTTACTATGTTCAGGAAAAGGGTGCAGATAAGCTTGCAGTACTTTCATATGACGGCTTTTATAGCGGGGAAGCAGGCAAAACCTCTGATTTAAGTGAGCTTGCAGAACTGAATACCTATGCGTTCTTACGGGCAGCCTTTGATGACATTGCAACCCAAGAGCACTCTTCAGTTAAAAACATAGTTTTTGACGTTTCCCACAATTCCGGAGGTTCTATTTTATCATTAATTCTTAATCTGCTTTTTCTTAATGACACAAGTTCTGTATATCTTCCTATAAAAAATCATTTAGATAACTCCATTACAAAGTTTTATTATACTGTGGAAGATGAAAATGGGAATGAGCCTGTAAAATCCGGATACAACTTTTATGTCCTTACAAGCGAAGCTTCTTTCTCCTGCGGAAATGCTTTCCCTGCTCAATGCAAATATCAGAACCTTGCAAAGATTATTGGAAAGCAAAGCGGAGGAGGCGCAGCAGTTGTAAAAAACACTCAAACTGCAGACGGTGCTCTTTTCCATACAAGCAGCGCATTGGAATTGTGTGCTGTGGACTCTGAAGGAAATTATATCTGTATTGACGGCGGCGTTCCGGTGGATCTGGAAATTTCTTACGAAAATTTCTACAGCGGCGAAACTACTTACCAGAATTTATACGAAATTCTTAAAAAAGAATATTCAGAGAATTTTTAGGTGATCTTTATATAATTTTTGAGGTAAATATGAAGGCTTTTTTTAGAAAACTTTCCTGCAATCAGAAAAACGCATTCCGGGTAAGAACGGGCAATACGAAAGGACACGATACAAAAGCTCCCTTTTCAAGAACGCACCTTGCACTTGCCTCTCTATTTACCCTGCTTCTTCTTTCCTGCGTAAACACAGTCGAAACAGACGATAAAAACGGCATTGGCAGCTACAAGTTTCCGGAAGCCACAGCGGTTTCCGGAAAATATACTTCTCAGGTATATCTTAATACGGGTACAAGCGTAGCCCAGCTGGAAACAACTTACCTTGAAAACTGGGAAAATATTCCTTTTTTGTCCATGGATGAATTTTTCAAATTTGTAAGCCTGGTAAATAGCAGGGGCTGGAAGCTGGAAAAGAACAATTCCGTCTATACCTATAAATATAATTCTGAAAATGCAGCTCCAGAACATTCCTCCTGGCCTGAGGAATGGAACGAGGACCAGCTCTGCTTTGACATTGAAAAACAGACAATTTACAGCGATAATTTTGTAAGAATCATTACAGACACTATAAATCTGAATAATGGAATAGGCATTTCAGGAGTAGAAAAAACCGATAAAGCCTGCACAAAATATCCGAAAATACAAGATTCAAGTTTAACCACACAAATACAACCAAAGGAAAAATTTTCATTCGACCTGAGTAAATATGACTTAAAAATGTTTGTAATTGACGATACTGTCTATCTTCCGATTCAGGCTTTAGCTCCTCTCTTCTGTGTTTATATCACATGTAGTTTTAGCGCTGGAGATTATTTTTTAGATCTTGATACATCTGACAAAACCTTTAATACGGGTAAAGCCTATTTTTGCGGAGCAAAAAATCAGAAAACCCGCAGTAAGCTTCTGGCAGAATACAACTACAGAACCTTATGCATACTCTTCGACACTTCCTATGCCTTAAAAGAACAGCGCACACAGTTTGGAAAATCCAACATCACATACTTTAATGATGAGTTTTTTAAGGCAGGGACTGGTTTTGATATTCTGAGCACTGATACCGATACTTACGAAAAAGCCCTGATAAAATTTCTGATGAATCGAATCGACGACGGACATACCGCATACAACAATGCTTCCTTACTCCATTCTCCATCAGAATTTTATTACTATTATAATCTTGTTGGACCTGTGCTGGGCGACAGATATAAAAATCTAATGATTACACGCTATATGCTTAGAGCACTACGAGAAAAAGCAAACGGAAAACCAGGGGTTTTCTACGTACAGGAAAACGGAACAGATAAGCTTGCAGTACTTTCATATGACGGCTTCTATGACGGGGAAGCAGGCAAAACCACCGATTTAAGCAAGCTCGCAGAACAGAATACCTATGCATTCTTAAGAGCTTCCTTTGATGACATTGCAAAACATTCTTCAGTTCAAAACGTAGTTTTTGATGTTTCCTGCAATGGCGGTGGAGCTGTTATAAATTTCTTACTTAATTTACTTTTTCTTAACAAGAGCGCATCTGTTTATCTTCCGGTGAAAAATTATATAGATAACTCAGTTACGAAGTTTTTCTTTACTGTGGAAGATGAAAACGGAAAGGAGCTTGTAAAATCCGGGTATAACTTTTATGTTCTTACAAGCGAGTTTTCATTCTCCTGTGCAAATGCTTTAGCTGCACAATGCAAATATCAAAATCTTGCAAAAATTATTGGAAAACAAAGCGGCGGCGGCGCAGCAATGGTAAAATTCACTCAAACTGCAGACGGTGCTCTTTTCCAGACAAGCAGCGCATTGGAAATGTGCGTCCTGGACTCTGAAGGAAATTATATCTGTATTGACGGCGGCGTTCCGGTGGATCTGGAAATTTCTTACGAAAATTTCTACAGCGGCGAAACAACTTATCAGAATTTGTACGAGATTCTTAAAAAAGAGTATGCGGAGAACTTTTAGAACAGGCTGGGCGTATATAATGAGCGTCCGCAACTCATAACAGGCTGAAAAAATGGAAATCAGAACAGGCTGGGCTGCAGTTTATCTTCCGGAAACTCCTGCAGCCATTTGAAAACTGAATCCGTTCCCAGAAGAATATTGTTTTTCCGGCAAACTTCACTAATCCGCCTCATAAGGCTGTTATGGTTGGGGCTTGAAACGATGTAGCTTTCGCCGAAGGTTCTGATGTAGCGCTCTTTAAGGCCTGAAAGCTGGAGTTTTTCCGGCCCATTGTTTTCATTATTTTCATTGTTTTCCCGGGAAAACCTGTCCAGGGCAGAATAAAAATATTCCCGGTTTCCCTCCCGAAGTGTCAGCCCGATACCGAAACAGAGAACCGCCTGAACCCCGGCCCGGACACAGTAATCCAGCAGAGCATCAATATTCTCCTGCGTATCGTTAATAAATGGCAGAAAAGGACTCAGCCAGACCGCCGTAGGAATTCCCCTGTCCCGGCATTCACATAGAACTTCAAAACGGCGGCTTGTTGGACAGACTCCCGGTTCAATTTTGCGACAAAGCTGGTCGTCAGCGGTTGTAAGGGTCATCTGAACTACGGCGCGGCTTTTCCGGTTTATGCGCTCCAGAATATCCAGATCCCGGAGCACAAGGTCTGACTTAGTAAGAACCGCTGCCCCAAAATCATAACGGTCAATAATCTCAAGGCAGCGCCGGGTAAGACAAAGCTCCTTTTCAAGAGGAATATAAGGATCCGTCATGCTGCCGGTTCCAATCATACACTTCTTCCGCTTTTTCCGGAGAGCCTCAATCAGAAGCTCCGGCGCATTCTGCTTCACTTCAATATCTTCGAATTCGTGGTCAAAATGATAGCATTTGCTCCGGGAGTCGCAGTAAATGCATCCGTGAGAACAGCCCCGGTAGATATTCATTCCGTTGCGGTTAAGAATTGTTTTTGACTGAACAAAATGCATACATTCCTTCAAACTGCGGCTTGAAGCCGGAAGCCGGTTTCAAGCCAACACAAGTTTTCTAGCCTTCCAGTGTCTTTATCCACTCGTCGTGACCGATTTCTCTGGCAATTTCAAGGGCTTCCTGTCTGTGACTTTCAGACGCTTCTTCATCTTCAAGATTGCTTTCAACGATACTAAGGCCGTAAAGGGCATTTACAAGGCGTTCAAGGAAGTTCGGAGATTCCGGGAACTTTTCCTTTCTGAGTTCAACCTGCTCTTCCATGTAGTCTCGGGCTTTTTCAAGATTTCCAAGCTTGTTTTCAATCATTGCAAGGCTGTTGAGTTCCCGGGCAAGGTTCTGGAGATTCTGAGGCAGGTCAGGCACCTTTTCGTCGATTTTTCGTTCCAGAGAAAGGGCTTCTTCCTTGTGGGCTTTGGCAGACTCAAAATCATTTTCACAAAGTTCAATGGAACTTAAGCCGTAGAGCATGTCCACCATGTCGTTCATGTTTTTAGGAAGCTCAGGAAGCTTTCGGCGTATTTCAAGGGTTTCTTTGATTCGTGCTTTGCAGGCCTCTTTGTTTCCAAGACGATTTTCAAAAACCGCAAGATTTCCAAGATGATCTGCAAGATTTGAAAGGTTTTCCTCGGTTTCGGAAAGCTTTTTGTCAATTTCAACCGCTTCCTTGTAGTGTTCGTATGCCGATTCCGGATCTTCAAGCTCTTCTTCAAGATAGCCAAGATTGTTCAGAATCGTGGATTTTGCAGAAAGGCTTTCCTCGCTTCCGCCGATTTTGTCCGTTACTTCGATTCCTTTAAGGTAAAGGGCCTTTGCCTCATCCAGATTTTTTCTGAAAAGCATTACCCTGGCCTGTGCATTGTAAAAATCCGCCAGCTCCAGGGGTTCTGCCTTCTCTTCCAGAGTTTTTACCAGGTCTGAATAATCCGGCTCCGGGAAGGTGGTTAAAATCTTGTCGTTATTATTGTAAAGGGCGTTCAAAAAGCCCTGAAACAGCTCCAGGTCATGGGAAATCTTGTATTTAATCAGGCTTTCTGCAATATGAGCAGAATAATTCTGGGTATAGTGCTGCTTTACGGAATTGAACACAACATTTTTTTTGATATTCCAGAGATACTCAGAAAAATCCACTTTGCTGAAGTCCAGCTGGCTTCTGAGGCTTGAGGCCATTTCGGCGTCCAGGTGGAACATTTCGTCATCCTCGTAGGTCAGCACGCCTTTATCCAGAAGGGACTGGATAATGTGGTCGGTTCCGCTTAAAAGCGTATCGATTACATCGTACTCCACCGGCTCTTCCGGCCAGGTAAGATACACCGCAATAAAGTTTTTCTCTTCATCAGAAAGATTTTCGATTTTAAAAAGATTTGAGTCACTCATTTTCACTCTCTCCTATTTTTTATGTTGAAAAGCAGATTCCCGCAGGATGCTCTACTCATCTACAAATTCTATTCTACACGGTAATGCCGTATTGTGGTACCAGCTTCTCTCCAGGGTACTGTGGTATTCCACAGAGCTCTCATTTGTTTTTACATCTTCTTCCGGCTTTCCGAATGCAGTAAGGTGAACCATCGTACAGAACACAATGATTATTCCCCAGACTACAAAGCAAAGCTTCGGTTTAAAAAGTGCTTTTAGAATAAAAGTAAAAAGCTCCTTTACAGTTACACCTGAACCGAAAATTCCTTTATTAATTTTTCCGTTTTTTCCGGAGCCGGACTTTCCGCCCTCGCCGGAGTTTTTCTTCTGCCTGCTCTTTGGAACCTGACGGAGGCCGCCGTTTTTACCGTACTTTTCATAGCGGTTCTTATAACTATTTTCTGAATAGAGGCCGAAAAGATCCGCCAGAGCAGGATGCTTGTGGTTGTGATAGCGCTTTTTCCGGCCGTTTTTCTGAATGATGAAAATCCAGGGATTGTCGTAAAGCTCCATGCGGCCGTATTTTACGATAAAAACCGGAATGAGAGGCACCGTAAGGCAGAACCAGACCGCAGAGCCCCCAAGCCAGATTTGAGAAAACTTAAAGCCGTTTACAAAAAGCGCCACGATTACAGGGAAAAACAGAACCAGCGCCGACTTGAAAAGAACGCTGATAATCCGGTCAAGGGTTGTAAACCGGATAACAACCGGCATTTCCTCTCCGTCGATATCCATCACGAATACCGGCTTTGAAATTTCAGGCTTTTTAAGCTTTTTGCCGGACTGAACAAGGCAGGCTGGTTTTCCGGGGAAAACCTCCTCCCTCACATAAGGCCCGCCCTTCGACGTAAAAATCCGCGGCTTTCTCTTTATTTTAAACCACTTCTGCTTCCTGTCGCTGTAAGCACAAAGCATAACGATAATGAAAAATGCCCAGAGACATAAGCCCGCCGTTACAAGTAAATCCTTCTGAGCCCCGAAAAGCTTCATTCCCAGCATTATAGTTGCCATTGTGATGTTGGTGGCAGAAGTGGCCCGAATCCACCAGGGCGTTGTATAATAGAAAGAATCGTGAATTGAGCGGACGCTGACCTTGCCGGTCTGCCCGTTTACCGCGGCCATATATTTTCCAAAGGAAATGTAATAAACAGGAAGGAGAACCGGCATCCGGACTACGCTGCGGGTTCCAACGTCCACATTCACAATCCTGGTTTCAAGGGTTCTCTGAACAATGGGCCTGTACTCCTGTTCAACTTCGCCGGCGATTCGGCCGCTGAGCTCGCTTCCGGTAATGTCGGGAACCTTCACCTGATGGCCTGCAACATAGGCAAAATCAAACTCAGTAATTTCATCAAGATTGTAAGGCTCCATTCCGTCCAAAAGAAGGTTATCAAGATTTTTAGAACAGTTTACAAAAATTCCGTCAACATAACCGTCGCACTCGTAAGTGCCCCCTTCTTCAAAGCGGGAAACAAAACAGTACACCGGCCCCTTTACCAGCTCGTAAGGAAGATAACATCCGGTGATTTTGTCAGCATTTTTAAGGATTTCCCGGGCTTCCTTTTTGGAGTGATTTTTTTTGCACCATTGGGAAAGAAGATCCTTGGCCTCGTCTTTAGTAATGGAAAAGGGAATTATGAGCTCCGGAATATCTTTTAGCTTTACGTACTCTTCCCGCACAAGCTCCCGGCCGCAGAAGGCGCAGTGAGAAATTGCGTCCCCCTTATCAAAAACAATTTCGGCTCCGCAGCCCGTACAGGTGGAGGTTTCAAGCTCAAAGTTTTCCAGAGATTCGTTCAACTTCTGCTTCTGAATGGAGCGAAAGCCCTGATTAGCCTTAATGGCCTCGTCCACCCCAACCTTTCCGCCGCAGTACTGGCATTTGTAAAAATGTGACAGAATATCGTATTTTGCAGGACCGTTACAGGCCGTACAGTGAATATTACAAATCTTTGCTTTTTCTTCCATAATTCTCTCCGCGTTCAGTTTACTTCCAGCCTTCCCAAATTTTCTGCTGCATGCCGGCAGTTGCTTCAACCTTTCCGCCGTTTTTGTTACGGCACACCGGCTGCTTCATCAGTTTTGCCTGATTTTCAAAAAGCTTGTCTTCCTTTTCGCTGTCGTCAAGATAGGCAATGCTGGTGTAGTCTTTTGAAGCTTTATCAATCAATGCTTCAAGAGCCCCGTCCCGTCCGCCTTCAATTCGGGAAAGGGCTGTAACCACAGAATCAAACTCGCCACGGGACATTTCCTTTTCCTTCAAATCGATAAACTGAAATTCAATCCGGCGCTCCTTAAAAAATCGCTGAGCCGCCTTGCAGTCAAAGCTCTTGTTTGTACCAAAAATCTGAATCATAATTAAAGTCCTTTCTTATATTCTTAACTTTTCAAAATTAAAAGCAACAGGGAAAATCGCTTCATATAAAACTCACCGGAGTGTATTATAGCAGAAAATTGGGGAGCTTTAAAAGATGGAGAATAAGTGTGGAGAATAAGCAGGGAGAATAAGCGGGGAGAATAAGCGGGAAATTGAATAAATCTGGAGAAAAATCGTAGAGAAAAAGGGTGAAATTGAACGAGAGTGAAAGATTTTCGGACACACCAGAAAAATGCGAAAGCAGCAAGAAGTTTTCAAAGTACATTTAGAAAACTTTTGATTTTTTAAAGTTTTCAAAGTCTATTTTGAAAACTCTTGATTTTTTGAAGTTTTCAAAGTACACTTTTAAAAGTATGACAATACGAAACGATTATTTTGAACAAGTCTATGCGTTCAAAGACAAGCAGGTTATAAAAGTTCTCACCGGTCTCAGACGATGCGGAAAATCCTTTTTGATGGAGCAGCTCATAGAAAAATTCAAGGCTGACGGAATTTCCGAAAATCAGATTATTTTTTACCGTCTTGATGAAATTGAAAACGAAGCTCTCCTGGATTATAAAACTCTCTATGAAACCGTAAAATCTCAGCTTTCAGACAAAATGACCTATATTTTTCTGGATGAAGTTCAGCTTTGTCCTGGTTTTCAGAAAGCCGTTGATTCACTGTTTAATAAAAAAAATACTGATATTTACATAACCGGTTCAAACTCTGACCTTTTGAGCGGTGAACTTGCCACTCTTTTAAGCGGCCGTTATGTCACAATCGACATGCAGCCATTTTCTTTTACTGAGTATCTGCATGAACGAAGTGAAAACGGAATGGATAATCAGAATCTTGAACAATGCTATTTTGATTATGTCCGTTATGGAAGCCTTCCCTTTACAGTCCAGCTGAAAAATGACGAACAGAATATAAATCAATATCTTAACGGTGTTTATAATACCATTCTTTTGAAGGATATTTCAAAGCGTCATCAGATTAATGATATTTCAATCCTTGAAGCTGTAATCCGCTTTATGTTTGCAAACACAGCAAATATTTGTACCTCAAAAAAAATAAGCGACACCCTCACTTCCAGCGGTCGAAAAGTCAGCCAGCCAACGGTAGAAAATTACATGCATTATCTTGAAGAATGCTTTATGGTCTACAAGGTGGGGCGCTATGATATCAAAGGAAAAGAATACCTGAAGACGCTCTCAAAATATTACATCGCCGACACAGGCCTCAGGAACATGCTTTTAGGTTACAGAAACATCGATACCGGACACATCCTTGAAACCCTGGTTTTTCTTGAACTCAAGCGCCGAAAATATGAACTCTACACCGGAAAAATCGTCGACCTGGAAATTGACTTTGTGGCAAAAAATCCTGATAGCATAAATTATATTCAGGTCGCAGAAAGCGTAAAAAATCAAGAAACTCTTGAAAGAGAGCTCAAGCCTTTCTCAAAAATCGGTGATTCTTATCCGCGTTTTCTTATAACAATGGATAAAACCCCAAACAAAGATTACAACGGAGTCCGCCATATCAATGCAATAGATTTTCTTTGCGGAAAAGAGTTGGCGTAAAAACAAGTATTCTTATCCCCAAAAAGCCTCTTCCCCTGTAACCAGTTCTCCCCAGCGGCTTGCCCAGCTTTCCACAAAGCAAGCTGTATAGGGGATATTCTTCCGCTCCCGCAGCTTGTAAAAAAACGGTATCATCGCCCAGGACGTAGAAATGATTCCCACAAAAAGATAGAAAGGACCCAGCAAAATTGACTGAAAGCAGTGGCCGTACTCGTGAACCTTCGTTCGATTGTAGTTGTCAACTTCATGGCGATTATCATAGTCGCAGGAAGGAGTGAAAATAAAAAGTCCAAGACTCAGACCCATCATCCCGTTTTTCCACTGGGTTTCAATTGCGCCGCGGTAGAATCTGTGAGGACAGCGGATATTTGCAAGAAAATACAGAAATCCCATTGCCGTGGCCCCAAGTCCCCAGGTGCACTGAATCAGAATAAAAAGGATGCGCTTAAGAATGTTAAAGTTTTTGCGATTTTTAGTAGTATCCATCTGCATTTTACAAGTTCTTCCCCCTTTCTCCGCAGAAAACACTTGTCATGCCGGCCCCGGTTCTAAACGAAACCAGAATCTTTATTAGAAAAAGCGCAAAATAATACACACAAGTATACGGCTGGTTCATCAGACAGGATAGGACAACCCCCATAGAACTGAAAGCGCCCGAAAGGATCAGTTCACAAGTCTTTTTCCATCCCTTCTGCAGATTCTGAAAGGCCAGTTCTGCAAAACCCAGAATCCCATTTACACAAACAAGTATAACAAAAATCAGTTTTACGGCTTCATTTTTGAGTTTGAGATTTAAAAGGGATACTGCAGCAATTTCATCGTTTAAGCGGTTTGCAAATAGGGGAAGCAAAAACAAAAGCAGAGTCATACAGTCCGCAATTCCAAACATCAGACTCCGTAACACGTCCGATTTATTCTTATTCTGCGCTTCTGCGATATCAAGCAATTCTTCAGATGAAAGAAGGTCATCAATCGTAACATCAAAAACTTTTGCAAGCATCTTAAGGGAATCAAGATTAGGATAACCGCGGCCAGACTCCCATTTTGAAACGGCAACTCTGGAAACACAGACTTTTTCTGCAAGCTGCTCCTGAGTGAAACCTTTTTTGGTTCTGAGCTGCTGAAGTTTTATGTTAAATTCCATGAAATAATTATAACACATTCCGGCAAAAACCTGAAAGCCTGAATCTAAAGGCTTAATGACAGAGAGAGACTACACTTCTGGGGTAAAAGGCTGACACTCACCGAGGCTTTCTGTTCATGATCCAGAAAATTGCGATTTTTTACAGAAGGCTTAAACCACAGGGAATTCAAAAGCGGAACCACAAGTCCAATTCCACAGCCCGCCACTGCTCCGAACAGAACATCGGTCATAAAATGATTTCCGCTGGAAACCCTTAACACTGCTGTTACCGCCGCCAGAGAATAGGAAAGTCCAATCACCAGGGGCTTATAGCGGGACTCCGGAAAATACCGGGAATACACAATTGAAGTAAAAGTCGCCGCTGAAAAACTCAATGTGGTGTGCCCTGAAAAGAATGAATCGTTCCAGTCCCCGTCATTAAACTTCTCCAGTGGCGAACCGTCAAAATACATATAAGGGCGCGCCCGATCCACATTCATTTTTACAAGCTCCTTTGTAAGGTAGGCAAGCCCCATTGTCTGCACATATTCAAATCCGATTTTCCAGACATCGTTAATACAAAAAGCATCGGGCAAGGCAAATAATAAAACCGGAGTCAAAACTGAAAGAGCCACAAAGCCTGTTCCCGCATAATCCAGCGGCTTTGAATAAGGATTCATAATGAGCCTGTCAAAAGAGTTTACATCCTTCCGGCTTAAATTGCCCTGAACCAGTTCCAGCTGATATTCAGGAGACCCGTTTTCGGGGCAGACCTTTTCCGCATATAAAGATTTTGATGAAATTAAAACAAAAAAAGAAAATATAAAAAATAATTTGAAGTGATAAGAAGTTTGAAGCCTGCTCATTTTCCCTCCCTGAAGATTCCTGCAAAAATCAGTTGCAGAAATCTGACACAAAAAGGGAAAACAAGCCATAAAAAGCAGTTTACAGGGGCGATACTTTTAGTAACATTACTCTAAAATCGCGCCTTTATCTGGTCGTTCGCTTCGCGAACTTACCGAGTTTGTGCAAGGCACAAACTCGCTGAAGGTTGCTACCTACTCTAAAATCGCACCTTTGTCTGCTGATGAAACCAGCTTAGCGTATCGTGCAAGGTAGCCGGTCTTTACCTTCGGCTCAGGAGCCTTCCAGTTGGCGCGGCGGCGCTCAAGCTCTTCATCGCTTACATCAAGGTGAATCTTGTAGTTGTTGATGTCCAGGGTGATTTTGTCCCCTTCTTCAACAAGGGCGATTGGTCCGCCAACAGCTGCTTCCGGAGAACAGTGTCCCAAAGAAGCTCCGCGGGTAGCTCCGCTGAAGCGGCCGTCTGTAATAAGGGCAACCTGTTTATCCAGGCCCTGACCTGCAAGAGCGGCAGTAACGGCAAGCATTTCACGCATTCCCGGTCCTCCCTTTGGACCTTCGTAGCGGATTACAACAACATCACCCGGCTTAATCTGAGCCTTCTGAACGGCAGCCATTGCTTCTTCTTCATCGTTGAAAACCCGGGCAGGACCTGTGTGAAGCATAAGTTCCTTTGCGCAGGCAGAGCGTTTTACTACAGTTCCGTTTGGAGCAAGGTTTCCAAAGAGAATTGCTATACCGCCGTTGTCGCTGAAAGGATTTTCAATCGGGCGCAAGATTTCCGGATTTCGGTTTTTAACGCCCTTGATATTTTCTGCAATGGTTTTTCCGGTTGCAGTAATAAGTGAAGTATTGATAAGGTTCTTCTTTGCAAGCTCTGCAAGAACAGCCTGAACACCGCCGGCATCGTTCAATTCACACATAAAGGTGTGACCAGCCGGAGCAAGGTGACAGAGGTTCGGAGTTCTGTTGGAAATCTCGTTTACCTCGTGAAGATCAAGTGTAAGGCCAGCTTCGTGCATGATTGCAGGAACATGAAGCATAGTATTTGAAGAACAGCCCAGAGCCATATCAGCGGCAAGAGCGTTCTTGAAGTTTTCAGCAGTCATCATCTGGCGGGCAGTGATTCCCTTTTTGTAAAGGTTCATAACAGCCATGCCGGCATGCTTTGCAAGGGCAATTCGTTCACCGGTTACGGCAGGAATTGTTCCGTTTCCAGGAAGACCAAGACCAAGAACCTCAGTAAGACAGTTCATTGAGTTAGCGGTGAACATTCCGGAGCAGGCACCACAGCCAGGGCAGGCACAGTGCTCCATTTCCTTAAGCTGAGCCTCGTTGATTTTTCCAACGGCAAGAGCACCAACGGCTTCAAACATATCAGTCAAAGAAAGGTTTCTGCCGGAATAAGGGTTTGTTGCATCATTTCCAGGAAGGTGACCCGGCATCATAGGACCGCCTGAAACAAATACAGTCGGTAAATCAAGGCGGGCAGCGGCCATAAGCATACCAGGAACGATTTTATCGCAGTTAGGAATCATAACAAGAGCGTCAAACTGATGAGCCTTTGTAACACATTCAATTGAGTCGGCAATAAGTTCCCGGGTAACAAGAGAATATTTCATTCCTTCGTGACCCATTGCAATACCGTCGCAGACACCGATTGCAGGGAATTCGATTGGAGTACCGCCAGCCATGCGGACGCCGGCCTTTACAGCTTCTGCAATGCGGTCAAGCTCAATGTGACCAGGAATAAGTTCGTTTTTAGCGCAGATGATACCAACCATCGGCTGAGCAAGTTCTTCATCAGTGTAACCTGAAGCGTAATAAAGTGAACGATGAGGTGCGCGTGCAACACCACAGCAAGCGTTGTCCGATTTTTTTGCCATATAATGCTCCTGAGAGAAATAAAAATTAAATCGATTATATGCCCTTTCCGCCAGAAATTCAATTATAGAGCGCGTAGAATCTCTTTTCAAAAAAAACCGGCTCTCCCTCAGGAAAGCCGGTCGTATTTTTCTGTCAGCCAGTAGTCTGGTCTGCTATTCTGCAAGATTGTCCTGAATCAAAAGCTTTAAGCAGCATGGTTCAGAAGAACGGGCAAGACGAACCTGCTCGTCCATTTTTTCTTTATCAAGCGGAACATGGGCGCAGGCAGCAAAAATCTTTGTGTGCTCGTCCAGGGTTCCAAGAGTTCCGGCAGAGCAGGCAATCAGAACGTTCTTGTCTTCCATGTAGCGGGTAAACTGGTTCTTGAACTTTTCGTTATCCAGATTTACGCCGGAGAAGAAGAAAATACTTGAATATTTGTGAATCTGGGCAAGGCGGTTTGCACATTTTACAAGCCGCTTGGAGAAAATCTTTCCAAACTGACCGTTTGCAAGCTCCTGTGCAAAAACATAGAGGATGTTCTGTTCAACGGCTTCGTAGTCAAGGTTAATCTGCTCAACCTTCTTTGCTTCAAAGAACAGGTTGTGCATAACGGCCTTTTCATCATCCTCGTAGAGGGCTTCCGTTGCCTTAAGCTGTGCTTCCGGAATTTCAGGAATTTCAGCTTCGTCATCTTCAACACCGGCAGCAAAGTCTCCTTCAGAAACGATGCGGTCTTCCTCAATTTCACGCTGACTGGCTGCAGGAATATCCATAATTGAAAAGCCCGGCTGTCCCTGGTTCTGTTCGATGATTTCTGCAATTTTTTCTTCCATAGATTTTTCAGGTTCATCACTTTCTGAAGCAGGAACCGGTTTCATCGGCAGAGGAATTTCCATTGTTCGTTCAAAATCAGGATGCTCACCACTGGCTTCAAGAATGTTTGCCTGAATTTCTTCCTCAGAGGCCTCTGGAATATCCATGATGGTAAATTCACCTTCACCATACTGTTTTTCCTGACCCATGATTTCCCTGAGCCGCGCTTCCATATCGGAAGTTAAAGTTGTATTTTCATCGCTCATAACTTTGGTTTCCTCTTTATCTTGAATTATATTTTCGTCAGATATGTCCTCCAGAGGACTGACATCTGTTACCTCGTCGTCAGATCCCCCATTCTCTGATTCATCATTGCCGGAAATTTCAGGGCCATCTTCTTCTTCCTTCTGGAAAAGAATTGATTCCTCGTCAGATTCTTCCTCTTCATTTTCATATGAAATAATGGAAGGATTCTCTTCTTCGTCAATTTCCGAGAAGGTAGGAATTTCACTCTGAACCCGGTCAGTTACCTGGAAAACAGGAACTCCGGTTCCATCCGCTTTTCTTCTATATAAAACAGTTCCTTCCTCGTCTGTAAAGAAAAGATTATTGTCGTCCGAAATACGGATTCGTGAAATTGAAGGGCAGTCTTTGATTGCGCCGTCTTCAAACTCCTTTAAACTGGCAGGAAGAACAATTGTCCGCAATTTTGTACAGCCGGTAATTGAATCTGCTGCAATTTTTTCAACGGTTTCTGGAATTACAAGGCTGGTTATGGAAGAACAGCCGGAAAAAACGCCTTCCGGAAGATTTTTAATTCCGGCGCGGAAAGGTATTTCTTCAAGGGAAGAACAGTCAGCAAAAAGCCCCTCCGGAAAATCCTCAACTTCAAGAGGCATATCCACTTTTTTGAGGGAAGAACAGCCGCAGAACATAAACGGCGACAGCTGCTTCAAACCGGAAGGCAACTTTACATGTTCAAGCTTTGTTGAGTTGCAGAAAAGGTTTGCACCCGTTTCCTGAACTGAATCCGGCAGAATTATCTCGGTAAGCTCACAGCACGAAAAGGCATCTTCTTCTATCCGCACCGCACCACCAGGCACGGTTCCGCGGAATTCAGAAGAGTCCGTATCAATTCCGAAAATGCATTTAAAATCTGAAGAGTAAATAAGTCCGCATTTTTTTGCTGTATCATTCATACATAATATTTTAATTCGATTTTATGCTATTTTCAAGGAAAATTATTTAAATTTGCAAAGCCTTCAGCTCTTGTCTATGACTAAAAAAACATCCTGTAATACCGTTCCGAAAGCTTTTCTCCAAAGGCTTCCGAAAGATTTTTTAAGGCACTTTCCTTTGAATAATCAGCCGCTGCAAACTCCCGAGACTTTATGTCCAGAATATCGTGGTTTTCCGAAAGCAGCGTCCTGATTTCATCTATGTGACTGTTCTGATGCCCGGACACCCCGGAACCATACTTAGTGCGGCTCAGATAACTCCAGTCGTGATTTCCCAGAAGAAGCTTTCTGTGCTCAGTATCTTCCCGGACAAACGCACAAATTTTCCTAAAATTCTCTCCCTGATCAGGCCATTCGTTTTCCCAGGAATCAAAATAGTCCCCAAGAAAAACCACATAATCGTAATCTGCCGGCCCGCTCCGCCTTGCAGCCTCCCATTCGTGAGAACCATGAACATCCGGAATTACCAAAACCTTCATACGCCACCTCTCTATTCAGTATAGAGGGAATATCGGCCCCCGTCATTAAAGTGATGCTTTACTCATTGAAGTAGCCGTAGACATCACGATAGTTTACGTAGTATTTATCAAGTTCGATGTTAAAATGTGCGTCATAAGCCTTTTCATGTTTAAAAGACTCTGAAGGCCATGGTGTTGCAATTCTTGAAAACCATCGTTCAACAACCTCTGGAGACTGTTCTCTCCAAACGGTATCAGCATATTTTATTTTCTTTAATAATTGAGATACAGAATAATCTTCAAGATATTCACATACAAATATAACTTGAATTTTATTATCCATATCTGTTGCAAGAACTTGATTTTTTGAGTTTTTACCTATTTCAAGATTACCTGTATAATCTCCAATTTTTTGATATAGAAAATTATCCTTCGTCTTATCAAAATCAGGATTAAAATCATCATAAACATCTCTGTAATTTGTATAATAAACATCAAGCCACATTTCATAATTTGCATTGAAAGTTTTACTATGCTTATATGTTTTTTCCTTCCCAAGTTCAACAATATCAACAAAATCAGCTCTTCCCTTTTTATAACCTTTTTTTATCTCATAGATTCTATTCAATAAGTGTTCACTGGAATAATCATGTTCGTCTTCACAGACATAAATAATTTGAGTATTGTGAGCAATGTCAGTCGCAAAAAGATAATTCCCGCTATTTCTGCCAATCTCTATTTTGTCCGGGTATGTAGTAATTTTCTTATAAGTAAACTGTTGTTCCTGCTTATTTGTGCATGATATAAGTAAAATTAAAATAAGGGGAAAAAGTACAAAACGCTTATTTTTCATGTTTGGTCTCCTTTTTATCAGAAGGAACTGCTCATTATAGAAAGCAGTTCCTTCTGATTATGTTTTATTTTTTATAAATAGTATAGGTTTGAATTCTGTCGATGGTGAATGTTTTTTTAGATTCGTTAAAATTATCTTTTCCATAAACATATGTTCGACCGTCATCATTAATGCTTGTTCCATCATAATTGAAAGTAATAACACCATTTTCATTTGTATTATATCCTTCCAGCACAACCCAATGACCACCGTAACAATCAGATGAATGTCCCAAAACAAAAGTAGTTCCATTTCCTTGTGTTGAAGCAGTTTCTATATCATTCAACGATAATTCAGAATTACGAGTATCAGTAGATTTTACATCAAATATATCACCAAAGGCGTTATCCAAATAATAATTAATTGCATTCTGAATTTCTCTATTCGATAATAATCCATCAGCAGGGGATACATCAATAATATCATTAACATCTCTTAAAGTTTTCTTTCCGGTCAATTCTGAAATGATTTTCGTTACAGCTGTAATCAGGCAGCCTTTTTCAGAGAATCTCATGTCCCCGTTCATTTCTCTATCAAACCAGTCTTTAATAACAGATGGATCAAGAACTTGAGGAATAATATCAAGATTATTCTCGTCCTTATAATACTGCATTGTAAGCATATCCTGATAGGTTCCGTCGGTAATCTGGGCAAACTTACCGGAAGAAGGAAGTTTTGAGGAAGCTTCTGGCTTTTCCACAGCGGAAGGTACATCAAGTTCTGACTGCTTGTCAGTGCCGATTTTTCCAATATCACCCGGATTAAGGTTCACAGTATTGCTTTGAGAACTTTTACCGCCGCAGGTTCCGCCTGCACTATTTTGTCCGACAGAAATACCTGCTCCGTTCCCGGTACCTGTAGAACCACCTGGATTGCTGCTTGTAACAGAAGAACCGTGTCCACCTCCATTACTTCCGCTCTGGTTACAGCTTGAACCTGAAGAACCTTTTCCGCTGCTTTTAGTGCCACCGTCATAAAAAGCACTGCCTCCCAAAGATATTGAAACTGTTTCAGTGCTGCTTTTTCCACTTTCAGTTTTTCCAGAGGAAACGCTTTCTGTTGCATTAGATTTCTGGCCGGTATTTGTTTTTGATGTTTTAGGGCTGTCTCCATATCGATAACCTGTAAATATATTTCCATTCCCGCCGTTTGACTTTTTACTATCAGAACCACCTCCTCCGGAACCACTGGAATTTCCAGAACCACCTGAAGCTCCGGATGGATTTCCAGAGGCACTGGACGGCCCTTGTCCTCCTCCGCCTCCAGAGCTGTTTGAACTGCTTGAGCCGCTGATAGAACCGCAGCTCCCACCGTTTACTTTTAAGAGAGATTTTGTATCAAGTTCAACAAAATCCTTAAATGAAAACTTCTTCATGTTTTTCTCCTGATTAATTTTTAGGCTTTCCGCAGGTAAAGAAAACATTAAAAATAGTAATTTGAATAATGAGTCGAAAAAAAATAAGATTTCTTTGAACATCCTGCCGGCCGGTTTTCAGGATATTCTAATAAGCGAATGTTAATGGTATTTAATAAAATAAAAGAGAGTTTTTCTTCCTGCAGTTAATTATAGTAATTCAGAACAGAGAAAATACCCGAATTTAAATATAATATTTTGTTATACTTTTAATTCCTCAATTTTCCTTACACTTTCTTGAAAATCCCTTTCCCTACAGCTATTATGTTCCTATGGAAAAAGCCAAATTGTACACAGACGCATTTCTGGAGCCAATAGACCACATTCTTGAAAAATACGGAATCTGCTCCAACCGGGCATTTGCGAATTTTATTAAAAGCCACGAAGTCTGCATAAACGGAAAGCCGGTTTCAGACAGAGAAGAAAAAGCCGATATAGAAGCGGATAAAATTTCTGTGAACGACACCGCCCTTCCTAATAAAAAACACCTCTACCTTATGATGAATAAGCCTGAAAACTATGTCTGCACCACCGGAGAGGGCTGGAATAAAAATGTGTACTCGCTGATTCCGGAAAAATACCTTAAGGAGGCTGAAGAGCAGAAGCCAGGAAAGCTCCACTCCATCGGGCGGCTGGATATTGATTCCTGCGGGCTTTTACTTTTTACCACAAATGGAAAATTTTCCAATTTTGTTACACGCCCCGAAACCCATATTTCAAAAACCTATTATGTTGAGCTTAAAACCGCAGTTCACCCGGCGGAACAGGAAAAATATATTAAAGAGTTCCAGACCGGACTTGAACTTGAAGAATTCAAGAAGGGAAAAGCCTTTAAAACAAAGCCTGCCGCCCTCTCGTTTCTTTCTGAAAATCAGGCAGAAATTAGGATTGAAGAAGGAAAGTTCCGGCAAATCAGACGGATGTTTTCTAAAATTGGAAACGAAGTTGTGCTCCTGCGGCGAACCGGCTGCGGAAAACTAAAACTTCCGGAAGACCTGAAAGAAGGGGAAGTCAGGGAGTTTGGAAGAGAAACCCTGTTTTAAGGAACCGTACCGGCGGCGGATATGGAAGGGGGCGAACAGGGTTCAGCCGTGGGGAACGGAGTGCCGGAAAGGCACGAAGTGGAGCACCGAGCGGAATGAGCGAGCCCTGGAACATCCGTAGGTGACTCAAGGGAGCGCCATGCGCGACCGTTTCCGCCCCTGAATATAAAAAAACAGAAAATCTATCTTCTTAAGTGGCGCTCGATGTCCTTAATAAGCTTGAACTCAAAGGAATCGCAGAGGGCAAGCCAGGAGGCCTCCATAATATCGCTTGAAACGCCGACCGTTGTCCATTCCCGAACTCCGTCCGTGCTTTCAATCAGAACCCGGACCCGGCTGTCCGTTCCGGAACCGTCAAGAACTCGAACCTTGTAGTCGATAAGGCGGATTTGCGAAACCGACGGGTAAAAACGGCTAAGGGCTTTTCGAAGAGCAATATCAAGGGCGTTTACAGGTCCGTCCCCTTCTCCCGCAGTAACTTCAATCTGACCGTCAACCTCCAGCTTTATCTGGGCACAGGCGCAGACTCCGTCTTCCGGCCGAGGATTTACGCCGTTTGTCTGGTAGTAGTGAAGCTTGAAAAACGGCTGGTAGCGGCCGATGATTTTTCTTGCAAGAAGCTCAAAGCTTCCGTCCGCACCTTCAAACTGGTAGCCTTCAAACTCCAGCTGCTTCATCTTTGCCATAACTTCCCGAACCATGGCGCTGTCCTTTGAAATGGCCGGATCGATTTTGGAAAGCTTTTCGATGATGGTGGCACGCCCCGCAACCTCGCTCATAAGGAAAACCCTGGCATTTCCAACTGATTCCGGTGAAATATGCTCGTAGGCCTCAGGATTTTTCAGAACCGCATCGATGTGCATTCCCGCCTTGTGGCTGAAAGCCCCTGCTCCCACATAGGGAAGCTGCGGATTAAGGGAAATATTTGTAATTTCAGCAACCCGCTTTGAAATTGCCGTAAGATTCTTTATTTTTTCTTCCCCAACGGTTTTGTAGCCCAGCTTTAATTCAAGATTCGGGATGATACAGCTTAGGTTTGCGTTTCCCGTCCGCTCACCAAAACCCAGCAAAGTACCCTGAACATGAACGGCGCCACTCTGAACAGCAAGAATTGTATTGGCAACCGCAAGCCCTGAATCATTGTGGCAGTGGATTCCGATTTTTACGCCAAAGCGGGAAACAACATCCTTTACGATTTCGCTCATGTCGCTCATCATGCAGCCGCCCTTGGTTTCGCAGAGGCAGAGAACTTCTGCTCCTCCCTCTAAGGCCGCCTGAAGGGTTTTAAGTGCATATTCCGGATTATCCTGATAGCCTGTAAAAAAATGCTCGGCGTCGTAAATTACCCGGCGGCCGTTTGCCTTAAGGAAAGCACAGGTTTCCTTTATCATAAGAAGATTTTCTTCAAGAGTAGTCCTTAAAATATCCGTTACCTGGAAAGCCCAGGATTTTCCAAAAATTACAACCATTTCTGTTCCGGCAGAAAGAAGGCACTGAAGGTTTGTGTCCTCGCTGCATTTGATGTCCTTTCTGCGGGTTGCTCCAAAAGCACAAAGCTGTGCATTTTTCAGCGGAACCTTTTTCATTTCCTGGAAGAATTCCATATCCTTTGGATTGCTGCCCGGATTTCCGGCCTCAATATACGAAACACCCAGTTCATCCAGGGCCTGACAGATATGAATTTTGTCCTGAACGGAAAAACTGATTCCTTCTCCCTGGGCACCGTCCCGAAGGGTTGAATCGAGGATTTCAATGCAGTTATTGTTACATCGATTGTCAATTTTTTCGCCAGAGCCGGCGTTTTTTTTACTGCAGAAAGCGCCGTTATCACCAGTATTTCGTTTTTCTTCCATAGGGTCATATTAGGAAATTTCTTGAACTTTGGCAATTGAAAAAGCAAATTCTGTGGTATAATGGATTCTATGGAATTTCAAACAGTTTTGCCCGTTCTGCAGATTGCAGGTTTGTGTGCAGTCTCTGTAATTGCACTGGACTTTTCCTTCTACCTGCTGGCGTGGATTTTTATCTTTTTTGTTACCCGCTTTTACAGCATTAAAAAAGAATACACCTGCCCGTCTCGGTTTTCCTATTCCCTTTTGAACTTCGGCTACAGAATCATCTGCAGAATGGCCCGGGTAAAAATCCATTTTAATGAAGGAAGTGCCTCTCTGAATCCCGGTGAGTCTAAAGCAGAAAAAGCACAGACTGAAGAAGCTCGAAGTGACCCTGCCACCCCGGAAACTGCCGTAAAGTCTGAAAGCCTTTCTCTGCCGGAGGGAAACTTTCTTTTTGTTTCAAACCATATCAGCAAATTTGACAATATGATTCACAGCATCTGCTTTGGAAATAAAAACCGCCTTGCATTTGTTTCAAAGCCTGAAAATTTCAAGATTCCCATGGGGGGGCGTCTTATAAAAAGAAACTGTTACATCAGACTGGAACGGGGCGTTGGCCGAAGTGCCATCGAAATGATTCACAAAACCACCGGCCTTATTTCGAATAGAATCTGCTCCATCGGGATTTTTCCGGAGGGCACAAGAAGCACGGACGGAAATCTTCTTCCCTTCAAGCCGGGAGTTTTTAAAATTGCAGAAAGAGCCGGCTGCCCGGTGGTTGTGGGAGTTACCCGAAACACTCAGAGCATTCACAAAAACTTTCCGCTTAAGAAAACCCATGTTTATTTTGACATCATCAAAGTATATTCCCTTCAGGAGGTTCAGGAAAAAGGAACCCAGGCCCTGAGCGAAGAAATAGAAAACCTTGTAAAAAAGGCCCTGAACGGGTCTGCCTAAAAATTGCTTTGCAATTCTTTTAATGCGATGTTTACGCAGTAAACTCGATTACTTTGCTATAAAACACCGGCCGCCAGCGGCCTTACACAGGAGATGAAAAATGATTTACATTTTGTACAACCCGCTTTCAAACAATAAAAAGGGAGAAGAAGCCAGGGCCGAACTGGAAAAAAAGCTTTCCGAAGCTGCATCTGGCACACCACAGGCAGAAAAGACCTTCCGTGACATCCGGGAAATTTCTGACACAAAGTCCTTTATTCAGGGGCTCAAGGAAGATGACGAAATCATCATTGTAGGCGGAGACGGAACTGTTTCCCGCTTTATCAACGAGGTATACGACTTAAAGCTTTCCCAGAAGGTCAGCCTGTACAGCGCCGGAAGCGGAAACGACTTTGCCTCCGACACAGCCGCTTTCAAAGATGAAAAGGGACTGATTCCGCTTAATCAGTTTATGGGAAGCCTTCCGATTGTAAAGGTAAACGGCATGGAAAAACGTTTTATTAACGGAATCGGCTACGGAATTGACGGCTACTGCTGTGAAGTTGGAGACGAGCTTCGCGAAAAATCAGACGAGCCGGTAAACTATGCGGGAATCGCAATCATGGGGCTTTTAGGAAAGTTCAAGCCGTTTACTGCAAAAGTAACAGTTGACGGAAACACAAAAACCTACAAAAACGTGTGGCTTGCACCGGCGATGATCGGGAAGTACTACGGCGGCGGAATGATTATTGCCCCTGAACAGGACCGGTTGAACAAAGAAAAGACCGTTACCTGTGTTGTCTGGCACAACTGGAGCAAATTGGGAACCTTAATCGCATTCCCGTCGGTATTCAAAGGTGAACACGTAAAGCACAAGAAGATGCTGGACTTTTACACCGGCCACGAAGTCAAGGTTGAAGCCAACCGCGCCATAGCCCTTCAGATTGACGGCGAAACCGTACGAAACGTACACGAATACACGGTAATTTACAGATAAAAGAAGAGGCTGTCCAAAAAGAAAAGTTTGCGGTGGTTGAGGTTCTCGAAACCACCAGATAT